>NZ_JABUAE010000218.1 GCF_013314535.1 Bacillus sp. Xin1 | reverse complement strand
TTGGTGGAGCCTAGCGGGATCGAACCGCTGACCTCCTGCGTGCAAGGCAGGCGCTCTCCCAGCTGAGCTAAGGCCCCAAAATAAATATCGGGAAGACAGGATTTGAACCTGCGACCCCCTGGTCCCAAACCAGGTGCTCTACCAAGCTGAGCCACTTCCCGAAGGAAAACGCGCCCGAGAGGAGTCGAACCCCTAACCTC
>NZ_JABUAE010000217.1 GCF_013314535.1 Bacillus sp. Xin1 | reverse complement strand
CAGCATGGGATTTCGGACGATGTTTACTTTATACGTCGACGATGGGACTATTTTATACGAAACCTAATGGAAGCAGAACCGCCAAAAGAGTATGCGATTAAAGATCCTATGTTTCCAGGATAATGAACGGTTCTGGTGCAAAAACTTCAAGATAAATGCAAGTAATCTCTAAATCTTGGACATACTGATACTATTACTCTAAAAC
>NZ_JABUAE010000216.1 GCF_013314535.1 Bacillus sp. Xin1 | reverse complement strand
GGGGGTCACTTCAGGCTCAGACTTCGGTTTTTCGACATACAATGAATTACAGGAGCTGCTAACAATCGTATAAAATGTACAACTTTTTGTTGGCACCACTTAACCTTAACAAAACTTCGCAACAGAACCGTAATTGTTTTTCTTGGTATACGGTAACGATTCGGGTTCTGGTGCAAAAACTTCAGGATAATAACAAATATATCTATAAAA
>NZ_JABUAE010000215.1 GCF_013314535.1 Bacillus sp. Xin1 | reverse complement strand
CTCAATAATATAGTGGAACAGGATCACCGTTTCATTAAGAAACGTGTGCGTACTATGTTAGGATTCAAGTCATATGAAACAGCCACTTCTATATTGAGTGGCGTTGAAATCATGCATATGATGAAAAAAGGGCAACTTCATCCACAGGTGAAGTCTGCCCAAAATGAAGTTAGGTTCATACATAAATTGTTTGGAATTGCATCATAATCT
>NZ_JABUAE010000214.1 GCF_013314535.1 Bacillus sp. Xin1 | reverse complement strand
ATTTATGTATGAATCTAACTTCATTTTGGGCAGACTTCACCTGTAAGTGAAGTTGTCCTTTTTTCATCATATGCATGGTTTCAACGCCACTCAATATAGAAGTAGCTGTTTCATATGACTTGAATCCTAACATAGAACGTACACGTTTCTTAATGAAACGGTGATCTTGTTCCACTATATTATTGAGATATTTAACTTGCCTTAGTTGTATGCCTT
>NZ_JABUAE010000213.1 GCF_013314535.1 Bacillus sp. Xin1 | reverse complement strand
TTTTTCCAAATCCGCAGGATTTCAAAATTTTCGCCACGCTTCCCGTACCTTGAAAGTCATCGAAACCATTCATGCTTTATATAAACGAAACCGAAGTCTTGGCTCAGACTTCGGTTTTTCGACATACAATGAATTACAGGAGCTACTAACAATCGCATAAAATGTAAAACTTTTTGTTGGCACCACTTAACCTCAACAAAACTTCGCAACAGAACC
>NZ_JABUAE010000212.1 GCF_013314535.1 Bacillus sp. Xin1 | reverse complement strand
CAATAACGAATACCCATGGTTTTGGGAGATACATTCGTGGCTGAGGGGTGAAACGGTGCCGATAGAGGCGATTGACGAGATTCAGGCAGCACGCGATCTCGCAGGTTTTGTCCTAGCACTGCAACAAGTCGATCCAACGGGAGGGCCGTTAGGACGCGGCATTCCTTTGGCCCAACGGGACAAAGACTTCCGATATTGGCTAGCACGATTTAATGGCGATCCC
>NZ_JABUAE010000211.1 GCF_013314535.1 Bacillus sp. Xin1 | reverse complement strand
GCAATCGTTGTGATAGGAGAATATTTTTTAATCCATTTATAAATCGTTACTTCTGATACACCATACTCGCTGCTTAATTCTTTCACAGATCGGTCTGAATAATATAATTCAACAACCATCTTTTTAAATTCTTCATTAAACTTCTTGTTTGCCATACGGACACTTCCTCCTTGAAATCCATTGTAAGGACTTAACTAAGTTGTGTCCATATGACTATACTAAATCCA
>NZ_JABUAE010000210.1 GCF_013314535.1 Bacillus sp. Xin1 | reverse complement strand
GGTTCTGGTGCAAAATATATGAAGAATGACATCGAGAATAGTAGATTCCTAACGGAATCGTATCTTATGCTATAAGTCCAAACATTTGGTGAATGAACTCTTTTTGATTTTGGACAGACTGATTTTCTAAATCAATCTGTCCCTTTTTTATCATATGCATGGCTTCCACACCACTCAATATAGAGATTGCTGTTTTAAATGACTTGAATCCCAACATAGAACGCACAC
>NZ_JABUAE010000209.1 GCF_013314535.1 Bacillus sp. Xin1 | reverse complement strand
GTAGAAAACTTTGCAACAGAACCGTATACAAAATACGAACAAAAATGCCAATACATAAATGTATTCAAGACAGTATATGACATTTGAAAAGTTGCTTCTAGATTTCTTTAAGAGCAATTTTCATGAAATTTTACTTTTTACTTGTTTACGGGCTATCTTATGATAACGCCCATGCTTTACTAGGTTCTGTTGCAAAGTTTTGTTAAGGTTAAGTGGTGCCAACAAAAAGTTG
>NZ_JABUAE010000208.1 GCF_013314535.1 Bacillus sp. Xin1 | reverse complement strand
TTGATCCGTAGTCAAACGCTCTATCCAATTGAGCTACGGGCGCATATGGTGCCGAGGGCGGGGGTCGAACCCGCACGGTGGTCACCCACCGCAGGATTTTAAGTCCTGTGCGTCTGCCTGTTCCGCCACCCCGGCATGTCATATTGAAAATTGGAGCGGAAGACGGGATTCGAACCCGCGACCCCAACCTTGGCAAGGTTGTATTCTACCACTGAACTACTTCCGCAAGACATGTTATGA
>NZ_JABUAE010000207.1 GCF_013314535.1 Bacillus sp. Xin1 | reverse complement strand
TATATTTAAAATTCCTGTTGACATTCTGAAAAGAATGTGTATAATAATAAAAGTCTGGTAATGATGGCAGAGAGGTCACACCCGTTCCCATACCGAACACGGAAGTTAAGCTCTCTAGCGCCGATGGTAGTTGGGGCCTTGCCCCTGTGAGAGTAGGACGTTGCCAGGCAAATGGAGGATTAGCTCAGCTGGGAGAGCACCTGCCTTACAAGCAGGGGGTCGGCGGTTCGATCCCGTCATCCTCCACCATATA
>NZ_JABUAE010000206.1 GCF_013314535.1 Bacillus sp. Xin1 | reverse complement strand
ACAGAACCTTGTATACTAAACGTGAGTTTTCCTTACAGTAGGCAATCTTTCAATTTCTATGAAAGCCAACTAATCTGTTAATTATGTATGGTAGCAAACAAGCTCTTATGTCTATGGATATAAGAGCTTGTTTGCATATGGATCACTCTTTTATGTACAATGAAAGAAAAACATCATATGAGATGGGGAGAGGAAAACCCATGTCCAACCAACAATTAGTAAATTTACGCATTGATTTTGCTTTTAAACAATTA
>NZ_JABUAE010000205.1 GCF_013314535.1 Bacillus sp. Xin1 | reverse complement strand
CGTTTAGTTTTGAGAGTTCAATAAAGATATTGACTCTTAAATGATAATATGATATAAATTAATTCTGCAATTTGTATGGGCCTATAGCTCAGCTGGTTAGAGCGCACGCCTGATAAGCGTGAGGTCGATGGTTCGAGTCCATTTAGGCCCACCATACAATTTTTGGGGCCTTAGCTCAGCTGGGAGAGCGCCTGCCTTGCACGCAGGAGGTCAGCGGTTCGATCCCGCTAGGCTCCACCAAAAAAGCTATTTTATATAGCATG
>NZ_JABUAE010000204.1 GCF_013314535.1 Bacillus sp. Xin1 | reverse complement strand
TCTTAAGACAACAAATGATTCCTGGAGAGTCGATGAAACGTATGTGAAAGTAAAAGGGCAATGGATGTATTTATATCGCGCAGTCGATTCAGACGGAAATACCATTGATTTTTATCTAAGTGAATCAAGAGATAAACAAGCAGCCAAGCGCTTTTTCAAGAAAGCCTTGGCTGCTTCTCATATTTGTAAACCTCGCGTAATAACAGTAGATAAGAACCCTGCCTATCCTGTAGCAATTCAAGAATTAAAAGAAGAGAAACGTATGCCTA
>NZ_JABUAE010000203.1 GCF_013314535.1 Bacillus sp. Xin1 | reverse complement strand
AACTATAAGCCAAAAAATAATGGAAAGTATGAAAAATAAAATTAAAGTAATAAGTATCTTTTTTCTTTTTTTCATATATGTATACTCCTTAATAAATTATAAATATATTTGTTAATTAAATTTGAAATGTATCAAGAATATTATCTTTTTCTTCTTTATTGATTCCAATATATTTAAGTGTAACTTGTGGTGTGCTGTGATTCAATATTTCTTGCAACATAGCGACATCTTTTGTTTATAGAACCAATAACCAAAAGTTTTACGCATAGTGTT
>NZ_JABUAE010000202.1 GCF_013314535.1 Bacillus sp. Xin1 | reverse complement strand
ATGGTAGTTTGATAAAATCCTTGTTTTCTTAATTTGTTAAATGCGTAAAGTAATGCCGGCGCTTTGTCTGTAGTGAGAACCGTAGGTTCTCCAAAATGTTTTACTAATCTTTTCATGAAGGCATAGGCAGCTTGATGATTCCGTTTTTTACGAAGTTGAATATCCAATGTGTGTCCATCTTTATTAATTGCACGATAGAGATAACGCCATTCTCCCTTAACTTTGATATAAGTCTCATCCAAATGCCAAGATAAGCGCGCAGATTTATTTTTCAC
>NZ_JABUAE010000201.1 GCF_013314535.1 Bacillus sp. Xin1 | reverse complement strand
TACTATAAGCCAAAAAATAATGGAAAATATGAAAAATAAAATTAAAGTAATAAGTATCTTTTTTCTTTTTTTGTTCATATATGTGTACTCCCTAATAAATTATAAATATATTTGTTAATTAAATTTGAAATGTATCAAGAATATTATCTTTTTCTTCTTTATTGATTCCAATATATTTAAGTGTAATTTGTGGTGTGCTGTGATTCAATATTTCTTGCAACATAGCGACATCTTTTGTTTATAGAACCAATAACCAAAAGTTTTACGCATAGTGTG
>NZ_JABUAE010000200.1 GCF_013314535.1 Bacillus sp. Xin1 | reverse complement strand
ATGTTTCTTCATTAATTAAATACCCTTCTGGTGCAAATGTTTCTTTATACGTATATTTTCCATATGGTAATTTTTCGAATTTCGCAATTCCCTTTTCGTCAGTTTTTCCTTTTACTACTTCTTTTCCTTGTTCATCGTAAATCGTAAATTCAGCTCCTGGAAGCTTGTTATTTCCATCTGCTACATCTACTTTTGTTATTTCTAAAGAGCCTGTAATCTTTTTATCTTGTACAACATGTTTAATAATTTCTCCATCTTGCTTGATTTCAAATGGGA
>NZ_JABUAE010000199.1 GCF_013314535.1 Bacillus sp. Xin1 | reverse complement strand
ATATTCAACTTCGTAAAAAGCGGGATCATCAGGCTGCCTATGCCTTCATGAAAAGATTAGTAAAACATTTTGGAGAACCTACGGTTCTCACTACAGACAAAGCGCCAGCATTACTTTGCGCATTTAACAAATTAAGAAAACAAGGATTTTATCAAACTACCATCCATTGTACAATCAAGCATTTAAACAATCTTATTGAACAGGATCATAGGCATGTAAAAAGACGTTTTGCCAAATCTGCAGGATTTCAAAATCTTCGCCATGCTTCACGTACGATAAAAG
>NZ_JABUAE010000198.1 GCF_013314535.1 Bacillus sp. Xin1 | reverse complement strand
AATATTTTATTAAAAGTGCGGGTGAAGGGAGTCGAACCCCCACGCCAAAGGCGCCAGATCCTAAGTCTGGTGCGTCTGCCAATTCCGCCACACCCGCATATTATATTTGTTTTAAAAGAAATGGGGCGACTGATGGGAATCGAACCCACGAATGCCGGAGCCACAATCCGGTGCGTTAACCACTTCGCCACAACCGCCATAGTTGCTGGTGCCGGCTAGAGGACTTGAACCCCCAACCTACTGATTACAAGTCAGTTGCTCTACCAATTGAGCTAAGCCGGCAA
>NZ_JABUAE010000197.1 GCF_013314535.1 Bacillus sp. Xin1 | reverse complement strand
ATGGTACCTACGGTACAACCTAAGTTTCCGTGATTTGGTGGAAATGATGGAGGAACGAGGTTTGTTTATTGCTCACACCACCATTATGCGTTGGGTGCATCAATATGGACCTGAATTAGACGGAAGAGTACGACGTCATCTTAAGACAACAAATGATTCCTGGAGAGTCGATGAAACATATGTGAAAGTAAAAGGTCAATGGGTGTATTTATATCGCGCAGTCGATTCAGACGGAAATACCATTGATTTTTATCTAAGTGAATCAAGAGATAAACAAGCAGCCAA
>NZ_JABUAE010000196.1 GCF_013314535.1 Bacillus sp. Xin1 | reverse complement strand
AACGGATATGATGCTAAACAGATTACTGTCCGTCAGATATTGAACCATACAAGTGGTATCGCTGAATACTTAAGGTCAAAAGAAGCTGATATTATGGACACAAAAAGATCGTATACCGCTGAAGAACTAGTGAAGATTGGACTTTCGATGCCCCCAGACTTTGCCCCAGGAAAGGGCTGGTCTTATTCAAACACAGGATATGTATTACTGGGTATCCTTATTGAAAAAGTAACCGGAAACAGCTATGCGGAAGAGATTGAAAATCGGATTATTGAACCGCTTGAATT
>NZ_JABUAE010000195.1 GCF_013314535.1 Bacillus sp. Xin1 | reverse complement strand
CTCTTTAGAAACAGGACAAATCATCCAACTGACTCATGATGGTAAGCGATACTATGATTATGGCACTCCGCTGGAGACAGAAACTTCCGCTGTCTTTAAACGATTATCTAACCAAAAGATTCCACCAGCAGCACTGTGGTCACCGGATTCCAAACAAATCTTGACGCACCGGCTTGATCAACGCAAGGTACGAAAAATGTCCCTTCTGCAATCAGTTCCTTCTGAAGAAGCAAAGCCGCCCGTCATCCATTCGTATCGCTATCCGCTAGTCGGAGATAAACACCTTCCATTAGCCCAATTTGTAATTTGC
>NZ_JABUAE010000194.1 GCF_013314535.1 Bacillus sp. Xin1 | reverse complement strand
ACAAATTACAAATTGGGCTAATGGAAGGTGTTTATCTCCGACTAGCGGATAACGGTATGAATGGATGACAGGTGGCTTTTCATCTTCAGAAGAGACAGACTGTATAAGAGTCATTTTTCGCACATTACGTTGATCAAGCCGGTATGTCAAAATTTGTTTGGAATCTGGAGACCACAGTGCTGTTGGTGGAACCTTTTGGTTAGATAATCGTTTAAGGATAACGGAAGTTTCTGATTCCGGCTGAGTACCATAATCATAGTATTGTTTACCATCATGAGTTAATTGGATGATTTGTCCTGTTTCTAAAGAA
>NZ_JABUAE010000193.1 GCF_013314535.1 Bacillus sp. Xin1 | reverse complement strand
ACAAAAGATGAAGGATTTCCCGTGAATCGGATTGTTCTAGCAGTAGATAATGATAAAGCGGGGAAAGAATTCACAGAAAAGATAGGGGCATTAACGATTAATCCACGTGTCCAAATGCATCTTCCATCACAGGAAAAAGATTGGAATGATGTACTGAAGGCAGTCATACAATCAACAGAAAAACAGCAACAATCTCATATACAATCGCAAGGACAGCAAAAGAAGCAAGTAGTATCAATACAGAGAAAGGAGATGGAACGAAGTGTCTAAATCAATTGAGCCATTAATACCAGTTGTGCCCTCTTCCAGCATAATACAGGT
>NZ_JABUAE010000192.1 GCF_013314535.1 Bacillus sp. Xin1 | reverse complement strand
TCCTTTGATTTGATCGGTCATATTCTTTTCTAATATTTTGATTACATTGTTACTACTAATTTTCTTTCCAGACACCACTCCTGGGATAATAAATTCACAAGTCTTTTTATATTGCTCACATAAGTAATGAGATTTCCCTACAAGGACTCGGCTCTTGCATAGCGGACATTTCCCTAATGTACGATCTTCAATTGTTGGAAATCGAAACTTTAAACCCTCCTTATCCAAATAGAGTGCCGCTGTAAATTCACCTTTTTCTCCTTTGAATCCTTGAATGAAGTCCGAACATTGTCCCTTAAGTATCTTTTTCATTTGAGAAGGAGGAATCGCTTTTTCTTTC
>NZ_JABUAE010000191.1 GCF_013314535.1 Bacillus sp. Xin1 | reverse complement strand
CCCTTTGATTTGATCGGTCATGTTCTTTTCTAATATTTTGATCACATTGTTACTACTAATTTTCTTTCCAGACACCACTCCTGGGATAATAAATTCACAAGTCTTTTTATATTGCTCACATAAGTAATGAGATTTCCCTACAAGGACTCGGCTCTTACATAGCGGACATTTTCCTAGTGTACGATCCTCAATTGTTGGAAAACGGAGCTTTAGTCCTTCCTTATCCAAATAAAGTGCCGCTGTAAATTCACCTTTTTCTCCTTTGAATCCTTGAATGAAGTCCGAACATTGCCCCTTCAGTATCTTTTTCATTTGAGAAGGAGGAATCGCTTTTTCTTTA
>NZ_JABUAE010000190.1 GCF_013314535.1 Bacillus sp. Xin1 | reverse complement strand
CACGACCTGGAAACGCACTTTCCCCATATTCTTCATATTCATTTATCCAACGATATAGAGTATTAGAATGAATCGATAATTCTTTAGCAACCTCTTTTACAAACATATTTTCTTCCAGTACCAGCTGAACTGCAGCCATTTTAAATTGACGATCATAGACTTTTCTACTCATAAACTGAATCACCTTTCTCTCTTAACTTAGTGTCCAGTTTAGTGTACCATCTCCAAGGTGTAGTTTTTTATGACCAAATTTACTGTAGAGGAAAAATTAGCTGCTGTTCAATCCTATTTAGAAGGAGTTGTGGGCTATGATACAATCGGGGCAGCCTGATGATCCCGTTTTTTACGAAGTTGAATAC
>NZ_JABUAE010000189.1 GCF_013314535.1 Bacillus sp. Xin1 | reverse complement strand
TAGTCTCGATACCTTTTATCGTACGTGAAGCATGACGAAGATTTTGAAATCCTGCGGATTTGGAAAAGCGTCTCTTTACATGCCTATGATCCTGTTCTATGAGATTATTCAAATGTTTGATTGTAGTTTGATAAAATCCTTGTTTTCTTAATTTGTTAAATGCGCAAAGTAATGCCGGCGCTTTGTCTGTAGTGAGAACCGTAGGTTCTCCAAAATGTTTTACTAATCTCTTCATGAAGGCATAGGCAGCCTGATGATCCCGTTTTTTACGAAGTTGAATATCCAATGTGTGCCCATCTTTATTAATTGCACGATAGAGATAATGCCAGTCTCCCTTAACTTTGATATAAGTCTCATCCAAATA
>NZ_JABUAE010000188.1 GCF_013314535.1 Bacillus sp. Xin1 | reverse complement strand
TTCCATTTCCAAAAAAAGTCGTAGTATCTCTATGATTTCAGGCTCATCATCGACGATTATAATAGTTTTCACCATTTTCTCTCCCCGTTTCTACTAATTAAAACTCTGTTAAAAACCAATATTCCCCTTTTGTAAGATTATTGTAAGATAAATGAAAGTTTAGGGAAAGAGTCACATTGTAAGATGAAGTTATCTTACACGAAAAACAACTTAAAAATCTTATAAAGAAATATAAACTGACAAAGCCCTGCAATTACCGAATAAATCTAGAAAACTTAAACATCATGATACTTGCATATTAGGCGGCTTGAAGTTATGCATTTGATTAAAAAGGTAGGTGAACCAGCATATGTAAGGTCGGCGCAAAACAAA
>NZ_JABUAE010000187.1 GCF_013314535.1 Bacillus sp. Xin1 | reverse complement strand
TCAATCGTTGTGATAGGAGAATATTTTTTAATCCATTTATAAATCGTTACTTCTGATACACCATACTCGCTGCTTAATTCTTTCACAGATCGGTCTGAATGATATAATTCAACAACCATCTTTTTAAATTCTTCATTAAACTTCTTGTTTGCCATACGGACACTTCCTCCTTGAAATCCATTGTAAGGACTTAACTAAGTTGTGTCCATATGACTATACTAAATCCATAATTAATTTCATTTGTCCCCGTATGGTTTATAAATGAGAGAATTACAAGAAGAGAGATGCTATAACATTTCTCTTCTCTTGTTTAAAGAAATCCTTTCAAACCTACTAATAAAAAATAGTTATATAAAAATAAGCTAATTATACATTCATAATAAGTAAAAT
>NZ_JABUAE010000186.1 GCF_013314535.1 Bacillus sp. Xin1 | reverse complement strand
CCTGATGATCCCGTTTTTTACGAAGTTGAATATCCAACGTGTGCCCGTCTTTATCAATTGCACGATATAAATAACACCATTTTCCTTTGACTTTTATATAGGTTTCATCTAGTTTCCAAGATAATTGAACGTTTTTATTTTTCTTCTTCCAAATTTGATAAATAAGGTTTCCATATTCATGAACCCAGCGCATGATGGTTGTTGGGTGAACCGAAACACCACGCTCTTTCAAGATTTCGGATACATCACGATAGCTTAAAGAAAAACGGCAATAGTAGCCGACGGCTACCAAAATAATATCCTTTTTAAACTGTTTTCCTTTAAAATACCCCATATATCATTCTCCTGCTCACACTTTTTCTACAGGTTATCTCAGTTTAAAAATCTTTGCAACAGAACC
>NZ_JABUAE010000185.1 GCF_013314535.1 Bacillus sp. Xin1 | reverse complement strand
AATAACTGAGATATGTTTCACTCTTAAAATCACTGAATTACTTTTGAACTAGCACTAGGTCTAGCCAGGATTTCGCCTCATTGTACAAAATTGGATTGTTTTGCGGCGTGTAGTAGGTAAGGATTGCAACTGCCTGTGATACGACCCATCCGCGGGCCCTTGCCAATGTAGCATCGTCCGTACGGATAGCATCAAGGAACACATCGCGCGCCTCTGGCGAGTGCAACTTCCACGCGACCATTACATCACACGCAGGGTCACCTATGCCCATTGTCTCCCAATCAATCACACCGCTGATACGCTTATCACGTACGAGCCAGTTACGTACATCTAGATCGCCGTGATGCCAAACAGGAGGACCGTTCCATGGAGGCGCAGAAAGAGCCGACTCCCATACAGCAGACACCGC
>NZ_JABUAE010000184.1 GCF_013314535.1 Bacillus sp. Xin1 | reverse complement strand
TGGACTTGTCAACATTTACTGGACACTAAGTTAGGTGAATATTATGAATAGGCTTTCTCAAATTCGATAGGAGAAAGATAATCCAAAGAAGAATGCATTCTTTTTGTATTGTAATACAACTCTATATATTTAAATATTTCTGTCCGAGCTTGTTCAGGTGTTTTAAATTTGGCACCTTGAATAAGCTCTCTTTTTATGGTTTTGTAAAAGGATTCCATCAATGCATTGTCATAAGGGTTTCCTTTTCTACTGACACTCGAAACAGCACCATATTTTTTGAGTGTGGCTTGAAAATTACTGCTTGTATACTGAGACCCTTGGTCTGTATGAATAATTAATCCTATTTTCGGATGTTCTTTCTTATATCCTTGTAAAAAAGCGTCTATCACGAGAGAATCTTTCATACGTGTACTCATGGAC
>NZ_JABUAE010000183.1 GCF_013314535.1 Bacillus sp. Xin1 | reverse complement strand
ATTTCTTATTATAATGTTTATAACGATAGCGACTGCCTTTCGCATACAGTTTCATTTGACGCATCAGTTTTCCTACTCGTTTTCGGTTTACCTTGATGCCTTTCTTTTCAAGGACTTTTGTAATTCTTAAAGATCCATACTGTCCCTTATGCTCCTCAAATATTTGTTGTATTTCCTCACTTAACACTTCGTTCTCTAAAGCTCTTTTAGAAGGTTTTCTCTGTAAATATTCATAGTAACCTGACCGCGAGATGTTTAACGTTTTACAAGCCTTCTTGATGTTATATTTGTGTTTATTTTCTTTTAAATATTGAAACCTTACACATTCTTTTTCTTCAAGAAGACCTGGAACTTTTTTAGTAAATCAAGTTCTTTTCTCAGTTCTTCATTCTCACGCTTGAGCTTTTTCATTTCATACTGAGAATGATAAAGTGCGCTTC
>NZ_JABUAE010000182.1 GCF_013314535.1 Bacillus sp. Xin1 | reverse complement strand
ATCGTGATGTATCTGAAATCTTGAAAGAGCGTGGTGTTTCGGTTCACCCAACAACTATCATGCGCTGGGTTCATGAATATGGAAACCTTATCTATCAAATTTGGAAGAAGAAAAATAAAAACGTTCCATTATCTTGGAAACTAGATGAAACCTATATAAAAGTCAAAGGAAAATGGTGTTATTTATATCGTGCAATTGATAAAGACGGGCAAACATTGGATATTCAACTTCGTAAAAAACGGGATTATCAGTCTGCCTATGCTTTTATGAAAAGATTGGTCAAAACGTTTGGAGAACCAGCGGTTCTCACTACAGACAAAGCACCAGCATTACTTTGTGCATTTAACAAATTAAGAGAACAAGGCTTTTATATAAATACAATTCATTGTACAATCAAGCATTTGAACAATCTCATTGAACAGGACCATAGGCATGTGAAGCGACG
>NZ_JABUAE010000181.1 GCF_013314535.1 Bacillus sp. Xin1 | reverse complement strand
ACTGAATTTGGACTTGATTTTGACGATACCTTTAATATATTTTCCATGTAAGTTGCTCCCTCTGTTATTTAATGGCCTTTTTTGTTACAGATTGGAATGTAATTAACGTATCTTTAACTAATATTCATACCAAAAGCAAACAGTACTATTTAAATACATTCATTCGATACTTTTTGTCTTCTTCCTGCTCAGCTGTATAAATAATAAGCGATGACTAAATTTTAAACTTAGTCATCGCTTTATCCATTGCATCCTGGTTCACACCAATATATCTTAACGTAACTCTTTCAGATGAATGATTAAATATCTCCATAAGCAAAGCGATATTCTTTGTTTGCATGTACATATGGTATCCAAATGTCTTACGTAATGTATGAGTTCCTATTTCATCTAACCCGAAATCTGCTGCTGTATTTCTAAGTATTTTATACGCCATGCTTCGTCCAATCG
>NZ_JABUAE010000180.1 GCF_013314535.1 Bacillus sp. Xin1 | reverse complement strand
CCCCTATAGGAGTTGTGTTACAATTGAATAAATTAAGAGAAGTTAATTTTTTAAGGTGTGACTGCATTTTATAATGAAAAAGTGTGGCTTTTTGACTTTTGGTGTACGGAGCATTATTATAATTTTCCACCAATAAAAGTTTATGTCAGAGCTACCAAGGAGAGATCATACGATGTCCGAGAAGATGCATGCTGACGAATTGGAAATTGAAGAGCGACTTGTGCGTCGTTTGCTTGTCGATCAGTTCCCCCGCTGGGCAGAGTTGCCCCTTCGTAAGGTAGAGCCAGTTGGAACGGTAAATGCCATTTTCCGACTTGGCGACGAATATTCCATTCGGCTAGCGAGAAGGGAAGGACCGACGACACCAGGAGGACGCGAGTTCTTATGGCTACCAAAACTCGCGCCATTAGTTCCGCTTGAAATCCCTGTACCTATCGCTCAGGGGCGCCC
>NZ_JABUAE010000179.1 GCF_013314535.1 Bacillus sp. Xin1 | reverse complement strand
GTTATAAAAAGAAATTTAGGATAGGAGACTAACTCTAGATGAAAAGCACTATTGCTATTATAGGAGGCACTGGAAAAGCAGGTAAATTTTTAGCAGAAACGGCAATTAAAAAAGGCTATACAGTTCGCATGCTCGTCCGAAATCCAGAAAAAGTTTCAGTAACTAGCCCAAACATAGAGCTTATTAAAGGATACGCTCAAAACCCACATTCAATTCGCTCTTTACTTGAAGGATGTGAAGCTGTTGTTAATACTTTTGGACAACCCAATAGAGACACACCTTTATACAGTGAAGTTACAAAACTGATAATTACTATTATGGGAGATATCGGAATCAAAAGGTATATTGGAGTAACAGGAGGTTCTTTGGATATATATGGAGATAAAAAGTCATTCGTAAATAAGTTGGGGGCCATCGTCTTTCGCATTATGTATTCTAAGATGATTAAGGATAAGAAAAAAGAGCTTA
>NZ_JABUAE010000178.1 GCF_013314535.1 Bacillus sp. Xin1 | reverse complement strand
TTTTTTTGTAAAATCATGTACTTTTTGATTAGATTTTGTAGTATTCATTATAAATTAAAGATACGTTTCTAGTAGAAACTCTCCTAATAAAGACTGTACTCCCATGGAGGAGTTTCAACCTTTTTCAGAGCACTCACTCTAATGTGAGTGCATTTTTTTGCAGACAAGGACTGGAACGCTTCTATCAACATCCAGCAAGGAGAGCGATTAGGGGGTCTGTTGCAAAGTTTTAAACGCCCCCAAAAATATAGAATGAAAATACAATTGTTCCGAATAAACATTATAAAATATACAAGAACATGTATCGTATACTCATTATTTTCGGTTATTTTTCAACTTTGCAACAGAACCCCTATGCCCAAACCTTAGAAAATACTTGGTTATTTCCTTCTCGAAAAGGAAATCAACCCATTAGTAAAATCCAGGCTTATCGACAACTGCAAAAAGCCGGAGATTTTGCCGGTGTAGAATCCATTGGAACC
>NZ_JABUAE010000177.1 GCF_013314535.1 Bacillus sp. Xin1 | reverse complement strand
GACGGGAAGTGGCTCAGCTTGGTAGAGCACCTGGTTTGGGACCAGGGGGTCGCAGGTTCAAATCCTGTCTTCCCGATATTAAAAAACATGGGGCCTTAGCTCAGCTGGGAGAGCGCCTGCCTTGCACGCAGGAGGTCAGCGGTTCGATCCCGCTAGGCTCCACTTTAGTTATTTATTGGAGGTATACCCAAGTCTGGCTGAAGGGATCGGTCTTGAAAACCGACAGGCGGCGAGAGTCGCGCGGGGGTTCGAATCCCTCTACCTCCTCCATTTTATAATAATTAAAATGGAATGATTGAATAGTTAGAAAAACTATTAGACATATACAGATAACTAAAAGATATAATTAATATTTACTTCATGGAGGTATACCCAAGTTCGGCTGAAGGGATCGGTCTTGAAAACCGACAGGCGGCGAGAGTCGCGCGGGGGTTCGAATCCCTCTACCTCCTCCATTTTTAAAATAATATTATATCGTCGCGGGGTGGAGCAGTCT
>NZ_JABUAE010000176.1 GCF_013314535.1 Bacillus sp. Xin1 | reverse complement strand
AAAAGTTAGACATATTATTTTATTAGGCAGCCCCTTTGGTATGTGTTCGGTATTGCACCGGACTCATACCTTTTAATTTTGCCTTAATTCGTTTGTGATTATAATATTCTACATACTTAGCCAACTCTTTTTTAAAATGTTCTACACTTTCAAATTCTTGTAGATAAAGAAGTTCAGATTTCATGATGCCAAAGAAATTCTCAATCACTGCGTTGTCGTAACAATTCCCTTTCCGTGACATGCTTTGTGTAATGCCATGTTTTGTAAGGGAACAACGGTATTTCTCCATTTGATAATGCCAACCTTGATCAGAATGGATAAGGGGCCTATCGGCCTCTGTTAAACGTTCCAAAGCTTGATTTAACATGTTGGAAACCAGGGAATAGGTTGGTTTGGAAGAGATGGTATACGTTATAATTTCTCCATTAAATAAATCTAACATGGGTGACATATATAACTTTTCTCCAAGTATTTTAAACTCTGTGATATCCGTAACCCATTTTTCATTTGGTTTTTCCGCTTGAAAATTACGCTCTAA
>NZ_JABUAE010000175.1 GCF_013314535.1 Bacillus sp. Xin1 | reverse complement strand
TTCCATAATTGTCCTATGGTGTGAAATGAATCATCCTGGGAGAATAATATAAAATCTAATAAGTTAATGGTAATGGTTTTCCGAAGTGAACGATACGGCATCCCTTCTTGCATTTGGGATGTATAGAGTTTACTCCAGTAATATAAAGACCTCTTTACCATATCATGTGTGTTTCGTAATTGAATTTCAATATTAACTTGTGTTCCGTTATCTAGTGTTGCTAATAAGTCTAATATGGATAACTTATCATCTTCATAAGATTTATGAAGATGCGGATCTTCTAGTTGTAGAGATACAATAGGTGCATCTAAAGATTCTTCTAGGATGGCGTTTAGAAATCCAGTTAAAATCTCTTCGTTTCCCTTCGTTCCAAATAACTGTTTAAAAGCGAAATCAATCCGTAAATTTACTAATTTTGTGGACATGGGTTTCCTCTCCCTGTCTTTCTGTTCTTCTTACTATTTTATAATGTAATTCTTTATATAAGCAAATGCTACTTTTACCATTGTAGCTCCAATTCATCACAGTACACATCTAACTCCGTAAAACA
>NZ_JABUAE010000174.1 GCF_013314535.1 Bacillus sp. Xin1 | reverse complement strand
CGGGGGTGGGTTTATTTTTTTAACTATGCTACCAGATGAGTCGCAGTGGTATAATTGTAAACAACACCCAAAATATCAAAGACTGTTTTTTTCTCATATCTGTGGGATTTTCGTCCGTTTCGCTGTAGGAGGTTAAACAGACGAAGGAGCACCTTTGATAATTTCTGGGTGTTTTTTTGTAATGCTTGATAAAACAGTAAAAAGTGGTCTTTAATCATGTACATTGCTTTATATTCGCTTAATTCTTTTTGCTTCTTACGCAACAAGAGCTCTCTCATTTTAAACATAGTAGAAGAACACAAGAGAATACCGATTAATTGCCCGTATAAATGACATTCTAATCGTTCTTGTTTAATAGATTTACAACGATGGATTTGAAACCAAGATTTCCATACTTTAAATAACAGCTCGATTTGCCAACGTAATGAATATAAATCATAGATTTTCTCTTTTGGTACCCATTCCGTAGGAATGTTTGTCATGTATACTGTAATTCCTTGTAAATGTTTCGTACGCTCTGTATAGGTAATCCCTTTTTTCTTTTCACGAATAGCTCGATC
>NZ_JABUAE010000173.1 GCF_013314535.1 Bacillus sp. Xin1 | reverse complement strand
TTTTTTATTTCCGCGGGTGTGGCGGAATTGGCAGACGCACCAGACTTAGGATCTGGCGCCTTTGGCGTGGGGGTTCGACTCCCTTCACCCGCATTGTGCGGTCGTGGCGGAATGGCAGACGCGCTAGGTTGAGGGCCTAGTGGGGGAAACCCCGTGGAGGTTCAAGTCCTCTCGGCCGCACCAAAGAAAAAAATAAAAAAGTACTTGCATTTGAAAATGCAATATGATAAGATAATTAAGTCGCTGAAATACAACGACGACAAAACATCATGAATAAGCGCCCGTAGCTCAATTGGATAGAGCGTTTGACTACGGATCAAGAGGTTAGGGGTTCGACTCCTCTCGGGCGCGCCATAACGGGAAGTGGCTCAGCTTGGTAGAGCACCTGGTTTGGGACCAGGGGGTCGCAGGTTCAAATCCTGTCTTCCCGACCACGCGGGTGTAGTTTAGTGGTAAAACAAGAGCCTTCCAAGCTCTGGTCGAGAGTTCGATTCTCTTCACCCGCTTTTAGTTCTTTGAAAACTGAACGAAACAAACAACGTGAAACGTCAATTTTTATTTT
>NZ_JABUAE010000172.1 GCF_013314535.1 Bacillus sp. Xin1 | reverse complement strand
GGGCGGTACCCCTAGATTGATACTATCAGTATGTCCAAGCTTCTTAGATTTTTTGCACTAGAGCCATAAAAACTATGACAAAGTTTATCCGGTTTTCCTTTTTGCCTACTTGCTAAATTCAGCAAGTAAAATATTTTTAAAAGGATCAGGATTGTCAGCTTTTCCTAAGCTGTTCAAATTGACGGCTAACGTATGCTTACCTCCAAGTGTACCTCCAGCAAAAGTAATAAACCCTGGAATGCTGCCTCCATGTCCCCATATCGAGACACCGTTTGGAAGCTTAGTTTCATAGATTCCAAGACCATATCCATCAATTTCTGCTCTTCCTGTCGGAACTGTAGTAAGCATTTGTTTTAGTTGCTGTTCCTTCAGTAATTTGCCACTGAGTAAGGAAGAGAAGAATTTGTTTAAGTCATCTGCAGTAGAAATCATATCTCCAGCCGAGCTACCTATACTTGGGTTATAATAAGTAACATCCTTTGGCTCACTTGCGCCGTCTAGTTGGATATATCCACGGGCATGCTTGGTTCCTGGTATCACGCTTGAATTTCCAGGTAAGAATGTATCCGAT
>NZ_JABUAE010000171.1 GCF_013314535.1 Bacillus sp. Xin1 | reverse complement strand
GATCGAATTGAAGGCATCTCCAGTTGGTTCTACATCAACTCGCTCTAATACATAAGAAATACCTCTGTTTAAACAAGCGGCTATAAAGCCGATTACTTTTGATATACTTTGTAAGGTGAAAGGTACCTCCCAATCCCCTGACTTTATCATTTTTCCATCTGGCTCTACTATACAAATACCTAATTGCGATAAATTTATCTTCCCCAAAGCGGGAATATAACTGGCGCTTTGTCCCTTAGAAGCATAGGATCGATAATGAGCTACCCATTGATCTAAGTAAGCTTTTTTTTGACTCTCAACTTGAACACTAGACTTCTTTATCATTTAACCATATTCCTCCGTACTATTAACGTTGTATAGAATTATTTTTTCTTTATTATAATCAATAATATTTGCACTAGAACCAAGAAAGATATTCAGACATATCACAGTCTGAATATCTTTCTTGTTACATACTTTTCTTTTTTGAAGTGTCCTGATAATGCTCCCAACCTTCAATGTTTTCAAGCCCTTTAATGCTTTCTTTATAAAAAATAGGATCTTTACCAGCTTTTTTCTGTTTCATGTAATCTTGTAACGCAGCAAAGGCC
>NZ_JABUAE010000170.1 GCF_013314535.1 Bacillus sp. Xin1 | reverse complement strand
CAATAAGTGCATCCATAGGTGCATCCGTATCTACGATACGAACTTGGGTCATACAATACAAGCATAATGGTGTAGAAGCGTTTATAAAATCCTATGCAAGTTACTCTGCACAGTTTAAACTAGACGTACTGAACTATATGAATGACCAAGGGACGTCATCGGATGAAGCAGCGGCAATTTTTAATATTCCTTCATCTGGTTTAATTCGTAAATGGAGAAAACAATTCGCATCACAAGGAACAGACGCCCTTATATCAAAGAAAGAGGGACGTTTAAACATGGTGAAGAAAACAAAAAAATCTACTACACCTATTAAAGGATCAATCGAAGAATTACAAGTAGAAGTAGAACGCTTACGAATGGAGAATGCATATTTAAAAAAGTTGAATGCCTTAGTTCAAAACAAGGAACAATTACAAAACAAGACAAAGTAAAAATAATTTTTGAATTAAGGGCTGAATTTCCTATACAGACAGTATTAAAATTTGCCTGCATTCCACGTAGTACATATTACTACTGGGTAAAAAAATGGAATGTCCCTGACAAAGATACCGAACTAAAAACACTCATTCAAACTATTTATAATGAACATA
>NZ_JABUAE010000169.1 GCF_013314535.1 Bacillus sp. Xin1 | reverse complement strand
CGTACAAATAAGTTATATCCCTTGATAAATGCAGCCCAACGCCCATCAGGGGATGGAAGTTCATGCGCAGATAATTTTTTAGTTTTGATTTGTTTACAATGATAGTTAGTTAGATCGCAAATCCACGTGGATTCATCTACTTCAAATTGAATAGCCCTCTCGTCATTGACATAGGTAAAGGAATTGAAGGGAAGGTTATCTGCATCAACTTCACGTGAAATAACACTTGAGAGGGATTCTGCAAGTTTAGCATGATCGAAAGCAGGTTCTTTAGTATTTGACCATGGATTAACTATTACAAATTGCTTGCCGCGTCCGCTTTCTTTTCGTATATCCCTTTGATACCAAAAGCGGCTTCCTTTATCTAGCCAATTAGGAAAAACCTTGCCGTTAAATACATCTTTTATAGCGTTCCAAGAAAGCAGGCGCTCTGCTTTCTTATACTGTTCATAGGTTACTGATAATGTCATATCTATCACTCCTTTAATTATTTATAACATCCACGTTAGTGTAGTAAAAACATAGAATCATTCATTTTTCTCATATTCAAGGACTTACATAAAATACTAATCTAAACAGCTTATAGGTGAATTCTT
>NZ_JABUAE010000168.1 GCF_013314535.1 Bacillus sp. Xin1 | reverse complement strand
ACAGAACCGTGAAAAATCCTTATACATAAGGACTTTTGATTACTTTTAAAAATAGGTATTTCAAAATATATACAATCCAATTGACATACTTCAAATATTATTAAGTTGTATTTTTGAAATGAAAAATCTCATATTTTCAGCCATGTCAAAAAGTACACTTTATGACAGAGTTTATAAATTTAGCTAATTCCCCCATTTCGGGGATTTGGGCAAAAACACCCGAATAAATTATATAAGATAAACGTTGGTGATAATTTTTCAAAGACACGAATTCCAGTTGAATTTTGTAACAAGAACTATGGACCAGGTTTTTGGAGAATATTGAGATAATAAATATAAAATTATAGATAGTGTTTAAAGTGAAGTGCTGTATCTTGTTACTAAAGGTGGTATTAATTTGATATGTCCTAAGTTAAGTACTAAGCTAATACAAGTATGTACTTATTCAAGAAAAGGGAGAAATTGTAGAAGAACACTTAGTTCCTAAATGACTTTATTGTTGTTTGTTTTGAGAAAAATAATATTGAATGAATAAAATTAAACAATTATTTTAAAACACCGTTCTATTTCCGAACGGTGTTTTATGTGCTTAGATCATTAAGATTAAACAACTTTATTGTTCGTTAACA
>NZ_JABUAE010000167.1 GCF_013314535.1 Bacillus sp. Xin1 | reverse complement strand
GGTTACCTCCATCACACTTCCTCCTTCACACCTTCTTTTTCTAATAAACTATCCATAACTTCGCGGTATTTCCCATTAATCAAACGATACGTATTCTTATCAATTTGTTCTGTCATTGCTAATATTTTTAGATCTTCAATAAAATTTTCCATTGTACTTGCCTGAATATCCGCTAATGGTCTATTCCATTGCCTCATACATTTTTTTTCAATCACATTCCAAATGGAACGATGTGTTTCGAAGAATTCTTCGGCTGTTTTTTGTTTCCAATTTTCTAAGGTTAGTGGTTCAAATACATGAGCTGATTCTGCTACTACAACAGGTTCTGATGAATATGCTTCTTCAGGAATTTCAATCTCTTCATCAATATCCGCAAATTGTGGTTCCTCTGGTTCTTCCTCCGAAGGAATTGGTACAGGCTCTGGTTCAGAACCTGGTACAATCTGTTTTGGCTCTTCTGGTTGCCCAGTTGGCTCCTCTTCTTGTTTGGGGAAGAAGTCAAGTATGAGATCCCTTGGATTGACATATTCGTGTAAAGAACGAATGTCGATATCTAAAATGGATTGATCCGTATCAAAGTCATCCCCCAAGTACTCCCAACGGTATTTCATAACCGTTTTTCCTCGGTT
>NZ_JABUAE010000166.1 GCF_013314535.1 Bacillus sp. Xin1 | reverse complement strand
TGTATTCGTTTTGCTTCAAAATAAAGAACCTGAATAAATTTTTTCGTATCGATACGAACAGGTAATGTTGGCTCATTATTCAACTCTGTCATCTTTCTCCTTACGGTAGTAAAATCAAAAAACCTAGAAGCATAATTTTCGAACTTCGGGTTTAAAAAATCAGTAAGTCCAAGGGATGCTAAATGGTTTAATGATTGGTAAATTGCCCTCCGGATCCGTTGTTTGGAGGCTTCAATCGATCTTTTTAATTCGACATCTTCGGTTGATTCTCCAAGTCTTTTTTGAGCTAAATTCACAAAAATTTCTTTTAGAGAGGGAACCCCTTGTTCAAACGTTTTATCTTGTTCATATTTATATAAATAATCCAGCATGTCCATTAAATCTTTACTTCCGCTTTCACTGGCTATCCCTAATTCGGATAGAAGAAAATGAACGGAATTTCGAAAATGGTTGGAAGTACTTATATATTTTTCATTACGGTATTTTCCCTGTGTACTTTGATCACTATCCAATTTAAGCACCATATTGAGCGATTCTTGAATGTTATTTATCGATTTTTCCAATCGGATTCGTTCGACGACTTTCTGAACGACTGTTAATACTTCAATCCGGTTAATCGGTTTAATAATATAATATTCAACACCAAGTGAATAT
>NZ_JABUAE010000165.1 GCF_013314535.1 Bacillus sp. Xin1 | reverse complement strand
AGCTTAAAGAAAAACGACAATAGTAGCCGATAGCTACCAAAATAATATCCTTTTTAAACTGTTTTCCTTTAAAATATCCCATATATCATTCTCCTGCTCACACTTTTTCTACAGGTTATCTCAGTTTAGAAATCTTTGCAACAGAACCTCGCTCTCCTTGCTGGATGTTGATAGAAGCGTTCCAGTCCTTGTCTGCCAAAAAAATGCACTTACACTAGAGTGAGTGCTCTAAAAAAAGTTGAGACTCCTCCATGGGGCACAATCTTTATAGGGAGAGTCTTCTACTAGAAACGTATCTTTAATTTATAATGAATACTACAAAATCTAATCAAAAAGTACATGATTTTACAAAAAGAATATCAAGTATCAGAAAATTCATTTTAGTCCAAAACCTCAAGATAACTGCATTGAATCTCTCAACTTCGAATATACTGACACTATCACTCTGAAAATAATATGTAATTAGTATAGAAAAGAATGAATTAACAATAGAAATATGGTTCTGTTGCAAAGTTTGAAAAAAGCATAAACAGGTTGGTAAATGAGGAACAATGTTTAGGAAGTAGCTAGTAATTGTTGAAATTCATTGTACGTTGAAAAGGCGGAGTCTCTTTGTGAACTGCACCCCAATTGTTGGACACCCACTAACAATTGGAGG
>NZ_JABUAE010000164.1 GCF_013314535.1 Bacillus sp. Xin1 | reverse complement strand
ACCATTCATGCTTTATATAAATGGAACCGAAGTCTTGGCTCAGACTTCGGTTTTTCGACATACAATGAATTACAGGAGCTGCTAACAATCGCATAAAACGTACAACTTTTTGTTAGCACCACTTAACCTTAACAAAACTTCGCAACAGAACCCATGAGAAGATTAGATTAATAAAAGGTGGGATTTTATGAAATCAACAGGAATTACTCGAAAAATTGATGAATTTGGGCGTATTGCTATTCCTATGGAGCTTCGAAGAACATTAGGAATAGCAGAAAAAGATCCAATAGAAATTTTTGTGGAAGATGAGAAGATTATTTTACAAAAATATCAATCTCACCAAGCGTGTATGATAACAGGGGATGTTTCAAAAAGAAACTTTTCCCTAGCTAATGGAAAGATTGCTTTGAGCACAGAAGGTGCTGAACTTTTAATAAAAGAAATACAGCAACAGGTTCTGTTGCAAAGTTTTCTAAACTAAGCTAACCTGTAGAAAAAGTGTGAGCAGGAGAGTGATATATGGGGTATTTTAAAGGAAAACAGTTTAAAAAGGATATTATTTTGGTAGCCGTCGGCTACTATTGTCGTTTTTCTTTAAGCTATCGTGATGTATCTGAAATCTTGAAAGAGCGTGGTATTTCTATTCATCCAACAACTATC
>NZ_JABUAE010000163.1 GCF_013314535.1 Bacillus sp. Xin1 | reverse complement strand
TGCGTTATGTTAACCGAGCATGAATACGATATTCATCATTATTTACATAGGATTTAAATATATTCATAGCGAAATAAACTAAGTACAAAAGGAGGAGTAACCATTATGTCATTTCCAGTTCTAGAAACAGAAAGATTAATACTAAGAGAAATTACAAAAGAAGATTCAAAAGCTATTTTTGATTACTTTTCAAGAGACGATGTAACACGATTTTATGGTATGAATTCTTTTAAAGATTTAAAGGAAGCCGAGACTCTTGTCGAGAACTTTCAGCGTGCTTTTCATGATAAAAAAGGAATTCGATGGGGAATTGTTACAAAAACAGAAAATGAATTCATCGGAACAATAGGGTTTCATGCTTGGAGTCCTCAACATAAACGTACAGAAATAGGTTATGAGATTCATCCGGATTATTGGAGAAAAGGATATATAACGGAAGCTGTAAAAACTGTTATTACATATGGATTTAATGAATGGGATTTAAATAGGATTGGTGCAATTATTTTTACAGACAATGTCGCCTCACATAGGTCAGTACAAAAATTTGGTTTTAAACAAGATGGAGTATTAAGAGAATATATGTATCAAAATAATTATCCGAACGATGTTATCAGTTATTCTCTACTAAAAAGCGAGTGGAATAATTAAAATCATTCTACTTCCGATATCGAT
>NZ_JABUAE010000162.1 GCF_013314535.1 Bacillus sp. Xin1 | reverse complement strand
AATATCAGCTTGCTCTAATGTACAAATTAATTTTCCATCTGTTGAACGTAAAACTGATTTAGGTGGCATATCTACACGCGAAAAAGTATCTATAAAAAAACAATAATCAGGAGAAACAGACACGTTATGCTCGGCATTCTCCGGGGTAAGGAGCACTAAGTTTGATCCATCTAGCCGAGCTCGATAAAGGTGCTGAAAATAAGGATCCCGTTCCGGTTCTCGGCCACCTGCAGTAAAATACACCCATCCTTCTTTTTCATCAACACCAATGAGTCGACGGACTGTCCAAGGTCCAGAGGTAATTCTATTTTTTAGTCTTCCTGTACGACTATCATAAAGATAAAGGTGTGACCAGCCGTCACGCTCGGAATGCCAAATAAAAGAGTTATCATGGCATAACCATTGGACATTTATACCTCCTTTTTCACTTTTAATGTTGTAGAGGTCTGTAAATAGGAATGTTTCACTTTTCTCCTTTAACAAAGTTTGAGTTTTACCAGTTTTTACATTAGCGACAACAAACTGCATAGATCGATAATCGCGAGCCATTTTTGTGAAATAAACAAAGTCGCTGTCATTTGTCCAATAAGCTGTTTGACAAATAGGACTGAGTGGTGAGAATAATCCAGTAATCATAGGTTCTGTATCCAATTGAATCATCGATTGCTGTTCAATATC
>NZ_JABUAE010000161.1 GCF_013314535.1 Bacillus sp. Xin1 | reverse complement strand
TTTGTACAAAAGGAGGAAGCAATAGATGGAAGATACAAAGTATCCCTTTTCACAAAGGTGTA
Organism: Bacillus sp. Xin1; assembly: GCF_013314535.1. Taxonomy (GTDB): domain Bacteria; phylum Bacillota; class Bacilli; order Bacillales; family Bacillaceae_G; genus Bacillus_A. The sequence continues at coordinate 663 of NZ_JABUAE010000161.1, read as the reverse complement.
AAGAGATTCTTATTATGATTGTAAGCTTTTGGATTATAATGTTTTCAATCTTTGGAGAAAGCTTGTTACAATGAAAAGTGACATAGGGTATAAAATATAGAGCTATAGAAAATTTAAGGGAGAGATTTCATGAAATCAACAGGAGTAACTCGAAATTTAGATAATTTAGGACGTATCGTTATACCCATGGAGTTAAGGCGCACGCTGAAAATTAAAGAAAAGACACCATTAGAGATTTATGTAGAAGGTGAAAAGATTATCTTGAAAAAATATAAAGCGCATGGTACTTGTGCAATAACAGGAGAAGTATCTGATAAAAATATTTCTCTTGCAAATGGAAAAATCAACTTAAGTCCTGAAGGTGCAAAATATTTAATAAATGAATTAGAAAAGTACGTAGTGAAATAAATGATTGTGGATACAAAAAAGAAGGGAGAATAGTGAATGCCCTTCTTTTTTGTATATGTAACTTCTATATTTCTTTACTTTACAGCCTCTTTTAAGTTTTTCCCCGCTTTAAATCCAGGTACTTTTCCACCTGGAATATGCATTTCTTCCCCCGTTTGAGGATTACGTCCTGTACGTGCTGAACGTTCACGCACTTCAAATGTACCGAATCCAATTAATTGTACCGAATCTCCTTTTGCTAGAGTTTGTGTAATT
>NZ_JABUAE010000160.1 GCF_013314535.1 Bacillus sp. Xin1 | reverse complement strand
TAACCGAGCGTGTATAGGGTATACAGGGGAAATCTATATCTAACCTACAACTTCATTGGTATAATATGTATACATAAGATTATGAAATGGAGATGGAAAAGATGGTAAAGATACATCCTTTTACTATTGCTACTCTGTTTATTAGTATGTTGACCATGGTGTTATATGCAATCGAGAACTTCTCACAGGGTAACATGGGGACGGGTACTACGTTTATCGGACTGAGTATCATGTTCTTGGCCATGGGGACTTATAGCATTATACGAAATTGTAGATTAGCAAAACAATAACATACAATACCATCTCCAAAATGAGGAGGGGTTTGCTCTTTTTTGTAAAGAGACAACAGAAACTTACGTTTTCTGAAGGAGGACAATATGAATTCTTGGTTTTTAGCAATTCTAATTATTGTAGGTATGATCTCTATTGATGGTATAAACCGAAAGATAAACCGAGTTAATAGAAGACTAGAACGAATAGAAAATAGATTAGAACAGGTTGCTAAACAAATAGGTATCCCAGAGCATGAAGTCAACGAAGAACTTCGCCAATTAGTTAGAGATGGAGAAAAAATTGAAGCTATTAAAAAGGCACGAGAAGTTTTAGGATTATCATTACTTGAAGCTAAAAATTATATCGACTCTTTATAACATGGATAACTTCTGATAACGACAATTATGTAAATACGAAACCCCTTCAGCAAGTAAACTGAAGGGGTTTTTTCTAGATACAGTG
>NZ_JABUAE010000159.1 GCF_013314535.1 Bacillus sp. Xin1 | reverse complement strand
ATGGCCAGGGAATTAGATGTATGTGTAGTTGCTTTATCACAATTAAGTCGTGCTGTTGAGAGCAGACAAGATAAACGTCCTCTGTTATCTGATTTACGTGAGACAGGGCAAATTGAGCAAGATGCTGACTTGATTGCATTTTTATATCGTGAAGATTATTACGATGCAGAAACAGCGAATAAAAACATAACTGAAATTATTCTGGCCAAGCAGAGAAATGGGCCTGTCGGTACAGTTGAACTTGCGTTTATTAAAGAGTTTAGCAAATTCATTAATTTAGAGAGAAGGTACGATAATCAAAAGGAGGCACGATAATGTTATTACGACAGGAAGTTGAACGGAGAAAATTACTCATTATTCGTAAATTACTTGGTTTAGGGCTATCTGAAATAAACGGGCAAACATTAGACCAATTAACATTAACGCAACTTGAAGGAATTTTAAAAGCAGGCTTACAGGTATTGGAGGGAAAGAGCAATGCCAAAGCAGTTAACAATATTTGATGTTGAACCAGTAGTAGCATTTGATCCTAAGAAAGCACATATTCATCGGTTGAATTCTCAAGTGCGTTTTGCTGATGTGGAGGTTCAAATACCAAGACAAGCAAGGGCAGTTGATGAACTAAAGCCTACCACAGCTCCTAGTGAGAAATATGAACTATTTGAGGAATATACAATTGGGATTTGGCGTTATAAGCGAGTGGAGGATAAACAATTTGAATGGGAAAAAGCCGAGGAACTTTG
>NZ_JABUAE010000158.1 GCF_013314535.1 Bacillus sp. Xin1 | reverse complement strand
GTTTTGTAAATCCGCTTCAAAATGAATTTCATGAATTATGCTATCTACTCTTTGCTCTAAGTCTGGAATTGTGCTGTAAAGAACATAGAATATGTACTCTCCCGAACGTTGTTCCATATTGTATTGTGATATGAGAAAGGATTCAATATTTTTTCGAACTTTCCCCTTTCCTCGTACAAATTTATTATTATTTTCTATACGTAACAACATACGGATGATGGCTGTTTGTTCCTTAGTCTGTTCATCTTTTTCAGTTTGTTTATTTTTTCGTATGTATCGGTAAAGCGTAGCTTGACTAATACCTGTCATGTTTACAATTTCTTGTATGCTATATTCTTTAGAATCATATAACGTTAATGCCCTTTGAATGAAGCTATCTTTAACACGAGGGCGTCCACCGACTCTCCCCCTTGCTCTTGCACTTTCAAGTCCCTCTTGAGTACGTTGAACAATTAAATCTCTTTCAAACTGACTAAATGCTTGAAATACAGTTAACATTAGTTTTCCTTGAGGTGTGTTTGTATCAAACTGTTCTTTAATGCTAATGAGTTTAACGCCTTTACTCTCAAAATACTCCACCAGTTCAATTAAATCCTTTGTACTTGGTCCTAACCTAGAGAAACTTTCAACAACTAACGTATCCCCAGGCCGAATTTTATCCGGTTCTGGTGCAAAAATCATTTGATAGAGGCATAGAAACCTGTATAGACTGTTCAATGGTAGATTATGATGCAATTCCAAATC
>NZ_JABUAE010000157.1 GCF_013314535.1 Bacillus sp. Xin1 | reverse complement strand
CAACTTCTCTTATCAAATGGATATCAAATTCCAAAGCGTTTCACTGTCAAGGCTGCCGACGGGATAACGGATTTGTACGGAATACTGATTCCTCCTGCAAAAATAAACAAAGGTTGTAAATATCCCATCCTAGATTATATGTATGGGGGCCCTCAAATAACTCACACACCGAAAGAATTTACTTGGGGGGGGGAGTATAGATTAGGGCTACCAGTTGATCAAGTGGGCGGTGCTCAATCTTTTGCACAGCTTGGTTTTGCTGTTATTCTAATGGATGGAAGAGGTACTCCTTATAGGTCGAAGGATTTTCATGATTTTTCTGATGGGAAGCTGGAATGGTCTGCAGGCCTTGAAGATCATGTGGCAGCTATTAAGCAACTTGCGGAACAGTATCCTTTTGTAGATTCAGAGAAAGTAGGCATTTACGGCGATTCTGGAGGGGGATATGCAGCCGCTCGAGCTATACTGGCTTATCCGGATGTGTATAAGGTGGCTGTGTCAGGATGCGGGAACCATGATCAACGCTTATACTTAGCAGCTTGGGGAGAACGATTTCAAGGGCTTTTCAATTCAGAACTATACCGTGAACAAGATAATACTAGATTGGTTAAGAACCTAAATGGAAAGTTACTTTTGGCAACAGGAGACCTGGATGATAATGTCCCTCCCGCTTTAACCATGCGAATGGCAAATGCTTTGATTAAAGAAAACAAAGACTTTGACCTGCTGATTCTTCCTAATCGG
>NZ_JABUAE010000156.1 GCF_013314535.1 Bacillus sp. Xin1 | reverse complement strand
GTCGAATACATTCCTACCTGGCAATTCAAGCGTTATTCCAGGCACCAAGCATGCCCGTGGCTATGTCCAACCAGAAGGGGCAAGTGAGCTAAAAGACGTTACCTATTTTAACCCCAGTATAGGCAGCTCGGCTGGAGATATGATTTCTACTGCTGACGACTTAAACAAATTTTTCTCTTCCTTGCTCGGTGGCAAATTACTGAAGGAACAGCAACTAAAACAAATGCTTACTACAGTTCCTACAGGAATTGCTGAAATCGGCAGATATGGTCTTGGAATCTATGAAAATAAGCTTCCCAACGGTGTCTCAATATGGGGGCACTCAGGTGGCATTCCAGGGTTTGTTACTTTTGCGGGAGGTACAATTGGAGGCAAGCATACGTTGGCCGTCAGTTTGAACAGTATGGGTAGAGCTAATAGTCCTGATCCTTTTAAAAATATTTTACTTGCTGAATTTAACAAGTAGGCAAAAAGGAAAAGCGGATAAATTTTTTCATAGTTTTTATAGTTAAAAATATACCTTTCTGGTTCAAAAACCCCCAACTTACTCTAAAAGGTTCTGTTGCAAAGTTCTTTAGCAGATAAAAAGTCAAATTCAGTACAATCAAATTTTATGCAATAGTAAGTAATCGCTGTAATTCATTGTACGTTGAAAAACCGAAGTCTGAGCCAAGACTTCGGTTTCGTTTATATAGAGCATGAATCGTTTCGATTCCTTTCAAGGTACGGGAAGCGTGGCGAAGATTTTGAAATCCTGCT
>NZ_JABUAE010000155.1 GCF_013314535.1 Bacillus sp. Xin1 | reverse complement strand
GAACTGATATTGTTCTCCATCTCCTCCCTCTACATGAAGAAACATTTCTATTGTATGAGAAGCTGGATCATACGCTCTTTTCTCTATCGTCACGGTTCGATTTCCAAATAACGTAACCGGCTTTTTCAGCTCTGTATGATAGACTGGTTCTTCATAGGGTAAATATAATTTCGAAGTGAAAAAGCCAAAAAAGCCAAAAAACATAAATCCTACAATCAAGCCATATATCCATGATTTTTTACGTCTTAAATTCACACCATTATTTACAACTTCCATTTACTCAACACCTCACTTTTTTAAGATGCAATGATTTGAACCTCTAGTTCTTCTACATTGGTTACGTGCCAATTCTCTTGATTTTTCTGCACCGTTACTTTCATCACATTTTTCGTTTTATCCGTTGTTCCATTCGCACCAATCGTCACGGTATTTTGAAATTCTGCGATCGCTTCTACCTGAGAAGCACCAATCCTATAATCTTGTAAGTATAACTTCATATCAGATGGCTTAGATACGTATGTGTCCCCCATTTCGAATGTATCCGTTGGATAAAAGAGCTGAAACACTTCATCTTTCATTAATTTTTTTGACTGTTCTCTCCGTTCCTCATATCCTTGTTTTTCTCGATGAAAGGATAACTGAATAAACTTTTCTACCGCTGAAAGATACGCTTGTCGTTCTTGTTCCTGTTCCGAAGGAAGTGTTTCTTTTATCTTCTTTTTCAGTTCATCATTTTCAGTCTGTAACACCTGGTTACGAACTTTTAATTGC
>NZ_JABUAE010000154.1 GCF_013314535.1 Bacillus sp. Xin1 | reverse complement strand
ACAATTAAAAGTTCGTAACCAGGTGTTACAAACTGAAAATGAAGAACTGAAAAAGAAAGTAAAAGGAACACTTCCTTCGGAACAAGAACAAGAGCGACAATCGTATCTTTCGGCAGTCGAAAAGTTTATTCAGTTATCCTTTCATCGAGAAAAGCAGGGGTATGAAGGACGAAGAGAACAAGCAAAAAAATTAATGAAGGATGAAGTGTTTCAGCTCTTTTATCCATCGGATACATTTGAAATGGAGGACACATACGTATCTAAGCCATCTGATATGAAGTTATATTTACAAGACTATAAAATTGGTGCTTCTCAGGTAGAAGTGATCGCAGAATTTCAAAATACTGTGACGATTGGTGCGAATGGAACAACAGATAAAACGAAAAATGTGATGAAAGTAACGGTGCAAAAAAATCAAGAGAGTTGGCAAGTAACCAATGTAGAAGAACTAGCGGTTCAGATCATTGCATCTTAAAAAAGTGAGGTGTGGAGTAAATGGAAGTTGTAAATAATGGTGTGAATTTAAGACGTAAAAAATCATGGATATATGGATTGATTGTAGGATTTATGATTTTTGGTTTTTTCGGTTTTTTCACTTCGAAATTATATTTACCCTATGAAGAACCGGTCTATCATACAGAGCTGAAAAAGCCGGTTGCGTTATTTGGAAATCGAACCATGACGATAGAGAAAAGAGCGTATGATCCAGCTTCTCATACAATAGAAATGTTTCTTCATGTAGAGGGAGGAGATGGAGAAAAGTATCAGTTT
>NZ_JABUAE010000153.1 GCF_013314535.1 Bacillus sp. Xin1 | reverse complement strand
ACTGGATAATTCAACAGATTTTTGAGTACAACGTTTCATAGCTGAAATGATAGCTGTTCTTAAACCTTTTTCCTCTAGTGTTGCTACTGCTTCTATCGTCGTTCCCCCTGGAGAACAAACCATATCTTTCAACGCACCTGGATGTATTCCTGTTTCCAATACCATTTTTGCAGAACCTAATACAGCTTGAGCCGCGAATTTATAGGCTTGATTTCTTGGCATACCATCTAGTACAGCAGCATCTGCCATAGCTTCTATAAACATATATACATATGCTGGAGAAGAACCACTTATAGATGTTACAACATCCATTAATTTTTCACTTACTATCTCTGCCTGACCAAAACTATTAAATATATTGAGTATCTCTTCTAAATCTCTTTCTGCAACCATTTCATTACAACATAACGCAGACATTCCTTCTCCAACAAGAGCAGGTGTATTAGGCATTACTCTTACAACCTTTAACTTTTTACCGAAAGCATCCTCAGTACTCTTAATACTTTTTCCCGCAGCAATAGTTACGATTATTACATCGTTTTTTATCTGTTCTTTTATTTCGTTAATTACGGATGAGTATAAGTCTGGTTTGATTGATAAAATTAAAATATCAGCATTTTTAGCTACTTCATTGTTGTCAGTAGTTATAGTTATGTCATATTTTTCACTAGCATTTTTTAGATTAATGACGTTTAAATCTGAACAAATTAGTTTATCTGAAGACACTATATTTTTGTTTATCATCCCGCCAATCATAGCCATACCCATGTTTCCGCACCCGATGAATCCAATTTGTTTGTCCATAATATCTCGATCTTGCTCCTTTTATTA
>NZ_JABUAE010000152.1 GCF_013314535.1 Bacillus sp. Xin1 | reverse complement strand
GAACCGAACATGTATAGAATATACAATCCAAAAAACACCGTACATCACTTTTTTAAAATGGTATAATAAGGGAAAATGGGGTGGAAAGCTAATGGAAGACTCTATGTTTGCGTTTCGAGTTGTTTTCAATGCACTAACATCATTCTTTTCCAACGGGGTCTGGGTCGTTTTGTTCTTCTTCTTGTTAAATAAAACGTATGAAAATAAAATTTTCAGAACAACATCGAGTATTATTACTGTTGTTGTCTTGGTATTTTATTTGTTTTATTGCATTCGGAATAGCATGTAATACCTTTCTTTGAATAAGAGGGGTTTGCAATGAAAGTCATTAATAGGAGCTAATACATGGATTTTGCAGAGAAAGAAATTAAGAAAACCAAACGAAAAGTGTTAATTATATTATTTTGTATAGTTGGTTTGTTCGTATACGGAGTGTATTGGGCGTTTTTCAGTATGGATCGATTACCGACAGGTGAAAAGATTGCTGAAAAACAATCTCCTGACGGAACATATACATTTAAAGCTTACGTAACAAGCGGCGGAGCGACAACGAGTTTTGCTGTTAGAGGAGAGTTAGTATTTAATCATCGTAAATATTTCAAGACAAAGAATGTGTATTGGAATTACCGAGAGAATACGGCAAAGATTGTCTGGAAAGACAATGATACAGTAATCATTAACGGACATACATTAAATGTTCCTGAAGAGACATATGATTTCAGATACGATTAATTGTAAGGGTTTTTTGTAGGCTTATAGATACATTGACTTCTGATATCGAAAATTATGTAAATACGAAACCCCTTCAGCAAGTAAACTGAAGGGGTTTTTTCTAGATAGATTA
>NZ_JABUAE010000151.1 GCF_013314535.1 Bacillus sp. Xin1 | reverse complement strand
CTAATTGTAAATGGTGAAAAGCCAAGAATCATTACTAAATTGTTTGTAGAAGATCTAACAACACAAAAAAAGAACGATTTCTGGGAAGTAGTAACTAATCAATTATTAGAAGTATTACACGACTATGTTGTACAAGAAACAAATGTTGTAGCATCTTCTACTGATGCATTATTAAAAGTAAAAGAGTTATTAAGCACTATAAATAGTGCAGAAGATCTTGAAAAAATAATTTCTACTCTTGAAAGTTCAAATAGCTTTAAAATTGCATGGATTACATGTAAACCAAAGGAAGAGCACTTAATAAAATCAGTAATTGAATCAGCAAAAACTAAGATTGAATCTATGATTATGTAATTAATCTTTGAATTATTATCAATCGGTTATGTGTTGACTTGCGATTTTAGATCGCAAGTCTTTTTTTGATTTTAAAAGAAAAACACTTACTTTGGGCTCATGAACAGTCTGTAAGCCAGCAAAAAACGCTGACTAACAGGCTGATAACACCGCTCCCCACCTACTCCACCCGCTAACCCGCTCTTGTAGACTAGGAAGGAAATACAAGGGAGAAACAATAGCTGGGTTCCAGGCTGTCGCTTAACGGCGTGGCCGGAGCGTTTTTTCTAAGATCAGCTTCGAAGAAATAAAGACTTGAAAGTCATTCAAGTAGAAATAAAAAGCAAACCCGCTCCACAACACTTCCACTTCTTGGCCTGGCAGCCAAACGAGGCTATCATGGGGAAACGCTCGGCAATTCGCTAAACCCATGTGAATTGTTTCACTACGCTTACGTAGCTCCTGTAATTCATTGTATGTCGAAAAACCGAAGTCTGAGCCAAGACTTCGGTTTCGTT
>NZ_JABUAE010000150.1 GCF_013314535.1 Bacillus sp. Xin1 | reverse complement strand
ATTTTGTAAATCCGCTTCAAAATTAATTTCACGAATTATGCTATCTACTTTTTGTTCTAAGTCTGGAATTGTACTGTAAGGAATATAGAATATGTACTCTCCTGAACGTTGTTCCATATTGTATTGTGATATGAGAAAGGATTCAATATTTTTTCGAACTTTCCCCTTTCCTCGTACAAATTTATTATTATTTTCTACACGTAACAACATACGGATGATGGCTGTTTGTTCCTTAGTCTTTTCATCTTTTTCAGTTTGTTTATTTTTTCGTATGTATCGGTAAAGCGTAGCTTGACTAATACCTGTCATGTTTACAATTTCTGGTTCTGGTGCAAAAATCATTTGATAGAGACATGGAAACCTACATAGTCTGTTCAATGGCAGATTATGATGCAATTCCAAACAATTTATGTATGAACCTAACTTCATTTTGGGCAGACTTCACCTGTGGGTGAAGTTGTCCTTTTTTCATCATATGCATAGTTTCAACGCCACTCAATATAGAAGTGGCTGTTTCATATGACTTGAGTCCTAACATAGAACGCACACGTTTCTTAATGAAACGGTGATCTTGTTCCACTATATTATTGAGATATTTAACTTGCCTTATTTGTATGCCTTCAGGCATATGTTTCTCTTCTTTTAATTCTTGAATTGCTACAGGATAGGCAGGGTTCTTATCTACTGTTATAACGCGAGGTTTACAAATATGAGAAGCAGCCAAGGCTTTCTTGAAAAAACGCTTGGCTGCTTGTTTATCTCTTGATTCTCTTAGATAAAAATCAATGGTATTTCCGTCTGAATCGATTGCGCGATATAAATACATTCATTGCCCTTTTACTTTCACATACGTTTCATCGACTCTCCAGGAATCATTTGTTGTCTTAAGA
>NZ_JABUAE010000149.1 GCF_013314535.1 Bacillus sp. Xin1 | reverse complement strand
TTTGAGTCCAAAAATAATGGGAAGAAATTTGATGCTCGGTTATCTTATAGCACACAAGAGAAACGATTAAAATTCTTATTTGGAAAATAAACGATGTAGAGAACTGATACAAACAGTTCTCTTTTTTTATTCTTGAAACCATTCACAACAAGGGGAGGTGCCAACATGACATATCGACTAGCAGAGGAGGAAGTCATGAAAGCAAAAGATGTAGATCTGTTGTCGTATCTAGAGGCCAAAGGGGAGAAATTTCAAAAGGAGGGCAATTATTATCGTCATACAGAGCATGACAGCTTGATTATTCGAGATAATATGTTTGCATGGAATAGCCGAGGAGAGAAGGGATATGGGGCGATTAGCTTTGCCAGGATGTACTATGGTATGACTTTTCAAGAAGCTGTTCGAGACGTGAATCTTGGTGATTATCCTACTTTTACATCTTCTAAGGAGGAAGAAGCAAAACAAGGTGAGCCATTTCGTTATCCAGCACATTTAGAAGTTCAGGATAAACAAGCTATTAAGCACTATTTAACCGATGAGCGGAAAATTGACGCTCGTTTAGTAAATTGGCTGATTGGACAGGATTTGATTGCACAGGACAAAAAGAAGAATGTGGTATTCAAATGGCGAGAACAAGGTGGGACAGGAAATATAGTAGGGGCAGAGCGTCAAGGGACGGTTAAGATGGCAAATAAACGAGGTTCCTTTAAACAAATTTTGCCGAATGGAAAACCGCATACAGGGTTTATGGTGGATGTTGGAAAACCAACATCCATTTATTATTTTGAGAGTCCGATTGACCTTCTTTCCTATTGGACGCTACAACAAAATCGACTACAAAATGCAAGGCTAGTCAGTATGAATGGTCTAAAGATGAAGACCGTTTTACGCACATTTAAAGAA
>NZ_JABUAE010000148.1 GCF_013314535.1 Bacillus sp. Xin1 | reverse complement strand
TTTGCCTCGTCTGCTGTTAAGATATTCACGTCATTTAACATATATTCGCCTTCTGTCGGACGATCTAAACAACCGATAATATTCATAAGCGTTGATTTCCCCGAACCAGATGGTCCCATAATGGAAACAAACTCACCGCTTTGAATCGTTAAACTAATACCATGTAAAATCGGTACCGCGAGTTTCCCTTGATAATATGTTTTATGAATATTGTTTAACGTAATCATTTTTCTTTCACTTCCATTCCGTCATATACATTGTCGGAAGGATTTTTAACCACCTTTTGCCCCACTGTTACGCCTTCAAGAACTTCTGTCCAGTCTCCATCAGTAGAACCTTTTTTCACATTTTGTTTACGCAGTTTTCCTTTTTCTTCTACATAAACAAATGGTTCGCCATCTTTTTCTACAATGCTCTTACTAAGAACAGCTATCATCTTCTTATTTTCTAAGCTTACTTGTAGCGATACGTGATAACCTGGAGATAAACCTTCTTGTCCATCTAGACTTGCTTTATATGTATACTGAGACATATTTTGTGTGCCTTCACCCGCGTCAGCTGCTTGCGCCATCTCTGCACTTGTTGGGAATTCACTTATTTCTGTAATTTTCCCTGTCCATTTCTGCTTACTATTTGCTTTTGCAGTTGCAATAAATGTTTGATCCTTTTGGATTTGTGATTTTTGAAGCTCAGTTAACGTTCCTTGAATTTGGAATGGATCTTTAGATGCAATTTGTAGAAATGATTTTCCTTGTCCGCCCATCGCTTGTGCTGAGCTTTGCGCTGCATCTTTATCTAGCTTTTGAACAACACCAGCAAAATTACTATAAATCGTGAGTTTACCTTGTTTTTTCTTTAACTCTTGTGATTGTAATTCTCCTTTTTCTTTCTCAAGGTCAATTGTTTTTTGCTGCATTTCCAATTCAT
>NZ_JABUAE010000147.1 GCF_013314535.1 Bacillus sp. Xin1 | reverse complement strand
GAACCCATCTTAAGTCGAAAGATTCACAAAAAACGTCATCCTTTCTAATCTAGCTAAAAGAATAACGTTTTTTGTACTTGGGGGGTAATGAAATTTCTTAAGTTGATGGGCATGCCGTAGGTACCATCTTACCGTTAATAAGATAATATCAGGTTGATAGTGCTTCCATTTGAACAAATTTTCCTTTTTCATACCGATCACACACCTTTTTTAGAGTAATAGTATCAGTATGTCCAAGATTTAGAGATTATTTGCAATTTCCCTGAAGTTTTTGCACCAAAACCGATTTTTGCATAATTTCACCTTTCCATACAAATGAAAGTCAAATACAGCACCTTTCATGTGAATCATGTTAGTTAATTGAAGTTTTTGCACCAAAACCTCAAATTCTCGTAGTGTATAGAAGTTCAAAAATATTAATGTGCTCTAAGATTAATATGAAAATATTTTAGATTTCAATGGATTATGTTCTATTTGCTTACAGCATTATATACATCTAGCATTCCATTCCCATATAGATTTTTATTTTCTTTGGTTTTGTCTATACCATAATTATACAGGAAATTTATAGCCTTATTAGGTTTTTTTTTCATATTATATTTGTCAATAATTAGGGCTATCGTCCCAGATACTTTTGGGGCGGCCATAGAAGTTCCTGAAAGTAATGCATGTTCTCCGTTTGGATAGGTACTTAATATGGTTCTGTTGCAAAGTTTTGTTAAGGTTAAGTGGTGCCAACAAAAAGTTGTACATTTTATGCGATTGTTAGTAGCTCCTGTAATTCATTGTATGTCGAAAAACCGAAGTCTGAGCCTGAACTGCACCCCAATTGTTGGACACTAACTAACAATTGGAGGTGTTTTTTTATGACCAAATTTACTGTGGAGGAAAAAATAGCTGCTGTTCAATCCTATTTAGAAGGAGTTGTAGGCTATGAGA
>NZ_JABUAE010000146.1 GCF_013314535.1 Bacillus sp. Xin1 | reverse complement strand
CAAGATGCTGAAAATATAACAAAAAAATCTTATGATTTATATAAAAGTTTAGACTCTTTAGAGAACAAACAGTTGAACTTTCAGGTTGAGGATTTACGGCAGCAGGCATTGAAAATTGCTGGTGAAGTCCATGACGTTAAAAAAGATAACCAACGTATTTTTTCTGGGCTATCAAAGCTGATTTCTGATGAAAGTTTTACAGATTATATGTCCGTATATGAACTGGTAAACATCATTGTACGAGCAAACGAGAAATACGCCCGGTTACTAGAGAAAGACATTCAATTTGTGTATAAGATTGATGGCGTTCATCCTCACTATCATATTTACACAATTTTATCAATTATAAACAATGTCGTTGCAAACGCTGTAGAAGCTATCCAAGATATGGGAACCATCACGATTAACATTAATAAAGGCCATCATTCTGTTGAATTTCGAATAGGAGATAACGGTCCCGGTATTTCTTCGAAGTATAAAGAGGCAATTTTTGAACCTGGGTTTACTTCTAAATATGATGATGCAGGTAACCCTTCGACAGGTATCGGACTATCGTATGTAAAAGAAATGGTCGAACAATTTGAAGGTATTGTTACGTTTGAGGACAGAACCGAAGGAAAAGGATCGATTTTTATAATCAGATTAGGGATTGATCATATAATTGCGAAAGGGTGATTCTATGTATTTTTATATAGTAGATGATGAGAAAGCGGTTCGCTCAATGTTGGCTCAAATTATCGAGGATGAGGATCTTGGGGAGGTTGTAGGAGAAGCTGAGGATGGTTCGTTGTTAGATCAACAAATGCTAATTCTCAAAAATATAGACATTTTATTTATAGATTTGTTAATGCCGATTCAAGATGGAATAAAAACAATTCGTCAAACAAAACCATCGTTTAAAGGGAAAATCATCATGGTTTCTCAAGTAGAATCAAAAGAATTGATTGCTGAAGC
>NZ_JABUAE010000145.1 GCF_013314535.1 Bacillus sp. Xin1 | reverse complement strand
GAGATGAGACCTGCGGTATCTGGTGAAAATTTAGTTACTGCATCAGGAGTAGCCCCTCTGGAATTTGCGGTGGAAGTACTGAAAAAATTAGATGTATTCGCATCAGATACATTACATTCATGGTATAACCTAAATAAGACTCATAAACCTGAATACTTTTTCCAGTTAATGAATTCAATAAATAGATGAGCTAAAAAAATCAATTTAGCAGTTTTATATTAGTTGAAATCAAGGGATACTTGCTACCTTCCTAGATAAAAGTTAATATATTCGGAGTTAATATGTAATTTTTACACATTAACTCCTTGCTTAAAACGTTAATTTGAATATCATAACAATACTTAATTCCCATTAAGCATATCTGCAAAGATAACCCCAACATTATTTTTACGCTTCATATGTTTTTCTAAATATATCTTAGTGGTTTGAATATTTTCATGTCCTAAGGTCTGCATCAAATGATACAAATCAGCATTCCCCTGTTCTACTGCCATAATTGCAAAGGCATGTCGGAATGTATGTGCTGTGACTGGATTTTCACGATATTTTAAGAAATCCAGATTTGTTTTTTTTATCATATCTGTTACCTGGTTAGATAACGTTTTTGAGTTATAAAAATCACCTCTTTGGTTTACAAATAATGGGCTTTCATCCCCTTGGTCTAATTCTGTTTTAAACCCTCTTCTTCTTCTCATTTCACAAATACACTGATACAAATGTTCCGAAACGAAAAGTTCACGTACCTTATCCCCTTTTCCAATCACTTTTAACCAATACTTCCCATCATAGTGTAAATCTTTTACTCTTGTTGTACACAATTCCTGAATCCTTGCACCTGTACTGGCTAACGCCAGTAAGATTGTATAGTTTACTAAATGCCCTTTCTCTTTATAAAACCCTAATATCTTCATGACTTCCTCATAGGATAAATCACGATTTGGCCGATCTTGTTCGTTTAC
>NZ_JABUAE010000144.1 GCF_013314535.1 Bacillus sp. Xin1 | reverse complement strand
CAAGTGGAAATGAAGATATTTTAATTGCTTTTTTAAATGCTATGTTGCAAGGTTCTTTAGAATCACCTATTGTTTCTTTACAATTAGAAGACCCACACTTGCATCGAGAACATGAAGAGGATAAATTATCGATTTTAGATATTTCCCCTACATTAGATACAGGCACAAAGGTAAATGTGGAAATACAGTTGAATAACAATCATGACATGATTAAGAGAAGTTTATATTACTGGGGAAGACTATATACATCCCAACTACAAAAGGGGATGCCATATAGTTCTCTTCACAAAACAATTACAATAAATTTGTTAAATTTCGTTATGTTTCCTGAATACGAGGCATTCCACACAACAGGAATCCTATGGAATCAACAGCAACAAAAGAAATTAAGTGATGATATTGAAGTTCATATTGTGGAGATTCCAAAACTCATGCAACAGTGGCGGAATGAACAAGTAAATCCCTGGGAAGATTCATTTGTTCGTTGGTTATTATTACTTCCAGCGAATGAAGATGAACAATTAACCCAAACATTGGAGGATATTGCGATGAACCAAGACCCTATTTTACAAAAAGCGATGAATAAATGGGAACGTATGAGTCAAGATTCTTCTTTCCGACAAGCGTACGAAGCAAGGGAAAAAGCTCTCATGGATGAGGCCGCAAAGTTCGCTCATGCTCGTAATGAAGGGAAAAAAGAAGGTATTCAAGAAGGGGTTCAGCAAGGGAAAATACAAATGATTAAAGGTATGCATGAGCTTGGTGTACCAATAGAAACGATTGCAAAAGCAAGTAAATTAAGTATAGAAGAAGTTGAGCTTATTTTGAAAAAAAATTCATAATAAACAACTAAGATAGTAAAAGAGCCACAATCCCCAATGGCTGAGATTGTGGCTCTTTTACTATGCAAGAAGAGAAAAAACTAGCTTCTACAACAGAAGCTAGTTAACGTAAAATTCG
>NZ_JABUAE010000143.1 GCF_013314535.1 Bacillus sp. Xin1 | reverse complement strand
GTTCACAAATTTGGCGGCTTTTTTAATTTACCTTTTGTTCATTTTCCATTTCCCATAACTTTTCAAAGAATGGTTGCCCTTTTACAAGGCGTTCACATAACTGTTCGTGTTTCTCTGACCAGCCATATTGCGCTTCTTCATAAAGGCGCTCCCAAACATCTTCAAATTTCATATGTTGAACAGTTCCATATGCGGCTGGATCCCATTCTGTATACCAATAACGGATTTCAGCTGGATTTTTCGTTGTATGTAGTTGATCTAGCGCCATAAAAAGCAATTGTTTTAATTGTCGTTCTTTACGAGTTAAGCCATTCATAATATATGGCGATGGCGACAAAATATGATGTTCCTTTTTTGATTCTTCCATTTGAAACTCATACTTTTCTGCTTGGACATTTTCCACCATCTCATATACCATCTGCTCTTGACGTGGAATAAGCCTGCTTTTTCGAATCGGTACATTGTAGCCAATTGAATCCACTGCAATAATTCCTTTTCCATCTGTGACAACAAAACAATATTCCTGTTGCAAACGCTCGTGATTTTTACGAATATACGCCTTATGATGTACGTCTTCCAATAGTTTTTGCGGAAGTTCCAATAATTCGTTCTCGATGTAATGATATAATGTGGAATCTACTTTTAATAATGGCACTTGATCTAATAATTCGATCGTATCATCCTTCCGCCATTCGTAAAAATGACAAACGTTATACCCATTTTCTTCACCTTCAAACCAATTTACCCATACATCATGCAGATATAACATTTTCTACCCCTCACTTCACTACTGTTTGTACATCTCATTATGTTCATTTTTTGTAATTTTTATTCCATGAAAGGAAATATATTCTATGCATATATTCATTTTTATTTTCCGACACATAAGTAGTGGCTATTCTAACAAAATAAACTAGCGAACAAGAAGGTAAATGAAATTTTATCAGCGATTTTTCAAATATATCGACCGTTTCTCACAATATAT
>NZ_JABUAE010000142.1 GCF_013314535.1 Bacillus sp. Xin1 | reverse complement strand
ACGTAGGCGTTTCTGTTTTTGCTCCTCCGTACATCTATAAACCACAATACGAGTAGGCAGTTTGTCTTTACTCCCTACATATACATCATGTAACTCGTACACTTGGCCAGGTTGTAATTTTTTCATGATGTCTTCTAAATGAACTTGTATATATACCGGTCTCAGTTGAGCAGGTTTTGTTTTAAATACGACTGTTTCGAATTCTTTTCTATATATTTTAGTTGGTAATTTAAGACGTGATAAATAATATCCTTGCTTATCTTGGATAGACTTAAAGTCTTGTAAACGAAAATATCCTAAGTCACGAATATATAGTTCATTCTTTTGTATCATTCCTGTTCGAGTCGCACCATACGCTTGATCACTTCGTTTTCCTGGTTCAATTTTCACATCAGAAAATTCCCCACTTAACAAGTCATACTCTAATTGAATTTTTACACCAGCTTTATGACTACATCCTCCGGCACCAGGATAAGTAGATGCGAATCGATCTGGAACTTGAAAAGTTGTAGAATCAAGGATGCGAATCCGCTCAAAATAAGCAGAAAGAGAATGAGAAATCTTAGATACTCCTCCAATTTTAGCTTGTAGAAGTGTAGTAAATACAGTTCGAAAGAAGGCTACAGAAGCCGAGTTAAATCGTCGATTAAGTCCCTCCGGACTTAATAAAACTCCTGTTGAAGTTTCTAATTGACTACAAAGTTGAGTAAGAGAGGTAGTAGCGACTTGTTGATTTAACCATACACACAAAGATAAGAAATGGTGCCCGTGGCACTTACGTTTTCGTTTCATCCCGCCTACTTCTATAGCTAATTGATTAAGTGTAGCGGGAGACATATATCGATATAACTCTTCGGCAAATAAAGATAATTCTTGTTTTTGGTTCATATTCATAAAAAGCACGTCACCCTTTCTCATTAACATAAGAGAATAGTAACGTGCTTTTAACTTCAAAAATAGTCTAAATCCTTAAGTTGATGGATGTGGGGTAG
>NZ_JABUAE010000141.1 GCF_013314535.1 Bacillus sp. Xin1 | reverse complement strand
AATTGAGTTAAAGGCATCTCCAGTTGGTTCAACATCAACTCGCTCTAATACATAAGAAATACCTCTGTTTAAACAAGCGGCTATAAAACCGATTACTTTTGATATACTTTGCAGAGTAAAAGGCACCTCCGAATCCCCTGATTTTATCATTGTTCCATTGGGCGCTATTATACAAATACCTAATTGAAATAAATTTATCTGTTCCAAAGCGGGAATATAACTGGCGCTTTGCCCTTTAGCAGCATATGATTTATACTGAGTTACCCATTGATCTAGATCTAAGCAAGCTTTTTTTTGACTCTCAACCTGAACGCTATACTCCTTTATCATTTAACCATATTCCTCCGTTCTATTAATTCTATACAGTATGAATTTTTCTTAATGGATAATAGACAATAAAGTGCAAAAAAACATTGTCAAGGCTATTCCCTTTTCCTATAGATTGATAGGTTATGTCCTAAAGGTATAGCATATTCAAGATTTATGATTTTTATCCCATAGCCTAATCAGTTATAACCTATATGAATCTCCCGGATAATTGAGTATGACCAACTCAAAAATTGTTATTTTTTCTTAACCTATCCATATACATGACTAAACATATATTCACTTGATAGACCTTTGCTGTTTGAGAAATCGTTTTAAAGAAATATACCATTACTTTTGCTGTTGTTCAGACCCCTCTTTTCAGCCTCTTAATATAGTTCCAATATATTAATACCTTTTATTATCCTGCATCAATTAGTTGAGAAAGAATCTGTTCCAAAGTTCTTAAGTTACGACACTATTTTTTATGTAATCAATTATTTTTGCACTAGAACCAAGAAAGATATTCAGACATATTACAGTCCGAATATCTTTTTTGTTACATACTTTTCTTTTTTGAAGTCGAAGTATCCTGATAATGCTCCCAACATTCAATATTCTCAAGTCCTTTAATGCTTTCTTTATAAAAAATAGGATCTTTACCAGCTTTTTTCTGTTTCATGTAATCTTGTAACGCAGCAAAGGCT
>NZ_JABUAE010000140.1 GCF_013314535.1 Bacillus sp. Xin1 | reverse complement strand
TGGATTTGAGTCAATATTTTGGACACAAAAAAGTTAAATCTAAGCTACTTTTATAGCCAGATCTTCTATTGTTTGAGGAGTTTTATAACCGATGCTACTATGGATTCGCTTACGATTATAAAATCCCTCAATGTATTGAAATAGCGCTAGATTTGCTTCTTCAAATGAGACATATTTTGTACGATATACTTCTTCTTTCTTTAAAATGGCGTGAAATGACTCAATACAAGCGTTATCGTATGGACAACCTTTTTTACTGAAAGAAGGCTTGATTTTATAATTCGCGAGTAAGGTTTGAAATTCCTGACTTGTATATTGTGTTCCTAAATCAGTATGTAGAATGAGACCTTTTTGTGGTTTCTGTGTGTGGTAAGCGTTTTCTAATGCTTTTACCACAAGGCTCGTTGTCATATTTCGTGAAAATGAATACCCAATAATTTTCTTAGAATACAAATCCATTACTGATGCAAGATAACACCAGCCATCTTTTTGCGTGTGAATATAAGTGATATCCGCTACCCATTTTTCATTAATTGTCGTTGTAGAGAAGTCTTGTTCTAATAGATTTATTCGTTCTTCTACAGTTGTTTTTGATGAATGTGGTTTGTATTTTTTCAAGATATTAGAACGGATATTTGCTTTCTTCATAAGCCGTTGTACACGTTTTATACTTACTTGAAACCCTTGTTTCAATAGGGTTTGATGAATCTTCGGTGCACCGTAACGTTCTCCACTCTCTTGATGAATTTGTATAATCTTTTGGGTTAATTCTTCATTTTCACGACTACGTTTTGACTCTGTTTTGTGCTGAGATTGGTAATACGAACTTCTTGCTATTCCAAGCGTTTGACACATCGTACGAACAGAGTGTGTTTCTTTTTGACAATCGATAAATTGATGTAATTCTGTATCGTTTATTTTTTCGCGAATATGGCCATAGCCTTTTTTAAAATCTCATTCTCCTCTTTCAGGCGAAGCATTTCTTTTTGCATTCGTTTTAGATTTTCTGGAGTCATTTCTTCCTCA
>NZ_JABUAE010000139.1 GCF_013314535.1 Bacillus sp. Xin1 | reverse complement strand
ATTTTTCTCCTGCTCCCCAAAACATACTCATTCCTCCTCCAATGCAGTAACAGTTAAGTAATTCTTCGCTCTCTTCCTCTTCGCCATTCTCCTTTGATAAGCTGGCGTTGTATAATAACGAACCGTTTCAGGAAGTACTCTCATATGTTGAGCGCATTCCTGTATGGTCCATACATACTAGCGATTCACCTTTGTAGACTGCATATTCTTTTAAGTTTGTTAAAACACTTATTTTCAGCCCCCTTTGTTTAGAATTATTAAAACTTTATTTCTCAATATATAGAATCTAGAGTTATTATTAATATTCGTGTATTATATGAACAAAGAGTACCGTAAGAATTACTCTTTGCCATCTTGGAGAGGACCTGCTATTCGTAGCAGGTCCTTTTCTCATAGATTTAAAACGGTTCTGTTGCAAAGTTTTCTAAACTAAGCTAACCTGTAGAAAAAGTGTGAGCAGGAGAATGATATATGGGGTATTTTAAAGGAAAACAGTTTAAAAAGGATATTATTTTGGTAGCCGTCGGCTACTATTGTCGTTTTTCTTTGAGCTATCGTGATGTATCTGAAATCTTGAAAGAGCGTGGTATTTCTATTCATCCAACAACTATCATGCGCTGGGTTCATGAATATGGCAATCTCATCTATCACATTTGGAAAAAGAAAAACAAAAACACACTGTTATCTTGGCGTTTAGATGAAACCTATATCAAGGTGAAAGGGAAATGGTGTTATTTATATCGAGCAATTGATAAAGACGGGCACACATTGGATATTCAACTTCGTCAAAAACGTGACACACAAGCAGCATATGCTTTTATGAAAAGACTTGTTCAATCTTTTGGAGAACCAACGGTTCTGACGACAGATAAGGCCCCTTTTTTAGCTTCCGCATTCAAAAAATTAAAGGAGATAGGTCTTTACAAAAATACCTTTCATCGTACAAGCAAGTACCTCAATAATATCGTTGAGCAAGATCACCGACATGTGAAACGTCGATTCTCCCGTTCTTTAGGATTTCAAAGTCTTCGCCACGCTTCCCGTACCTTGAAAGGCATCGAAACCATTCATGCTTTATATA
>NZ_JABUAE010000138.1 GCF_013314535.1 Bacillus sp. Xin1 | reverse complement strand
TACACTATTACTTGGAGGGGATTTTTCATGACTAAAAAAGGTTCAACATTTAATACATACTCAGAAGAATTAAAGTTATCAGCTGTTCAAAGTTATTTAAACGGTGAAGGAAGTTACAATGTGATAAAGGAAAAATATCAGATTAAAAGCTCTACACAATTAAAAAATTGGGTGAAAAAATATAAAGAATTTGGTGAAATTACAGATACTCGTGGGAAAAATGGTGGAATGAAAGGTATATCCAATCCTCTAAAAGGTAAACGTATTCATTTTAAGACGATTGAGGAGGAACGTGACTACTATAAGGCACAGGTTGAATATTTAAAAAAGCAGTATCCAAATCTGTAAATGGGGGTGCACTAAAATATACAGAGAGATATCACATCATTGAATCATTAAAAGGGAAATATCCAGTTATGTGGCTTACGAAATTTGCCGGTGTACATCGTTCAAGTTATTATAAGTGGATTCATACAAAAGGTATGAAAAACATGCGAATGGAATCCGAGAAACGATTAAAAAAAGTAATACAATCTATTCATGTAAAGCACAAGGAATATGGTTATCCACGTATGAAAATTGCTTTACAGGAAGAGGGATATTTTATAAATCACAAAAAAGTATATCGCTTAATGAGCGAGCTCGACATTCAATCTATTATTCGAAAGAAGCGTCGCTTCTTTAAAGGGAACTATTCCAATGTTTTTCCGAATGTTTTAAACCGTGAATTTAAAGATCGCCAACAAAATGAAGCACTTGTTACAGATATTACTTACCTACGATTCCAAGAAGGATTTCGGTATCTTTCTGTTGTCCAAGATATTTATAATAACGAAGTTGTTTCTTGGAAAATATCCAAGCGGAATGATAATGAACTTGTATTGGATACAATTGAAATGTTGGCACAAAAAAGAGATGTGCGTGGAACCATTCTCCATTCAGATCAGGGATTCCAGTACACATCCCACGCCTACAACAAACGACTTTTAGGTTTAGGTATCATTGGTAGCCACTCTCGCAAAGGAAACTGCCATGATAATGCCTGTATTGAGTCATTTTTCTCCCATTTTAAATCGGAAATGTTGTATTTGAATCATTTTAAAACAGAAGCTGCTTTAATACAAGCAATTGAAGAGTATATCTATTTTTATAACTATAAACGGTTCCAAAAACGACTCAACCATC
>NZ_JABUAE010000137.1 GCF_013314535.1 Bacillus sp. Xin1 | reverse complement strand
GTTGCAAAATAACGCTCTTCCACTTGTACACGGCTTATAATACTGTCAATATCGTTCACCGTTTCATTAGATTGAGCCCGCTTAAATGCTTCATATTTTTCACTTAATTCTTTTTCCATCGAAGCCGTAACATGTTTAGCTGTGTGAGGAAGTGGGTTTAATTTTTGTTCAAGAGAGCCAATGGGCGCATATCCTTCTTTCTTCATCTCTTTATACAATTCCACTTCTTTTTCACTAAATGATGGATTTTTTTGTTCCTCTGCTTTATCTACCAAAACACCATATCGTTCATCCTTTACTATTTCATCTAGGCTCATGATTGCATCCTTTTCATGTAGAAGAAACGATTGATTGCCTTTTCCGTCGAAGATGGAATTCTGAACTTTTTCATATACATCTGGTTTCAAAATGTTGTCTAAATAGACATTTTCTCGACTACCGCTTTTCTCCATTAAAGAAACATATAAGTCGTCTCGATCAGACTTATCAGGATTCCATACTGATAAGTAGTTGATTTCTTTTGTCACGGCATCCATCATGTGTATTCTTGCAACTTCCTCATCTTGTTTATCCTTATCCAAGACTTCAATCGTTACCAAATGAACAGGTGTTTCTTTTACATTTTCCATACTTTCCACCTCTTTTTCTTGTATTTGTTCTTTCTCTTTTTCCAAAATGTTTTCAATGGTTTCAATAAATTCAGTAGAAGTTTCATGTACTTCTTTTAGTAATTTTGATTTCTCTTTTAATTCTTTTCCTTGTGTCCAGTTGGCTAAGTATCCTAACGAATACTCGCTGGTATCAATTCCGAAATACGAAGAAACCGTATAAGCTGTCATTTCTGCTTGAAACTCTTTTTCAGGTGCCGTGTAATTCATGTGTGTTTCGGCTGTATGAAGTTTGGCATGCGCTAGCTCATGAAGGAGCGTTTTTACATTCTGTAATTCACTATTTCGTGGATTTAAAGCAACTTCTTTTGTTAGGGTATAGCTCACCCCCTTTGCAACCCCAAGCTCATGTTTCGGTTCAATAATTTTCACACCGTTCTTTTCTGCAATAGCTTCCATTCCTTTGTACAAACTCTTATAATCTTTCACAGTTCCTTCTAGCCAACGATTTGGAAAAATACGGGGTAAATCTTCCGCTTTCGCGTTCGTTTGTGACACATCGAATACATAGCCGACAGAAAAATATAAGCGACCTGGTTTCACTTCTACACTTTTAGATTCAATTTGCTTCTTCTCTTCTTCATTTGCCTTCGCAACGGGTTTCCAAGTACCATCTTTACCTTT
>NZ_JABUAE010000136.1 GCF_013314535.1 Bacillus sp. Xin1 | reverse complement strand
ATTTTTGATAGTAAGGTAATAGCAATTAAATTTATAATAACCATAAAGCCCATAAATAAATCCGCTAAATCCCATACCAGCTGGATTTTTGCAACTGAGCCGAATACAATCATAGCTAACACACTTATTCTGTATACCATCAACCATACTTTACTTGTGTGTAAGAATCGAATATTTGTTTCTCCGTAATAATAGTTCCCAATTAACGCACCGAATCCAAATAGGAAGACAAAGATAGCTAGACAGCCCGATGCCCAAGAGCCGATATGTTCACTTAATGCTGCTTGTGTAAGTGCAATTCCATTTAGTTCTGGTTGTTTGTATGCATCAGAAAGTAAAATAATAAATGCTGTGCTTGTACAAATAATCAGTGTATCCGTTAATACACCAAATGCTTGAATAAGTCCTTGTTTCACCGGATGGCTTGTTGTTGCCGTTGCAGCAACATTTGGTGCACTTCCCATACCAGCTTCATTTGAGAATAAACCACGTTTAACTCCATGCATGAGTGCTGCGCCGATTGAACCGCCTGCTATTTGTTTAAAGCCAAATGCGTTTTGAACAATAAGAGAAAGAACTTCCGGCATTTTTGTTATGTTCGTAACTACAACAAATAATGCAACTCCAATGTATAAGACTGCTAGAAACATTACCTTGTATTCAGCCATTTTTGCAATACGCTGTACACCACCAAAGATAATCACAGCGAAAGCAATTGCCATGATAATCCCAACAGTTAAACGATCTGTACCGAATGAGTTCTCAAAAGCAATTGTAACGGTATTTGATTGTACAGAATTGAATACAAGACCGAAAGTAATCGTAATTAAAATAGAGAATATTACTCCCATCCAACGTTTGTTTAGCCCTTTTTCCATATAATAGGATGGACCGCCGCGGAAACCATCTTTATCTTTTACTTTATATATTTGCGCTAATGTACTCTCAACAAAGCTGGATGCTGAGCTAATAATAGAAATAATCCACATCCAGAATACTGCTCCAGGACCGCCTAGTGCAATCGCAATCGCAATTCCTGTGATATTTCCTGTTCCAACGCGAGCAGCCATACCAATACAAAACGCTTGGAACGGAGAAATTTGGTCTTTAGAACTATCCTTCCCTTCCATTAAAACACGGACCATTTCCTTTAGCATTCGAAACTGTACAAATTTCGATTTAAATGTGAAATAAATTCCGCACACAACAAGCATAATAAACAATTTAGACCATAAAAAATCATTCGTTGACCCGACTAGATCCACCAGAAATTGTTCCATATCATCACCTCATATCAAAATTTCATATCCCCTAATCTATATAAAATCACCTTTATTTTCTGACATAACTAACCTCA
>NZ_JABUAE010000135.1 GCF_013314535.1 Bacillus sp. Xin1 | reverse complement strand
TGCCCATACACCCGTATAGTCGATGTCTACAATTTCAACAATGTTTGCCATTCTCTTCTCTTCTTTCGCTTTTAAAAAGAAGAAGAGCACTGTTTCACAGTACTCTCCTCAACCTATATCTATCTAGCATGTTCCATTTCCGCTTCTTTTGGCTGTTCGTTCTTTTTCACACCTTTAAACTGATGAAAAAGCTGTGCGAATTTATTTTGACTTTTTGGTTCTTTCTCCTGGTTAGACTCTTTTTTACTATTTTTATCATATTCCTGTTTTTCTTGATCTAGAGCTTTTTCAATATTCGTCAGCTTTTCCCGCTGGGAATTTGTCAAATTCAGCCCTTTCAATTCCTGAAGCGCTTCTTTCTTTAGCTTGTATACTTCAGGATAAGAATGTATTTTCTCGAATTCTTTCATTTCTTTGACACGCTCTTCCCGACTTTTCGTATACTTTTCTTCTTGTTGTTTTAAAGGAGCTTCTTTTTTCTCTTCTTTTGAATCAGGTGACTTTTCTTTCCCATTTCCTAGCATTGCTAGTACTTCAACCTTATACTGTTCTTTGTATTGTTTCTCTTCTTGGGAAGGAGCAAGCTCTTCTAAAACTTGTTCCTTATATGACTCTTTATAAGCCTCTTTGGGCATTGATTTAGGTATCACCACTTGATTTTCCCTCTTTTGATTGGCTGTTTCTTCCATTCTTTGGCGCTCAATCGCTCTTTGCTTTATCAAGTTTTTCACCACATCAGACAACTGCTTCTCTCCTGTAAGTCGAAGAGAAGATTTTGACCAATTCTCACC
Organism: Bacillus sp. Xin1; assembly: GCF_013314535.1. GTDB lineage: Bacteria > Bacillota > Bacilli > Bacillales > Bacillaceae_G > Bacillus_A. The sequence goes on along the minus strand of NZ_JABUAE010000135.1, from coordinate 568 downwards.
ATCTATTGCTTGTTCATATACTTTTACTTTCCCCGTATCATGATGAATATCAATTGTGATATCTCCTTGCCCCCAGTCCATTGCACTTGTCACAGATGGAATCGCAAAACGAGTAACACCTGGTTCCACTCCTCGTTGTTTTTCATGCATATTTCCTTCAGGAAACCTTTCTTTTTGTTTTCCAGTCATCTGAAGTGCTTGTTTATACAAAGCTTCTCTGATTTCTTCCTGCTTCAGTTGTTCTTGTATATTCACTTTTCACTTCCTCCTTTATAATAAAAAATCACTTCTCGTACTCAACGATAAGTGATGGCATTGTTTCTATATTAAATTGTGTACACAAGCCATCTATCGTTCTAATTCCACCTCTTGTTTCTTTTTCTTTGCAACATGTTGGAATTGTGCAAAATTCGAGAATGGCTCAAACTGTTTTTCCCGATCAACCACTTTCGATTCGGTCTGTTTCGTAACCGTAACTCCTTCTTTGTTCAACTTTTCTTGTACTTTACTTTCTAATTGATTAACAGATTCTTCAGTAATGAGTTCATTATCAATTGCAACATTTTTC
>NZ_JABUAE010000134.1 GCF_013314535.1 Bacillus sp. Xin1 | reverse complement strand
TACCCCCTAGGTTTATCCAGAACCTAAAATGAAAGGAGACTTTGCCTCATGCCTAATGATAGTATACCCAATTTAGACTTAGGTAAACAAATTGAAGACATGGTAAAGGATTTTGTACAAGAGAAATTAGAAATGATTCTTAGAGAGGAAATCCAAAATTTCCTGAAGACAGAACCTCAAGATACACCTAACTCTAAAAATGGTTATTACCAAAGAATGTTAGATACGAAGTTTGGACGAATAGAAGATCTTTCTGTCCCAAGAGATCGAAACGGTGATTTTCAAACTTCACTATTCCAGCCATATCAACGTCGTGATGGCTGGCTAGAAGAAGCTATTTTAAGCCTATATCAAAGCGGCGTAAGTACTCGACAAGTCGGGAAATTTGTGGAACGTTTATTAGATGGCAATCCTTATTCGGCTACGACTGTATCTAATATTACGGAAAAGATTAGACATGATATCGAAAGCTGGCAATCACGCACATTAGAGTCGAATTACACGGCCCTTTATTTAGATTGCTTATTTTTTAGTGTGCGTCGCGATACGGTCGAAAAAGAAGCTATTTATATCGCTTTAGGTATCACGTTGGAAGGAACACGAGAGATTCTAGGCTTTTATGTTGGCGGAAGAGAATCGGCAAGTGGTTGGAGAGAAATTCTAGAAAATTTACATGAGCGAGGCGTGAAAAACGTCTTACTAGGTATTTTTGATGGATTAACTGGCTTAGAAACAGCGTTTCTAAGTGTATACCCTAAAGCGGATGTTCAGCGTTGTGTTGTGCATAAAATGAGAAATCTGTTGTCCAAAGTGCGCAAATCTGATCAAAAAGAGGTCGCAAGTGATTTTAAACAAGTTTATAAAGCCATTGATTTATCAATTGCGGAAGACGCGTTTCAAATGGTAAAAGAAAAATGGGGAAAGAAATACAAAAAAGAAGTGGAATCATGGGAGAAAGATTTACCTGTTCTTCTTACTTTTTATAAGTATCCAAAAGAGATTCGATCCTATCTTTATACAACGAATATGATTGAGCGAACAATTAAAGAGGTACGGAAGCGTTTAAAGACAATGAATAGTCTTCCTAGTCTAGAATCTGTGGAGAAAATTGTATATTTAGTATCGAATAATTATAACAATAGTTGGACTACCAAACGAACAGCTGGATTTGGTTTAGCTCATAAGGAAATCTATAAAATGTTTAAAGAACGTTATGGAGAAGAAGCTTTATCGAAGTAAACACCATTTTTCAAAATGGTGTGGGAACAGTGAAGCTAGCTTCACTGTTCCCACACCAAACAATCACAAATTATATACTGGATAAACCGATGTACTTCAGTCTCATTGATTTACACAAACTTCTTGACGGAACC
>NZ_JABUAE010000133.1 GCF_013314535.1 Bacillus sp. Xin1 | reverse complement strand
TAACAGTAAGGCTTTTAGGGGGATTATATGAAATATACATGTCCATGTTGTGGTTATAAAACCTTAGAAGAGGAACCACCAGGTACATTTGACATTTGCAGTATCTGTTTCTGGGAAGATGATAACGTTCAATTTGATGATCCTGATTATGAAGGTGGAGCGAATGAAGAGTCTTTGAGACAATATCAAAAAGCCTTTTTCATGAGGCATTTTTAATCGAAACCTAACCAATAAAAATGAACGTGATCCAAGCTGGAGACCGTTTTTCGAAAAGTAATGTTTGTTACGCTCGTCAACTAATGGATACCTTTATTCCATAAAAATTGAGTTTTAAACGACTTTATTATTGCTAAATTTTTTAAAATTAGAGAAGGATAAATAAAATTAAACAATTATTTTAAACATCGTTTGATTGTTCAAACGGTGTTAAGCGCGTTTATAGCGTAGAAATTAAACAACTTTATTATCATTACACATGTTGAAAAACCGAAGTTTGGCCGCAAACTTCGGTTTCGTTTATATAGAGCATGAATCATTTCGATTCCTTTAATCGTATAAGAAGCATGACGGAGATTTTGAAATCCTGTAGATTTAGCAAACGGTATGAATTTTTTTTAATGTGTAAATAACTTTCTTTTCTATTAATATAATCCCTATTTATTTTTCTTTTTCACTTTGTTCTTTGAGATATGCTTTTTCTTCTTTCTGAGTAGCTAATCTTATCGCTTCTCCACCAATTTCCCCAACATTTTCACCACCCTCTCGCTCCCATATATAATTATGTTCCCCGACTGCTTGAGAGAAATCTCCTTTTTCCCAACGTTCTAGAATATCAGCATACTTTTCTTTGTTAGGCATTTTATCGCTCTGGTCTAACATATGCCGAAGCTTTTTTATATTATTAGGAGACATTAAGATAAAGCCGGATTTTTTATCAGCTATTACTTTTTGATGCAACATTTTATGCATAGAATCCATCATGATTCCCTCGGCGTTGACCACTTCGTCAATGCTCTCACCTTTAGCAACTTTTTTTTGTCACTTTCGTTATTAAAAAACGTTCCTCCCATGCATCCTATAAATACACTTAATATCACGGTACCCATTGCAATAATCGAAATTCTGGTCCACTTATTCAACTTTTACACCCCTTTATTTAGCATTTAATCCATTTCTAATCTAACTCTTATAAATAGCATTATTATTTAAGTCTCATAAAAATTGGAGCAAAAACACGCTCTCTATTTTACAATTTATATTTTTTCACTTAGTTCGATATAATTAATTAGTGTTGAACATAGCTGGTACGGGAGCTGCATCAAATCTAGCTACGAAATAAAGTTTGATTAAAAACACTTCGTAAATCCGTATTTCACTATAAGTAAAAAGAAACCATTCATTCCAAAGA
>NZ_JABUAE010000132.1 GCF_013314535.1 Bacillus sp. Xin1 | reverse complement strand
CAAAAATGTAGCAATTGATAATGAACTCATTACACAAGAATCTGTTAATCAATTAGAAAGTAAAGTACAGGAAAAATTGAACAAAGAAGAAGTTACGGTTACGAAGCAGACTGAATCGAAAGTGGTTGATCGGGAAAAACAGTTTGAACCATTTTCCAACTTTGCACAATTCCAAAATGTAGCAAAGAAAAAGAAACAAGAGGTGGAATTAGAACGATAGATAGCTTGTGTACACAATTTAATATAGAAACAATGTCATCACTTATCGTTGAGAACGAGAAGTGATTTTTTATTATAAAGGAGGAAGTGAAAAATGAATATACAAGAACAACTGAAGCAAGAAGAAATCAGAGAAGCTTTGTATAAACAAGCACTTCAGATGACTGGAAAACAAAAAGAAAGGTTTCCTGAAGGGAATATGCATGAAAAACGAAGAGGAGTTGAACCTGGTGTTACTCGTTTTGCGATTCCATCTGTGACAAGCGCAATGGACTGGGGGCAAGGAGATATCACAATTGATATTCATCATGATACGGGGAAAGTAAAAGTATATGAACAAGAAATAGATGGTGAGAATTGGTCAAAATCTTCTCTTCGACTTACAGGAGAGAAGCAGTTGTCTGATGTGGTGAAAAATTTGATAAAACAAAGAGCGATTGAGCGGCAAAGAATGGACGAAATAGCCAATCAAAAGATGGAATATCAAGTTGAACAGTCTTCACAGCCTCAAGAGCCATTAGTTGAAAAAAATCAAGCGGCGCTGATACTTAAAGAAATCCCCAAAGAGGCTTATAAAGAGTCATATAAGGAACAAGTTTTAGAAGAGATTGCTCCTTCTCAAGAAGAGAACGAGTATAAACAACAGTATAAGGCAGAAGTGTTAGCGATACTTGGAAGCGAGACAGAAAAAGAACCTCATTCTAACAGGCAGGCATCTAAAGAAGAGTCAAACGAAAAACAACCAGTACAACAAGAAGAAACGTATACGAAAAGTCGGGAAGAACGTGTTAAAGAAATGAAAGAGTTTGAGAAGACACATTCATATCCTGAAGTATACCGGTTGAAAAAGGAAGCTCTTCAGGAGTTAAAAGGAATGAATTTAACGGATTCCCAGCGGGAAAAGTTATCCAGCATTGAAAAAGCCTTAGATCAAGAAAAACAGGAATATGATAAAAACAGTAAAAAAGAATCGATCCAGGAGAAAGAACCAAAAAGTCAAAATAAATTCGCACAACTTTTTCATCGATTTAAAGGTGTGAAAAAGAACGAGCAGCCAAAAGAAGCGGAAATGGAACATGCTAGATAGATATAGGTTGAGGAGGGTACTGTGAAACAGTGCTCTTCTTCTTTTTAAAAGCGAAAGGAGAGAAAAGGATGGTAAACATTGTTGAAATTGTAGACATCGATTATACGGGTGTATGGGCG
>NZ_JABUAE010000131.1 GCF_013314535.1 Bacillus sp. Xin1 | reverse complement strand
TGTACCCCAATTGTTAGACACAGTCTAACAATTGGAGGTGCAGTTTTTTATGGCTAAATTTTCTTCAAAAGAAAAAATACAAGCGGTGAGACGATATTTAAATGGTAATGAAGGTGGAAAAACAATCGCCAAATCTGTAGGTGTTCATCCCAGTATACTCTATCAGTGGATTAGGCAATATGAATCTTCAGGTGAAAATGCTTTTGAAAAACGCTATACATCCTACTCCACCCAGTATAAACTAGATGTACTTAATTATATGAACGAAAATGGGACATCTATCAGGGAAACAGCGGCGATTTTTAATATTCCATCTTACGAGACACTTCGAAAATGGAAAGTAGCTTATGATACAGGAGGATTTGATGCCCTACATTCAAAGAAAAAGGGGCGTCTATCGATGAAAAATAAAAAAACTAATACAACCAAAGATCAAGGAATAGTTGAAGGATCAATAGAGGCACTACAAGCGGAAAATGAGCGTTTACGTATGGAAAATGCATATTTAAAAAAGTTGAATGCCTTAGTTCAAAACAAGGAAAAGTCACCAAACAAGACAAAGCGCAAGTAGTCTATGAATTAAGGCATGAATTTCCCGTCAAGGAACTACTTCAACTCGCAGGCCTTCCGCGTAGCACGTACTATTATTGGATGAAACATTTCAATCGTCCTGATGGAAATGCGGCGTTAAAAGAACTGATTCGAGCTATTTATGATGAACACGATGGGTGTTATGGCTATCGTCGTATTCGTGATGAACTGACAAACCGTGGACTCAAAGTAAATCATAAAAAAGTGTACCGTCTGATGAAAGAATTAGGCTTGAAATGTCTCGTTCGTATGAAAAAGTATCGTTCTTATAAAGGGAAAGTCGGAAAAATTGCACCGAATATTTTAAATCGCAATTTCCAAGCGGAAAAACCAAACAAAAAATGGGTTACGGACATCACAGAGTTTAAATTGTTTGGAGAGAAGTTATATTTATCACCAATGTTGGATTTATTTAATGGTGAAATTATCACATATACAATTGGTTCAAGACCAACCTATTCCCTTGTTTCAACAATGTTAGACCAATCTTTTGAACGTTTAACGGAAGAAGATACACTTCTTATTCATTCTGATCAAGGATGGCACTATCAAATGAAACAATATCGCCATTCCCTCAATACACGTGGCATTACACAAAGTATGTCTCGTAAAGGGAACTGTTACGATAACGCAGTGATTGAAAATTTCTTTGGAATCATGAAGTCCGAATTTCTATACCGAAAAGAATTTAAGCATATAGAACACTTTAAGCAAGAACTAGCAAAGTACATAGCCTACTATAATCATAAAAGAATTAAGGCAAAACTAAAAGGCATGAGTCCGGTACAATACCGGTTTCATGCCCAAGAAGCTGCCTAATGAAATAACGTGTCTAACTTTTTGGGGTCACTTCA
>NZ_JABUAE010000130.1 GCF_013314535.1 Bacillus sp. Xin1 | reverse complement strand
ATTCGTTTAGAGATGCATAAACCAGGAAAACCTTTTAATCCTATGATTAATGCTGGAGCGATTACGGTAGCTTCGCTTCTGCCAGGAACATCGGTGCAAGAAAAATTAGAATCTCTATACGCATTAATCGAAAAAATGATAGAGAAACGTCCCGCCATTAATGAAAAAGTGTTTCAATCAGAATGGCAAACAGCTCATCGCAATAGAGCTTTAGCACACTATTTAAAGGAAAATGGTTTTTTAGAGTCTGATGTGGAGGAAGCACTAGAGGTTTACTTGAAACAATGTTCTATAGAAATGAATACAAAGGATATAGCCTTAATAGGACTCATACTTGCCCATGATGGATATCATCCTATTCGTAAAGAACAAGTCCTCCCAAAAGAGGTTGCTAGATTAACCAAAGCCTTAATGCTCACATGTGGTATGTACAATGCTTCTGGCAAATTTGCTGCTTTCATTGGATTGCCAGCTAAAAGTGGGGTGTCCGGAGGGATTATGGCACTCGTTCCATCAAGGTCCAGAAGAGAACTACCGTTTCAAGAGGGTTGTGGTATTGGTATTTATGGACCAGCTATTGATGAATGCGGGAATAGTTTACCAGGATCTATGTTATTGGAACGTATTGCACAAGAATGGGATTTAAGTATATTCTAAAAAGTATCATGGATGTTTTAGTGTCAGAGCGAATACAAAAATGTTCAGACTATATAATGTGTCTGAACATTTTTGTATTGCATAGCATCTTCCTGTCTAAAGCAGAAAAATGTCAAGAATACTCGCAATGTTCGATGCTTTCGTTTATATCTTATTTATAGATTTTGAAAAAAATAAAGTAAGTGTTGTATTAGTAATAATAGATTTGTATACTGACTTTTAGGCGAAAGTGGGAAGTGATTATTGTGAATCTTAGTAATTTAGTAAAAAAAGACATCTATATTCTAGTTTTGATGGTGTTTACAGTACCCTTAGTAGGCGCAATAAAGTCTTTTCCCTTAAATGAGACGTTTCGAATGAGCTTTGGTGCACCAACATTTTTCTTTTTTTTGTTATTATTTCGGCGAATGCCAGCATTTTTACCGGGTTTTTTAACAGCAATAGTGGTTGTAGTATTTCGTATCCTGATAGAAATCGTCAAACAGGAAAATATGGATTGGATAGCTGCTTTCCATATCCACTATCCTAGTTTTTTCTTTTATTTTACTTATTCTTGTCTCTTTTACTTAGCGAAAATCAAACGATTTCATCATCAACCATTGATGATTGGATTTATTGGCTTCATTATTGAAATATTATCAGACTGTGTGGAATTAATGATTCAATATTTTGTATTAAAAACTACTATCACGCCAGAGGCAATAAATGAAATAATTGTTATCGCATTTTCCCACAGTTTTATAGTTCTAAGCTTTTTCAATATGATGAAACTGTATGAAGCGCAGTCAAGGGAGAGACACATTAAAAAACAAAATGAACACATGCTTATGCTTATTTCCAATTTATATGAAGATGCTGTTCATTTAAAAAAAACGTTA
>NZ_JABUAE010000129.1 GCF_013314535.1 Bacillus sp. Xin1 | reverse complement strand
CTTGTTATCATGCATACCAAAGATCCCTAATATATACTCGTTTTTTTACTAGGGGTAAGATATGATATGATGAATGAAACTATGATATTAGGCCGTTAACCGATAATCATAGTGTATATCATGTGTAATAAGGTGAAAGAGGAGTTTCAAGAACTTGTTTACACATGCAATGGACGCAACTTTATGACATTTGTTATAGGGTTGCGTTTTTAATTTATCATAATACTCAACAATGTGATTTTGTCCGTAACGTCGTTGTTTAATCATGTTCTGGATGATGAGGAAAAGGAGCTTCCGCAAATGTTTATTTCCACGTTTATTAATTTTATCTTTAAAAAAGGTTTTACCTGATTGAAAACGGCGTATATCAATACCAGCAAATGCATTGAGTTGCTTGTTATTGTTAAAGCGAGTAATATCTCCTATTTCAGCCATCAAGCGTACTGCAGTATTCGGTCCAATCCCAGGAAGACTGAGAATGATATCGTATTCTGCACGTTGCTTGGCTATATATACCATCTTGTTAATACAGCATTCTTTTTGGTGAAGAAGCTCTTGATACCGTCTTGCGTATAATTTGAGTTGATCACATAGAACATCGTTCTGAGAAACAGCAGGATAGGAAGTTTTCGCTATTTCAAGTATTTGAATCGCTTTTTTCTCCGCTGTAATATTTGATATTTTTTTATTGGTGTTGGCACGAATACGATTTTTTATAATGGTTTTTGAAAGACCTAAAATACAATCTGGGTGGGGGAATAGTTGAACAAAATTTAAAAACAAATCAGATTTACTGGTAAACATTCTCTCCAACTCAGGAAATGTTAATTGGATTACTTTATGCATACGACCACGAATTATCGATAATTCACTATCCAGTTCACTATATAATCTAGAAAGAGATTTTAGTTGGTAGAATAAATTATCAGTTCCGGTAAATACCCTTCGGGTAGCTGTAAAATGAGTGAGAGCTAATCGGTGTGCGTCGCTTCGATCGGTCTTATGAATCCGTAAGGAATCACATTGTAGCTTGGCTTCTAATGGGTTTAATAAACAATATGTATACTGATTATCTTGCATAAATCGTTCTAGCTGCCTGGAATAGATACCTGTTGCTTCGAATACGATTTCAGGCAATTCACCGGTCTTATCTGTAAGCTCATGAATCTTTTCTTGTAGCTTTTTGAATTCAGGTTTAGAATGCTTGATTTCACTTTCAAATACACATTGTTTCTGTGTATTATAAATTACCATATAACTTTTACCCATACTGATGTCAAACGCAATTACGTGTTTCATAAAGTTCCTCCTTAGGTGGAATTGAAGTCTTCAACTTACACTTATCGATTCTCATTTCTTATACACGATCTCGAAGACCAACATACTAAAAACTGATTCAAATAAGGTAAGTGAAGAAGATCAGTTTTGTATACGGATTCAGGATCCCAAGACACCCACGACCTTCTCTTCACTTCTACTATATAAAAAATAGTAGTGCGAACCAATGCCTTGGTTTGCACTACTAATCTTAGTATGTTTTGT
>NZ_JABUAE010000128.1 GCF_013314535.1 Bacillus sp. Xin1 | reverse complement strand
CAGAGTGTTGAGAAACCCTTTAGGGTTTCCAACACTCTGACATCTTTTGAATTTTATTAAATGAAAACAATAATAAGTGATAGAAACCAAGAAAATAGCCCTTCACCTGACCCTTTTTGGTCAGGTGAAGGGCTATTTTTTTCATGTTTTGACAAGCTGCTGTGAGATATGCCTGCATTTGGACATACTTCAGCCCACGAAATCGAGCATATCGATAGCCATGTAGTTCTTTGGCGTCCGCAAAGCTTCGCTCTATAGTCGAACAGCGTACTTTATACAGTTTTTTCCCTGTAGCTGTTAGCTTGTTTTTTCTAGCGATATCTTTATATTTCTCCCATATATGATGAGTGATAACTTTTTGTTTTTGTTTCTCTGAAAAGCAATCCTTACGTAGTGGGCACACAGCGCAGTCTTCTGGATGCGATTTGTATTGACGATACCCTTCGCGATCCGTTGTCGCATATTCTAAAATACATCCCATTGGACAAGCAAATACATTTGTTTCTGTTTCATATTTAAATTTACTTTTTGGTACTTCTTGATTTCGTTTTCCAAATCGGCGATACCCCATCACCATAAATATATTCTGTTCTGATAGTTTCTTACAGATATAACCTGTAAAATAGCCTGCATCAAGAGCTACAGCTTCAACTTTGAATCCAAATTTATCAATTTGAGCTTGTAGGCGTGCTAAATACGGCTCGGAATCTGCCATATTTCCAGCCGTTATATAGGTATCTGTAATAATATTGTACTTCGCATCAGTCGTACGATGATCTAAGAAATGAAAACCGTTCGGTTTTCCATCCCTCATTAAAAATCCACTATCTGGATCAGTTGTACTTATACGAGTTTTTTTAGTAGGGGTATCACTTTCCTTTCTAGGTTTTAATTCTTTTTTCCATGTAGCTCACGATCTTTAATAACCGCAGCTTCTAGTTCATCTATATAAAACTTTGGCTTTTCTTTTTTATATTTATGTACAAATTTATTTTTATTGGCATTAGCCTTAATGTGTGTAGAATCTGTCATCAATGCGCGTCCTCCCACCATACGGTGCTCCGTCGCTTGACTCACAATTTCTTCAAAGATTTCTTCAAAAATATTTGTATGGATGAAACGAGTACGGCGATTCCAACTGATTGTAGAATGATCTGGAATCGTATCTGATAGGGAAAATCCTAAAAACCAACGGTAAGCGATATTTGTTTTGATTTCTTTTTCTAGCTGACGTTCCGAGCGGATACCATAAAAATATCCAATAAACATCATCTTAAATAGAACGATAGGATGAATAGAAGGACGACCATTATTTTCACAGTAATAAGGACGTAGTTTTTCTTCAATAAAATCAAAACTAATTGTTGCTTCAATCGCACGAAGAAAATGGTCTTGTGGAACTAGTTCTTCTACAGAAACTGATACGCGTTTATCGCGATGATTTTTGAATGCACCCATCATAAGAAACCTCTCCTTTTCCTTTTTTATCAGTGTTGACACAGAAAAAGAGATTAAGACACAAAAACAGGCTGTGGAGAAGACTTTCTCCACAGCCTG
>NZ_JABUAE010000127.1 GCF_013314535.1 Bacillus sp. Xin1 | reverse complement strand
GAGGCCACTGAAAAAGTCCCTATAATTGAAATGAACGAAGGCTTCCTCGATGAAATCGAGGAAGCCTTCGTCATTTTCATGTATAATAGTCATATTAATTTTAGGTGGTGTCTCGGATGATTTCTAACCAACAATCTCTTAACCTCAGTCCATTTATGGCGATTTACGATATCGTTGTACCAAAGGATAATATGCTTCGTCAATTTAATGAACTGGTAGACTTTTCTTTTGTTTTAGAAGAACTACAAGATAAATATTGTTTCGATAACGGTCGCAATGCAGTGCCGCCTGTTCGTATGTTTAAATATTTATTATTAAAATCTATTTTTGACTTATCAGATGTAGATGTTGTAGAACGCTCAAAATACGATATGTCCTTTAAATATTTCTTAGATATGGCACCTGAAGATATGGTGATTGATCCTAGTTCATTAACGAAGTTCCGCAAACTTCGTCTAAAAGATGTAGGATTACTTGACATGCTCATTCAAAAAACAGTGGAAATTGCACTCGAAAAAGACTTGATTAAAAATAAATCTATTATTGTTGATGCCACGCATACAAAAGCACGCTTTAATCAAAAATCGCCGAAAGAATTTTTAATGGAGAAATCAAAATTACTTCGCAAAGCTGTTTATCAAATTGATGAAGGAATGAAAGAGAAATTCCCACCAAAAACAATGATAAATGAATTAGGTGACGAACTTGAATATTGCCAAAAAGTGATTGAAACGGTAGAAAAAGAGGAAATCATTCGTGAATATCCAAATGTGAAAGAAAAACTTAATTATTTAAAAGAAATCGTAGAAGATCACCAAGAACACCTTCAATTTTCGCAAGATCCTGATGCACGAATTGGACATAAAACAGCGGACTCTTCTTTCTTTGGTTATAAAACACATATTGCGATGAATGAAGAACGTATCATTACAGCTGCGGTGATTACAACGGGTGAAAAAAGCGATGGAAAATACCTTCAAACATTGATTGAAAAAAGTCGTGAAACAGGGATGGAAATTGATACAGTTATTGGAGATACTGCTTATTCGGAGAAAAATAATATTCAATATGCCAACCAAAATCAATTACAATTAGTATCGAAATTAAACCCAATCGTGACACAAGGACCGCGTAAAAAAGAAGATGAATTTGAGTTTAATAAAGATGCGGGTATGTATGTCTGTAAAGCTGGGCATATGGCTATTCGTAGAGCACGTACGGGTAAAAAAGGAACAAACAATAGTCAAAGTCATACCTATTATTTTGATATTGAAAAATGTAAGGTATGTCCATTCAAAAGTGGTTGTTACAAAGAAGGCGCTAAAAGTAAAACGTATTCTGTGACAATTAAATCCACTGAACATAAGAAACAACAAGCATTTCAAGAAAGTGCATATTTTAAAGAAAAGGGGAAAGAGCGTTATAAAATTGAGGCGAAAAATAGTGAACTTAAGCATAGACACGGGTATGATGTGGCATCTTCCTCGGGTCTGATTGGTATGCAAATGCAAGGTGCAATGGCTATATTCGCTGTCAATTTAAAACGAATCCTAACCTTGATGAAGGAAACAAAGTAAAAAA
>NZ_JABUAE010000125.1 GCF_013314535.1 Bacillus sp. Xin1 | reverse complement strand
ATATAATATTACACCTCTATATAATAATAGTCAATGGTTTTTAAAAAGTTTTTTCAAAAAATGTGATTCATTCTTTTACATTACTATAATATGCGAGATGCACTATTGAAACTTCTCTCCCCCTAGACAATACCCCTATCTCAAATAGTAGTAATGAACAGAAAGTCATAGCCTCCCCTTCTTACTCTATTTCTTTTACCGAGACCAATACTCTCTCTTTAATACTCCATACTATATAACAAGCTAACAATTGTATTTATCTTTACAAACCTTGAACACGTCTCAATTTAGAACGTTCCTAATGATTTAGTTATCAGGGAAATTCCTTCCTCAAAACGAACAAAACCCACAGAAGTTTCATAAGTTTCTGTGGATTAAAATTAAGCAATTATTACTATTTCGGTATACAGTATTACGCAGCTTATTCCTCAATTACATCATATACTACATAATAGATGGAAAAAGCTATTGTTCTTTTGATGGTACCGAACAGCTACCATCTGTGCAAAGAGCATCATTTGTACCATCTGATGAAAGCTCTTGGAATTTAGGCTTAGGATTCTCTTCTTCCCACACCTTTTGAAGTGCACCAACAAACGTTTCAAGTGGTTGCGCACCTGAAATAGCATATTTTTGATTAATAATAAAATATGGTACTCCGGTGATCCTATATTGTTGGGCAATCCCTTCATCAATTCGAACATCATTTGCATAAGCACTTTTATTATTTAGCACACTTAAAGCTTCTTTTCTATCTAAACCTGAAGCTTCCGCAATATCCGCAAGTGTTTCCGCATCACTCAAGTTTTTGGATTCAGTAAAATATGAAAACAGCAGATTTTCTATGACATCCTTTTCTTTTTCATGATTCTTTGCAAACTTTGCCAAACGATGGGCATCAAAAGTGTTCGTCGGTTTCATTTCTTCAAAATTAAAAGTTAAACCTATACTAGCTGCCTGTTGGCCTATTTGTATACTATTTTGTTTAGCTTCTTCAATACTAATCCCATACTTTGATGCAATTGCTTCGTGAATGCTTACTCCAGAATAGACTGGAGTATTTGGATCTAATTCAAAACTTTTAAACTCAACATCAACTTCATTTTTATGTGAAAATTGGTCTAGAGCCTTTTCTAACCTTCGCTTCCCGATATAACAAAACGGACATACAAAATCAGACCAAACTTCAATTTTCATACTAACACCTCTTTTAATTTAGGTTTCAATCATTGTAGCACGAGCTTTGAAAGATTCAAAAATTTATGCTTCCAGAGGTCTAGTTTTATCCGATCAGCTATCGATGAGTTTCTAGTTTCAATAAATAACCCCATAATCTAAAATGAGGAAGTTGTTTAAAATAAACTCTTTCGCGAGGATAACTTTTTTCAAAACACTCTACTAATAATCTTTGAATAGCCACCCTCAATTTTTGATCGATTTCATACTCAAAGACCATTTCTATGTTCAAGTTATCTTCTCCTCACGATTAAGTTTTTTAAGTTTCCACAAAAATTTCATCAGCATGAAACAATAATCCTTCTAGCAATACTTTTTATAATAATTAAGCTTATTTCTATCGTTATTTGGGTATATCAAGGCAAAACATATCCTTAAGAAACACTC
>NZ_JABUAE010000124.1 GCF_013314535.1 Bacillus sp. Xin1 | reverse complement strand
TGATATGCTCCCCATTAGGTAGACAGATAAAAAATAAAAATCTGTTTATCTAAGGGGAGTATTTTTTATGGCTCGAATAAAATATTCTAAAGCTGAAAAATTGGCGATTTTAGCTCTTTATAAAGATGGTCATCATTCAATAGCTGACATTACTGATAAATTTTCCGTTGATCCTGGGACGATTAGAAATTGGAAGAGAAGGTATGAAGTGAATGGTGAAGACGGCCTAGAAGAAGCGATTTCTTGGAAGCGTTATTCAAAAGAGCTAAAGTTAGCGGCCATCAATGATTATCTATCAGGACACTACTCGTTAAGCAAGGTTATCCAAAAATACAATATATCCAGTACGGCGGTTTTGGGAAAATGGATTAAAAAGTATAATAGTCATAGAGAATTAAATGATACCGGTAAAGGAATGACAAACTCTATGACAAATAGAAGAAAAACAACGTTAGAAGAACGAATTCAAATTGTAAATTACTGTATACAACATCAAAAAAACTATCAGCTCACAGCCGAGAGCTATGAAGTTTCTTACCAACAAGTATATCAATGGGTCAAGAAGTTTGAAGCAAATGGTGAAGAAGCACTACAAGATAAACGCGGTCGAAAGAAAGAGGAATATGAATTAACAGCTGAAGAAAAGTTTAAGCTGGAAATGAAACGTTTAGAGCGGGAAAATGAACGATTGCGTGCAGAAAATGCTTTTTTAAAAAAGTTAGAGGAACTCGAAAGGAGGCGTCGTTAACAAGCGTTCGTCTACACAATAAATATAGAGCAATTCAAGATTTACATGCGAATGAAAACTTGCCAGTAATCCTTTTATGTGAAATTTCTGGTGTATCTCGTGCTGCTTATTACAAATGGCTACAGCGGACGCCAACAGCTAGAGAATTAGAGAATGAAGCAATTCTTCAGGATATTCAAGCTATTTACGCACGATTAGGAGGCATTTATGGGTACCGAAGAATGAAATTAAATATTAATAGGATATATCATAAAAAGTTCAATCACAAACGTATTTATCGCTTAATGCACATCGCTGGATTACAGTCCGTGATTCGTCGAAAAAGAAAGCGCTATGTTCCCTCATCTGCGCAATATGTCGCTGAAAATCGACTAAATCGCAAATTTACTGCAAGCAAGCCCAATGAAAAATGGGTAACAGATGTCACAGAGTTCAAATTAGGAAACGGAAGGAAAATGTATTTAAGTGCCATTTTAGACCTTTACGATGGCTCCATTATTAGTTATGCATTGGGACATTCAAACAATAATAAATTGGTATTTCAAACGTTGGATCAAGCTATCACTATATTAAAAGAGAATGAACATCCATTGATTCATAGTGATCGAGGGTATCAGTATACGTCACATGGGTTTAAGAGAAAAATAGAAAAAGCAAAAATGATTCATAGCATGTCCCGTGTAGGAAAATGTATAGATAATGGACCAATGGAATCGTTTTGGGGAACGTTGAAGTGTGAAAAATATTACCTACATAAGTATGAAACATTTGAAGCGTTACACCAAGCAATAGATGATTATATCCAGTTTTACAATAACGAACGTTACCAAGAAAGATTAAACGGCTTAAGCCCATTGGAATACAGGGTTCAAGCCACTTAAAGTATTTTTATTATTTCCACTGTCTACTTGACAGGGAGCTGTTCAA
>NZ_JABUAE010000123.1 GCF_013314535.1 Bacillus sp. Xin1 | reverse complement strand
CCTTAAGACGAGTCAGAATGACTCGTCTTTTTTGTGTATTTACATAAGTGTTTTAAAGAATAAAAAAAGAGTCTCTGTTTGTTTTACTCTAAGAGTACATAGTAAGATGGGGATATATGTAAATATGGAAAAGGGGAGATAAACATTAAAGGAATATGTATGCTGTTAACGGCAATTATATTATGGGGGATAGCAATTGCTCCAACAAAGTGGGCGCTTGAGTCAATTCAACCATTTACATTACTATTTCTTCGCCTTTGTTTTGCTGGGGGGATAAGTGCGATATTTTCTTTTCATGGATTGCGGGAAAGTATTACAAATAGGACCGTGCCATGGAAAAGAATGAGTTTATTATCTTTTTCCGGTGTAGCTGGCTATTTTATGTTCACCTCATATGGCATTTCATTAACAAGTGGTTTGCACGTTAGTATTATTGATGCTGCATTGCCGTTAGTTACGATTGTTTTTTCTGCAATTTTGTTAAGAGAAAGAATCCACATAAACTATTGGATCGGAATTGTATTAGGCTTTATTGGTGTCATATGTATTACAATCCCATTCAGTCACGATACTCAAAGTGCTTCTCTAGTAGGGGACACACTTATTTTATGTAGTACCTTTTTATTTGCTTACTATACAATATTACTCAAACGACCAAAACAAGAAAAGAAGTTATCGAATGAAGTGTTTACTACATTAACATTGTTAATTGGAGCGGTTATTTTATTACCTTTTGCTGCTATAGAAACTTTTTACTACGGTTTACCGCAACTACATACATGGAAGGCTGGACTTAGTTTTATGTATCTTGTTATTGGGGCAACAATTCTTGCCTATTGGCTTTGGAACAAGGCGCTAGAAAAGGTGTCGGCATCAGTAAGTGGGCTGTATCTAAATGCTTTACCACTCATAAGTATTATTGCTTCGGTTATTCTATTAAATGAATCTTTAACATGGAAGATTTTAATAGGTGGTTGCCTAGTTTTACTTGGAGTGGTCTGGGCAGATAAAGATAAATTACGTGTTCTAATGAAATCTGTAGATCGAAAGATGAAAGAAGATAGAAAGTGTAAAACACTTTAATATAGGAATGTAAAAAGAGGGTGTATGATTCATTGAGTATGAAACCCTCTTTTTAGTTGGTTTATAGGGAGATACAGTGAGATTAGAGAATACACATAATATTGTATTCATAGCGGCGAATACAAGGGTGGTACTCTAAAGTTGTTTGGAATAAATCAATTTTATTCCACGCGTACTCATCAATATTTACTAAAATACGCCTCCTATTCAAATACCTTTAGGAAACATATTTTCAATAAGTCTAAGTGTACTTACACAATTTAAATGGAACGATTGCTAATTATCTCATACTCCAATTACCCTGTATAACAATTAAATAGTATGAATTATATGGAGTTAATAACGATGAATAATTAAGTTATCTATGATGATGTTAACAAATGGGAAATGTAAACCTACTGTCTTTAAAGCATAATATCATTGTACAGTAGAAGAAGGAATGATAAAGAACAAGGCAATTGGTACTTTTATAGTAGAAAGTGAAAAGCTAATTGTTACTGATCGATATTATCAGATGGATGAAGAAAACCTCCATTGATTAAAGTTTCACTTTATGGGAATCTATATAGCGACTGGCGAATAAAAAACTTTAAATTTATTTAATAAAAACCATTGACTATTATT
>NZ_JABUAE010000122.1 GCF_013314535.1 Bacillus sp. Xin1 | reverse complement strand
CCCTAAAAAACAACAGATACTAAGTGATGATATTGAAATTCATTTTGTAGAAATTCCAAAATTGGTCAAACAATGGCGGGAAGAAAAAATAAATCCTTGGGAAAATGCATTTGTTCGCTGGATGTTATTACTACCAGCACATGAAGATGAACATTTAACTCAAACATTGGAGGAGATTGCAATGAATCAAGATCCAATTTTAAAAAAGGCGATGAGTAAGTGGGAAAATATGAGCCATGACTCTTCTTTCAGAACAGCTTATGAAGCTCGTGAAAAGTTACTTTTAGATGAACAAGCTAAGCTAGCACACGCTCGTGAAGAAGGAAAAATCCAATTAATCCGTGGTATGCATAAGAATGGTATGCCATTAGAAGACATTGCAAAATTCACAGGTCTTAGTATAGAAGACATACGAAAACTACTATTATAATACGTATTATTACAAAAACTTTGCGGAAAATCTCGCAAAGTTTTTTATTTAGCCCTTTAATTATCATTTGTAAAAAATATACAGATCCCCTTAGAGTAGTAAAATCAACGTTTTTTCATGTCGATTTTGCTTAGCGGGTGTTTTTGCCCAAATCCCCGAAATGGGGGAATTTGTTGCTTTTAAATAAAGTCACGGTGTTTTTAAAAAAGACGCGATGTTTTGAATAAAGTCGCGACGTTCATAAAAAAGTTGCGATGTTTTGCCCCTTTGGATCTGTTTATCTAAAGGGGTGTTTTTATAATGAAAAGTGAAAAGAAGATCTGAACTGAAAGGCGGATTAAGGAAATGTTGAGTAGCAATAAAATTACTCAACTAAAGGGCCGGTTTAATTCAGTAAGAAGGAAAATTTATTAGACAAAGAGAAATACAAGTTGATTGGCAATTGAGTAAGTTAAGGAGATCATATTTATAATGAATACTACAAAAACCACAGGGTGCTTTACTATTGTTGATAATAATGAAGGCAAAATATTGCTAGTTAAACGAAATGATTATCCTATCTGGGATTTGCTTGGGGAAAACTAGAAGAGAATGAACAGTTAGATAAGTGTGCTATAAGAGAAACTAAAGAAGAAACGGGCTATATAATTACTATTGAGCATAAAATAGGAGAATATCACCAACCTCAATACGATGATATGCAACATATATTTTTAGGAAAATTACTAGGGGGAGAACCAATAAATAATGGACCTGAAACTGCAAAAATTGGTTGGTTTAATCCTAGTAGATTACCTTTGTTAATGGTTCCAAATAAACGAAAACAGATCAATAATTTTATGAAACACAAAAATTCACTAATAAAAGAGACATTAAAGACACCATTTATGGTAAGGTTATTGAAAAAAATTATGTGAGATGGTTATTGAATTAATGGGTGCTTTAGTTGAGGAAGGCTCATTGAAAAGATCAAACTTTTTTATAAAACATTTGAGAAATTAGATGAAATAAGAGCATGTTTTGATTAATCTTTTTTCAAAACATGCTCTTTCTATTTGTCTTTTATCATCGTCATTCTCATTAATTTGATCAAACTTTATTTTAAAGCTACAGAATTAGCTTAATTCATTAGAAATTTATAGCAATGTCATAAAGTGTACTTTTTGACATTGCTGAAAAACTAGAATTTTTCGTTTCAAAAATACAACTTAATCGTATTTGAAATATATCAACATAGTTGTATATGTTTTGAAACACATATTCTATGAGTAACGAAAAATCCTTATAAATAAGGTTTTTTCGGGTTCTGTTGCAAAGATTTTTAAACTGAGATAACCTGTAGAAAAAGTGTGAGCAGGAGAATGATATATGGGGTAA
>NZ_JABUAE010000121.1 GCF_013314535.1 Bacillus sp. Xin1 | reverse complement strand
TTTAACGAATTACCCGAAAGAAGTCTCCTTCCTCAAGCGTGTGAAGGGCAATAGCCCAACGATAGGTGGGAGATGAATTTCGGTTTGGCGCAGCCGAAAAGCATGTAACTGTGCTTTTTATTTTCTCTATGGTATAATCAGTCTTATAAAATAAAAAGGTTGGTATAACAGTGAAATTAGATAGTAATAATCATTCAGTGTTCCTATTGTATTATCACCTTGTATTAGTTGTGAAATACAGAAGAAATGTATTTGATGATGATATGTCAGACTATGCAAAAAACATGTTTGTACGGTTATCCGAGAAGTACAATATAACATTGGTAGAATGGAATCATGATGTTGACCATGTACATATCTTGTTCAAGGCGCATCCTAATACAGAAATGACAAAGTTCATCAATGCATATAAGAGTGCAAGTTCTCGACTCATTAAAAGAGATTTTCCACAGGTAAAAAAGAAACTTTGGAAAGAGATGTTTTGGTCAAGAAGTTTTTGCCTACTAACTACTGGTGGTTCACCAATAGACATAGTAAAGAAGTATATTGAAAATCAAGGTGAAAAGTGAGGTGAAATGATATGACAAAGCATAATAAAGCATATAAATTTCGTTTGTATCCAACAGAAGAACAAGCATATCTTATACGTAAAACCTTTGGTTGTGTACGCTTCGTATATAACAGAATGTTGGCTGAACGGAAAGAAGTATATGAGAAATACAAAGATGATAAGGAACAACTAAAGAAACAAAAATTTCCAACTCCAGCAAAATACAAAGAAGAGTTGGAATGGTTGAAAGAAGTTGATTCATTAGCTCTGGCAAATGCTCAACTAAACTTGCAAACTGCCTATAAGAATTTCTTTAGCGGCCAAAACGACTTCCCAACATTCAAAAGTAAAAAAGGTAGAAAGTCTTATACAACGAATGTAGTGAACGGAAATATTATGTTACTAAATGGTCATATCAAATTACCAAAACTGAAAATGGTACGTATCAAACAGCATAGAGAAATACCACAAGACCATAGGATCAAGTCGTGTACAATCTCCATGACACCTACTGGTAAATACTATGTGTCCATCTTGACTGAATATGAGAAAAAAATTGTACAAAAAGAAGTAGAAACAGTTGTTGGATTAGACTTTGCGATGGATGGATTATACGTTAGTTCTGAGGGTGAGAAAGCCAATTATCCTAAGTTCTATCGTAAAATGTTAGACCAATTAGCAAAGGCACAACGAGTATTATCAAGACGTACGAAAGGTTCTGAACGCTGGAATAAACAACGTATCCGTGTAGCGAAGTTACACGAAAAAGTAGCTAATCAACGTAAGAATTTCCTTCATCATAAGTCTAAAAAATTAGCTACTCATTTTGATGTTGTAGCGATTGAAGACCTAAACATGAAAGGAATGTCGCAAGCACTTCACTTTGGAAAGAGTGTAGCTGACAATGGTTGGGGTATGTTCACTTCTTTTTTAGCTTATAAACTACACGAACAAGGCAAACAACTTGTGAAAATAGATAAATGGTTTCCTTCCACAAAAACATGTAGCAGTTGTGGAAGTGTGAGAGATATGCCATTGTCTGAGCGAGTATATTCTTGTACATGTGGTGTAAATCTCGATAGAGATTATAACTCAGCCATCAATATCAAAAATGAAGCAATACGCCTAGTAGCATTAGCATAAATCGCAACAAAATAACCTTTGGAACAAGGGAGTTAGCTCGGCTGTCTTAGGACGAATTCGTTAGCTATCAAAAGGAACGACTAACCGAGAAGCCCCCACTTCAAGTAAACTCGTAAGAGTTACTAAGTGGCGGGTAGTTCAC
>NZ_JABUAE010000120.1 GCF_013314535.1 Bacillus sp. Xin1 | reverse complement strand
CGGTTTCTATGTCTCTATCAAATGATTTTTGCACCAGAACCGATTTTAGAAATAGTTCTAATGAAAGTATTTTGATTGAAATGGAAAACTACATTTCACAAGGTAGGCGGGGCTATCTTGAAATGCTAAAGACCATTAAACCGAATTCGGACATCATTGTGGATGGCACACTATCAGTATCTAAAGTTGGAGATAAAATATACGAGGTAATTTCAAGTCGATAGGACCAATTACATAGGGTGCAACGTTAATGTTCTAACGGGCTTTTTATGAATAAGCAATAATAGTTTATTCATTTCCCAAAGTGCATTAAAATGGAAAAAATCCCTGCTTTTTGATTGAAATCAGGGATTTTTGCTATGTTTAATGATTATAGTTTATTTTAGAAAC
The DNA here is from genome assembly GCF_013314535.1 of Bacillus sp. Xin1. Lineage (GTDB taxonomy): Bacteria > Bacillota > Bacilli > Bacillales > Bacillaceae_G > Bacillus_A. Next base: position 1,570 of record NZ_JABUAE010000120.1, on the reverse strand, counting down.
ACTACACTACATTTAATTTTTAATGTAAGTTCACTATATACTATAGCATATTGTTTTTCTCATACGCATTTAAGGCATTTACACCGTGACTCAAGGCTGCTCCGGCTTTTACTGCAGATGCAACGATAATTGCCTCCAAAACCTCTTCCATAGTTCCCCCATATTTCTTATACTTGTTTACATGAACATCAATACAATAGGGACAACCAGTCGTATGAGCCACCGCAATCGCAATAAGTTCCTTTGTTTTCGTTGGTATTAATCCAGATACAAACGCTTCCTTCTCAAATGTTAAAAAAGCTTTTGAGGATGCTGGTGCCATTTTTATAAGCTCATTAATTCGTTTTAAATAAGAATTTCGATAAAGAATATCGTCTCCTTTGTAAAGACCGTTTAGATTTTCCATAGGGATCTTCCTTCCTTAATCAATATTGTCCCCATTATCATATAATCTGAAAGAGGAGGATTTCTGTAACTATATCACAGAAAACGGCTAAATTTTTGTTGTAGAGCCTTTCGTTGGATGTTTACGATTTTTCCGCGATGTAAAGTAAGAAGTCCCTCCTTCTCGAACTTCTTTAGTGTTCGGCTAACAACTTCCCTTGCTGTACCTAACTCAATAGACAACTTCTCGTGGGTTATGATTATCTCGTCGGAATACAGAGAGGTATGTTTAATGAGATAATCTGCAATCCGATCGTCTATCCCTTTAAAAGCAATCTCTTCTACAAGCTGAGTCACAGTTGACATTTTACGAATAAATAATCCGTATATAAATCTGCTTAACGAATCGTATGTATGTATCCAGTTCCGAAAAGTTTCGGCCGGTATGATTAAGGCTTCAACATCACTTTCGACTGCGGCAAAAGCCTCATAATCTAAATCACCCAATATGCTAGCTATCATCATTAAACACACGCCGCCGCTCTGAACCCGATAGAGGGTTATCTCCCTGCCATTTTCTCCAACCCTATAAATGCGTACACAGCCATCCAAAATAAAAATAGCATGGTGTAAGCGATGCCCCCTTGCAAAAGCTACAGGAGTGGTTGGAACTTGCACTATAGAAATACCAGTTCTATTCCATTCCTTAGCTTCAATAGAGGACAGGCAAGGGAAACATTTTATAACTTGATTTAGTTTACTGATCATTTGTTCCTCCTAATCTTTATTAAATCCATGTTTAAACGACTTTATGGTAAATTAAACAACTTTTTTGTTGCTTAACGGATTAATAAAATAATACCAGAAAGGGTGGATTTCTTTTTTTCTAAATGCTTCTATATTGTAATTTTTCTGGTACAAATTCGAAATATGGTATCACAATCATATGTATCTAGAGAACCTATAAATCTATATGGATGGTGAGATATATGAGTCAATATCAAATGTTGGGCTCTGGTGCAAAAACTCTAAAGCTCTTGCAAGTAATCTCTTAAACTTGGACATACTGATACTATTATTCTAAAAAAGGTGTGTGATCGGTATGAAAAAGGAAAATTTGTTCAAATGGAAGCGTTATCAACCTGATATTATCTTATTAACGGTAAGATGGTACCTACGGTACAAC
>NZ_JABUAE010000119.1 GCF_013314535.1 Bacillus sp. Xin1 | reverse complement strand
TTTACCGTTAACAAGATTATATCAGGCTGATAGTGCTTCCATTTGAACAAATTTTCCTTTTTCATACCGATCACACACCTTTTTTAGAGTAATAGTATCAGTATGTCCAAGTTTAGGAGATTACTTGCAAAAACTATTTGATGAAGACATAGAACCTACATGGCCTGTTCAATTATAGATTATGATGCAACTCCAAACAACTTATGTATGAATTTGACTTCATTTTGGACAGACTTCACCCGTTGGTGAAGTTGTCCTTTTTTCACCATATGCATCGCTTCAATGCCACTCAATATAGAAGTGGCTGTTTCATACGACTTGAATCCCAACATAGAACGCACACGTTTCTTAATGAAACGATGATCTTGTTCTACTATATTGTTAAGGTACCGTATTCGTCTGATTTTAACGCCTTCAGGCATCATCTTTTCTTCTTTTAACTGTTCAAGGGCTAAAGGATACGCTGGATTTTTATCAACCGTAACGACACGTGGTGTTGTAGAATGACGAACAGCCAAGGCTTTTTTGAAAAAGCGCTTGGCTGCTTTGGTATCTCTGGATTTACTTAAATAAAAGTCAATCGTATTTCCTCTCGAATCGACTGCACGATATAAGTACATCCATTGTCCTTTTACTTTTATATAGGTTTCATCGACTCTCCATGAGTCATTTGTTTGCTTGAGATGACGCCGTACTCTTTCATCTAATTCAGGTCCATATTGATGAACCCAACGCATAATCGTTGTGTGAGCCATAGATAAGCCGCGTTCCTCCATCATTTCCACCAAATCACGAAAACTGAGGCTGTACCGTAGGTACCATCTAACCGTTAACAAAATAATGTCAGGCTGATAATGCTTCCATTTGAACAAATTTTGTTTTTCCATACCGATCACACACCTTTATAGAGTAATAGTATCAGTATGTCCAAGATTTGGAGATTACTTGCAAGAGCTTTAAAGTTTTTGCACCAGAACCTACCAACCCTTGGTGTTACAGCCTTTTTTTAGAGATAACTACATGTTCAGAAAAATAAAAAACTAAGTTTAATTGAACATTGATTTATTTACACACTTTATGAACATGATTATAACTAGAAAACGTTGATATTATTGAGTTTTATTCTCTGTTCATAAACATAATTTTCTGTACACAAAAAAGAACCTGATTTTTTTCATAGCAAAAAATCAAGTCCTTGTTTAAATTTATAAAGGAAACTATCATTTACTTATGATTCACTCACAATAAGGCTAGTCCTTTATTCACTTCTTGTATATCGAAGAAAGAAGGATCAAAATCTAATAGGTTCCATTCCGCATACATCTTATGTTGTGGATGTGAAGCATTTTTTATCGCTTCTAAAAATTCAAGATAACCTGGAATACCTCCAATATCCTCTAAAGGGGCTGCATTTTCTCCTCCGATGCATGTTATTTTATCAGAATTTTGATCGAGTATATCTTCAACTTGAATCTGTAGCAACCAATGATCTCCAAAATCGTATACATATTGAAAAATCTGACCCTTCTTTTTGATTTGTTCAAGTAGCATGGTTCTATGAGCACGTAGCATTCGAGATGGGGTTGTCTGTTCCAACATAGAAAAGGAAATGCTCGAATCAGGTGGAGCCGATATAGCATATTTTCCTACAGTAAATTCAAATAAATGTTGATGTTCCCACTGAAATAAGCATTGAATCACGTCATGCAAATCATCAAAAGTTAATTTCGCGGGTAAAATAACTTTTCTCCAAATAGGGAAAGGACATCCCACTAATTCCAAATGTAATTGATAACATTTCATTCTTGTTTCCTCCCGTCTGAAGTAATGGCATATTTTTCATTTTCACTGAAATCATGAGAAATAGATAGTAAAAATCCAGTAAAGGAATCAAAAATTATGATATTTTACAAAGAACGCCTTAAAATATGTCCAAATTGTGTCTAAACGTACAATTTTCCCGAAATGGTATGGTGAGGCCCATGCCCATCAACTTAAAATTTTGAAATACCCCCAAGTGTAAAAAAACGTTATTTTCTAAAGTTAATGAATTCCAAAAACCTAATTTGTTTTTTCGTTATTTTTCAGTTACCTAATTTTCACAAAAAAGACCATCTTCTTGCTTGTGCACAGGG
>NZ_JABUAE010000118.1 GCF_013314535.1 Bacillus sp. Xin1 | reverse complement strand
CGATCGATATATTTCAAAAATCGCCGATAAATTTTCATACACTACACTATTTTATATTTTTATGAAAAAATGGTAATAGTGGCGAGTCGCATGATTTATAGAAATGAATGAACCTTCATTTCGCTCGCACTTACTGGCAGTAATGATTTATGATATTACTTTATATATGATTGTTTGAATTTTACTTGCTACTTGAATTTTCTTTTAATATAATGTATTTATAATTTTTAAATTTTCTAAATTTTATAAAGGTGGGGTTTGTGTGAATCTCGTTCAATCTTTGGCTGAAACAGCAAAAAAGAAAGGAGAGAAACCGGCTTATATATTTATGGATCAGTCGGTCTCATATGACCAATTAAACAAAATGGTCACAAAGTTTTCTAGTAATTTAGCAAAAATGGGCATTGGAAAAGGGGACAATGTCGCATTAGTTGTGGGGAATTCACCGCATTTTTTAGTCGGTTTATACGGGACAATGAAAGCTGGCGCAACGGTCATTCCAGTTAATCCAATTTATACTGCGGATGAAATGCATTATATTTTACAAAATGGAGATGTAAAAACAATCATCACACTCGACGTTCTTCTACCTGTTATACAATCTCTTACAACAAGACTTCCTTCTCTCGAACATATCATCATATGCGAAACCTCATCAGATTTCAATCATACAGAAACCGAAAAAATGAAAACGTTTACCAGTCTTATCGGAACTGGCGACCTATCATATGCAGGTCCGGAGCTAGATGAAGAAGATGTAGCCGTTATTTTATACACTTCCGGAACGACAGGAAAGCCAAAAGGAGCTATGCTAACGCATAAAAACATATATAGTAATGCTAGTGATGTAGCGTCATATTTACAATATACTGGGGAGGATCGTGTTGTTGCGGCGCTTCCAATGTTCCATGTATTTTGTTTAACAGTGGCAGTGAATGCACCGATTGTAAATGGTGCAACGATTTTAATGTTACCGAAGTTCAGTCCGAAAGAGGTATTCCGCATTTCTCGTACATATGAGCCGACTATATTTGCGGGCGTACCAACGATGTATAATTATTTATATTTATATGAAGAAGCAAGTGCAGACGACGTTAAGACGCTTCGACTCTGTATTTCCGGTGGTGCTTCTATGCCTGTTGCGCTGCTGCAAAATTTTGAAAATCGCTTTAACGTTATTGTTTCAGAAGGTTATGGATTATCAGAGGCTTCGCCGGTTACTTGTTTTAATCCACTAGATCGTCCACGCAAGCCAGGATCCATTGGAACGAATATTTGGCATGTAGAAAATAAAGTTGTGAATGAACTTGGGGAAGAACTTCCTATCGGCGAAGTCGGTGAATTAATTGTCCGTGGTCCTAATGTAATGAAAGGGTACTATAAGGAACCAGAAGAAACAGCGGCAGTACTTCGTGATGGATGGCTGTATACAGGCGACTTAGCGAGAATGGATGAGGAAGGTTATTTCTATATTGTAGATCGTAAAAAAGATATTGTCCTTGTCGGGGGTTATAACGTATACCCTCGTGAAGTAGAGGAAGTATTATACCAGCATGAAGCAGTTGCGGAAGTTGTTGCGATTGGTGTTCCAGATGAAAACTTAGGAGAAGCAGTACGCGCTTATGTTGTTCTGAAGAATGAAGCGGCAACAGAAGAAGAACTCATGCACTACTGTTCGTTACACCTTGCAAAATATAAAGTACCAAAGAACATAGAATTTTTAGAGGAACTGCCGAAGAACACGACAGGTAAATTATTGAGAAGAGCTTTGAAGGAAAAGGCGTTAAATGTGTAATTGTCGGTTTTTATAGAAGTTTAATTCCACATAAAATAGAAACCTGTATTTTATAAGGAATTGAAAGAATCCATTTTGAAATACTCTGCAATATGAAAGACAAGTGATAGGATATGAGATTTTTAAAATTAATTAACTGTCTATCATGTTGCACATTATAGTAATGAAAGCACATCACTAGTTATATAGTGGTGTACTTTCTTATTTTATAAGACTCCTAAATGATCTCATTTAGGGGGTACTTTAAAATCTTAGCTTGATGAGCATGGGGTATCGCCAGCATTTTGGGAAAAACCACGCTAAGCAAAAAAATAAAATAAGCCGCCCATATGGACAGCTCATTTACATAATT
>NZ_JABUAE010000117.1 GCF_013314535.1 Bacillus sp. Xin1 | reverse complement strand
TATCATGGGATTTCGGAAGATGTTTACTTTATACGTCGACGATGGGACTATTTTATACGAAACCTAATGGAAGCAGAACCGCCAAAAGAGTATGCGATTAAAGATCCTATGTTTCCAGGATAATGTACAGATAGTATTCTCTATTAGGGGTACGGAAAAAATTACCACTTTTTGGATCCACTCATTATTTTAGTTATCAGAATTAGAGTTCCGTTAACTTTTTAAGAAGAATTTAACAAGGTTTGTTTACAGAATACTTGTAAATACTGCTAAAAATAAATTTACGGAACACATTTCAAGAAGATTTCCTTGAAAACTTCAAATCTAATTGCCTTAAAGTTATTGTTTTATCATATATTTGAAATTTTTTTGCAAGTGGCCCGAAAAAGAATAAATCGTTGTCATAACCCCTAAAGATACAAAATTTAACTAAAATAGGGGGAAATGTATGATTAGGGAATTAAGAAGGTTTCTGTTACCTACTGTAACTGCCGCAGCTTTATTGCTGCCATCTTTATTTGGGGCAACTAATCACGCAGAGGCAGCAACTACGTTTGGTCCATCTATGAAATCGGTTCTTATGTATGCTGGAAAAATTGATCCTGCTGCTTCTACCACTTATAACACATATACAGATACTGAGCTTACGAATCTCATGAAAGGAGCCAACCAGTTTATTGTTTTATCACCGAAAATTTCTGTTCATGATGATACTGATTACAAATTAAAATTAGATTTAATCAAAAAAATCATAGCAAAAGATAGTAGTGCAAAAATTTGGTTAGGGACTTTACATAGAGGTTCAAAAAGTACAGATTTTAAATCTGCCCCTCTTACCGCAGAACTAGAAAAATTCAAAACCGAATTAGGTAGTGTAATCTGGACAAACAATATAGTAGGTATTTACGTTAATGTTGAACATGTTTATAAAGATACTGCTGATCCAGATGGTACTAAGGCTACAGTATATACTGGAGATTATTGGAGTAAATTAAATAATAGTATGAACTCTAATGTGACTGTCCAGCTATTTAAAGCGCTTGATACATGGGCTTCTTCTTCCACAAACGGATACAAAAAATTAGCATGGGCTCCTTATGTTGATACAGATACTGATATTTTAAGAAGAGTAGCTTGGGTAACCAATCAAACCAATCTTTTTGATGTAGTGCTTCTACAGCCTAATTGGTATTTTCATGGCGATACCCAACAAAATGGTACAGTTCTGAACAAACCCGATTACTTACTAAAAGTTGTTAAAAAAAGCATGATAAATGGAACACTTTCCTATACAGACGGAAGCTATATCCTTCCACAAGCTTATGTAAATAAGAGAATAGGAACTATTGGAGTGGATATGGAGTACGATGAGAAAATTGCCGGTACTACTACAACTAATATTACAAAATATAATAGATTAATTGATTATGAAACAACATTTAAAGAAGAGTTAGCATCTAAATCCTATCCATTTACTTACTATATGGGATCTCCTGGTGCTAATGGTATAAGATACTTGGATATGACTACTACTTATGGTAAGTATACATGGGAGTATATGGTGGATTATTACTCGAATGGTACGGTCCATCCTAAAAAATAATGCAAGAAAGACAAGATAAAGACCAATACTGTAGCTTTATAATAAAGTTTGGTTCTGTTGCGAAGTTTTGTTAAGGTTAAGTGGTGCTAACAAAAATAGGACAGAATGGTGTTTGTAAAAATAATCATTATGAAGATGATTACGAATTCAATGTTGACCTTTTGTCATTGGTAGAGATGATAGCTGTATGGTTAGTATGAAACAGCAAGCAACCACCTATACAATATGAATAGAGGAGAGGAATGCCTTATGAAAACACGTAGTCAAATTACATGTGCAAGTTTGGCCCTTTTAATAGCTGGAAGTTCCCTGTTATACACAACACCAACCTCAATTGTAAAAGCAGAGCCCACTCAAAATGTATCTAGTTCGTCACAAACAAGCACGCAACGAGATCGTAATTCCGTCAAGGAAGCTATGCGGGATACATTACAACTTGGATACCCGGGGATACTTGCTAAAACTTCTGAGGGTGGAAAAACTTGGGGGTATGCCGCTGGGGTAGCGGATCTGAACACCAAGAAACCAATGAAAACAGATTTTCGCTTTCGTATTGGCAGCGTAACGAAGACGTTCACTGCAACGGTTGTACTTCAATTAGCTGGAGAGAACCGCCTGAATCTAGACGACTCCATCGAAAAATGGTTGCCTGGTGTCATTCAAGGA
>NZ_JABUAE010000116.1 GCF_013314535.1 Bacillus sp. Xin1 | reverse complement strand
TATCTACTTAACGTTAGAAGGGTAAATCGTCGTCCGAAATATCAATTGGTTGACCTGAATTAGCGAATGGAGCATCATTCTTTTTGAATCCAGAATCACTAGATTGATTAAATGAGTTCGAACCTTGATTACCAAAACTTGCTCCTACTGGCTGTTGATTAAATGAATTACGTTCTCCTCCACCACTATTACGTGGCTCTAAAAATTGTACGCTCTCTGCAACAACTTCTGTCACATATACGCGCTTCCCATCTTGCCCCTCATAATTACGTGTTTGAAGACGACCATCTACACCAGCTAAACTACCTTTCTTTAGATAGTTTGCTACATTCTCAGCTTGTTTACGCCAAACAACCACTGAAATGAAGTCAGCTTCTCTTTGTCCCTGGTTTGTGAACGGTCTATTCACAGCTAGCGTAAATGTTGCGACCGCAACCCCATTTGGCGTGTAACGCAAATCAGGATTCTTTGTGAGACGACCAACTAAAATTGTACGATTGAGCACAGTAATTTCCCCCTTAAAAATCTTATAAGTATTTTAAATCTTTCCTATGTGTTAAAATATAATGTGAAGGAAATGGACGAGATTTCCTTTGCTTTACGATCACTCAATACATAGCCCTTTGTTTGCTTTTTGCAAATGAGGGGTTTTTATTTTGCATATTTATTTTGATTTTCTAAAATTGCCAAACGAATTAATTTTAACTTCGTATCTTTGCTCAGTACTCCCCATTCAGATACATCAATTTTCATTTGCTATTTCTCTCCTCTATCGTTTAATTACACTAAACTCACATATAAAGGGCTTTCATCCTGTTCATGCACATGGAAAGTATAATCTTTTCCTGTTGCTTCTAATGCTCCAAATAGCATCTTTTGATACCTAAAATCCGTTATATCCATATCTACTTCACCATGATTCATGAGATGTTTTAGATCCATCATCATTTTCTCAATTTTCTTTTCCAATATCTTCACTCCTTTAAATAGTAATATTAGTGATATCACCTATATTGCTATTCTATTACTCATTTTTCCAGTTGTCAATAAAAGTAATATCACTTATAATACTTTTATAAAGGGGGTCATACTTACATGGCAATAAACAGAGATAAAAATACACCGGTTTTAGTTACAATTCCTAATGAACAATTAGAAAAAATTGAGAATTTCTGGCATGATAACAAACTAAAAAGTCGTAATGAAGCTATTCGTCAGCTCATAGAAAAAGGGTTAAGTCAAAAATAGTGGCTTCCCTTTTTTATTTTGCTTAAAAAAACGCAAAATAGATTTAAACCCCTTAAAATCTTCTGTATTCAAAAATAACTCCTCCGAGACTAATTACATTAGACCAAGAGTTAAAACTCCATACAAACAAATCTGAGAATCCGTTTTTGTTCAAAAATCCAATTATAAACTTAGAAATGGAAATACCTTACTAAAGGCGAAATAGAGCTGAAAGTTTTCCAGCTCATGCGTTAATTCGTTCCGTATGCTTACAAGTAGGAAATTGTGAACAACCAAAAAATTTATTTCCGTTTTGCTTCCCTTGTCTCACAATCATTTTATTTTTACAAACCGGACACTTCCGTTCAGCCGGATCTACTCGATGATACACATCTTCTGCTTTTTGTTCTGGATTCACTTTACTGATTAATTTTTGAAGTTCAAAACGATCAATGAGTTTTACCTGACATGCTTTTGCTAATTCTTCGGCTTGTTTTGTATATGCATTATTGGTTACGATCCATGCTTCATCTGCCTTATAATAGGCTTTCCCTGCATATACTTCTTGCACAGCCCGAATCCCAACTCGATTCTTTACCCCATATCGTTTCGCCTGAATCACAATACGATTTTTCCCTTTTAATACGACGTCTACCCCGTAATCACAAGAGCGTTTTGTGACCTCTGGACGGTACCCTAGTTCTCGAAAAAGAGCTTTTAAGTACACTTCAAACTGATATCCGTCCATTTTATCAATGTATTGAATACCTGACTTTGCCATCATCTTCAATACTCTTTTCTCTCGAATGATTCGATAAACAAACATATACATACGAAAGAGAGCATACAAAACAAAACCATAAATTAAAACCTGTATTATGCTGGAAGGGGGCACAACTGGTATTAATGGCTCAATTGATTTAGACACTTCGTTCCATCTCCTTCTTCTGTATTGGCACCGTTTGTTTCTTTTGCTGTCCTTGCGATTGTATATGAGATTGTTGCTGTTTTTCTGTTGATTGTATGACCTTCTTCAGTACATCATTCCAATCTTTTTCTTGGGAAGGAAGATGCATTTGGACACGTGGATTAATCGTTAATGCTCCTATCTTTTCTGTGAATTCTTTCCCCGCTTTATCATTATCTACTGCTAGGACAATCCGATTCACGGGAAATCCTTCATCTTTTGC
>NZ_JABUAE010000115.1 GCF_013314535.1 Bacillus sp. Xin1 | reverse complement strand
CTGGTAGTTTGATAAAATCCTTGTTTTCTTAATTTGTTAAATGCGCAAAGTAATGCCAGCGCTTTGTCTGTAGTGAGAACCGTAGGTTCTCCAAAATGTTTTACTAACCTTTTCATGAAGGCATAGGCAGCCTGATAATCCCGTTTTTTACGAAGTTGAATATCCAATGTGTGTCCATCTTTATTAATTGCACGATAGAGATAACGCCATTCCCCTTTAACTTTGATATAAGTCTCATCCAAATGCCAAGATAAGCGTGCAGATTTATTTTTCACTTTCCAAATTTGATAAATCTTTGCAACAGAACCTGCTCATTCATACGTGCAAACTATCAATATCCGAAGATATCTACTTCAGCTGTTGAAGCATATCCATTTTTTCCGTTCGTTACTTCTATTTTTACATATTTCGCAGAAACAGGTTCGAGTATTGCAAATTCTTTTCCTCCAGTACTTTTCCATGTTCCAGACGATACCTTTTGATAGTTAGAGCCATCCATGCTTGTATAAATATTGTATCCTAAAATACGACCATTCTCTGACCAATCTTGTCTTGGAAGACATGATATTAGGGTAATAGTTTGTGTTTTGCCGAGGTCTAGCGTTAAATTGTATGGATATTGATTCGGTGTACTCCATTGACTATGCCAAATTGTATTTGGATTGTCATCAATTGCGTTACTTGCTGGATCATGCCATGATTCCTCACTATTTGCACTTGCCTTCATTATTTTTTTAGACAATACAGCAAGTGGTTTAACAGGTTTAGCATCCGTCGCTTCCCATATAGGTGCAACTAATGTTGGATTATTTAAACCTTCTACTTTTTGTCTTGTTTCTTGGGTGGCTTTCAATCCCCATTTATCAAAAAACGGAAGTAAATTTTGTTTTGCTACCTTCGATGTATTGTAAATAAATGCTTGTATTTTATCTTCGTCCGTTTTTGGAAGTTGATTCTCTGGTAACTCTCGATATAGTTTGTGAAGATTTGGATAAAAGTCATCGCCATATGCTAAATTAAGCTGCCAAATCATAACAAGTTTCACAAACAGGTCGTTAATATTTTTATATTCTTTATTCGTTTGTTTTAAATATGCAAAGGCTCTATTATAATCTCCCTCTGTTTCTAAACGTGTTGGTTGATTTGGGAATAATTTCTTTTGTGCAGCTAAAGAATATAGATTAACAGTTACTTCACCCATACCTCTTAAGTCATTCCACGTCCATGGGTATTGTTGTCTTGCATGTCCTGCTTCATGCATTTGTCCCCATCCAAAATCATTTACATTTAAAGTACTTTTGATTGCTTCACCAGCAGTAGTAAATACGGCTCCATCCCAACTTGCATACATACCCCAACTTTTTGCGTTAGGGTTTTCTACAAATGCCCAAATGCGCCGAGTTGAGCGATGTAACGGATTAGGATTTGTTTCAGATAATCCCGATATCCTATCTTGCGCTCGAATCATTTCATCATATTTTTTTAATAGAGGCACAGGATCCTGATTCACAATATATTTATTGGCACTATCACGAGTAACAGTAAGTACTGCTCGTTCTGATTTCAATTGTACGGCATGTGCAGCTGGATATTTATTCATCATGGCAATCCAGTCTTCTTTCGTATGCTTCCCTAATTCAAAGAATGGAACAGGACTACCGCCTTGTGTTACTTTCACCTTAACTGTCCCTGTATCTTGATAGTTATCAAATCCTAATACGCCGCCGTTTGGAGAAGAGATAGTATTAGAACCAGGAGAAAGATCAATTTCTTTTCCCCATTCTTTATCATATTGATGTGTCCCAATAATCGCTCTAATCTTTTGCGTTCCCGATACTTCAATTGTAACCTGTTCATTTGGTTTTACATAGATTCCTGTTGGCATATAATTTTTTTGCTCATTTCTTCTTTCCCTTTTTGCTTCACCCCAAAAACTACCTGTACCTGGAAGATCGAACTCCCTCTGTTCATATTGCGTTGCAGTTTGTGCAGTTTCAGCATAAACATTCAAACTATTTATAGCGATAGGTGTAAATAATGTTGTTGTCAAAATAGCAGAGGTTATAAATACTTTCTTTGTTTTTTGTAATCTACCATTCTTTCTTCTATTCATATAAATCATTCCTTTCATTCAGATCCGTTCTAACATTCATACGAAATATTAATTTTCTCACTAATTTCACAAGTAGATTTATTAAATGAATACTTATTTAGAGAAATATTGATTATATTTTTTAATGAATACGATAAAAAGCATATACCAGGTCTTTTCTTAATTCATCTAGAGATACATATTACCTTCTTAAGTCATACACAAATCACTCCTTTAAGTAGGAATATAAGATAAATGTCTTATCTCAAAATCCTTCAATTAATGTTGGACTTCCATATTAAGTATAATTCGAAGATAAATTTATAAAATTGAGAAAAATAAATATGTTAATTATGAACATTCATATTCA
>NZ_JABUAE010000114.1 GCF_013314535.1 Bacillus sp. Xin1 | reverse complement strand
CGCAGGTGCAATTGCAGGTGTATTAAGAGCAAGTGGTAATGTAGAAATCCAAGTGATTGGAGCTGGTTCTTTAAATCAAGCGATTAAAGCAATTGCTATTGCAAGAGGCTTTGTAGCTCCTGGTGGCATTGACTTGGTTCTTGTTCCAGCGTTTCAGGAGGTTTCTATCGATAATCAAGAAAGAACAGCGATCAAATTAATTGTAGGTCCTAGAAAAAATAGATCCTAATAGAGAGCATTAATATAAGGAAATTTGAAAGGACCGATAGAAAGCGGTCTTTTTCTTTTTTATTTATAATTAACCATTATTATTGTATTGTGTAACTCAAAATAGAAAGCCTTATAAAGTTAAGAATACCAAAGGGTTCAGCGATTGGGACAGTTACACAAAATATAAGATATGGGTAACTAGAGGTTATAAAACAATCTATGTGTTGTGTATATTAGTTACACATAATAAGGGGGAAAAGAGGGATGGAAAATGGTATGTGAAGAGTTATTAGGTGAGTTAGTCAAATACCAAATGCGTCAAAAGGGAAATCCAGATGTATTAAGAGTAAATCCAAATTATTATAGAATGTTACTAGAGCAGTTGGCATATCCTGAATGGCTGATAAAAAGGAAAATGAATACGGTGAATCAAACATTACTAGGTATTAATGTAGAAATTACAGGCCAAATTAAAAAGTTTGAACTGCAAAAAAATAAAAAGTTGGCAGAGTCGTGACCGCCTTTTGGCAGGAAATGTGCCGGTTGTTTTGGATTCAACATGATATATTTGTATTGTGAGAGTGGCGGAAAACACGACTCACACCTACGTTTATATAGATCGTTACCAAATGGATGATGGTTGTGGGTTGAATGGATTGCCGGTTCATGTAATTCACAGCGATTTGCGTGACATGCTTTGAAAATAAGGAAGGGCTTTTGCTCTTCTTTCAGTCGCTAACATCGAGACACAAGTAACAGGGAAAGAAATACATTGTTTAGCGATTGAAAGAGGCGTGAAAACACCTTAACCAAACTAAATGAAATATGCGATACACAAACACGACTTGTCTATTTTAAAAAGCTGTTATTCTAGTGAATAGCAGTTTTCTACTTTTTAAAAGTAAAACTTCATTTACCGTATTTATAGCAGGAGTAGCAGAAGTATGGTTGCTCCTTTTTATTATGTAAAAAAGGATGGTTATAAATTTGTTGAATCAAGTTCTTAATATGGATTGTTTGGAAGGAATGAAAATGATCGAGGATAAATCAATTGATATGATATTATGTGATTTACCTTATGGGACTACATCATGTAAATGGGACAGCATCATTCCTTTTGATTTGTTATGGGAACAATATGAGCGAATTATAAAGGACAATGGAGCAATCCTTTTAACGGCAAGTCAGCCATTTACAACGAAATTAATTGCTTCTAACATGAAGTTATTTCGTTATGAGTGGATTTGGAAGAAGGGAAATCATACAACCGGATTCCCAAATGCAAATAGAATGCCATTGAAAAATCATGAAAATGTATTAGTATTTTATAAAAAGTTACCGAAATATTATCCTCAAGACTTAATCCTTTTGGATAAACCAATTTATAAGAAGAGTACAGGAAAGAAATTAAAAATCTTTGGTAAGAGAAATAATGAATCGTTAAGTAAAGTGCATGTAACTAAGTATACAAATTATCCTAAATCAATTTTAGATTTTCCGCGAGATAGTAAAACATTTCATCCAACACAAAAGCCAGTTTCTCTTTTTGAATATCTAATTAAGACTTATACAAAAGAAGGCGAGACAGTATTAGATAACTGCATGGGATCATTTACAACTGCTATCGCATGCATTAATACGAATCGTAACTACATTGGATTTGAAATGGATGAAGAGTATTGGAAGCTAGGTAATGAACGAGTAGAGAAACATTTACAAACAATTAAGCATCCTCAATAGGGTGTTTTGTTTTGTGGAAGGAATGATTAGGTGAATTGGTTTAGTTACTTTCTCGGATGTGGTACAGGATTGATAGTTGGTTTGTTAAGCATGGTTCAATTCCTCAAAGCAAGGGAAGTTAAAGAATTAGATTGATAAGGGGTGAGAGTAATGTGTGAGCATAAGTATCAAGTATTAGATAGTGAAACTACTTCTTTTTATGCTGATAAAAAACAATTCGGTATAGATATCTCTGCTACTTTCTATTGTGAGAAGTGTCTTGATATTCAACATCGTGATAAAAGAATTGAAATGGGAGCTATTGATGTAAAGGATAATGATAAGCCGAATAAGAGTGTTAAAGGTTTAGGTACTGTTACTCATAAAAGTTATTACTGAAGTGTGAGGTGATAGTTGTGGAAAAGGAAGAACTCATTCAACTCATAAGAGAAGATAAGCTCATGAAGTTCTATAAGTCTAAAGAGTGGAGACAGCTTAGATTAAAAGCTTTAAAGCGTGATAACTATGAATGTCAGAGATGTAAATCAAAAGGTAAATACAAACCTGCTGAG
>NZ_JABUAE010000113.1 GCF_013314535.1 Bacillus sp. Xin1 | reverse complement strand
GAAACAAAAAATGCGGAAGAGTTAATTTTTATTTCTTTTCCAAAGGAAAAAATTCAAATGGCACGTGAAATATTGTCAGAGAAAAAGCAAATGTATGTGTTTTTGCAGAAAGATTGGGAATGGAGAAAGATGTCATGAATCCATGGCTATTTGCTGGTTGTATGTTGCTTGTAGTCGTGGCATTGAACATTTGTTTATGGATGGGGCAATGTGTGATGAAACGCTTCAAAATGCGGAGAATCAAGCGTCAAAATTAAAGATGTTACATACATGAGGAGGAATGGGTAATGGGAAAAACATTATTTATTGCGGAAAAGCCGAAAGTTGCATACGAATTATTGAAATCACCACGTTTTAGAAATGCAGAGAAACATATGGGGAGCAAACCTTATTTTGGGTACTTTGAGAACCATCAGTACATTATTAGTTGGTGTTCCGGTCATTTATTGGAGCTGAAGCATCCAGAAGAAATAGATGAGAGATACAAAGAATTTAAATTTGAACATTTGCCTCTTTTGTTAGAGCCAGAATACAAAGTGAAGCAAGATTATATCGAACAAATCAATATTCTAGTAGATTTGTTGCAACGCCAGGATGTAGATCATGTGGTCAACGCATGTGATGGAGACCGTGAGGGTGAGCTGATTTATCGTGAAATGTATGAATATGCGGGCGTAAATAAACGACAATCTCGCCTCTGGCTTGCTTCGTATGAGCCAGCAGAATTAGAGGCGGGGTTGAACCGATTAGAGCCAGGGGAACACTATGACGGACTTGCAAATTCCGCTAAAGCGAGGCAATACCTAGACTATCTTCTCGGAATCAATGTGACAAGAGGATGTACAACGAAACTTGCTAAAAATCAATTCTTATTGGCAACGGGGCGTGTGCAAATGTGTCTGTTACATGAGATTTGGCAACGTGAGGTAGCCATAGAGAATTATAAGGAACAAACCTACTACAATCTAAAACTCATCACAGAGAATGGATTAGAAGCGGTTATGAAGACAGAAGATCAGTTATTAGATCCAGCTCCCTTACAAAAGCTTGGTGAAAAATTAGTTGGTACAGCACTAACAGTAACAGAGTTTAAAGAGAATACGAGAAAAAAGAAACCAAAATTGTTATATAACCTGACGGATTTGTATAAAGATGCTCATGCGAAATTAAAGGTAAGTGCAGAAACCGCTAAAAAACATATTCAGAGTTTATATGAGGAAGGATGGATTTCCTATCCTCGTTCATCGTCCAGGCATTTGCCAACAGAAAAGGTAGGCAGAGTACAAGAAGTATTCCAGGCTTTGCAGTCTACCAATTATGCGGAGTTGGTGCAACTTGTAGATACGCATACCATTACAGAAAAACATGCCACATTTAACGATGAGCTTGTAGATAGTCACTTTGCCATCATCCCGACAACAAAACCATATGACGGGACCAATAGAAAACCATTAGAAATTCAATTATATGACCTCATTGTGAAACGATTTATTGAGAATTTTATGCCACCGGCTGTTTATTTGGTACGTGAGGCACAGTTTATGGATGTTGACGAAAATATATACAGTACGAAAGAGAAAGTTTTGCAGGAAAAGGGATTTTTAAGCGTATTTCATGAGGACATGGAAGAAGGTTCTGTGGAAAGCTTTCAAATCCCTTTTTTGTATGAAGGGGACTCATTTCAAATCGTAAAACATGACTTAATGCAGTCGAAAACAAAGAAACCAGCATTTCATACGGAAAGCTCCATTCTAACGTTTATGGAGACCGCCGGTCGTAAGTTGGACGATGACCATTTAAAAGAGTTAATGAAAGGAAAGCGGATTGGAACGGTTGCGACAGAAGAGACCTTTATTCCAAAACTCGCAACGAGAAATTATATCACGGTTACTAACGGTCAAATTCGTACAACGAAAATTGGTCGTGCATTTGTAGAGAAATTTCCAATAGATGAAATCAAAAATCCAGCTTATACGGCTGAAATGGAAGGGATGATTCATATGATCGAAAAGAAAGAAATGCCATACGGTGAGTTTGTAGAACAAACGAATACATTTGTAAAAGATACAGTTGAAAAATTAGGAGAAACGGATGAAAAAGTAGCGGACGAAATGATTCGGAATTGGAATCAACAAATTGAAGTGTGTCGTTGCCCATGTAGAAAAGGAAAAATCCTTCATAAAGGAAATTTCTATGGGTGTAGTAATTACCCAGAATGTGAGATTCGTATGCCGAAGAAAATTAAAGAAAAATCCATTCCAGAAGCGCAGGTCAAAAAGCTGTTTGAAAGTAAGAAAACGGATTTATTGAAGGGATTTAAATCTGGTGAGAAAGAGTTCTCAGCTTATTTGGTATTGCGAGAAGGAAAGGTGCAATTTCAGTTCCCAACGACAGAAGAGATGTCTCTTGGCAAGTGTCCAGCATGTAAAAAAGGGGACATTCTTCACCGAAAAACATTTTTTGGGTGCACAGCATATAAAAATGGTTGTAAGTTCATGTTGCCAGCAAAAAT
>NZ_JABUAE010000112.1 GCF_013314535.1 Bacillus sp. Xin1 | reverse complement strand
CAAAAATGGGTCAAAGGCTGTATTTTATGTCTATCAGTGATTTTTCAGTTAAAAATAACTACCTCGTGATAAATAAAAAGGAAAAGGACTGATAAAGAGTCCCTTTCCTTTTGTATTAAAAAATGGCGTATACACTTACAGTAAATGGTTCAGATGCATTTTTAGGATTCGCAATATACAATGATCTTGCTGATACTACATTTGTTCTATTACCGCTTAATACATCGTGAAAAACAACGGGATCTGTACCAGCAGATACATCTTTCATAACATTGAAGCTAACAAAATCTGGATTTCCTCCCCCCTCAATTTCCCACTTTAAATATTGTGTACCTGAAGGAAGGCTCTCGGTACTAAAGTTCCCACTTGAGCGGTTTTTTTGTCCATCTAAAGGTTTTGGTTGAGATAATACCGTTGCTACTAATTGTTGTGCTTTTGTTTCCATATTACAGTCCCCTTTGCTTAATATATTTTAGTTAGGTTACTACTGTAACCTAACTAAAATATATAACTAATAGAAACAAATAGGTATTGAGAAAATGTAATTTTTTGGGTATGTATAACTTGTTTATTCGTAAATTATTGCATAAACTTGTATTTTAACTTTAGATGGTGCATTTTTTACATTTTCAATATATAGACTTTTTTTCCTCACCACCTCTGTTCGATTCTTATGTAAAACATGTTTGAAAATAATGCAATCAACTCCACCGAATATATCTTCAATAACGTCAAAGCTAATCGCTTCTAAATCTCCAATAGCTCCAATTTCCCATTGTAGATGCCTTGTTCCCTCTGGCATATTTTCAGTACTAAATGGATGGCCAGGTAACACATCTGCTATTAATTCTAACTTCTTAATGTTCATTAATATCTACTCCTTTTAAAAACATAGTTTACTAGAGTATAAATTTTATAAATATATCTAGGTATTGATAAAATTTATACTGGTATTAATTCTAAATAAGTTTAAAAATGTTATACCAGTGGACTTAGGTGTAGCATATTATTAAAGTGAATGTAACAAAAATGGTCGTTTTTGTTACATTATTTCTTTTTACATTCTAGCCTAGATCGTATTGAATTTAGATGTAACTAAATTCTGTCTCAAAAATAATTTGTCACAATATAAATCTTTTACCTTTTGGTTACGCTGATGGTTTATTGATTGGTGTTTTCTGTCTTATTCCCCCTTTTTGGGGGATGGGCATGTACACAAACCCCATATACAAAATTTGTACAACTGAATCATAGAAGACCTAAAAAATACGAACATGATGAGATTCTTGGTGAAGTAATGGATCGAATCGAAGAACGTGAAATTTGGATTCCATTTGGGGAAGTAAAAAGATATTATTTAAGTAAAAATGGTAAATGGTTTCGAAAAATAGAAAAAGAATGGGATGAACAAACACCCAATAATCAAGAGCAGAAAACACTAAAAAAGAAGAATCCTTATTGAAAGGATTCTTTTTGCATTCTAATTTTGTGATCTAATCGATATATCCCCATTGCTTCATAGATTAAAAGGTCTAATTTTTGACTAAAATCAATTACTTTTTGATGGCTAAATCCATATTTTTCTATAAGATAGCTCAACTCTTTTCTTTGGTCTTCTATCATGTCATGTAGTAATCTCATATCCACTTTTCCTTTTAAACTCCTTTATACATAGAATCTCGAAAAAATTGTACCAAAAAAATTGCAAACAAAAAAACAAGACTGAAACCAGCCTTGCCCTAAAGGAAAAAACTAACCCTTATATCTAGAGTACATTATGTATGTGAATTTTTGAAGTGGGATATATTAAGAAAGGATAAAAATGTTACGAATGTAATATTTTTCTTGTTGGTTGTATTTTATAAAGAAACAGTCGAAATTGCTTGTTTATAAAGGAACTGTTGGGTTCTGTTGCAAAGATTTCTAAACTAAGATAACCTGTAGAAAAAGTGTGAGCAGGAGCATGATATATGGGGTATTTTAAAGGAAAACAGTTTAAAAAGGATATTATTTTGGTAGCCGTCGGCTACTATTGTCGTTTTTCTTTAAGTTATCGTGATGTATCTAAAATCTTGAAAGAGCGTGGTGTTTTGGTTCACCCAACAACCATCATGCGCTGGGTTCATGAATATGGAAATCTTATCTATCAAATTTGGAAGAAGACAAATAAAAAACGTTCAATTATCTTGGAAACTAGATGAAACCTATATAAAAGTCAAAGGAAAATGGTGTTATTTATATCATGCAATTGATAAAGACGGGCAAACATTGGATATTCAACTTCGTAAAAAACGGGATCATCAGGCTGCCTATGCCTTTATGAAAAGATTGGTCAAAATCTTTGGAGAACCATCGGTTCTCACTACAGACAAAGCACCAGCATTACTTTGTGCATTTAACAAATTAAGGGAACAAGGCTTTTATATACATACAACTCATTGTACAATCAAGCATTTGAACAATCTCATTGAACAGGACCATAGGCATGTGAAGCGACGTTCTTCCAAATCCGCAGGATTTCAAAATCTTCGCCACGCTTCCCGTACCTTGGAAGGCATCGAAACCATTCATGCTTTATATAAACGAAACCGAAGTCTTGGCT
>NZ_JABUAE010000111.1 GCF_013314535.1 Bacillus sp. Xin1 | reverse complement strand
GGAATTGCATCATAATCTACCATTGAACAGTCTATACAGGTTTCTATGCCTCTATCAAATGATTTTTGCACCAGAACCATTTTTATAATACATACGAAAACCAGATATAATACCTTCTTGGTAATATATCTGGTTTAAAGGATAGGATATATTGGATTGTTATAGGTTCTTTATTAACAAATTTAATACTTTCTAATTGTTATCAAATTATGCTGTTAGTTACGGATTAGGTAATCAAATGCACCTAGAGATGCGTTTGCGCCTGATCCCATTGAAATAATGATTTGTTTGTATGGTGTATTTGTGCAGTCACCCGCAGCAAATACACCAGGTACGTTTGTAGCGCCATGCTTGTCTGAAACAATTTCACCACGAACACGTTCAACTGTTTCACCTAACCAGTCTGTGTTTGGTACAAGACCGATTTGAACGAATACACCTTGTAATTCGATATGGTGAACTTCTTCAGTTTCACGATCGATGTAAGAAATACCTTCTACTTTGTCACTACCAGTAATTTCTTTCGTTTGAACGTTCTTTAATACAGTTACGTTTGGTAAGCTGTACAGACGATCTTGTAATACAGCATCAGCTTTTAGTTCTGGCATGAACTCAAGAATAGTTACGTGTTTTACGATACCTGCTAAATCAATTGCTGCTTCAACGCCAGAGTTACCACCACCGATAACTGCCACATCTTTTCCAGTGAATAATGGGCCGTCACAGTGTGGGCAGTATGCTACACCTTTGTTTTTAAACTCAGCTTCACCAGGTACACCAACATTACGCCAACGTGCACCGGTAGCAACGATTACGCTCTTACTCTTTAGAACTGCACCGTTTTCAAGTTCTACTTCGATTAAGCCTTTCTTTTCTAGACGCTTCGCACGTTGTAAATTCATTACGTCGATGTCGTAACCTTTTACGTGCTCTTCAAGGCTTGCTACTAGCTTAGGACCTTCGGTACGTTTTACACTGATGAAGTTCTCAATGCCCATAGTATCCATTACTTGACCACCGAAGCGCTCAGCAACGATACCAGTGCGGATACCTTTACGTGCTGCATAGATTGCTGCACTTGCACCAGCAGGGCCACCACCAACAACAAGAACATCGTATGGATCTTTATCAGCAAATCCCGAAGAATCTGGGCCAACTCCTAGTTTTGTAAGAATTTCTTCAATCACCATACGTCCGCTTCCAAATGTTTGACCATTTAAGAATACTGTTGGTACTGCCATGATGTCTTTATTTTCAACTTCTTCCTTAAATGCAGCGCCGTCAATCATAGTATGTTTAATATGGGGGTTTAAAACGCTCATTAAGTTCAGTGCTTGTACAACATCGGGACAGTTGTGGCAGCTTAAGCTAATGTAAGATTCAAAGCGGTATTCACCTTGAATATTTTTAATTTGGTTAATGACTTTTTGCTCAACTTTTGGAGTGCGGCCACTAACTTGTAGTAAAGCTAGAACTAGAGAATTAAATTCGTGTCCTAGAGGGATACCTGCAAAAACTACTCCTGTATCTTCACCGACACGGTTTATACTAAAACTTGGTGTTCTTTCTAATTCTATTTTTTCTACCTTAATCTTTGATGACATTGCTGCTAATTCATCTACAAGAGCTAGCATATCTTTAGATGTGTCATCAGATGCTGCACTAACTTTTAATAATACATCCCTTTCCATCAGTTGAAGATATTGGGCTAATTGTCCTTTGATATCCGCATCTAGTAACATTGTGTCTTACTCCTTAAATTGTATTTCTTTTTGTTTATTTATTAGATTTTACCTACAAGGTCAAGGCTTGGTTTGAGTGTTGCAGAGCCTTCTTTCCATTTAGCTGGGCAAGCTTCGCCTGGATTATTACGGACGTATTGTGCAGCTTTTACTTTGTTTACAAGGATACTTGCATCACGACCGATATCGTCAGAGCTAATTTCAACAGATTGAATAATACCATCTGGATCAATAATAAATGTGCCACGTGCAGCAAGGCCTTCTTCTTCAATCAATACATTGAAATTACTAGAAATTTTTCGAGTCGGATCACCAATCATAATATATTTAATTTTATTAATAGTTTCTGAGTTATCATGCCATGCTTTATGAGTAAAGTGAGTATCAGTTGAAACAGAGTATACCTCAACTCCAAGTTCTTTTAAAGTTGCATATTGATTTTGTAAATCTTCAAGTTCAGTAGGGCATACGAATGTGAAGTCAGCAGGATAGAAGCAAACTACACTCCATTTATCTTTGAAGTTTTTTTCTGTAACATCAATAAATTCACCATTCTGGTAAGCTGTCGCTTCAAATGGTAATACTTCTGTGCCGATTAATAACATGATAAAATTCCTCCTAAGTTTAAATGTTGAGTATTATAAATAAATTTTCAAAAAGAAAATTCTTAATTAAAATCACATTGCTTAAGATCAACAATTTTAGTTTTATATTTTATCTTGTAACCCAACCAAATACATAAAAATAAAATTGCACTAATATATGTCGCAAATAAATCAACCCATGAAACGTTCATTTTCACAATATTTTCATATTCTTGTCCTAATATAACAACAATACATAGTACTATTGAAATTATAGGAGCGAATGGAAACCATTTAGCTCTATAAGGAAGATCATTTATGTCTTTTCCTTGGGC
>NZ_JABUAE010000110.1 GCF_013314535.1 Bacillus sp. Xin1 | reverse complement strand
CCCTAATGATTGAGCCATACCGGATAGTTCTGCAGCTTCCTGAATATTTTTGGTACGTAAACTAAAAAACATCATTGCTAAGCTAAAGGCAACTCCAACTCCAATCATGATAATCCACAAAGGAATAAGAAGTGGGCCTCCATATAGAATTCCCAATAAACCTGCAATAAGCAAAATAACTGAAATACTTACTAACACGTGTTGCTTTCCTAAACGCCCAGCTAAAATAGAGACAATAAATGTAACAGGAAGCATAGAAAGTTGCATTAAAGATAACATCCATCCTCCTTCATTAATGCCTAACCCTTTTGATTCAAGTATTTCAGGAAGCCATGCAATCACTGTATAAAAGATTAAGGATTGAGCCCCCATAAACAATGTTACGTTCCACGCTAGCTTAGAACGCCACAAGTTGATGGAAATTTCTTTCTTTTCTGTTTGTAAAAAGTCCATAGATTTGTGGTAATTCCGTAATTGTGGTAGCCAAAAGAAAATAGTGAGAAGAGATAAGGTTCCCCAGCATCCGAGGGATCCTGACCATCCTAAACCTAACGACGAAGAAATGGGGATACTTATTCCAGATCCAATAGCTCCAAATAAATTCATAGAAACAGCATAAATGCCTGTCATCATACCTATATTTTGTGCAAAGTTATGTTTAATAAGGCTCGGTAATAATACATTACCAATTGCAATCGATGAACCAATTAAAACAGTTCCTATAAATAACGTTCCTACTCCACCAAGAGAACGTATTCCAATTCCAACTATTAATAAGATTAAGGAAATAAATAGCGTAAATTCCATGCTAAAACGACGAGTTAACTTAGGAGCAAATGGGGATAAAAATGCGAATGTAAGTAACGGTACTGTAGTAATAGTCCCTGCTAATGTATTAGATATACCCAAACTATCACGAATAGAAGATAATAGTGGGCCTACTGATGTTATTGGGGCTCTGAGATTTGCTCCAATTAAAATAACACCTGCAATAAGTAATCCTCTTTTAGTCTTTATATCCAGTTTTTGTTTTTCCATTTGATGTAAAATGCTCATGATAGCTATAGACCCTCCATATTGTTTAGTAATGGTATCCGCAAGCAGAAAGAATAATTGAATTATTTTTTCTGCTTGGCGATTACCTTAGGACTTTTTCATTAAAATGAGGAAACCCGTGAAATAGTACTATTACCGAATAGGAGAACGACAAGTACCTACTTTTATGCCTAGAGAATTGTAGTGATTCTTAATGTTTATAACAGCTTGACCACTTGTAACCTTATTAATTAATTGGTTTATTTTTCGAAGGTCCACTGGTTTATTCGTTAATAAGTCATTGAAAATTTGTTGAATTTCTTTTGGATAAACATTTCCTACCATACTAGAAAGTCCATTACACCCATTCATTATCTTTTCTATAAGGTTTACATCTCCCCCAGCAAACATGATAAATTCATCTGGTAAAGTTGTATTTTCATGACGTTTAGCATCACTCTCTTCTTTCATGCCTACCAGATTGGAGTGCTTCTGATTAATAAGAGTACTAAATGACTCAGCGCTTAGCTCAAAACCTGTTCGAAAAGGATTGTTATAAAGTACAACATTTTTTGTGGTATGCTGCAATAACTCATTAATATAAGAAATAGCCTGTTCTTGCGTCGGCTGAATGTATGGAGGGAACTGAATTAGAATGGAATCGAAAACAGACTCCTCAAGTTTTTTAATCAATCTTATTGCATTTTTTGTTGTTGTAGTTGATACACCAAACATAAGTTCAACATGTTTAAAGTTTTGTTGGTTAAAATAATCGATAATTTGGATTCGCTCTTCAATACTCATTGAATTTTGTTCACCTGTAGTAGCAGATACAAGAAGAGACTCTATTCCGTTACCTGTTAAGTACTCAACAATAGAATTAAAGCCTTCTAAATACAAACTCTCATCATCTTGAAAGGGGGTTGGAATAGCTACATTTAAATTTTTCATCTGTTTTATCCTCCAGCATTGATATATATAGAAAGAACTATTTTGTATGTGAGATCAAATATAAAAAGTACTAGTTAATACCTTCTATTTTTTCTCTGTCTGTATATTTTGTTTTAAGACGTGGCGGGGAGTACTCCCTATGGGTTCTTCTAAAAACCATGTGCCCATTGAAGTAAGGACCGGCACATCCTGAAAAGTGAAAAGGATCGCATCCTCTGTTTCTGAAGTATTGCAATGCTCATGAGCAGACCATGGAGGAGCTAGGAATAAATCACCTTTTTCCCATTCTATTTTCTCTCCATCTACAATACTAAAACCCTCTCCCTGAAATACTAGGTTTAAAGCCACATTCGTATGACGATGAGCCTTATTATGCTCACCAGGTTTGAAAATTTGTACTACTACATTCATTGTTGAGGAAGTGCCATATGCACCTCCAGTATCCTTATGAATGAGGGATAAAGTTCCACGTCCACTTTCAAGAAAATCTTCTGATACAGATTCATTAAGCAAGGGATAAATATCTTTCCATTTCCAAGAACATGCTCGAATGGCAGGCTTCCTACTCTTTTTTAGAAACTCGCTATAATTGACAATATCTGTTCTTTGATTACTCATCCTATTAACCTCCTCAAAATTTTACACAGTTGAAAGATTTTTAACTTTTGGAACTACAAATTTTAATAAGATTTTAGCCTTCTGTGTAAATACTAGTCTAAGATACTTCAATCAATAGAACAATTTGATTATTTATATAATAACTATAGTTTTAACCTATGATATAATTTGGGTTCCGGTGCAAAAACTTCAAGATAAATGCAAGTAATCTCTAAAT
>NZ_JABUAE010000109.1 GCF_013314535.1 Bacillus sp. Xin1 | reverse complement strand
CATTCCTTACAACGGATTTTACGAGTTTACGGGGATCAAGTAATGGCGGGGAGAGAAGTGATGATTGGACTTAGAAATGGTGTTGTAGTGTTACAGCCAGGTGGAACCGGTGAGGCACCAATTATCATACGGGTAGACGAAGTGGATGAACATCTTGATATGACGATACAAGAAGTATTTGAAGCTTAAGGGAAAGCGGGTGAAACCATGAATGATGAGAAAGTATTAGAAATACTAAAAACATTTAGTGAGTACTTAGAAATTGGTGGGTTTACGAACTATATTCTTCGTTCGATTGGTTGGATGATTATTTTAGGGTTATCGTATCTGGTGGATGCATTAGAAGGAATTACAGATAAAATTTTGTTAGTCAAAACGTTATTTGCATCAGAAGAAATACAATCTTTTGTGCGAGACTTTCAGCCTCTCTTTTATGTGTTATTTGCGTTTTCGCTTATTTATATTGGATACACACTGATATTCAATCGGAAAACAAATCGCGAACAGATTGCGGTGAATATTTTTATCAGTATGGGTGTAATTGTGTTACTAAGTACGGCGATGATGCAAGCGGATAAATTTACAGATAAGGCAATTAAGGCAGTGGATCTCAAAGGAAGTGGAACTACTAGTGAAAAGATTATAAAAGAGGGTCTTACAGATGTAGCACAGTTTGATATAGGAGAATGGAAAACAACCAAGTTAAAAGAAACAAATCAAATTTCGCAGGAAAATATCCGACGAATAGATATTTTAGAAAAAATCGATAAAGATTTTAAGGTTAGTAAGGATAAAGGACTAACTGACGATGGGAAAAAAATTTTAGAAAAGAAACTTAGTGTTGCACCAGATGGAAAAGAAGTTCTTATAGATTTGAAAAATGGTTGGTTTGATTTTTGGCCAGATAAATATTATCGCTGGGACTGGGAGTTCTGGAAAATTGCTTCTTCTTTATTTGTAATTGGGATGACATTACTATTTACAGCAATCAAATTAGGAAAACTATGCTTTGAATTAGCCTTCAGCTATATCTTAGCAAACTTAGTTGCACCGGCAGATGTGGCAAATGGACAAAAAACAAAGCATATTCTGATGAATATTTTAAATGCGTTTCTTATCATGATTATGATTTTCCTTTCATTAAAGCTCTATCTCATTGGTATGAACTATATTCATGAAAATGTAAATGGGATTGCTTATGTCGTGGCTTTAATTTGTTTAAGCCTTGCGGTTGTAGATGGTCCCGTCATTTGTGAACGTCTTTTTGGTATTGACGCGGGACTGAAAAATGGTTGGGGAGTCGTTGCCGGTGGATACGCACTTGGAAAAGGATTAAAGAATGCGACAAGTGGTACGGTATCAAAAGTTGGTGGCATGATGAAACGTGCAGGAAGTGGTGCATTACAAGTCGGTGCAGGTGCCACAGGTATGGTAAGTGGATATAATAATGCAGGGAAAACAAGTGGTAGTGAACAAGAAAATCAGAAGCAATCTAAAGAACAAAAAGGTAAGGAAAATGGAACGGAAAGTAAGGAAAAACAAAGCGGTGCCGAGGGCGGCGCAACTGGAACTGATAATGCATCTTTACAAAATGAAATAGATCAATCCAGTTATGGAAAAGAAAATAATCAAGCGTCCCAAGGCGAGGCAGGTAACGGCGCTGTGTCCTTGCAAGATGAAATCAAATCATCCGGTTTTGATAAAGATGCTCAAAATGGAGAACGTGGATCTTCAGCTAATTTAACAAAAAGCACAGCAGGAGGAGCAAATGGTTCCAAAACACAAGGGATTACACCTTCTCAAAATAAGAAGAATGCAAGTGAGAATCCAACTCGTGTGAATGGTAATAACGGTGCGCCATTAAGTGTATCAGGCGGATCTCAACCAAGTAGTAGTGGAGCGTCATCAAGTGTATCAGGCGGATCTCAACCAAGTAGTAGTGGAGCGTCATCAAGTGTATCAGGCGGATCTCAACCAAGTAGTAGCGGAACACCATCAAGCGTATCAGAACCATCTCAACCTAGTCATAGCGGAACATCTTCAAGTGGTGAAAGCTCTTCTGGTTTATCTCGTCCGGTAGATACGGCACCAACTTCTACAGAGGATATTCCGGCACCGCAAAGAGAAAACCGTACGATTGGTCAATATGCAAAGGATCGTCTCTCTAATGCATTTCATAATTCTTCAACAGTACAAAAGACAAGACGTTCTTATCAGCTTGGACAAAATACAGGAGAGGGCTTGCGAAACAAACGAAAAGATAAGAATGAAGGGCAAAATACCAATCAGAATCCACCCGAAAATCGTAGAAAAGATGCATAGGTTACAACACAGTAAGCATACATGGCATGCTTATTTTTTTCGGTCTTAGAATCTAAATCTGGAGGTTACAGCTATGAATTATCAAGTTGCAACGCAGATCAAAGTGAATAAAGGTTCTCTTTCACCTTATGAAGTTCATGTGAAAGTGAAATATGAGGATCCATTGTTTAAATCACGTATACAAGAACTTGTAAAAAAGTATGATCCGGTTCTGTATACAAGTCGAAGAGATTTTTTAACGAGTTGGATAGTAAACTCCAAATGGAATGTGTCATTTCTTAGCTTAGAAGAGGAAAAAAGAATGGATATCCTACGAAATAAAGATCCAATGGAAACTCTCATGAAGTTATTACCTAAAAGATTTGATTTTCAAGAGGGAGTGTATGCATTTAAACAACGGAGTGACGCAGAAGAAGTGAGTTTGAAAATGTTACATGTAATTGAAAAATTTCTAGAGAAAGAAAGTAAGATATATGCTCAAATTTCATGATTCATGGGGAGGTAATGTAAATGGCGAAT
>NZ_JABUAE010000108.1 GCF_013314535.1 Bacillus sp. Xin1 | reverse complement strand
TCCATGTATGTACATGGTCTTTTTACACCGTCTACCTAAAGGGGATAATATCAGGGATAGTCTTCTTAATTATTAATTAGTTGGAACAGCCTTTACAAACGGTGAGAATTTATCTTCATAGATACCTTAGCCTTTAAGACTATATAAGTCCAACGATTATTTTTAATAACTACTTCAGTCAAGTTTAGCGATTTTTCCGGTTTAATATTATCTATAATAGACGTACCACCAGCATTTTAATGAAAATATACGCTAAGCAAATTTCTTATGTACATTCTTTTTATGTTATTAACTACATCTTTCTAAAATACGAGCTAATTCTTTATGGTTTGTTTGCATAACCCAATGCCCACCTCTTTGAATAGAATATACATCCCATTTTCTCTCCTTTGCTATTTCAGCTGATTTTTGAAAAATAGGGGCCATTGGCCAATTTGCAGGATGATTAAAAATTTCTATATAGGCCTATGGCAACCATTCCTTCTTTTTTGAGCCACTCAGCAATTTTCATAGTTTTTAAGGCATTAATGTAACTTAAACATTCGTTTTGTTAGAATCCTATTTAAAATATCATATATTTACTGTTTTCATTGATAATGATTGGAATATATTTGCATATGTCCTGATAATCCCGTTTTGGTTGTCATACCCGTGCAGTTTAATAACAAGAGTTCTTTTTTATATACCATATGAAAGTATTTGTTAAGAAAAACTTAAGAAATCTCCTCATTTTTTGTTAAGAAACAATCTCTATACTTGGAAACGTACTGATAAAATTCATTCATATGGAAATTTTATTTATTGTAACTTTTAAACAGGAGGAATTTTAATTAATGAGAAAATTTCTATTTTTTTGTAGTGTTTTATTCATAATAGGAGCAGGATATTTTGTCTATCAAAATAAACCAAATATATTACTTGTATCTGGAAATCAACAACAAGTAGAAAAAGTAATAGAAGAATATAAGTCTAAATTAGCTTCTTCTACGTACTATAAAGAAAAAATTTTATGTAAGGATAATGAAAAACAATTATGTGATAATTTTAATACAAATTTAAGAATTTTGAATAAAACTACAGCTGAAAAATTAATACAGGAAAAGATGTTACAAAAATCAATAGGTCCACGTGTTACAGAACCAATTCATTCTTTACCATCAATTACAAAAGAAAAAAGTGTTGTGCATGGAAAAGACATTTCTAGTGAAGATATAAAGGTTGAAAATTATATAATTCCTGTAACAAGAGGAGAAGGTGAATTAGGTATTGGTGTAGGACAAGGACAAAAAATACAGTCTAAATTAATTATTGTTGATGATTCTATTTATAAAGAACTGCCATTGAAAGAAAATACTTTTGGTATATTGCGTTTTGATATTAAAAACATTTTAATGGATAATGTTCCAGGTCTAGGAGTTGTAGAAAAATCGTATTCAGAAGTAGAGACGATAAGAGTAAAAGCTAATAAAAAGATTAATTATTAACGTGCTATTTTTAGTTTTAATAGGGGTCACTATACATGCCCATCAGCTTAAGAGATTTTAATCCCCTCAAATACAAAAAAACGTTATCCTTTCTAAATAAACTAAATTAGAAAGGATGACGTTTTCTTATGCATTTTTCGATTCAAGATGAATTACAATCATTTGCGGAAGAATTACAACGATATGTTACACCTGTATTCTTAGAAGAACTTGCAAGAGAAATTGGATTTATAAAGAGAAAACGTAAGTTTTCTGGGTCAGACTTAGCTACTATGTGTATTTGGATTAGTCAACAGGTGGCAAGTGATCCCTTAGTCCGATTATGTAGTAGGCTCCATTGCAGCTACTGGTACTTTACTTAGCCCTGAAGGCTTAAATAAACGTTTAAATGCGAAAGCAATTTTGTTTTTACAAAATATTTTTTCTTTACTCTTACAACAAAAAGTATGTGAACAAACGCAAATTTCTAACCAGCTTTTCTCTTATTTTCAACGAATCCGTATCCTAGATGCCACCGTATTTCAAGTGCCAAATGCTTTAGAAAATGTATATCCAGGCTCTGGAGGATGCGCCCAAACAGCCGGAATCAAAATTCAATTAGAATATGATCTGCACAGTGGGGAATTTCTTAACTTTCAAGTTGGACCAGGGAAAAATAATGACAAAACATTTGGTACAGAGTGCTTAGATACCTTACGACCAGGAGATTTATGTATTCGTGATTTGGGTTATTTTTCATTGGAGGACTTAGATCAAATGGATCAACGAGGTACATACTATATTTCTCGTTTAAAATTAAATACGAATGTATATATGAAAAATCCAAACCCAGAATACTTTAAAAATGGCGTAATTAAGAAACAATCGGAATACATACAAATCGATGTGAAACAGATTTTGAAACAACTACAGCCTGGAGAAACATTTGAATTAAAACATGCTTATATTGGTGACAAACAACAACTATTTGCCCGTGTTATTTTTAATCGATTAACAGAAAAACAACTTCAAAAACGACGAGCGAAGATCGCGGAAAAAGAAAAATCCAAAAATAGAACGTACTCACAGAAAAGTAAAATGGCAGCGGGATTAAACGTGTACGTGACGAATACACCTTGGGAATGGGTTCCGATGGAACAGGTACATGAGTTATATACTTTGCGTTGGCAAATAGAGATTGTCTTTAAAACGTGGAAATCACTCTTCAAAATAGACCATTATCGTAATGTAAAACAAGAACGATTAGAATGCCAATTATATGGAAAGCTAATCGCTATTTTCCTATGTTCCTCTACTATGTTTAAAATGCGTCAACTTCTTTTACAAAAGAAGAAAAGAGAATTAAGCGAATATACGGCAATAGGGATGATCCATGATTATTTATATCTTTTATAT
>NZ_JABUAE010000107.1 GCF_013314535.1 Bacillus sp. Xin1 | reverse complement strand
AATTCCTTACAACAAATTTTACAAGTTTACGGGAATCAAGTAATGGCGGGGAGAGAAGTGATGATTGGACTTAGAAATGGCGTTGTAGTGTTACAACCGGGAGAAGCTGATGAAGCTCCCATTGTGATACGAGTAGACGAATTGGATGAATATCTTGATATGACGATACAAGAAGTATTTGAAGCCTAAGAGAAAGCGGGTGAAACCATGAATGATGAGAAAGTCTTAGAAATACTAAAAACATTTAGTGAGTACTTAGAAATTGGTGGGTTTACGAATTATATTCTCCGTTCGATTGGTTGGATGATTATTTTAGGGTTATCGTATCTGGTGGATGCATTAGAGGGGATTACAGATAAAATTTTGTTAGTCAAAACATTGTTTGCTTCAGAAGAAATACAATCTTTTGTGCGAGACTTTCAGCCTCTCTTTTATGTGTTATTTGCGTTTTCGCTCATTTATATCGGATACACGTTAATATTCAATCGGAAAACAAATCGTGAACAGATTGCAGTGAACGTCTTTATCAGTATGGGTGTAATTGTGCTACTAAGTACGGCGATGATGCAAGCGGATAAATTTACAGATAAGGCAATTAAGGCAGTAGATCTCAAAGGGGATGGAACTACAAGTGAAAAGATTATAAAAGAGGGTCTTACAGATGTAGCGCAATTTGATATAGGAGAATGGAAAACTACAAAACTGAAAGAGCCTAATAAAATTCCACAAGAGAACATTAGAAGAATCGATATTTTAGAAAAAATTGATAAAGAATTTAAAATTAGTAAGGATAAAGAATTAACT
Organism: Bacillus sp. Xin1; assembly: GCF_013314535.1. Lineage (GTDB taxonomy): Bacteria > Bacillota > Bacilli > Bacillales > Bacillaceae_G > Bacillus_A. The sequence goes on along the minus strand of NZ_JABUAE010000107.1, from coordinate 2,127 downwards.
GATGATGGACAAAAAATCTTAGAAAAAAAACTTAGTGTTGCTCCAGATGGAAAAGAAGTACTGATAGACTTGAAAAATGGTTGGTTTGATTTTTGGCCAGATAAATATTATCGCTGGGACTGGGAGTTCTGGAAAATCGCTTCCTCATTATTCGTAATTGGGATGACATTACTATTTACAGCAATCAAACTTGGAAAATTGTGCTTTGAACTAGCTTTCAGCTACATTCTAGCAAACTTAGTTGCACCGGCAGATGTGGCAAATGGACAAAAAACAAAGCATATTCTGATGAATATTTTAAATGCGTTTCTTATCATGATTATGATTTTCCTTTCATTAAAGCTCTATCTCATTGGTATGAACTATATTCATGAACATGTAAATGGAATCGCTTATGTCATGGCTTTAATTTGTTTAAGCCTTGCGGTTGTAGATGGTCCCGTCATTTGTGAACGTCTTTTTGGTATTGACGCAGGACTGAAAAATGGTTGGGGAGTCGTTGCCGGTGGATACGCACTTGGAAAAGGGCTTAGTAAAGCAACTAGTAATATGGCATCCAAAGCGGCTGGTATGTTCAAACAGGTAGGAAGTGGCGCATTACAAGTCGGTGCAGGTGCCGTAGGTATGGCAAGTGGGTATAAGAATGCAGGGAAAACAAACGGTAGTGAACAAGAAAATCAGAAGCAATCTAAAGAACAAAAAGGTAAGGAAAATGGAACGGAAAGTAAGGAAAAACAAAGCGGTGCCGAGGGAGGCGCAACTGGAACTGATAATGCGTCTTTACAAAATGAAATAGATCAATCCAGTTATGGAAAAGAAAATAATCAAGCGTCCCAAGGCGAGGCAGGTGGCGGCGCAATGTCCTTGCAAGATGAAATCAAATCATCCGGTTTTGATAAAGAGGCTCAAAATGGAGAACGTGGATCTTCAGCTAATTTAACAAAAAGTACAGCAGGAGGAGCGAACGGTTCCAAAACGCAAGGGATTACACCTTCTCAAAATAAGAAGAATGCAAGTGAGAATCCAACTCGTGTGAATGGTAATAACGGTGCGCCATTACGTGTATCAGGAGGATCTCAACCAAGTAGTAGCGGGGCACCATCAAGTGTATCAGGAGGATCCCAGCCAAGTAGTAGTGGAGCACCATCAAGTGTATCAGGAGGATCCCAGCCAAGTAGTAGTGGAGCACCATCAAGTGTATCAGGAGGATCACAACCAAGTAGTAGTGGAGCACCATCCAATGCAACAGGTGGATCTCAGTCTAGTGGTGGAGAAGCACCATCAAGCGTATCAGAACCGTCTCAACCAAGTCATAGCGGAACAGCTTCAAGTGGTGAAAGCTTTTCTGGTTCATCTCGTCCGGTAGATACGGCACCAGCTTCTACAGAAGATATTCCAGCACCGCAAAGAGAAAACCGTACGATTGGGCAATATGCAAAGGATCGTCTATCTAATGCATTTCATAATTCTCCAACCGTACAAAAGACAAGACGTTCTTATCAGCTTGGACAAAATACAGGAGAAGGCTTGCGAAACAAACGTAAAGATAAGAATGAAGGGCAAAATACCAATCAGAATCCACCCAAAAATCGTAGAAAAGATGCATAGGTTACAACACAGTAAGCATACATGGAATGCTTATTTTTTTCGGTCTTAGAATCTAAATCTGGAGGTTACAGCTATGAATTATCAAGTTGCAACGCAGATCAAAGTGAATAAAGGTTCTCTTTCGCCTTATGAAGTTCATGTGAAAGTGAAATATGAGGATCCATTGTTTGAATCACGTATACAAGAACTTGTAAAAAAGTATGATCCGGTTCTTTATACAAGTCGAAGAGATTTTTTAACGAGTTGGATAGTAAACTCCAAATGGAATGTGTCAATTCTTAGCTTAGAAGAGAAAAGAAGAATGGATTTCCTACGAAATAAAGATTCAATGGAAACTCTCATGAGGTTATTACCTAAAAGGTTTGATTTTCAAGAGGGCGTGTATGAATTTAAACAACGGAGTGACGCAGAAGAAGTGAGTTTGAAAATGTTGCATGTAATTGAAAAATTTCTAGAGAAAGAAAGTAAGATATATGCTCAAATTTCATGATTCATGGGGAGGTAATGTAAATGGCGAAC
>NZ_JABUAE010000106.1 GCF_013314535.1 Bacillus sp. Xin1 | reverse complement strand
GTATGTTCTTTGAAAACTAGATAACAGTGTAGCTCATATTTTTTAATTTTAGTTTGGTTAAGTTAGAAAGGGCGCACGGTGGATGCCTTGACACTAGGAGTCGATGAAGGACGGGACTAACGCCGATATGCTTCGGGGAGCTGTAAGTAAGCTTTGATCCGAAGATTTCCGAATGGGGAAACCCACCATACGTAATGGTATGGTATCCTTACCTGAATACATAGGGTAAGGAAGACAGACCCAGGGAACTGAAACATCTAAGTACCTGGAGGAAGAGAAAGCAAATGCGATTTCCTGAGTAGCGGCGAGCGAAACGGAATCTAGCCCAAACCAAGAGGCTTGCCTCTTGGGGTTGTAGGACATTCTATACGGAGTTACAAAGGAACGAGGTAGACGAAGCAGTCTGGAAAGGCTCGTCACAGAGGGTAACAACCCCGTAGTCGAAACTTCGTTCTCTCTTGAATGTATCCTGAGTACGGCGGAACACGTGAAATTCCGTCGGAATCCGGGAGGACCATCTCCCAAGGCTAAATACTCCCTAGTGATCGATAGTGAACCAGTACCGTGAGGGAAAGGTGAAAAGCACCCCGGAAGGGGAGTGAAAGAGATCCTGAAACCGTGTGCCTACAAATAGTCAGAGCCCGTTAACGGGTGATGGCGTGCCTTTTGTAGAATGAACCGGCGAGTTACGATCCCGTGCGAGGTTAAGCTGAAGAGGCGGAGCCGTAGCGAAAGCGAGTCTGAATAGGGCGTTTAGTACGTGGTCGTAGACCCGAAACCAGGTGATCTACCCATGTCCAGGGTGAAGTTCAGGTAACACTGAATGGAGGCCCGAACCCACGCACGTTGAAAAGTGCGGGGATGAGGTGTGGGTAGCGGAGAAATTCCAATCGAACCTGGAGATAGCTGGTTCTCCCCGAAATAGCTTTAGGGCTAGCCTCAAGTGTTAGAGTCTTGGAGGTAGAGCACTGATTGAACTAGGGGTCCTCATCGGATTACCGAATTCAGTCAAACTCCGAATGCCAATGACTTATCCTTGGGAGTCAGACTGCGAGTGATAAGATCCGTAGTCAAAAGGGAAACAGCCCAGACCGCCAGCTAAGGTCCCAAAGTGTGTATTAAGTGGAAAAGGATGTGGAGTTGCTTAGACAACTAGGATGTTGGCTTAGAAGCAGCCACCATTTAAAGAGTGCGTAATAGCTCACTAGTCGAGTGACTCTGCGCCGAAAATGTACCGGGGCTAAATACACCACCGAAGCTGCGGATTGATACCTATGGTATCAGTGGTAGGGGAGCGTTCTAAGGACAGTGAAGTCAGACCGGAAGGACTGGTGGAGTGCTTAGAAGTGAGAATGCCGGTATGAGTAGCGAAAGACGGGTGAGAATCCCGTCCACCGAATGCCTAAGGTTTCCTGAGGAAGGCTCGTCCGCTCAGGGTTAGTCAGGACCTAAGCCGAGGCCGACAGGCGTAGGCGATGGACAACAGGTTGATATTCCTGTACCACCTCTTTATCGTTTGAGCAATGGAGGGACGCAGAAGGATAGAAGAAGCGTGCGATTGGTTGTGCACGTCCAAGCAGTTAGGCTGATAAGTAGGCAAATCCGCTTATCGTGAAGGCTGAGCTGTGATGGGGAAGCTCCTTATGGAGCGAAGTCTTTGATTCCCCGCTGCCAAGAAAAGCTTCTAGCGAGATAAAAGGTGCCTGTACCGCAAACCGACACAGGTAGGCGAGGAGAGAATCCTAAGGTGAGCGAGAGAACTCTGGTTAAGGAACTCGGCAAAATGACCCCGTAACTTCGGGAGAAGGGGTGCTTTCTTAACGGAAAGCCGCAGTGAATAGGCCCAAGCGACTGTTTAGCAAAAACACAGGTCTCTGCGAAGCCGTAAGGCGAAGTATAGGGGCTGACACCTGCCCGGTGCTGGAAGGTTAAGGAGAGGGGTTAGCGCAAGCGAAGCTCTGAACTGAAGCCCCAGTAAACGGCGGCCGTAACTATAACGGTCCTAAGGTAGCGAAATTCCTTGTCGGGTAAGTTCCGACCCGCACGAAAGGTGTAACGATTTGGGCACTGTCTCAACCAGAGACTCGGTGAAATTATAGTACCTGTGAAGATGCAGGTTACCCGCGACAGGACGGAAAGACCCCGTGGAGCTTTACTGTAGCCTGATATTGAATTTTGGTACAGTTTGTACAGGATAGGCGGGAGCCTTTGAAGCCGGAGCGCTAGCTTCGGTGGAGGCGCTGGTGGGATACCGCCCTGACTGTATTGAAATTCTAACCTACGGGTCTTATCGACCCGGGAGACAGTGTCAGGTGGGCAGTTTGACTGGGGCGGTCGCCTCCTAAAGTGTAACGGAGGCGCCCAAAGGTTCCCTCAGAATGGTTGGAAATCATTCGTAGAGTGCAAAGGCATAAGGGAGCTTGACTGCGAGACCTACAAGTCGAGCAGGGACGAAAGTCGGGCTTAGTGATCCGGTGGTTCCGCATGGAAGGGCCATCGCTCAACGGATAAAAGCTACCCCGGGGATAACAGGCTTATCTCCCCCAAGAGTCCACATCGACGGGGAGGTTTGGCACCTCGATGTCGGCTCATCGCATCCTGGGGCTGTAGTCGGTCCCAAGGGTTGGGCTGTTCGCCCATTAAAGCGGTACGCGAGCTGGGTTCAGAACGTCGTGAGACAGTTCGGTCCCTATCCGTCGTGGGCGTAGGAAATTTGAGAGGAGCTGTCCTTAGTACGAGAGGACCGGGATGGACGCACCGCTGGTGTACCAGTTGTTCTGCCAAGGGCATAGCTGGGTAGCTATGTGCGGAAGGGATAAGTGCTGAAAGCATCTAAGCATGAAGCCCCCCTCAAGATGAGATTTCCCATAGCGTAAGCTAGTAAGATCCCTGAAAGATGATCAGGTTGATAGGTTCGAGGTGGAAGCATGGTGACATGTGGAGCTGACGAATAC
>NZ_JABUAE010000105.1 GCF_013314535.1 Bacillus sp. Xin1 | reverse complement strand
GGACAAAGCGAAAGGCTGAAGGAGAAAATGAAACTTCAAAAGAAGATGAAAAGCAAACATTCTTAAAATCATTCTTCTCCGATCAAAAGAAAACAGAAATAGAAGAGGGTATTTCACAAAAGAGTAAAGGTGATTATGCGAAAGTGTTTATCGGTATGGAACAAAAAATATTAAAAGAAAAAGTAAAACAATACGATGAAGCCATGAAACAAGAAACGTCTAAGCAAACAGAATGGCAAAAGCAAATCACGGAATGGAAGAACGATTCTAAGTACCAAACCGAAACGGAAAAAATGGAAACCGACGCAAAAATTAACTCAAAAGAAACGAATATTAGCCAGTCAAAAGAGAAGGTTGAACTATATAAATGGGAGCAAGGACAAGTGAAAGAAAAGATTAAAAAATTAGATGAAAAAGCAAAAGATGTAGAACGTTCGTGAAAAAAGTTAGGTCAACAGCATCTCAACATTAAGGGGTTTTGGGTCAACAGTAACTCAACATTTGGGTCTACAGGACATCAACATCAGGCGATTTTGAGTCAACAGCACCTCAACATTTGAGTTACTTTCTTGTTCCCACGGTTTCGCTAGGCTTTGCCTAGCTTCACACCCTAGGTGGGAACAAAAACCCCTTATGCTCTTCTCACTATTTTTAGTGGAGATCCCGAATTTGGAGGAGGAAATGAAAATGGAGATAAGAGTTCGAAATATGAATCCAATTGCGGTGAAACGAATTGATGAAATTGCAAAGGCAAAAGGGCTTTCAAGAGATAAATTCTTACGGGGGCAACTTGAAACATTAGCATTCTATCGTGAACAACAAAATCGTGAATTGTATCTTCAACAGTTGCTAGAAAAAAATATCTATGCGATGGAAAGTTGCTTTGAGGCTGTAAAAGAAATGAATGCTTTTTTGCAAATGATGACGCAGGATGATGAGGCATGAGTCATTCAACAAGTCCTTCACAAGCAACGGTGACGCCTGGTGTTGTGACTGTGTCTCGTTTTGTTACGGCGGATGGAAAAACATTTCAGGATTATGTGGAGTATGTCGACCGAGAAGATGCGAAGAGAGAAGGGGAAGCACATGGGAAAATGTTTTCTCTGTATCAGGATTATATGGGAGATGCAGAGAAGACATCTTCCCTTTTCACGGAGCATAGTAACGGTTTAAAGGAAAATGAAAAGAAAGACCTTAAAAAGATGTTTCAGCTTGCGCAAAAGAATAAAAGTATTATGTGGCAAGATGTCATTACTTTTGATAATCATTGGCTTGCTGAACATGGTGTGTATGATCCTAGAACACGTACTGTAGATGAAACAAAATTAATGGATGTTACCCGATTAGCAATGAAAGAAATGTTAAAAAGAGAAAAGTTAGAACATACAGCGATTTGGTCAGGAGCGATTCACTATAATACGGATAACCTTCATATTCATGTCGCAACTGTTGAGCCATTTCCAACGAGAGATCGTGGGAAGCGAAAACAAAAAACATTGGATGCGATGAAAGGAAAAGTGGTTCAAAATATTATGGATCGTGGTCAGGAACAAAAACAGATTAATGATTTAATTCGAAAGAATATGGTTGCAAAAAAGAAAGAAGATTCCACATTCACATGGCGCAATCGAGAGCTAAAACCATTATTCCAGTTCATTTATAAACGTTTACCAGAAGATAAAAGGCAATGGCAATACAGTTACAATACATTGCGCCCACTCCGCCCTCATCTTGATGCATTAACGCAAAAATATATTGAGAAGCATCATAAAGAAGATTATAAACAGTTTCTTCAAAAGTTAGATAAAGAAGTAGATGTATTAAAGAGAGCATATGGAGAAGGCTCTGGTGATAAAAAAAGATATGAAAATTATAAGGAAAATAAAATAGAAGAGCTTCACAAGCGAATGGGAAATGCGTTTTTACAAGAGATGAAAGCATATGATAAAGAACGACAGCGCATAGATAAAATGCTAGACCGAAAGCCTAGAGAGCGAAAGAATTTTCAGCAAAATGTATCGATGCAATATGCACTTAGGAAAATGGAAGGAGCATTCAAAAGCGAATATGAAAGTTGGAAAAACCAACGTTACTATGAACGTCTTCAGAGAGAAATCCAACAACAAAATGAGAGGGGATATGAACGATGAGAAAGATTAGGAGGGTGTTTTCTATTGATGAGGAAACAGATCAATATATTACAGCATATATGGAGGAACATAAAATTCGAAATGGTTATAATGGTGACGCAATCGCTCGAATTTGTAAAGAACATAAAGAAGCGAAACAACAAGAATGGTCGCTTCGATATATTACAGAAGTCGTGACAAAGCATCTTCATGAGGTGTTGAAAGAAGAACTTACAAAAATCCGACTCGGTACGAATAGTGCTGATAAAAATACACAAATGTTAATCGAGTTTATGAATGGCATCTATGAGCATGAACAGTATCAAGGGGTTTGTACAACTGATATTGCAGAAACTGAAGCAACAAAACATATAAGGGAAGTAGTAGAGGAGAGAATTGCACATAAAAGACAAAAGAAGATGGATCATCAAACTTCGAGGGGGCAAACAAAAGAAGAGTTTGTTCCAATTGAGGAGGTGAACCTATAGAGCTACTTGAAGAGATTGTGAGGAAGAAAAGTCAGTACAATTAAAAGGAAAAGGGGAAGAAGAAATGTTACTATTTCATGAAGAAATTGAACTTGGAATCATAAAATCTATTGGCGAAAGAGAAGTTACTTTTCACGTCGCAAATCAAGAAATTACAATCCCATTAACAGAAGAGGAAGAACAAGAGTTATTTGATTATATTGAGCTTCCAGAAAATGATTTACTGATTCCCATCAACATGAAAACTCATAAAATATGTGTTCCAACAGACTTAGAAACCTGGAATGAAGAAACGATGGATGAATTAATAGAAGCTTCATCAAAGGGAGCGGAAAACAATGAGTAAAAAGTGTTCCCCTGTTTCATTTGAAGAGAAAAAACAAAAAGTAGTAGCACTAACAAAAAAGATGGAAAAGAGCATAGAGGGTTATTTTCGTACACCTGAAGACTTAAAAGAATATTTGTCATTTATGGCAAAGTTTTATCGCTATTCACCATCTAATATTGCATTAATACAGAATCAATTTGAGGGATCCAGAGCGGTGGGTTCCTTTTCTTTTTGGAAAGAAAAAGGATTCTCTGTTAAAAAAGGTGAGAAAGGCATTCAGATTCTAGTTCCGAACCAGACGACAACAAAATTC
>NZ_JABUAE010000104.1 GCF_013314535.1 Bacillus sp. Xin1 | reverse complement strand
ATGAATACATAACAGTATTAGATATTGATGCACATACGAAAACACTTGTATGTTCAGATGCATTTGGATTAAATACGAAATTTAAAATTGATGAATTTGTGGATGTAGCTGGCTGATTATAGTCAGCTTTTTTTACATAATTTTTGTAAGGTTTTTGTAAGGTAAAAGAAAGTTTAGAGACAGATTAGGGTTGTAAGATGAGTTTGTGTTAAAAAAATGGAGGTGCTTTAAAAGTGAAAAAAGTATTAAAAAGTTTAACAGTTACATCACTAGTTTTAAGCGGTGGCTTCCTTTTTGGTTTTAGTGAACAAACCAGTGCCGCTAGTCTTCAATCAAATAAGGCTGAGGTTTCTACCGAAAATAGAGGTATAGCGTCATATGAATTTTCCTTCTATGACTTAAGCGACCTGAGGGGAACAAAATTTTTCACCCTAACTCCTGGTAGTTCAAAGAACTTCTTAGGGGATGATGACATATCATCTATAGAAATGCCGCCATCCTCTTCTATCACCATCTATACTGATCTTAATTACGAAGGGAAAACGAAAACATTTAGGAATGAAAGTGAGTCAGATTACTTAACTATTAATTTAGATGAGCATTATATTAAAGGGACTAATAAGAAATGGAATAATAAGGTTGGATCATTAAAAACAAAACGTATATAACAATGAAAATACAAAAAGATCCGACTCTTATTCAGAGTCGGATTTTTTCACTTCACATATACATAGGCTTCATTTGTAGTTACATAGTATGTTTTGCCCTTGCTGTTGTGTACTTTGTATTGTGGTGATCCATTGACAATTACTTTGGCATCAATTGTAAATCCTAATCCTGCTTCTACAGAACCAGCAACATCTTTATCCTGCCAAGATGAAGAATCGTAGAAACGTAGGTTGTCCACTTTCGAAACAACACGTTTACCTACAATAGATGAATCTACAGTGCTTTTCTTATCAAACTTCACATAAGACGGATTGTATTTAATCCACTGATTGCTTCCAAGGTTTAGCCATCCATCCTTTTCAGCCCACACAATATATGATTCTGGTTTGTTTAACTGACGGATTTTAGAATAGCTTGTATCCGGTCCTTTACGTAAATTCACGTTATGTCCATTAATGTATGCAATCCCATCTGTTACTGCTGTAGGTTTCTCTTCCGGTTTAGATGGTTGTTCAGGAACAGAAACATCAACATTAGAATTATTGTATGCACGTTTCACATCAGCACGGAATTGCGCTTCTGATACACCATGACTACGTAAATAATCAAGTGGATCTTCATGATCGGTACCGCCAAGATGATGTGTTACATCGCTATGTGTCCACAATCCTTTTTCTACACTAATACTTCGATCACGTAGGATTTTAGCAAGTAACTTCACGTATTTATCATAGCTGCGTTTAAATTTCTCATAATCCTTTGTTTCGCATAATTCTACGTGTACAAATCGTTTATTAGCAGCAGAACCACCACCATAAGCAATATACTTTGTATCAGCGATTTGGATCGTCTCGTTCCAATCTACTGCATAATGAACGAAAGCATTACGCCATGTACGAGTTTCATATTTTTGAATATTAATAGCTGGAGCTTCTGGAGTTGCTGTACTGTGAGCCACAACACCCTCATAAGCTCCTACGCCATAACGATAAGGAGTTTTAGGTAATCCATCAATAATAAGAGAGTTCTATCTGCAAAAGCTTCTGTAGTAAGGCTAAACAGAAGCATCAAGGTCATGAATACAGAGGAAACGAGTTTAATTGATTTTTTCATTTATATCAACATCTTTTTTCATGATTTTGGAGTGATCGTATAATCCACTAGCTGATAAACCAATGATGAGTCCCTGAAATACGTTCATTTTTATGTCAAAAGGCAAAAATAAAACGCCTAGCAAGATGCCAAGCGCTAAATTAAGCAATGGGATATATTTAGTTTGTAACCCTAATATTTTTGCGACTTGCGCAAGAGCGATAACTACAGCGATTAGCACGCTTATCTCAATCATCTACATACCACCTCCTTTCAGTAACAATCCAATTAAACCGGTCACAATTGCCCCTATGATAATCCGAAGAATCCAAGTCGTATTGGCACTAATCTTTTCAAGTTGCTTGTTTATATTCACGATGTCTTTCTCATTGACAGTAGTACGCGTTTCTAAGCTGCGGATATCACGTTGCATATCTTTTTGGTCAGATTTAATCTGTTGGATCTCTTGCTTTAAATCTTGAATTTCTTGCATCGTTTCACTCCTTTCAAAATAAAAAGAGAGACAATTGTCTCTCTTCTCTTTAAAAATCATATTATATTTAAATTTTCTGTTCTTGTTTTGTCCATACATCTTGCAAAATCCCCTTGCAACTGATGGCTACTTTATCATCGCACCAAATCAAACTTCCTTTTCTTAATATTGCCTTCATTTGAGGATTATTTCTATATAGAAATACATCTTCTTCTTTAAAATGACCGTTACTATACCCCTCTAAAACCTCATGTAACATCATAATAAATCCCCCTTTTCCCAAACCTCCCTTTGATTATATGTTTATATCCCATTTTATGGAATAGTATCCATATATTTATCAACTTACATATTCAACTTTCTTATACAACTATGACCTTCTTTCAAAATGAAAAGAGGAGCATTTGCCCCTCTTAGTCTATAAAACTTAACCTAAGCCGTGTTTTGTTAAAAATAAAAAAAGCCTACTTGTGTACGCTTAGATGTAACTAATACCGTCTCTTAATAACGTTAAACCCAGATGAGCTGCTATATTTTCAAACATCACTCTATACCCTGTGTCATTTGGATGTAATCCGTCGAAAAGTAAAGAATCTACTGTAACGCCTGTATTTATTGCGTAATCCATAAACCATTTATAGTTTGAAACATAGCTCATGTTAAATTCTTTAGCTATCGAAGTAATCGCTCTGTCTACATCATCCATTTTAAATTTCCTAACAGCTTCCATATCATTCGCTACAGAAACAGGGTTAGCGGACATAATTACAATATCTAATCCTAATCCTTGTACATACTTAATAATTTCACGAAGATATGCTTTAGTAACAGCTGTAGTTTTAAAGTTATGTCGATCATTTGTACCGATTTGCATAATAATTAAATCATCATTGGCTTCAATTAACTGTGTTCTATTTTGATACAAGTATTGTGAATGTTTGCCGCTGATACCGAAGTTTACAACATCAACTGTTTTTGGTATTTTCAACCCTTGAATATACACAGTATTAGCTGTTGAACTAGCATTCTTCTTATTCGCTTCACGAATTTCGAATGAATGCTTCGCAAGTGTTAATCCCGTAATTTTAAATTCAACATTGTCTGCATAAGTATCTA
>NZ_JABUAE010000103.1 GCF_013314535.1 Bacillus sp. Xin1 | reverse complement strand
AGACAAAGCAAAAGGCTGAAGGAGAAAATGAAACTTCAAAAGAAGATGAAAAGCAAACATTCTTAAAATCATTCTTCTCCGATCAAAAGAAAACAGAAATAGAAGAGGGCATTACACAAAAAAGTAAAGGTTCGTATGCAAAAGTATTTATCGGTATGGAACAAAAAATCTTAAAAGAAAAAGTAAAACAGTACGATGAAGCCATGAAACAAGAAACGTCTAAGCAAACAGAATGGCAAAAGCAAATCACGGAATGGAAGAACGATTCTAAGTACCAAACTGAAACGGAAAAAATGGAAACCGACGCAAAAATTAACTCAAAAGAAACGAATATTAGCCAGTCAAAAGAGAAGGTTGAACTATATAAATGGGAGCAAGGACAAGTGAAAGAGAAGATTAAAAAATTAGATGAGAAGGCAAAAGATGTAGAGCGTTTATGAAAAAAGTTGGGTCGACAGCATCTCAACATTAAGGAATTTTGGGTCAACAGTAACTCAACATTTGGGTCTACAGGATATCAACATCAGGCGATTTTGAGTCAACAGCACCTCAACACTTGAGTTACTTTCTTGTTCCCACGGTTTCGCTAGGCTTTGCCTAGCTTCACACCCTAGGTGGGAACAAAAACCCCTTATGCTCTTCTCACTATTTTTAGTGGAGATCCCAAATTTAGAGGAGGAAACAAAAATGGAGGTCAGAATTCGAAATATGAACCCGGTTGCCGTGAAACGCATTGATGAAATTGCAAAGACAAAAGGGCTTTCAAGAGATAAATTCTTACGAGGGCAACTTGAGACATTGGCGTTTTATCGTGAACAACAAAATCGTGAATTGTATCTTCAACAGTTGCTAGAAAAAAATATCTATGCAATGGAGAAATGTTTTGAAGCGGTCGAGAAGATGAATGCCTTTTTAGAAGTCATGACACAGGATGATGAGTTATGAGTCCTGTGACAAGTCCTACACAAACAAAGGTAACACCGGGCGTAGTGACTGTGTCTAAGTTTGTTACAGCGGATGGAGAAAGTTTTCAAGATTATGTAGAGTATATCGACAGAGAAGAAGCAAAAAAAGAAGGGCAAGCACACAAAAGAATGTTTTCTCTATATCAAGATTACATGGGGGATTCTGAGAAGACCTCCGCTCTTTTTACAGAGCAAAGTAACTGTTTAAGTAAAAAAGAAAAGAAAGACCTTAAAAAGATGTTTCAGCTTGCTCAAAAGAATAAGAGTATCATGTGGCAAGATGTGATTACGTTTGATAACCAATGGCTTGCAGAACATGGCATATATGATCCGAAAACACGTACAGTAGATGATAAAAAATTGATGGATGTTACTCGGTTAGCAATGAAAGAAATGTTGAAAAGAGAGAAGTTAGAACATACAGCGGTTTGGTCGGGAGCGATTCATTATAATACGGATAACATCCATATTCATATCGCAACAGTGGAGCCATTTCCAACGAGAGACCGTGGCAAGCGAAAACAAACGACATTAGATGCGATGAAAGCGAAAGTGGCTCAAAATATTATGGATCGTGGGCAAGAACAAAAACAGATAAACGATTTGATTCGCAAGAACATGGTGGCAAAAAAGAAAGAAAATTCTACATTAAAATGGCGCAATCGAGAACTAAAGCCATTGTTTAAATTTATTTATCAGCGTTTACCAGAAGACAAAAGGCAATGGCAATATAGCTACAATACATTGCGTCCTTTACGCCCTCATTTGGATGCCTTAACGCAAAAATATATTGAGAAGCATCATAAGGAAGATTATAAACAGTTTCTTCAAAAGTTAGATCAAGAAGTAGATGTATTAAAGAGAGCATATGGAGAAGGTTCTGGTGATAAGAAACGATATGAAAATTATAAAGAAAATAAAATAGAAGAGCTTCACAAGCGAATGGGAAATGCGTTTTTACAAGAGATGAAAGCATACGATAAAGAACGACAACGCATTGATAAAATGTTAGACCGAAAGCCCAGTCAGCGAAAGAACTTTCAACAAAATGTTTCGATGCAGTATGCACTTAGGAAAATGGAAGGGGCGTTCAAAAGTGAATATGAAAGTTGGAAAAATCAACGTTACTATGAACGCCTTCAGAGAGAAATTCAACAACAAAATGAAAGGGGATATGAACGATGAGAAAGATTAGGAGAGTGTTTTCTATCGATGAGGAAACAGATCAATATATTACAGCATATATGGAAGAACATAAAATTCGAAATGGTTATAACGGTGACGCAATCGCTCGAATTTGTAAAGAACATAAAGAAGCGAAACAACAAGAATGGTCGCTTCGATATATTACAGAAGTCGTGACAAAACACCTTCATGAAGTATTAAAGGAAGAGTTAACAAAAATTCGACTTGGTACGAATAGTGCAGACAAAAATACGCAAATGTTGATTGAGTTTATGAATGGTATTTATGAACATGAACAGTATCAAGGGGTTTGTACAACTGATATTGCAGAAACCGAAGCAACAAAACATATAAGGGAGGTAGTAGAGGAAAGAATTGCACATAAACGACAAAAGAAGATAGATTATCAAGCTTCGAGGGGGCAACAACAAGAAGTATTTGTGCCAGTGGAGGAGGTGAATTGATAAAGAAAGGATGAGGTATGTAATGAGAAAGTTAGAAAAAGTGTTTGAGCAATTAACAAAAGTTGCGAACAAAACTTCCCCCTATGTTACAGGGGGAATATGGTTGCTGTTTGGTTATGCAAATGTATTAGGTGCATATATGTGTCATAAGATGGGAGTGTACTCTCTCTCTCTCGCTTATTCTATTGTTGCTGTTGTATGTGTTGTTTGGAGTCATAAAGTAACAAAATGGTTTATGAAAAAGAAGACAATCGTGGATTGAAAATAAATAATTAACAAAAGAGGAGAAGATAAAATGCTATTATTTCATGAAGATATTGAACTAGGAATTATAAAATCTATTGGCGAAAGAGAAGTTACTTTTCACGTCGCAAATCAAGAAGTTACAATCTCATTAACAGAAGAGGAAGAGCAAGAATTATTCGATTATATTGAGCTTCCAGAAAATGATTTACTTATTCCCATCAACATGAAAACAAAGAAAATATGTGTTCCAACTGATTTAGAAACATGGAATGAAGAAACGATGGATGAATTGATTGAAGCATCTTCAAAGGGAGCGGAAAACAATGAGTAAAAAGCGTTCCCCTGTTTCATTTGAAGAGAAAAAACAAAAAGTAATCGCACTAACAAAAAAGATGGAAAAGAGCATAGAAGGTTATTTTCGTTCACCAGAAGACTTAAAAGAGTATTTGTCATTTATGGCAAAGTTTTATCGCTATTCACCATCCAATATTGCATTAATACAGAATCAATTTGAGGGATCCAGAGCCGTGGGTTCCTTTTCTTTTTGGAAAGAAAAAGGATTCTCCGTTAAAAAAGGTGAGAAAGGCATTCAGATTCTAGTTCCGAACCAGACGACAACAAAATTT
>NZ_JABUAE010000102.1 GCF_013314535.1 Bacillus sp. Xin1 | reverse complement strand
TGGTCTAGGATAGCCTGTATAGATGTAGTTGCATCTTTTTTAGAAAGAGATGCTTTCTCGGCTACGTGGTTAATTAATTCAGTTTTATTCATTTTAAACCTCCATAGAATACTTTATGTTAAGGTATTATAGTGTTTTTCGAGGAAAGGTGCAAATCATCACCTAACATTTTATAATTTCACGTACCTCAATTTTAATAAAAAATTGAAACACTCAAAATAAGTATACATTTTAGTCTCTCATTCTTGATTTCTTCCTGGAGTATATCCCGTTCTTTTTGGACAGTAAAATAAACAAAATGGAGCGTATTATATAGCTTTTGGCTAACAATCTGGAGAAATACATACATAAAAAACCATTTTAGCTGAAATATGGTACCATAATGTAAAAGGGGGATGAGAATATCAATGCAAAATATACAAAATGAGTACTATGAACAACTGAAAAATAAAAAAGAAAATGTGATGGTCATCTTAAAAAATGGCTTTCGGGTTCCTGGTCAGATACTTGGTATAGATAGATTCACAATTTTATTGATGGTGAACGGTAAACAGCAATTAATTTATAAAACGGCTATTTCCACCATTACTACATAATACATAAGAACAGAATCTGGAATCGACTTTGTTCTCAATAAGGGGTACGGCAACATCGCCATCAAGCTAAGGGAAACTAGAATGTAGAAATACATATAAATATTTCTCTAACAGTTTAATAAAAGGAATTTCGATGAAAAAGTGCATGCGAAATAACCCTTACGGGCTATTACGTGTTCGGTAAAGAAAAATAATAATTTTTCATTCAACAACTATACCGAAGTCATATTCGGTATAGTAAAATACTTCAAAAACTTTAAAACTGACGAGTGGCTTCAAAAAGAAGTAATCGTTGCCGTACCCGATTAAAAGATTCGCTTTTGTTTGTAGCCGCTTGAATTGTGCTTCTTAATTCCTCGTCCGATAAATGTAACATTTGAAGCTACCTAAGGTTTGAAAAACAACGAAAAATTATAGGAATATACGCACTTAAGGAGAGATTTGAAAATGTCTTTTTCTCAATTAAATATTGATGCTTTTCGAGCTATCAATGATTTAGGTAAACAATATTCGTTTCTAAACTCAACCATGATATTTTTGGCAGAATATATGGAGTATTTCTTAGCTTTAATTATTGTAGTGTATTGGTTTACTCGATCTAATCAAAATAGAATGATGGTTGTTCAAGCGATGATTGCTTTTGTGACTGCTAAGATAATTGGAAAACTCGCAGGGGAATTTCATTTGAATTATCAACCATTTGCAGTATTACCTGATGTTAATAAACTTGTCGATCATGCAGTAGATAATTCATTTCCTAGTGACCATACGATTCTATTTTTTTCAATTTGCTTTTCATTTTGGCTTGTTCGTAAAAAGGTTGGATGGTTATGGCTTGTGTTTGCATTCTGTGTAGCTATCTCTCGTATCTGGGTAGGCGTTCATTATCCTTTCGATGTCGTAACGGGAGCTTTATTAGGAAGTATTTCAGCATTATTTTCGTATTGGTTAACACCTAAAATTACATTTATCAAAGAATTACTTAAACTTTATGAAAAAATGGAGCAAAATGTCTTACCATCCAAAAACAAATCGAAAGACTTTTAAGGGTTCTGTTGCGAAATTTGGTTCTGGTGCAAAAATCATTTGATAGAGGCATAGAAACCTGTATAGACTGTTCAATGGTAGATTATGATGCAATTCCAAATCATTTATGTATGAATCTAACTTCATTTTGGGCAGACTTCACCTGTAAGTGAAGTTGTCCTTTTTTCATCATATGCATGGTTTCAACGCCACTCAATATAGAAGTAGCTGTTTCATATGACTTGAATCCTAACATAGAACGTACACGTTTCTTAATGAAACGGTGATCTTGTTCCACTATATTATTGAGATATTTAACTTGCCTTAGTTGTATGCCTTCAGGCATACGTTTCTCTTCTTTTAATTCTTGAATTGCTACAGCATAGGCAGGGTTCTTATCTACTGTTATTACACGAGGTTTACAAATATGAGAAGCAGCCAAGGCTTTCTTGAAAAAGCGCTTGGCTGCTTGTTTATCTCTTGATTCACTTAAATAAAAATCAATGGTATTTCCGTCTGAATCGACTGCGCGATATAAATACATCCATTGTCCTTTTACTTTCACATACGTTTCATCAACTCTCCAAGAATCATTTGTTGTCTTAAGATGACGTCGTACTCTTTCATCTAATTCAGGTCCATATTGATGCACCCAACGCATAATAATGGTGTGAGCAATAGACAAACCTCGTTCCTCCATCATTTCCACCAAATCACGAAAACTTAGGTTGTACCGTAGGTACCATCTTACCGTTAATAAGATAATATCAGGTTGATAGTGCTTCCATTTGAACAAATTTTCCTTTTTCATACCGATCATACACCTTTTTTAGAATAATAGTATCAGTATGTCCAAGATTTAGAGATTATTTGCAATTTCCCTGAAGTTTTTGCACCAGAACCAGAATTTTTATTGTTGCAATTGTCATTGGATTAGGAGCCAATTTAATAGGGCTTTACCTACTAAAAAAAACAAATTGTAAGAACGGATAACCCCTTTCTCCTAACGAGAGGAGTTTGCTTTGAATAACGAGAATTATGTAAAAGAGCTGTCCAAATGGATGGCTTATTTTATTTTTTGCTTAGCGTGTTTTTTTCCGAAATGCTGGCGGTACTCCATCGCTATCAAGCTAATATTTTATAGTACCCCATGCCCATCAACTTAAGAAAACAAGTTACACCCAAAAACAAAAAATCCCTCAGACAAGCCAAGGGACCGCTTATTTACACAAAAATATTGATGGTACAGATTTAATTTTTGATAACTACATATATTATTATAATGGTTAATATGTTATGTCCTTTGTTATTCAACTAACGCCCCTGTTAGGAGCCAATTATTTTACAAGATTCTTCTGTAATTCCTCTATTATAAGCTCTGCACCTACCGGGCTTAGCGTAAGCTTTCCGTCTGCTAAAGTAATATTCTTATCAGATACTTCTCCTGTTATTGCACAAGCGCCATGCGCTTTATACTTTTTCAAGATAATCTTTTCACCTTCTACATAAATCTCTAATGGTGCCTTATCTTCAATTTCCAGCGTGCGTCTTAACTCCATTGGTATAACGATACGTCCTAAATCATCTAATTTTCGAGTTACTCCTGTTGATTTCATGAAACCTCTCCCTTATATATTCTATAGCTCTATATTTCTCATACCCTATGCCATTTTCTCATTGTAACAGGCTTTCTCCGTACATGAAAAACATTATGATTCAAAAACTGACGACCAGAACAAAGATATTTTTACACTTTTACTTAAAGGCCTCACCATACATGCCCATCAAGTTAAGGAGACGAATTTCCCCCAAAATGAAAAAAACGTTATTCTTTCAGTAAAATACTTGAAAGGATAACGTTTTTTATGGTTCTCTCGCTTTCTGAATAAGCCCGTTGAATATT
>NZ_JABUAE010000101.1 GCF_013314535.1 Bacillus sp. Xin1 | reverse complement strand
AGACTTATATCAAAGTTAAGGGAGAATGGCGTTATCTCTATCGTGCAATTGATAAAGATGGACACACATTGGATATTCAACTTCGTAAAAAACGGGATCATCAGGCTGCCTATGCCTTCATGAAAAGATTAGTAAAACATTTTGGAGAACCTACGGTTCTCACTACAGACAAAGCACCAGCATTACTTTGTGCATTTAACAAATTAAGAGAACAAGGCTTTTATATAAATACAACTCATTGTACAATCAAGCATTTGAACAATCTCATTGAACAGGACCATAGGCATATGAGGCGACGTTTTTCCAAATCCGCAGGATTTCAAAATCTTCGCCATGCTTCCCATACCTTGAAAGACATCGAAACCATTCATGCTTTATATAAACGAAACCGAAGTCTTGGCTCAGACTTCGGTTTTTCGACATACAATGAATTACAGGAGCTACTAACAATCGCATAAAATGTAGAACTTTTTGTTGGTACCACTTAATCTTAACAAAACTTCGCAACAGAACCAGGGTATATTACTTTTACATTTAATTCAAAAACAATATAGCTGGTTCTAGTGCAAATATATGTTTCAAAGAGGGTCATAGTCTGAATTGGATATCATGCTATGACCCTCTTATTTGCCAATTTAAACTTTAACATATATTAGCAAGGTTCTACACGCTTCCCTATGGATATGTTTTATAATTAGGGAATCTTGGCGAAGAACTAATCCCCCTTAAGAGTTGACACTAATAAATAGACGTTTAATCTATTTTAATTATAAAAAAAATACACAACTATAAACGATAATACTGAGTTCCAATAAGGTAATACAAAGTGGTAAAATTAGAATTCATCTTCCATAATTAAATTCCCAGCATCATTATCTTTTGTTAATCGTTGTTTCAAATAATTTTCTTTCGTGGTCCGATCATTTTTATGACCAACTGCAGCTGCTATGACATGAGGTGCAAGCCCCTTGTAATCATATAAGTACTGTACATAAAAATGTCTAAAGAAGTGAGGGGTAATTCGTATATTCTTTGTAAAGGGTAACTTAGTATCCTTAATGATTTTAGAAATATACTGTGACAAGTAGTTCTCTCTATAAGCAGTATGGTTCTTTGTTTGAAATATAGCCCCACCATCTTTATTCCCGATATCTACAGGTAACCTTCTCCGGATTCGAAATGCAACAATACGATTAAAAATCTCCTTATTAATAGAAACAATCCGTTCATTATCTCCCTTTGTATTTACTGTTAAATAATAACGTCCACGTATAGCGTCATACTCAAGATCTTCCCACTTTGCATGCGCAACTTCTGCAACACGTAAGCCAGTGGTAGCCAAAACTGATAATAAAGCATAATTGATTTCATTATCCTTATAATAATGAAGCAACTGCTTCACTTCTTCATATGATAACTCGCGTTTTGGTTTGTGGTGCTTATTAACGGTCGTACTTAGGATCTCCACATGAAGAGGTTCCTGTATATATTGAATTTCATATAGCCATTTCAAATAAGAACGGATCACACCAAGTTTCCTACTAATCGTAGATGCTTTGTATTTTTCTTTTGATTGATTAGAAATTGCCTCTAGGGACAACCATTTTTGATAGTTACGGATATGGCGTTTCCTTAGATTCCTCCAGACTTGGCCAACTTTATAATCTTTTACATCTTGCTGCAGAAATTCTGTACTTTGTTTGATAAAGAAATAAAACTGGCTTAGATCACGTGCATATAAAGTCCTAGATGCATCTTTGATACGTTTTTCTTGGTCGAAATGTGTTTGTCGGTTCAAGTAGTAGTACAGTATCTCTTCATCTGAAAATCCCTCGTATGTATATATATCTTCTCTTTCGTTATTTTCCTTTTTAAATTCAGCTTCATTTATATAATCAAGATTCCATACTGCAATTATGTTTGTGAAATTTTGTTTTTGTTTTTCTATATTTTCTAAAGAAGTTTCACTATGAATTGTATTTAATTCAAATTTCACTGTTATTCAACTCCTTATTAATTCCTTTTATATCTACTATTATAACTGAATTAAATTATAAATCATTTACATAGAAAGATTAAATTTTATAAAAATGATAGTGAATAACAACTATAGAAAATTTCCTATTTTCTATGGTTATTAGTTTTTTTATAAAATTAATGATACTTAATTTGATTTATAACATTATAAAAATAAATTTAATTAGAAATTATATTTTGTTATTAGATACATATTTAAATAGTTTATTTTAAATTTATGCTATAATAAGTTAAAATTGTTTATTTTATAAATTATAATTTACATAATAATATTATTTCTTTTCTGTAAAAATGTAATATTAGGGGGAACATAAATGCTGAGTGCATACGAAATAAATATGACTACAAACGAAGTGAAAGAATATTTAGATATTAGTCACTTCACATTTAATAATTTGATAAAACAGGGACAATTAAATCCAATTAATAAGGATACATGGCGTTTAGATGGAAGCTTTTTATTTAAAAAAGAAGAAATAGAGAAATTAAAAGAAGAACTTGAGGTAGAAGGAATTACTTTATATCAAGCAAGTAAAGAGTACCATATCAGTATGTATCAACTCGAAAAATGGATAGAAGAGGGCGAGATAACTTGTACTATACAGGAGCATCGTAATCGCAAAACAAAATTTGTGAAAGAAGATGATGTCCGTGAATTAGTACAACAAATAGAGCGGAAAAATACAATCTATACATACTCACAAAAGCATAATGTAGTACTATTACAAAGATTTATGAAGGGAAATACGTTAGCACGTATTATCTCCATTCCAAAACGTGGGGATATCATACTACGTGATGAATTTGGAAATGACATTACGTTAGAAGATGCAATAAAAGTAGGATATGAGCCTGCCTACGCTTTATCTGATCAACCGCGAAGTCATCATCAAAGATTTGTGAAATTCCGCTTTCCTAAATCTTATCAATATCGAAGTGATACTTTTCAATTTATAGATCTCATATTACAGTATGTATCACCAAGAAACTTAAAAATATCAGTAGAAGATGAATTTTGGTATTTTGATATTCGTCAATCTCTAATATCATTACCATCTGGAATGCAAGCCGAATGGATGGATAATTTAACACCCTATATAATAGAAGGAAAAATGATACCACGTGTTAACAATAGTGTATATTTAGATAGCAATACTGTAACAAAGCCCGTAACTCTCACAAGTAATGAGTATAAATCCATAAAAAAAATTGTGGAAGAAACAAATAGTTCCATTGAAGAATTTATTAAAGACGCAATTCAAGATAGAATTAATCAGCACTTACTTAATCAAGTAATAAAAATTTCTCAACTATAATATGGAAAATTTGATTAAAAATTCATATAAGTTTACATTTAATTGTTCTATACTACAACTTATAGAGTTATTCTCAAAATCTCTATGTGAGTCGAACTATGCCCTTAACAAAAAAGAATCACTTTTTAGTGGTTCTTTTTTGTTGTACATCTTTGAGTTAGGATTTAATTGGTTCTGTTGCAAAGTTTGAAAAAAGCATAAACAGGTTGCTAAATGAGGAACAATGTTTAGGAAGTAGCTAGTAATTGTTGAAGTTCATTGTAT
>NZ_JABUAE010000100.1 GCF_013314535.1 Bacillus sp. Xin1 | reverse complement strand
ATTGTACCGTAGGTACCATCTTACCGTTAATAAGATAATATCAGGTTGATAACGCTTCCATTTGAACAAATTTTCCTTTTTCATACCGATCACACACCTTTTTTAGAGTAATAGTATCAGTATGTCCAAGATTTAGAGATTATTTGCAATTTCCCTGAAGTTTTTGCACCAAAACCCACCTGTTCAACCCAGGAGTTAGAGACTATTGAATGGGAACTTAATGACTTAATGGAATATTTTGGAGATAAAAATGACGAAGGGGAATTTATTTCCTTTCTTGAAGACCTCGAAGAAAGGAAATCTGACAGTTTGCTAGAATCAGTTAGAGAGTTCAAAGTCAATAAAAAAGAAGAAGCTGTTGATTAACAAAAATTTATTTATGGCTTATTCAGCAATCGGGCCATATTCTTGAATAACAAAAGCAAGCATTACATCGATTTTTTCTATATAATTCCATGTCGATATTTAAATAAAGGGAGGAAATATGTGTAATGATTGATAAAAAATTACAAAAGGATGTCATTGTTGTTGGTGGAGGACCAGCAGGTATGATGTTGGGCTTATTACTGGCTAAGGTTGGTGTTCAAGTAATCGTCTTGGAGAGCCACGATAATTTTGATCGTGAATACCGTGGAGAAGTGCTTCAGCCTCGTTTTATTCAATTGCTTAATCAATTGAAATTACGCGAGTATATCGAACAATTGCCTCATTCTAAGCTAAAGAAAGGTGCATTTTATCATTATGATAAAAAGAAAGGTGACTTTGATTTTACTTCCATGATTGCAGAAGCACCTTATGCTCTCTGGATTCCTCAGCCTATTTTACTTCAAGCACTGTACAAAAAAGCAAAGGAATATCCAACGTTTGATATGATGTTTCATGCCCCGGTAAAAAAACTGCTCGAGAAGGATGGAACAGTAACAGGAGTGGTTGTTGATGGGGAAAATAAAGAGTTGCTTGAGATTCAGGCGAAAATAGTAGTCGGAGCTGATGGACGGTTTTCCACGATTCGTCGTTTAGGTGGTTTTGAATTAGAATATCAACATTATCCTGGTGATCTAATCTGGTTCAGTGTAAAACGGCCTTCTCATTGGGGAGAAGAATTACGATTTAAAATCACAGAGGGACACAGCTATATAACACTGCCGAAATACCCTAATTTACTTCAAGTAGGCATTGCTTTACCACGGGGTGAATGGAAAGAAACACAGCGTCAAGGAATAGAAAATTTTCGTCAGGAAATTATGCATGCTAACAAAGGATTTCATGAATTTGCTGAATCTTTGGTTGACTTTAAACCATTCGTACCACTTCAAGCTAAAAATCATATGGTTAAAACGTGGGCAAAGAATGGCTGCTTGCTGATCGGTGATGCTGCTCATTGTTCATCTCCTGTAGGAGCAATAGGAGTTTCTTTAGCAGTAACGACAGCAGCTGTGGCGGCTGATGTTATTTGGGATGCGCTACAAAAATGTGATGTCTCAGCTAAAGTTCTCTGTAGAGTCCAAGAAATTCGAAGTGAGGAGATTGAGAAAATTCACCAAATTCAAGAGCGAATGGGAAATTTGTTTTTTACTTCGTCAAAATTTGTGAAAGGGATCCGACCATACATCGTATCTGCTGCTTTCAAGACTCCCCTTTTTTCGATGATCCAGAAGAAGCTATTTATCATGAAAAATCCTATAAGCATTAACCCTGCATTTATTTTCAATGAAGAATAATTTTGTTCTTGCTGTCTCAAGATTATCTTGATGATGAAAATAAAAATTGGCTACGAAAAGCAATACAATCACAAGAGCCAGAACATAAATGGCTGCAATTATTAACATAATCTTGTTCAACAAACGGGCGCTTTTCTGGAGTAAGGTAATTAATAATAGACTGAAGGGTAAAAACCGATCAGTCTATTTTTTCTTATCAATAGGGTACACTCTATTGATAAATTTTTGTCTTCTTGATAATTAAAGGTTTGTAGGCTATCAATAACACTTATCAAAAATAAAGAGCAAGACAAGGACACCAACTGGTTCTGGTTAGTCAACCTTGATAGCATTACCTTTAAGATTTGTAAAAACAATAAGTGGATATAATCCTTGTAATGGTTCATCTACCAATTGGAAATGTAAGAAAATTCCTTAACGTACAATTTTCTTTTTTCGGTCGTGTGACCCCTAGATACTTCTGAAGTGGATTCTAAGATTTAAATTTAATTTATGAACCTCCTATTTAGGAGGTTTTTATTTTGGTGGGGGAGTGTTAGTTTTTGTCCTATTCCGGGTACAGTCGAGATATACACGTATCTCGGTCGAACTCCAATTTATGCTCAGAAACCGTATTTCCAGTAACCAACCGACCACTAATGAATCGGTCGGTTGGTTAAAATTATGGTGTCAAATGTTCAGCCTTGCCTGAAAATGGGAGCCGTCCCGAGAAGGGAGGCGCCCGGTACAAAAACATCTCCCCTCGCCGTCTCAATAACCGGAAATCCGTTTGATTCAAGATGCTGTCGGGTAACAGAAAGGTCACGTACTTTTACCACATATCCGGCAAATCCCGGTAAAGACGGGAGGGCTTCTCCCGGAAGCAGATCGGTTAATCGGGACTTAGGAATGATCGTAATGCGCCCACCACCAAGATCAAACACATATGCCTCCCTCTCTTTTGGGGGCTGAGTTCTCAAATAAAGTCGATACCGCGCCACACATGTATCTAGCTCTCCATCTTCGATACACATGATCGCTTCGACTAACTCGATTGCCCCATTCGGATGATCTGTATGGATCTGTGTCTGCAAAGCGTCCGATGGTGAATTTTCAGCGAATGCCAACCGTCCTTCGGGCACTTGTTCGTCATCGATTTCGAGCAAGCGTACAGGAACCATCTGCGTACCGGTCGACGTCTCCACGGGACGTTGTATCGTGTTGACACCTCCATGTCCGACTCTTCCCTGGTCCAGACGAGCCACAGAAGTGATCGCATCGGAAGTGGAGAAGACCAATATATGCGTTCCTTCAAAACGGACCAGACAGCGAGAGATAGTGGAAACAGTGCGTTTGATAGAGGCGATGATTCGAGAGAGAACGGCTGGGGGCGCCGAAAGCGGTATGAAATGGGCGTCATCAGGAATTCTCCCCCCTTCCTGCACAGTCGTTACGATTTCAATAAAATTGTCGGCAAAGTCGATATGAGCATTAGCTGCTCCAAACGGTCTAGGTGTCTCGCCTTCTTGTTCAGCCATTGTCGGATAAGCAGGTGGCTTGCAAATGAAACCTAGTTTCCTATACAGCTTCAACGCCATTTCTATATCATAGACAACATGCCCTACATGATGAATTTTGTTAATTTCGGTACACATGGTACAACCTCCTCATAATAGATACAAACTGAGTACTCGCTATGTATAGTATAAAAAACTTATACTTTTAGGGGTAGCGTCACATCGCTTTCAAGCTAAGCTCATACAACGTCAATTATAGTAGAGGGTATTTCTTTTTTCTAAAGGCTACGTGTAGGGAATTTAAAGATTTGCATACGAAATAAACCCTAATGGGTTTCATTTTTTTGATTTAAGCCGCTTGATTATCAGACATGGTACAATTGTAAACGACACCTAATATATCAAAGACTGTTTTCTTCTCATATCTATGAGATTTTCGCCCGTTTTGCTGTAGGAGGTTGAACAA
>NZ_JABUAE010000099.1 GCF_013314535.1 Bacillus sp. Xin1 | reverse complement strand
AGGTTTCTATGTCTCTATCAAATGATTTTTGCACCAGAACCATATTTTGTATTAATCCCCCTTTTCGGGGGACGGGCAAAGAAACCCAAACTGTAAAGTTTATAAATTTAAAAATTATATTTATCCCTATTCCTAATACTGTATAATTATGGATGAGGAGTGATAATTTGATAGTAAAGATGAAAAGACAGGAGTTCGATCAGTTAGCTCAGGAAGCGATCTTCAAAGCGTGTTTTGAACCGTTGATTCTAGTTTATAAAAATAGAGTGGCGAAGCAAAATACAGGGGATAAGACAATGGTTAAAGAACAGTTTTATAAAGAGCTAACCAAAGGACAACGAGCGTTGTTCGTGTTCAAAGTGTATTATGATCACGCAAGTGAATCTCTGGCTGAGTTTTATTGGTGGAGTGCCTATTTTATGGCTCAACCTAAAATTTGGTCAGCAATCAAAGCTGGATTACAGTATTTCGGGGATGATGTCATGCTTCTAATGCTTGAAAAGATTGAAGTGATTCTTAAAAAACATAATCATCCAAGTAGTTTAGAAGGGTTTACTATTACACGTGAAGAACTTGACCGTAATAAGGAGCTCCTCGCATCTATTGGTCCCCTGCATGTCACATTTGACGAAACTGCTCCTCTAACTATAAAAATAATAAGTGAGTATGTCCGAAACAATCAAAGAGAATTCGTACAGATTGAGGACTAGTTTTCACAACATATTATTATGGATTCGAAATAATAAGCGATATTTAATCAACTTTATTGTCATTCTAAATAGGAATTAATTAATCTTAAAAAGAAATCTTAAACAACTAATTTAAAACAGTATCCTTATATGGGTACTGTTTTGTTAGTTTAAAGGATTAAACTTAAACAACTTTATTGAAAATAAACAGTAATCTTCATGAAAAAATATTTGTAAATCTTCAATTAAAAATTTGTGAATGTTCATTAATTTCTCATACGTTTACGAATGAAATTAAACTCCCAAAAACGATTATTTTTGGGACATTTAAATAATAAGCGATTTTTGTTCATTTTTTGTCGAAAAACTTTCCCAAAACTCATCCTAAAAACTATATTCCTAATACGTACGTTTATGATACAATAATTACATAAAGAAAGACTATTTGTATAAAGTGGGGAGGATGAAAAAAGGTTATTTAACTTTTTAGCAACAGAGGTGTAGTAGAACATGAAAATAGGATACGCAAGAGTTAGTACACAAGATCAGAACTTAGATATGCAAGTAGACGAATTACAAAAAAATGGATGTGAACGTATCTATCAAGAAAAAATATCCGGTGCCAAACAGAATCGACAAGAATTAAAAATAGCTTTAGATATGCTTCGTGAAGGAGACACTTTTGTTATTTATAAACTTGACCGTCTAGCTCGATCTGTTAAACAGCTATATGAGATTATGGATATCATCCGTGAAAAAAACGTCCATTTTATTTCCTTGAAAGATAACATTGATACTTCTACAGCTTCAGGAAGAGCTATGTTTGGTATGTTTGCTGTTTTTGCCGAGTTTGAGCGGGATATTATTCGTGAAAGAACCGTAGCCGGATTAGATGCGGCAAGAGCGAGAGGGAGGAAAGGAGGGAGACCTAAAACCGATAAAAAGAAAACCTTACAAGCTATTGAATTATATAAGTCTAAAAAATTTACAGTTGAAGAAATCAAGGATATGACTGGTGTTTCCCGTTCTACCCTATATAGGGAAATGAAGAACGAAGAAGAATAACGAAAAAAGCCCTCTTCTCGCCAACCAAAGCTTAGAAAGAGGACTTTTCTCCGGTACACTATAAAAGAAAGGTTGATTCTAGATGGCAAATACCTATCTAAAAACTCCTAACAGCAAGTATATTTTAACACATTTAACGATAAAAGAAAAAATGATCGCTACTATAAAAAGTGCTTTGAAAAAGCGATAAGACGTCATTTGTGAATGGTTTGGTATAGATAATTGTATTGTCTCACAAATCTGGTTCTTTGGTACATTTGGACTATCCACTTTTATGATTGTTGCTACATATGTGATTTCTGGACTATGTTTTGGGTTTTAATTCTAATTTTTTCAACTTATATAACTAAGGAGGAATTATTTTATGAATAAAAAATCTATAAATGTAAAAATTGGTGATTCTGTACAATTCCGTTATCGTCATGATACATCAGTAATACTAATTGGATCAGTAGTCAATGTATTAACCAATACCATTGTTGTTGATGTTTCTGATTGTCCAAATAAGATCAATGGACTAGAAGATCGACAACTTGTAAAGTTTGGTCAGTTTAAAAAAATCCGAAAACAAAATATGCTCTTGGCGCAATAAATTTTCCTTATAACTAATTACTTTTAGGAGGATATAATATGAAGCCAAAACGTGGTGAGTTTTTTCATTTTTCAAAAGATAATACAGTATACTTGGTTTTAGGTTATGCCAAAATGTTCGGTAATGAAGAGCATAATTTTATTAACCTTAAAAGAATGAGAGATTTGACTACTTATAACACTTAGTGCAGATTTATTTTCGCTTTATATACAAGCTGGAAGGTTCATAAAAGATAATGTAATCGTAACTAATTAAAAATTTCTTTCCCACCATATTCTTATGTTCGAGAATATGGTGGGAAAGATACAAAGGGTGAATAAAATGAAAGATAGAAAAGGAACGAAAGGCTTTTTTGGGTTCTGTTAACCTCACATGAATAGGATATGCAAAAAGAAACTGCAATTTATATATATCTAGTCTTTATGTATGGTAAAATTTTCTACAAAAAGGAGTTGTCATTAATGCTCGAATATGACCGTAACCTCGCTTTAGACTTTCAAGAAGTTTCATCTGTTGTTTATGACAGCCATACAGTTAAAGACATAAATTATTTAAGTCCATGTGGCGGGACAGTTCCTGGTTATTTAGTGGTTCCAAAAACAAGTACTCCTTCACCAGCAGTTATCTTTATGCATCCAGGACAAGGTAATAGAAAAACCTTTTTACCAGAAGCTGAGAAATTAGCTTTAAATGGTGTCTTTTCTCTTTTAATTGATGCACCTTTTGTGCGTGGTACAGCTCCAAAAACCCCTTCCACAGAGCAAGAATTGTATTGCCTGGTAGAAGCAATGACTGATATTCAAAAATATATTCAAACAATACTCGACATTAGAAGAGGAATAGATTTGCTATCTACTTTTAATAATGTTGATTCAAAACAAATTGCATATATTGGGCATAGCTTAGGTGCTACTTGGGGAGGTGTCCTTGCGGGAGTTGAAAAACGTATTAAAGCATATATTTTGATGGCAGGTTTCTCAAGTGTATCTATGTGGCATAAAACAAGTGACCACCCTCTAGCAGTATTAATTCGAAATATGTTATCAGAAGAAAAATTCCATTCATTTATTTCAGCACTCGAACCCTTAGATGCTATTCACTACATAGACAAAGCTGTACCAGCATCTTTATTCTTTCAATTTGCTTATAATGACGAATTTGTATCAAGAGATCAAGCGAATAGTTTTTATACAAATGCAAATCTACCTAAAGAAATTATCTGGTACGAGACAGATCATCTCTTTACAGCATGTGATACCGCTTCTGAAGATAGGATCAAATGGCTTTTCAAAAATTTAGGTTTAAAACTAAATAAACAATAATTTTCACTTCCTATAC
>NZ_JABUAE010000098.1 GCF_013314535.1 Bacillus sp. Xin1 | reverse complement strand
CGCAGGATTTCAAAATCTTCGCCATGCTTCCCGTACCTTGAAAGGAATCGAAACGATTCATGCTTTATATAAACGAAACCGAAGTCTTGGCTCAGACTTCGGTTTTTCGACATACAATGAATTACAGGAGCTACTAACAATCGCATAAAATGTACAACTTTTTTGTTGGCACCACTTAACCTTAACAAAACTTCGCAACAGAACCCTATTTTTTATTACTATTTTTTATTACTAATGTTGCCGTTTCACTCGG
Organism: Bacillus sp. Xin1; assembly: GCF_013314535.1. GTDB lineage: Bacteria > Bacillota > Bacilli > Bacillales > Bacillaceae_G > Bacillus_A. The sequence continues at coordinate 3,563 of NZ_JABUAE010000098.1, read as the reverse complement.
ATGGCTAAGAGGAAAATGATGGCCATATGGAACAAAATCAACCTTACCAAGATGTGATGGAGCAGAATAGCCTCTGTCATAATCCCCCCAAATAATGTGAAGATTATACTTTGTTACTTCATTGAAATCACCTTGATCGTTTTTCAGTAGTAAACTGTTAAGCTGAACCGTAGTATTTAAAATTCTAGGAGAAGTAAAACTGTTACTTATTTTTTCAATATAATGTTCAGGGATACTCTCCATACTTTCAAACAAACCATTACTTAATAAATATCGCCCTATCAAATTAGTAGTTGCCAGTTTTAATATCCATTTGTTCATAAATTGAGGAACATTTAGCGATTTAGCATTTTTTTTAACAACTGGTGGCTGAAGTAAAGTGATTGAATACTTCTTATCTATGTACTCTTGTACCAATGCTTCCAGAAGAATAAACGCACCGAATGAATGGCCAATTAGATGTGCACCATTAGTAGCTTTCTCCAATAACTTTTTTACTACATTCAAATAGATATCTAGAAGATTTTTCTCTTGTTTAAAAGGAGAACGTCCCAAACCTGGAAGATCCAAGATCCATACAGGTTGACCAGTTTTTTCATGAAGCTCTTGTGCTAAAGGAAATAAATCCTCTCCATCACTCAATAAACCATGTAATAAAATAAACGGTTTACCCTCTCCTTGTAATTGGTAAAGGGTAGTGTTATCGCATAATGTTCGTTTAAATAAATGATTATGCTGGCCATTTTGATACATCATTCGATAATCCAGATCAGCTACTACGGCAGGGAAAAATTTCATTACACTCGTCTTCTTAAACCAATCTCCTCCCATAATTTTTTTCGCTGAAACATTTGAAAATTTTCGTTTTGTAATAAAATTCAGTCCATCAGAAGGAATTTTTGTTATTTTACTTACTCCACTATTCATAATTACTGTCATAAGTGGCATTGGGACAGAGATTTTTGGTGCCCTCATATTCATACTTTCCGACATAATACTTAATAATTCAGCAATGTTCTGATCGTGCTGTTTGTCTTCAACAAGTGTATATGTTTGAATAGTCGGTTGCTCCAATCTGAAAACCTGCACAATAAACTTCGCAAGCTCATCGTTTGAAATAAGTGGTAACCTATATCCCTTACCTCCAGGAATCACTGGCATGAGCCCTCTTCGCATACTGATCACAAGCAAACCTAATCCTGCTATCTGCTCTGTACTCCCTGTTTTACTACTACCGACTACAGTTGGGGGATTAATTACAGAAAGCGGATAACCTACTGCTGATGCCTGGTGACGGATATAAAGATCTGCTAAAAATTTTGTTCTCTCATATGGATTTTTTATTTTCAAATAATTGTTTCCTTCTTTAAACACATCAATTGCAATCTTGCTATTTTTATCATCAAAGGGACTCATATAACCTACAACATGAATAAATTGTTGCAAGCCCTTCAATTGATGAATACTTTTAGCTAATTCACTAATATGTTTGGCGCCATTTAAAAATACGGAAGCTGCCTCTTTACTTGTCACTTGAATATCCATGGGGCCTCCTGCGTGAATAATCACATCCGTTTTCAATACCCTCTCCTTATCTTCAGCACTTAGACCTAAATCTATTTTCGTCAAATCACCTTCAATAAAGTGCATAACTGCCTTTTTTAAGATGCCTCTTTCTTGAAAAAGGCGTGTTGCTTTACTTTTCGACCTCACTAAAAGAAGAATTTTAACATCCTCTTTGGCTAATTCTTTCACTAATTGCTTTCCAATAAAGCCTGTTCCACCAATTAAAAATACTGTTCTCATATAAAATCTCCTTTTTAGTACTATTTAGTACTAATTTGATGTAAAAAAAAGCTTCTTTTATCGAAGCAATTTTAAAAAATGATCTGCTGTTTTCGTGATTACAGTTGCATCCTTCAATGTTTCTGAAATAAATAACGCTCCTTCAAGATTTGTAATAAAAAGTGATGCAACCTCATCAATATTAATCGTATTTCTGAATTCTCCATTCTCTACCCCTTGTTTAAGTAATAGAGAAACTTTCTTTTGTAGTTCTGTAAAAAAAAGGCCTATTTTTTCTTTTATTTGCGTGGCCTGTTTAGGACTTTGAATATAAAGAGTAATAAATGGACAGCTCCCCTTATACTCTCTCGACTGAACTCCTTGTGATAATTGCTTTAAAAACAGTTGGATACGATCTTCAACTAAAAATTGATTCTGAGAAAGTACGTCATCAATTGCAGATTGATACATTTCAATCCAATAATCAACGACCCCTTCTAATAGTACTTCCTTATTAGAAAAGTGATAATACACATTAGACTTTGAAACTTTGCTTACACGTACTAATTCATCCATACTTGTATAAGCAAACCCTTTTTCTAAAAATAATGTTGCAGCTACTTCAATCACACGTTTTTGATTCATTAATTTTACCTTTGTCATAACTAGAACTATATAGTACTAATTTAAATATTGCAAGTATTTATGTTAATTTAGAAAAAAAGTTTGACTAAAAAAGTTCCACTAACATTGATTTTAATGCAAAAAAATCTTATTTTGAATAAAGTTGAACTGAACCCTGAAATTGTTAATTCACTATCGTCTAATAGAGGTCACCATACATGCCCATCAACTTAAGAAAAAGAAATGCCCCCAAAACGAAAAAATGAGCGGCTTCTCAGAATAGCTATCTGTAGAGAAAGAAAATTTTAATTTAGGGGGATATGAAAGTATTAGCTTGATGGGCATGCGGCTGACCCCCCATTAGGGACGAGAAAAGTTTGGACAAGTTTTATATGAAGGACATAAACAAAAAAAGACACCTACAGGTGCCTTTTCTCTGTTTGTTCTCACGTATTGAGATGACTATTCAAACCTTGTGTTAGGGGAAATGGTTCAAACAGATATAGTACACTTAAAGCTTAACATTGAAAGAATATACAGTAAATTGATAATATTTATGCGGAATTTTTCCAAAGTTTAGTATAGATATTTTTCACTATTACTATAGTAAAAATAGAATTAATGCAAAATTGCATAACAAAGTAGTATGTGATTAGCAGTATAATTTAAATGTGTACAATAAAGCTGAAGAGGCAGGGACCATCTACGGAAATAGATGGTCTTTTGCTATTGGATAATAAACGAATTATTTTGATGGTGTTCATCTGAAGTATTGTTTTACAAATATCTCTACACATTGTGTGGGGATTTTTTCATAAAGAAAAGACACCCCTAAGGTGCCTTTCTCCGACTTGAACCACTCTACTTTTAATAATATAAATTGAATTCCCATCCAATTACCATTTTACTATATTTATCTATATTGGTAATTGAGAAAACTATTTAGAATCGAGGGTTTGATAAATCTAAAGGTTCTTCTTTCGTTTCCTCTACTTTTGGTTCTGCTGTAGCAGCAGCTTCAGATTGCATGTTTTTCAACATATTCGGATCAATGTTTACTTGGACTGTGTTTACATTATTAACATTATTGGTTCTGTTGCAAAGATTTTTAAACTGAGATAACCTGTAGAAAAAGTGTGAGCAGGAGAATGATA
>NZ_JABUAE010000097.1 GCF_013314535.1 Bacillus sp. Xin1 | reverse complement strand
GTTTCCACATTCTGTTCAATTTTCTCTTTTACTGTTTTTAAATAATTGATGTACTGATCATTATGTAAATCATAATTTAAATAACTCTGTTCTTTTTCTATATCAGGATTTGTATGACTCTCTTTTTCTCGTTGATTATGAATCTGGATTCCTTTCACATCTCGCATCTTAAATTTCTGCATTCTACAAATAGCAAAACTCACGAATCCTCACCTCAACTTGTCCTATTTTTCCTCTTTATTTTGTTCTCGACCACTCTGTAAAGTATATATACTTCTCCCCTGTTTTTCGGTGGACTTTCATGTAAAGTATAGCACACTATACTTTACTACCGTAAAGAGTGTGCCCCTACGGGGGATTCGGCAAGCCGAATAAAGACCTTGGGCTTTGCCCAAACCCACTGGGGAACTCTTCCCCAGACCCCATAAAAAACACCCCCAACCCCCTCATTTTTTGAGGGGGCTCCCTCGCCGGTAGGCAGGTCAAAACGGTAACCGTTTTGACACATCAAGAGGGTTTGGGTGTAGTGAATTTGTCAACTCCTTAATGCTCCTTCATTTCGCTATCGCTTCATTGTGTCCGCTTACCGTTGACAAACATTGATTTTACATTATTAATTATGAAAACAAGTATCCCAGAATGACTTAAAATACTATCCTTTTTTATATTTTTTATCTTCTTATTTTTGAGTTTAAATACGCTTTTTATTATAAATAGTTTTTAAAATAGTACTCAAGACTATAACAAATACAATTAATAAACATAAGATATATTAACCACAATGATTAAACATTTTGAAAACACGTTTTCATTTTAGAAAACGTGTTTTTTGTTATAAACTATACTTAATCGTACAATGTTATTTATCCAATCAAATTCTTAAAATAAAAATAAAATAATATAAGACATATTTTCACTTTAAGTGTTCTCTATCAAAGGAGGACACTTTTTATTTGTAAAAATAAAAAAGAAGGAATTTATTATAAAATCCCTTCTTTTGACGAATATATACAATTATTGTGAAGCGATTTCTAAAAATGCATAACTAACCGCTAAAACGCCAGCAGCAAGACCTACAGCTGGAACAAATATTTGAATTTGAACCCTGTCACCAGCTACTAATGGTACATCTTGTAATTGTACTGTTCCTCTTGCTAAACCAAGTACAGCTATAATACCAGCAAGGGCTGTAAAAGGTCCTAAAAATGAAATAGGAGTAAGAGGTACTGGCGTAGTACTTCCAGCTGGAACTCTTACTACTTGTGCAATAATACCTGATCCAGCTGGCAAAGTTGCCAAAAGACCAATTAAAGAAAGCCCTGCATTTATATCATAAATACCTGTTGCTGTTACTTCTAAAGCATTGAAAGTCCCTCCACCACCTGGGTCTAAAGGTAAAACAATACTTGGTGTAATTGTAGTTTCATCTCCAGGTAATGCAGTATTAAAATTAATTGTAGTAGTAATAGGAGTACCTCCAAGCAATGGAACCGTTATTATTTGTGGAATTGCACCATCTTGAGCTGCAAGAAAACCTGAGCCAAGCCCAAAACGTGGAAAAGGTACAGAAATAGGGGATGGAGTAGGACATGGAACACTAACAGATGAAAGACAATTAAAATGGGATCCATGACAATTAGACATAATTTCACCACCTTATTTTATGATTCTTTTATATTTAATGCGGACAATCATAAAATTGAAATGGACAGGATCCCTCATTCTCCAAAAAATGTATATTGTTTCATTACAATAAAAAAACATTAAGTATTCCCCTTGTTTTTGGGTGTGAGTGCTGGCTGGGGGTTTGGGGGCTAGCCCCCAGGAACTTAACGTAACTGAATATGGGGTAAGCTTACTGCTTAGATCGATAGGATTGAGCGGTTCGGCAGGTACAATTGCTAGTTCAAGCCGTGCTACTTAATTCCTCGTTTTTGGTATGTTCGGCTTGGCGACATGCCATCACCTGCCGAAACCCACTTATCAATGGTGAAGCGTAGCGGAAAAGGTGGAGATTTTTGAGAGATTTTTTCTCAAAAATACTACCTGTCCATTGATAAGTGGGTAGCCCATTAATAGATATAGAAGAGGTAACCTAGTAAACCCTTGATAAATATAGGTTTATAATTTCCTTGCGTTCGTAATTACGAAAATAAGAGCTAAAAATCCTACTTAAAATCGTGTAATTTTAAGTAGGATTTTTAGCTCTTATTATAAAAGACACAAGGGGAATTAAAAAAACCCTTTATTTATAAGGTTTTTTTTAACGTAATAGTTACCATATTTGGTATTGATGTTACCATATTTGGTATGTATAATAGTTACCATATACGGTAACTATTATACAGAGGGAGGTTAAAAAGTAATGTCATCATTAGATAAAGATATCTTTATCGAAGTACCTGATGAAGAAACAGGAGAAATCCAACAATATTTATTAACTCCAGCTAAAAAGAAAAAAGTTTATAAGGGGGATTGGGTCATGGTGTTTCAAGAAGGATTAACATACGTTGCAAAACTCAATTTAAAAGGTGAAACATTGCGTGTTTATATGATCCTATTATCAAAACTAGATTATGAAAATTGGTTAAGAATTAGACAAAAAGACATAGCTGAAGAATTAGGAATGAAACCTCCCCATGTTTCAAGAGCAATTAAAGAACTTTCTAATCATGGTATTTTAGTTAAAGGCCCTAAAGTAGGTGCTTCTAATACATATCGTTTAGATCCTTCATTTGCTTTTAGAGGACGCGATAAAAATCTAGAACAAGTTAGAAAAGAAGTAAAACACCTTAAAGTAATAAAATAAAAAAACACTAAAAAGTACCCATATTTTCAAGCTTGGGTACTTTTTAGTGTTTTTATTTCTTTTTTGTATCTAATAAACACGTTTTTTTATAAATTCTTATAAATTTATCTTTCTAAACCACTATCTCTATTTCTGTTTTTCTCTTTTTTCTTTTGCTGTATATCTTTTAAAGCAAGATCATATCCCTTTCTTTCATGTTCAGTTAAATTATTTTCACTAAATCGAGTATTACTAAAGGGATTTAAAGTGATATTCACTTTCTTCTTGCAATACCCTACAATTTGTTGAAATTTCTCCAATCCTTGAGGAACTCGTTCTTTATAAAACTCCTGCATTTGTGCAAATAACTTTTGAAGTCTCTCATATTTCGCTTTATATGGTTCTAATTCTTTTTTCTCTTTTTCTAAACGTTTTACAGTTGTATGTAAATTTGTATGATTCACTTCCAACGCATGATTTTTCCTCTGTAGCGTCTCATTTTCCCTTTTAAAGGCCTCTGACGCTTTTGCAAGGGTTTTAATCCTTTGAAAGTCTTCTAACCCAATTTCGACCGTTTTAGAGCGGAAGAGACCCCCTTTTTCCTTCACAGGCATCTCTTCTACTCGTTTTCCTACTTTAACAGCTCTTTTTAAAACATTTAAACGATTTTGCATTTGTTGCATTGATTTCTCTATTTGTTGTTTTTCCAACTCTTTTTCTATAAGTGTATCTTGTAACACTTGTATTTCTTCTTTTGCTGTCAAGGCTTTAAAACGTGCAGTTTCAATATGTTTTTTATCACTAGATACTCCGCGTTCTAAGTCAAAACCTTTCTCTACCATATGAGCATGAAAATCATCTTGAAGTGAAACTAATTCTTTGCGGTTAAAAATCTGTTTCGCTGACAATTTCTTTTCTTCCGTTACTGGAACCATTCCTACATGCATATGAGGTGTCTTTTCATCCAAATGTACCATTGCATGTACAATGTTTTGTTCTCCATATCGCTCTTTAAGAAAGCTATAGGCCTCCTCAAAGAATTCTTTTTGAAAGTCTGGATTCTCTTCACTTAAACGTTCAAAAAAATCTCTATCACTCGTTACTACAAATTCACACATCACAACTGCATCTTTTCGAATGGCTCGATTG
>NZ_JABUAE010000096.1 GCF_013314535.1 Bacillus sp. Xin1 | reverse complement strand
CTTTATTCTTCCCCTCACGACTTTTAATCAAATACTCATTGTCTTCTCTTTCTTCAATGTACCAACGTAATTCTCTCTTTAACGATGGTGTTAACTGAATACGCTTCTGTTTACCTGTTTTCTTTTCTCTCATCGAAATATGACTACCTTTTAGATCTCCTATCTTCAATTTGAGAATATCACTAATACGTAACCCTGTATTAATCCCCATTACAAATAGAATATAATTACGCTCGCTCTTTTCTTTTAGATATTCTTTAATTTGTTGTATTTGATCTGGATCACGAATAGGTTGAACAAAGTTCATTATTCATTACCTCCATGTTGCTCTTCTATCTCATATACTTCTAACCTAAGAGCAAATGCTAGTTTATAAAAAGCATTGGACTTATTACGTCTATATGTACGCTCACTCATGCCAATCTCGTTATAAACCATGTAATCAAAGACTTCTTCATCTTCTAAATAACGTTTTACAATAATGTTTCTTTGATTCTTACTAAAACGACTTAATGCCTTATCAATCTGAAAAGATAGACGTTTTAATCTCTCTTCTCGTTTACTCAATTCTAAATTAGCCAAAGCAACATCTTCAGCTGGTTTACCTACCATGTTTGTTGGGCCGTGATATCTTACTTCACAAGAAGCTGTAATCTTCATCTCATTTCTAATCATCCCAAACTGTCTATAAATACGAACGTCTTCAAGAATCTTTTCTAAACGAGCCTGTGTTGCTTTACGTTCAATCTTTGGCAAGAAAGTTAATTGCGTCATATATAAACACTCCTTATCTATTTTATTAATGAAATATAAAAAAGCGGACACCAAACTACAGAGCAATATTGCTAACGCCCTTTGTAGTTCGATCTCCGCTGGTTCTTCCAGTAGGACTGATAATTCAATTGTATCTATTATACCATTTTCTTCTTTTTGGATAATTTATAAAAGGATTATTTTGTTTAAAATGAGCTTAATTATTAATAACATTTTTTTACATTAAATGAATTTACTATATAATTTAATTAACTAAACTTTAAGAGTGTTGAATATGCCAGATACATTGAGACTCATTATCTTTATCCTTGCAGGAGTTAGTGCACTTTTCGCTTTGATAAAAGAGTTTAAAAAGCCAAAGAAAAGCGTATTTCTAATATCCTTTGAATTCTTAGTGCTTATAGGAGTCACATGGTTAATAACGAGGACTTTAGTGTGACTTTCCTAACGAACATCCCCCCTGAATAAAACTCAATATTCCGTCAATACTGTAGATAGGCTCTAATAGCCACCTTTCATGGAATGTGGCCTCCACATTGTCAATTTTTATTGGAGTCGAGCAGTTAGCCTTTGCTAGCTGCTCTTTTGTTTTTTTTATTATCACTTTTTAGGTTCAATGCTCATATGTTATTTTGAGGCAAAAAAATCAATGTCTCACAAATGAAAAAGTGTTCCTTTACATGACTTTTACAATTTTTCACTTAAAGAGCACTTATTTGATGGTGCTCTTTTTGGATATGTCTGAATAAAACCCGAAATTCTGCACACACTATAGCTATACCTACTTCTATGATAGTAATCTTTTCCCAATCTCCTTGGGCCGAGCAGTTAGCTTTTGCTAGCTGCTTTTTTACTGCTTCACGACATCTTTTGGGCAAACACGTAAAATATATGGTAATTCTCCTGTTTTAGATAACCCAAAATCCCCCAACCTCGATACCATTACCACTGTATATTCTTCTCCTTTATAGAGAACCTTGTCCCCTTTTATGATCCCGTTATAACCGACTATTCTGTTGTAACCATACATCGTTATACCTTTTAATTTCTTATCAATTTCAATCATTGCTATTGTTTTGATTCCATCATTATTATCATCAGCTTCATACCATTCTACATTACCCATTTCGCTCACCCCTTGAATAAACTCAACATCTTGGCATATAATGTCTATGCATCGAATCATCATTTTTGGGAGAGCAGTTAGACTGGGCTAGCTGCTCTTTTTAGTTTTTCCGAATAAAAATCCAAGTCTCGGCTACACTATAAACGGGCTGGTGAATATCCATAATCCATTTTTGCAGTACCAAAGCTCTTTCTTACTATTCCCTTGGGCTGAGCAGTTAGCTTTTGCTAGCTGCTCTTTTATTTGTATCAAATGGACCAATATCTTCACCAATCGCGCCTAAGTAATTCTTACGATCCATTTCCCAACAATTCCGGCACATCTTTTTACCTGGAACGAAATCTAATAAATGTGGTCCTCTTAATTCCTTACTGATACCGCCACACCAATCACATTCTCCACCGTCTTCGTATTCTGCCATGATTTTGTTTATTTGATGTTCTGATAGCTCTACATGTCCAATCGGCTCTGTACAAGCTAGTTCACCAGTATCATATTTACTTGGCATACCATCATAAGCTAAGGATTCCATGTAATCCTCAGTTAATTCATTTAAATCAATTACCAATCTATCATTAATTACTTTTAGTTCGAATTTTGCCATTTTAATCACCCCTTGAATAAACTCAACATTTTAGCATATAATGTCTATGCATCGAATCATCATTTTTAGAGAGAGCAGTTAGACTGGGCTAGCTGCTCTTATTTCCGCATCTGTAGCATGTCTTAAAAATTCGATATGAACCCACCGTTCGCTATTATCTACATACAGGTAAACCCACACTAACGCTATTTCATCAGAAGCCTTTGTAACTTTTGCTAATCCCTGAAGTTCTGGATAATCAGGATGGATAACCATTACCAAATCATCTTTATAAAACCTCAATTGAACCTCCTCATTTCTCTACAAAATGAAATTTTTATTTAATCCTCTAAAGTTCGTGAATACTTGTTCAAATATCGTGCATATTATGGATAGGCCACCAGCCATAATTCTATTCCCATGAAATTGCGCTAAATTCTATCTCCTTAAGAAACATTGTGACAACCGAGCAGTTGGCTTATTGAGCCAGCTGCTTTGTTGTATAGATTTTCAATGTAAGTACATACTACCTTTGTAGGGATTAATTAATTGCCATTTGAGAGGTTCTTTTACCCCACTTCTGTTTAGGAGAATAGCTTTAAAAGCTGTTCTCCTCTATTTAGTGAGACAAAGTTTTTGTTCTCAAATACAGTTTTATTCAGTTCTTTCAATCCCGTATAATATTTCAACTCCCGTTTATACTATAGCAGTAACTTTAGGTTACAAATCATTGCTGTAAGCGCGGCGCTTCTTTTGTACAACAAGTAGTTAGCTAATTGAGCTAGCTGCTTTGTTGTGCAAAATAGCGTTTTTGTATTAATTTCTTGCATATATAGAAATCACTTCTTCTAAATCAATTTCTTGCACACTTTCCACAAACATTCATATCGTGTATGGAGAAATGATTCTAAAGGCATCGAATCTCCTCTTAAAGGAGCGTGAACTGTTGCACGCTCTTTCTTACATAAACACTTTCTTATCCAAATAACGCTTTTATTCATTTCACATCAATTTACTGTTATTAGAAAAGTTAGAAATATTTACTCCATGTTTTTTCTGAATAATCATGATATTATTTAGTTGCTGGCGTTCACCATCCCACGAACTCAGCAACTGCATCTAAGGACTCTGCTCTCATCATTGAGAGTAGAGTCTTTATTTATAGAATTATCCCCAATCAACTCTGTATATTGGTACAAAATGCAAATTCTATTAAATTAACTGCGTTTTCCGCTCATCCATACGAGTTACTTTTCCGCTTTTATATACGAAAGATTGCTCACCATGACCAGTTGTTGGTGGCTCAATCGGGTGAATCTGTCCATCTTTTACAACGTAAATCATATTTTGGTTTAATGAAATTTCAGCTGTCATTCCTGCAATATTTTCTTTAATAATTCCCACCGAAATCACTCCCACATGTGTTATAATTACTTTATCGAAGTAAGTCGAGAGTGGTCTCGGCTTTTTTTATTTGCCTATAAATATTGCACAACGTTTTCTGGAACAAATGATTGTTCCAAGCATAGATGAAGTCGTATTGGTATCGGCTCTTTATTATCCCTTGCCTTCTTACAA
>NZ_JABUAE010000095.1 GCF_013314535.1 Bacillus sp. Xin1 | reverse complement strand
TATCGCATTCCAAAGGAAATACGAACCGAATTAAAGATTAACAAAGTGCTATTTCTTTTTGACCTACTGTTTATCATAGGGCTTGTGGTTTTCACGATGACGACTAAGCCCTTGGTTCATCCGATGTTACAAATTCCCTTTTATATTTTTATGTTAATCGTAGGAGTCCTTTTAATTGTCCGTCCCAATACAAACCCGCAAAAACGAATGTTTGAGGTGCTGTTTATTATGTTAGCTAGAAAGCGTTCTACGTATTGTGCAATCGACCAGGAACAAGACTAAAGGAGGAAATGGAATGGCATTATTCAATGAAAAAGAAATGAATAGTGGAGTAGGAAAGAAGAGCGAAGCCAAGCCGTCCCCGCAATTGCCAAAGCAAGAAAAAATGCCAGGGAGAGTCGTAAAAATCAAAGGATTTCAGGAAAAGAAAGAAGCACAACAGGCGGTTGCTCCTTTGAGAGAAGATGAAATATCAGTAAAGAAAAAGAAGAAAAACTTGATGCAACATCTTGGAAAAAAGAAAAAAGATGTTGTGAAAAAAACAGCGAAGATTGACGAGGATTCGGGAAGCAAAGGGAAGACAGAAAAAGAGAAGAAAGCAAAAAAAGCCAAAAAGAAAGAGAAGCCACCTCATATCAAAAAGAGCATTGCTGAGGTGATTCCGATTATTGATATGACAGAATCAGGGGTCTTTGAATTTCGAGAAGAACAAGGTTTTGTAGATATCTTACAGATCCAGGGTACAGATATTTATTCCATGAACGAGGAAGAAGCAGAGTATGCGATTTATCACCTTGCACATTATTATCAATCATACCAAGAGTCTATCAAAATTGTATCTATGAATTTTCCAGTTTCTACAGAACGACAACAACGTTTTCTACTGAAGAAAATTGAAACATGCCAGAATCCGTTATATGAACGCTTCCTCGTACAAAAATTGAAAGAACTTCAGTATTTAGAGTGGGGGCGCACAAACCGGGAGTACTTTTTATTTGTGTATGGTGAGAACGAATTTGTTGTGAAAGAGCGGGTGGAATCGTCAAAACGGTACTTACAACGATGCATCCCATTGTTAGAGATGGAAGAGGAAAAGAAGATAGAAATTTTATATAAGTTGCATAATCAAAATTCAAAAATTGGTACAAAAAAATAAGAAGAGGTGATGAATGTGTCTGTACTTAATTTTTTAAAGAGAAAGCAAAAGAAAGAAGAGAAAAAAGAAAAGAAACAAATCAGTAAGGAATTCGTTGCCCAGATTCAACCGCAAGGGGGAATAAAATTCCAAGAAGTATATGTTCAAGGTGGAGATGGATTACAATCTTGCATTCATGTATACGGGTATCAAACAACAGTAAATGACTTTTGGTTAGAACCAATCATGAATATGCCGAATGTGATTACAACGCTTGATATTATCAGTGATAGCCGAAAAATTGTGGTTGAATCGATTAATAAATCAATGGCAGAACAAAGCGTTCGACATGCGAACGCGAAAGATAATATTGAGCGTATTGAAGCGGAACAACAGTTTAATGAGCTAGAAACGTTATATCAACAAGTATCAAAAGGAGAGGTGCTGAAGCGCGTACATTTACGCATTTATATTTCAGCACGAACGATGGCAGAGCTAGAAAAACAAGCAAAAGAAGTCATGGAAACATTAGAATCTTATAATTTTAGAGGTGCCATATTCCTAAATGAACAAGAACATGAGTGGGCATCTCTTACATCGAGTTTTGAGATGCAAAAGAAATATATCAATAAACGAAATGGGAAAGAAATACCGGCGCTTTCTTTAGCGGGAGGATTTCCATTTCACTTTACATTTCTAAATGATCCATATGGTATTTACTATGGCACAACCAAAACAAAGGGGAGTGTCATTTTTGATTTGTTCCATAAAGATAAACAACGAAAGAGTTATAACGGCGTTGTAATTGGAAAGATGGGTGCCGGCAAGTCTACCTTATTGAAAAAAATTATGAGTGACAATGCAATGAAGGGATATAAGATTCGTGGGTTTGATATTACAGGTGAGTTTGAAGATATTGTGCAAGAGTATAACGGGAAGCAAATTGCATTAGATGGATCGGAAGGACAAATCAATCCGCTTCAAGTATATAAAACGGCTAAAACAGAAGAAGGTTCGTTTACCCAGCATTTATCTAAAATGAGTATCTTTTATCGCTTTATTGCGCCAGAAGCAAAAGATGATGAAATTAAGGAGTATGAGAATTTACTGCGTAAAATGTATGTAGCTAAGAAATTATGGAGTGATGAATCAGGAGCTGTCAATCATATTACGAGTTTACCAGCAAAGGAATATCCGATTTTCTCCGATTATTTACATTTTGTTCGTACAGAATTATATGAAGATATAAAGAAAGGAATCTACCGTTCTAATGTGAGTCCGACTCGTAAGGAACGGCTAGAACTGATTGAATTAAATCTTATTAATTTAGTAGACAATTATGGACATTTATATAACGGTATTTCCACGATAGAAGATTTCTCTAAAGAGCAAATCGTCTTTTTTTCATTGCGCCATCTCATGAGTTTAAAAGAAGAAATCTATCAAGCACAGATTTTCAGTGTGATGAACTTGATGTGGGATGAGATGTTAGAAAACGGATTGCCACAGTGGAAAGCCTTTGATAGAAAAGAAATACAATTTGAAGATGTGATTCGTTATCTCATTATCATGGATGAAGCCCATCATTTAATTAATACGAGTGAACGTAGTCAACATGCGGTGGATTTCACGATTAAGTTTAGCCGAGAAGCACGTAAATATTTTGCAGGGATTGTATTTGCAAGTCATTCTATCCGAGACTTTGTGCCAGAGGATGCAAGTGTGGCAGCAGTAGAAAAAATTAAGACACTCTTTGAGCTTACGCAGTACAAATTTATTATGCAACAAGACAGCAACAATCTAGACATGTTACGACGAGTGTTTGCGGGACAAATCAGTACAAGTGAACTGAATGAAATACCGTTTTTACCAACAGGAGATGTGCTCTTATGTATCAGTGCCGTAAAGAATATTTTATTTAAAGTCGATGTGACAGAGGAAGAGTTAGCGGTATTTGGAGGAGGGGCATAATTCATGCATCTTGTACTGAAGATCATTCCGAAAAAGTGGCTGATAGTGATTGCTTTGAGTCTACTTTTTCTCCTTGGAACTTTTCTTATAGGAGCTACCATGACACTAATCGGTGGGATGGAAGGGAATAAAAAACAAGGGAATATTACATACCCACAAGGTGGTATGGGGACAGCAAATGTTTCAGCCGAAGTGTTGAAATGGGAGCCGACAATTCGGAAATATGCACAGGAATTTGGTGTAGAAGCGTTTGTCCCACTAATGTTGGCTCAGATGATGCAAGAAAGTGGCGGACGAGGACTAGATCCCATGCAATCTTCTGAAGGAGCGTATAACACAAAGTACTGTAAAGCACCAAACTGTATTACGGATCCTGATTACTCCATTTGGGCAGGAGTACAGGAATTTAAGCATGCAATTGAGCGAGCGGGTGTAACGGGACCAGGTGATATGGATCACATAAAAACCGCCTTGCAAGCCTACAACTTTGGAACAGGATTCTTTGATTTTATTGCAAAAAACGGTGGGAAATACACAAAAGAATTAGCGATTCAGTTCTCCGCAGAAACCTATCAGAAAGTAAAACATACGGGTATATATCGTTGTGTAAGACCTGAGATGATACCCTATGGGGCATGCTACGGCGACGCACTTTATGTTGATGCCGTATTGAAATATTATATACCTGGTGTACCAGTAAATGGCGGTGGAGGAAGCGCAGGAGGCGGTTCATCTGGCTCGCAAGTTGCTGATGTAGGGCGTCAATGGATTGGACGTTCTACGTATGTATTTGGTGGTGGAAGAAAACAATCTGAAATTGCTGTAGGTATATTTGATTGTTCAAGTTTTGTCCGCTGGGCATTTGAACAAGTGGGAATGAATGTGGGGTCTGTGGGACTGGTGAGTACAGAAACTTTGAATAAAATTGGTACACAAATTTCACCAATGGAAATGAAAGCTGGTGATGTTATTTTCTTTGATACGTATAAACACGATGGTCATGTTGGGATTGTCATTGACCAAAATACATTCATTGGTTGTCAAACGAATAAAGGAGTTTCAATCGAAAATCTATCGAATCCATACTGGAGTCGGGTCTTTAAAGGGCATGTAAGACGTTTCTAAAATGATAACAAAACTGGATAGGAGATTACAAGTTAAGGAGGCGGAATGAGTGAGTGAAACGAATGAAAAAGATAAAAGAAAAGTCTGGTTTGTAACGCTTGCAATTGTGATTGCAGGCGTTACTTTTTTGAACATCTTTTTGTATTCTCGTAACGATGAAACGGGTAATGTAAA
>NZ_JABUAE010000094.1 GCF_013314535.1 Bacillus sp. Xin1 | reverse complement strand
CCTCTATCAAATGATTTTTGCACCAGAACCAGTAAATCTAAAGGGATAAAACGGTGAAGATTTTTCGAGTGGTTTTCTCAAAAAATACTACCTGCCCATCGCTTGGAGAAAAACCCCTATTAACAAACAAAAAAAGCGCCTATAATTAGACACTTTTTTTAATTACTGATTCGTCCAAAGAAGCCACCATTCTGGTTTCTTTATGTATTTCAAATATCCCCTACTTATATCCGCTCGTAAGTGATTTGCCATACCTTGATAATCCATACTATAACCATTATTCTTTCTGTAGTTATACATATCTCGACCTTTTTGATTATTGTAATAATCCATATCATGAATTACTTTCGAAGTTGGATTGAATTTTTCATGATCGTCTGCAATAATTTTTGCATTACCACAACCTATATTTTTACACATACGAGCATTCCAATATGAATGTCGAAATGCGTCACCTATTCCCTCATCTAAAGAATATGGATAATAAGCTCTAGCCATACTCATAGCAGCATCTGCATCAATTTTGACTTTTGCACAATTAAATGACCCTATTTTTTTTAGACAAGACTGTGATTCAGCAGCTAAAAATAAAGGAGTAACTTTATGATAAGCATAACGTACAGAATCGTTTTGTTCACTCTCTGGATACATAGCAATTAATTCTTTAAATCTCTTGTCAGCTTGTTCTTCATTAGTAATTATACCTTGCTCAACTTCCTCTGTTAACTGTTCAAAAGCAGCCACACTGAATTCTTCTTTTGTATTTTCTTCAGCATAACTAGTGTGATTAAAAAATAAAGAGAAGAACAACAATGCGATTAAAGCTGTTGGAAATAATTTTTTAAATTCCATTTTATACCCCCTCTGGAAATTTTTTCGTAACGCACTGTTATTCTATAATACATGGTAATATATTTCAATATATAGAAAAGTATAATAATTATCTTATTTAATTATAGAAATATTTTTTTACGGAAAATAATCATTAAACTACTAATTAATAAAAATATACCTGGTAAGATATACAAAACTGAAATACATATAAATCCACTAATTGCTGCAACTATCATTATTAAGCTTCCAATTCCTTCTTTTGTTTTTATTAACATTGATCCTACTATCCCTAAAATCGAAATAACTAAAGAAATCAAACCTAAAATCATATTTTTATTAGTAGGTACTTCACCAGTCGAAGATTCAAGTACAGGTCCTAATTCATTTAAATAGCCAATAAACATTATTAATAATGAAATTAAAATACCTAGAATACCTCCAATTATCCCTAAAATAAATTCAATTTTACGCTTCATAATGTTCTCATCCTTTGCAGAAAAAATTTGTATTATAATCTTTTGTAATATAACACAAAAACAAAACTTAACAGAATGTTTTTATTAATCAGAAATAAAAATCTCTTGTTAAAAAATATGGTTCTGGTGCAAAAATCATTTGAGAGAGGCATAGAAACCTGCATAGACTGTTCAATGGTAGATTATGATGCAATTCCAAATAATTTATGTATGAATCTAACTTTATTTTGGGCAGACTTCACCTGTAAGTAAAGTTATCCTTTTTTTATCATATGCATGGCTTCAACGCCACTCAATATAGAAGTGGCTGTTTCATATGACTTGGATCCTAACATGGATAACTTTGCCCATCCCCCGAAAAAGGGGAATAAGACAGAATACACCAATTGTATGTTGAATAGAAAATAGAATGTTATAAATCAATAAACAATCAATGCAACAAAAAGGTAGAAGTTTTATATTGTGACAAATTATTTTTGGGACAGTATTTTGTTATATCTGATTTCAATACAATCTAGTTTAGAATTTAAAAAGAAAGGTTCTGTTGCAAAGTTTTCTATATGAAGCTACACTCTAGAAAACAGGATCTAGGAGAATCAGACATGAGATATTTTAAAGGAAAACAATTCAAGAAAGATATTATTTTAGTAGCTGTCGGCTACTACTGTCGTTTTTCTTTAAGTTATCGCGATGTATCTGAAATTCTGAAAGAACGTGGTATTTTAGTTCACCCAACAACCATCATGCGATGGGTTCATGAATATGGCAATCTCATCTATCAAATTTGGAAAGTGAAAAATAAATCTGCACGCTTATCTTGGCATTTGGATGAGACGTATATCAAAATTAAGGGAGAATGGTGTTATCTCTATCGTGCAATTAATAAAGATGGACACACATTGGATATTCAACTTCGTAAAAAACGGGATCATCAGGCTGCCTATGCCTTTATGAAAAGATTGGTCAAAACCAGCGGTTCTCACTACAGACAAAGCACCAGCATTACTTTGCGCATTTAACAAATTAAGAGAACAAGACTTTTATATACATACAACTCATTGTACAATCAAGCATTTGAACAATCTCATTGAACAGGACCATAGGCATGTGAAGCGACATTTTTCCAAATCCGCAGGATTTCAAAATCTTCGCCACGCTTCCCGTACCTTGAAAGGCATCGAAACCATTCATGCTTTATATAAACGAAACCGAAGTCTTGGCTCAGACTTCGGTTTTTCGACATACAATGAATTACAGGAGCTACTAACAATCGCATAAAATGTACAACTTTTTGTTGGCACCACTTAACCTTAACAAAATTTCGCAATAGAACCGAAAATAATAATAAATTTGTACGAGGAAAGGGGAAAGTTCGAAAGAATATCGAATCCTTCCTTATATCACAATATAATATGGAACAACGTTCAGGAGAATATATATTTTATGTTCCTTACAATACAATTTCAGATTTAGAAAAAAAGGTAGCTAGCATAATTCGTGAAATTGATTTTGAAGCGGATTTACAAAACTGTTTTACGGAGTTAGATGTGTACTGTGATGAATTGGAGCTACAATGGTAAAAGTAGCATTTGCTTATATAGAGAGTTCAATTATAAAATAATAAGAAGAAAAGAAAGACAGGGAGAGGAAACCCATGTCCACAAAATTAGTAAATTTACGAATTGATTTTGCTTTTAAACAGTTATTCGGAACGAAAGGAAACGAAGAAATTTTAACTGGCTTTTTGAATGCTATTTTAGAGGAATCTTTAGAGGTCCCCATTACATCTCTACAATTGGAAGACCCACATCTTCATAAGGCTTATGAAGATGATAAGTTATCCATTTTAGATTTATTAGCAACATTAGACAACGGAACACAAGTGAATATAGAGATACAACTTCGCAATACACATGATATGGTGAAGCGATCTTTATATTACTGGAGTAAACTCTATACATCTCAAATGCAAGAAGGGATGCCATATCGTTCACTTCGGAAAACAATTACCATTAACTTATTAGATTTTATATTATTCTCCCAGGATGATTCATTTCACACCATAGGACAATTATGGAATCCCAAAAAGCAACAGATACTAAGTGATGATATTGAAATTCATTTTGTGGAAATTCCAAAATTGGTCAAACAATGGCATGAAGAAAAAGTAAATCCATGGGAAAATGCATTTGTTCGTTGGATGTTATTGTTGCCAGCACATGAAGATGAACATTTAACTCAGACATTGGAGGAGATTGCGATGAATCAAGATCCAATTTTACAAAAGGCAATGAATAAATGGGAAAATATGAGTCATGACTCTTCTTTCCGTCGTATGTATGAAGCAAGGGAAAAGCTTTTATTAGATGAACAAGCAAAGTTAGCTCATGCTGAACAAAAAGGAATTGAAAAAGGAAGAAAAGAAGGAAAAGAGGAAGGGAAAGTTCAATTAATTCGTGGGATGCATAAGAATGGTATGCCATTAGAAGACATTGCAAAATTCACTGGTCTAAGTACAGAAGAGATACGAAAATTACTATTATAATTACATGTCATTACAAAAGCTTTGCGGTATTTTCCGCAAAGCTTTTTATACTGCATGTTCGCATAGCTTATATTGGAGGGAGATAGAATGAACTTTATTGCTCACATCCGCGAAAGTGACAAACAGGTACAAACTGTCGAAGAGCATTTATTAGGGGTAAAAAAATTAGCTGAAACCTATGGAGAAAAAATTGGTATAAAACATTTAGCTGGTTTAGCAGGCATGCTCCATGATCTAGGTAAATATACCAATGAGTTTAGAGAATACATATCGGAAGCAGTAAATAACCCTGATTCTCCATCTAAAAGAGGAAGTGTTGATCATTCAACCGCAGGTGGAAAATTTTTATATCAATTCTTCCATACAAAAAATATTATTCCTTATAAAGGGATAATATCTGAAATAGTAGGAAACGCCATTATTTCTCACCATGGATACCTTCAAGATTTTTTAAATCCTGATTTAGAATCACCTTATTTAAATAGAGTGCGAGATAAAGAATTGAGTGAATTTGATATGACAAGACAATTCTTTTTTAAATATGTCATGAACGAGACAGATTTTCATGAGTATGTTGACAAAGCTACTATAGAACTAGAAAGTTTTTTATTTAAAGAATCCCCGGAAAATACTGAAAAACAAT
>NZ_JABUAE010000093.1 GCF_013314535.1 Bacillus sp. Xin1 | reverse complement strand
GGGGGGAAACGCGGTCTTTTTTTTCTGTGAGAAACAAATGTAAGAGTATTTTGTATTTACTGCACAAGAATGGACATAGCGCTAAATACTAATAAAACAGCCATGGCGACATTAAATTGCTTCCTATATTGCAATAAAAACTTTTGAAACATCGCTCCAAAGAGGCTCCAACTAAATGTACTCATTAAACCGACTATTCCTAAAAATAAGGAGAAAAGAAGATAACTAGAATATGAATTGTAATAGGGGATAATAAAAGTTGCTACGACGGTAAGGCCAAAAAGAATTCCTTTTGGATTTATAAATTGTAATAAGATACCGATGAAGAAAAGATTTTGATCTTTATTGGCATTTTCTTTAGCATTTCCATGGCTAGTGAGGATTTTAAAAGCCAAATATAACATATAGCCTACACCTAAAAGAGTTAAAGGAGTTTCAATGAGTGGCAGCGCACTAGTGAGAATAATATTAAAAATACTACATAATAACGTAATGACAAAGAATCCAAAACTAACTCCTAAACAAAATTTAAATGTTTCTTTTAAACCGTGTTTATTCGCAAATGTCATTGCCATAATATTATTGGGACCGGGCGTAAAACTACTAATAACAACAAATAACAAAAACGAAAATAAAGGCATTGTTAGTCCTCCCTTTTATGGATGTATGTTATAATATCCGAAATGATCATTATAACGTTGTCTGTTTTATTATACATAACGAGCGTTATAGTGTAAATGGTATAGGAGTGATTTTTTATGGAAGAAATTCATCTTATTCTTGCCAGAAATTTAAAAGCAATTAGGGAGAAAGAAAAATTAAGCTTGGAAAAGGTCTCTCAATTAAGTGGAGTAAGCAAAGCGATGATCGGACAAATTGAAAGAGGAGAATCAAGTCCAACATTGACAACGATTTGGAAAATAGCTAACGGATTAAAGGTTTCCTTCACTTCTTTAATAAATAATCCAGAGCCTGATACTACAGTTGTTTTAAAAAATGAAATTCAAGTACTGTCTGAAGATGGCGGGAGATATAGAGTATATCCTTCTTTTCCGTTTCAAGAAGATAGACGCTTTGAAGTATACGCTGTTGAAATTGAAAAAGAAGGAATATTACATTCGGACTCTCATAAAGAAAGAACGGAGGAATTTATCACCGTTTTTGATGGAGAAGTAACGATTCGTATAAGTGAGGGTGAGTATCAATTAAGAAGTGGGGATTCTATTAGGTTTAAGGCAGATCGACCCCATACATATTATAATTCAGGAGAAACATTGGCTAGAATGAGTATGACAATATATTATCCAAAAGAATAGAAAACGTAAAAAAGTTGATTTCCTTTGCTCGGAAAGGAAATCAACTTTTGGCTTGTTTAAGTGTATATAAAAAATATTAGTGTTTCCTTTCTATCATCTCATATCCTTTTACAAATAATAAAGTCATATAAGAAACGATAAAGGAGAAAATGCTATACATGCCAACCCAAAAGAAAAAGGATGGGGGAAACAATGTAACTCCTAATATAAGAAAAATAGCAAACGTTACAATTGGCATCACGTAATATGTTTTTGTTCTACGTGTTCCAATTACTGAAACAATAAAAATAAGTGCTGGACAAATAAACAAGACGAACATTAATTCATTCATGATTATGTCCCCTTTTTTAGAAGTAATATGTTTTTTGTTAATGTTTAAAATAATTGCTCTCCTAATATAATTTCGGTACGTAATGAAAAAAACCTCTTCAAAATCAGTATATTTCAACAATTGGAAAAGAGGAATAAAAGGAACATCGCTACAACTGTCGTGACGAGTAAACCGATTATGATCGGTAAAAAATTTCGGCGCGCAAGTTTAAATGGATCTACTTTACAAATACCTGCTGCAGGGATAAGTGCCAAAGGGATCACATTGTATCGTTTATTCCGGTTTGTACGAGTAAATTACTCATTGAAATAATAATGGAGATGCTTAAAATCGTTGGTAGTAGTTCAGTAATAGCATAGATAAAACTTTGAAAAATCCCGCTAACAGCAAGAGGAATAGAATGTGTTGCAGTTAGACCTAGTAGAAAGATAAAAAAGATACAAATGATGGTTGTACCTTTTCGGAGAATGAAAAAAGTAATAATTGTAAGTAAACAAAGAATATAGAGGGCGTGCAGAAGTGTTAAGTCTACTCCCATTAGGCTCACATCCTTTAGGCATTTTTGTAGTTTATTTTGTGAAAGAAATGTGAGTGTGTGAGTATAGGAAGTGTGAAAAAATATAATTTCATGTACTGTAATGGCAAAATTAATAAACGGATGTTATAATGCAAAAAATCCCAAAAATGGAATTAAGGAAGAGGCTCATTTGTTATTCTTATGAGTATTGTGATAAGAATCGATAGTTATTTTAGAGAGGAGAAGGTTATGCAGGAAAAAATAGGGTTTTATGGTGTATTAACTTGTTTAATTGTATTTATTATTTCAAGTCGATTTATTGAAAATGACTGGATAGTAGCTATGATTACTATAGTTGGATTAATTTTTGCTTTACTATATCGCTGGGACGAATGGAAAACATATAGTCGAAAAAAGAAACTTGTTTTAAGTGCTGAGTTTGTTATTTTAGTAACGACATTGCCATTCATATTAATGGAAGGCGGTAAACAAATGAACACGATGCCGATTTTTCAAGGTTGGTTATCCATTGCTAAATTACTATATTTAATTGTTATTTTAGTAGTTATCGGAATAATTGTCACAAAAGTAAATGGGAAACTATTAGTAAACGAATCTAAAACATAAAAAGTGCTACCTCGCTAAGAGATAGCACTTTTTATTATTTTATAGAATGAGCCTTTTGCATTTTTTTAATCAATCGAATTTGTCCACGATGATTAATTTCGTCTTCAAAGACGTGAAACCATTTGAAATAGTTATTTGCTGGTTTATCGTGCCAAAATGGCGTTGTGTTATACAGCCATTCATCAGGCAGTGATTGAAACGTTGCGATCGTTTTAGTGCGAACTTCTTGTAACGCATTTATGTAGTAGTTTATTGGCTGATTTTTAATTGTTTGACGTCCAAGGTCACCCAATTCAACTCCTGGTAACCAGCGTTCCAATTCAGCTTCTGTTGGTTCGCGATCTTCAAAAGTATGAATCTGATAGTAAAATTCAATTGCAGCCATATGATATAACAGCATGCCGATAGAGTTTGCATTTTCATCATACAAATAATCGAGTTCTTCAATCGTTAAGTCTTGTACAGCTTGCATCGTTGTATAACGTGCATAGTTCATCATAGATACAAGTTTCGAGAACTCTGTGTTTAATCCGTCCACCTTATCAATTACAAAATTCAATAGAAAAGCCTCCTAGTAAATGATTTCTTTAGAGAAAAATTTCTCTATACAGAAAGAAATTCCTGTTAAATAAAGAAGAGAAATTCCCCGGTGTTAAAAGAAAGAATCGTTACATAGAGGGGATATTATCCAATAACAATAAGGTTTCTATTGGCCTGTGTAATTACCTCATGCCCATCTTTTGTAATGACAATATCATCTTCAATTCTACAACCGCCCCAATTGGGGATATAAATACCCGGCTCGACAGTAACAACCATTCCTTCTTGCAGAGTCGCGCTACTATCTTGGGATAATCGAAGAGGTTCATGAATTTCTAATCCAACGCCATGGCCTGTAGAATGTCCAAAATATTCACCGTAGCCGTGATCCGTAATGTAATTTCTTGTCACATCATCAATTGTTTTTGCAGATTCACCTGGCCTAATTGCTTCAGTTCCTCGTTGTAATGCCTCTAATACAATACCATATATTTTTTCGAATTCTTTGGAGCAACTTCCAATCGCAACAGTACGTGTTAGATCGGAGCAATATCCATTATAGAGTGCACCAAAATCTAATGTAACGATATCCCCATTTTCAATTATCTTACTTGTAGCAACTCCATGTGGGAGAGAAGAGCGAACTCCGGAGGCGATGATAATATCAAATGAGGAAGAGGAAGCTCCTTTTTTTTGCATGAAAAATTCTAATTCATCTCGGATATCAAACTCTGATACACCGGGTTTTAGAAAATGAGTGATATGTTGAAATGTTTCATCTGCGATACGAGCTGCGATTTTCATTGTTTCGATTTCGGAATCTTCTTTAATAGCGCGGATTGTTTCTACTAGTTCGTTTACTTGCACAAGTTCGATGTTTGTATATTTTTTTAACGCGCTATATTGTTTTAAAGTCATATTGTTTTCTTCTATCCCTAACTTGTTGATGTTTAATTTTGTTATTTGATTTGCAATCTCTTGTTCTATGTTTCCTTTATGCATAATGATGTCGGCTTCTTTTACTTGCTTTTTGGCTTGATCGGTATAACGGAAATCTGTAATAAATACAGCATTTGTAGCAGATAGCAAGACAACTCCAGCGCTACCTGTAAATTCAGTTGTATACCTACGATTTTCTTTTTTTGTAATTAGTAATCCGTCTATTCCGTAGTGATC
>NZ_JABUAE010000092.1 GCF_013314535.1 Bacillus sp. Xin1 | reverse complement strand
ACTTAAAGAAAAACGACAATAGTAGCCGACGGCTACCAAAATAATATCCTTTTTAAACTGTTTTCCCTTAAAATACCCCATATATCATTCTCCTGCTCACACTTTTTCTACAGGTTATCTCAGTTTAGAAATCTTTGCAACAGAACCATTAATTAGTACTTTTATATTTTTTCAAAAATGGGTTCTTGTTATTGAAAAGCTTGGGTTCTATATCACAGATAAAAGGGTAACCAGTGCTAAAATAGCTGGCAGTCCTTGTTTCACAATAATTGATTTATTGGATGTGAAACCTCCGAAAATAGCTGCTACCACTACACAAATTACGAAAAATAATTGAATCATATAGCCAATTGGATTGAGCCCCAGTATAAGTCCCCAAATGAGACCAGCGGCTAGAAATCCATTATATAAACCTTGGTTTGCAAACATAATGGCTACGTTTCGATCTCCTTCTAAATGCTTCGGTAATTTGAAAGCGCATTTTGCCACTTTTGAATCAATAAAAAACATTTCAAGGATCATAATGAATAAATGTTCTAATGCTACGATCCCCACTAAAATAGCTGCGATTATTTCCACACCATTTTCTCCCCTCTACTCCCTAATATCAGTTTCATATTATTTCCATTGTGCAATTCTATCAACAGGGAGACGGTATGAAGCATATCCTTCGTCAGCTGCTTTACCGATAGATAGAAGCATAACTGGTACATAGCGCTCTTTTTCCAATCCGAAGGTTGCAGCGATATTTTTCTTGTCATAACCCCCGATTGGGTTTTTATCATATCCATGTGCACGTGCTGTCAGCATTAACTGCATGGAGACAAGTCCTGCGTCAATCAGAATAGTTTCGCGATTTTCTTGGACTGGAAGCTTTTCAAAATGTGCAGTCAATGCTTGTACTTGTCTGTCTTTTACCTCTTGCGGCATATATCCTAGCTCAACAGCTTTTGAATAAATTTCTTCTATATAGTCACCGTTGTCCATATCTGCAAAGACTGCTATCACGGCAGATGAAGTAGAAACTTGTGATTGATTAAATTTAGCGAGTTTTGCAAGCTTTTCTTTTCCCTCCAAGCTTTCGATAACAAGAAAGCGCCATGGTTGTGCGTTAACTGAGGATGGTGCTGTAGTAGCTTCCTTTAATATTTTGGCCATCTCTTCTTTGCTGATTTTGACTGTTGGATCATAATTACGTATGGATCGACGTCCTTTCATGATTTTCATAAAATCGTTTGTTTTTAATGTAGTTCCCATGTATAAACACTCCTCTATGCTTTAATATTCTCTACATTTATTTGCATCTGTGATAGAACATGAATAAGTACATTGCGTTCTTCTAAACTGACATTTACGAGCATTTCCTTCATAAAATGTTCCTTTTCTTTCTTACCAAAAAATTAATTGATATATCAATTAATGATACATCAACAATACACATCCCTCTTTTTAGTTTTGCAAGTTTTTTTGCTTAATTAGTTTTATTTTGTTCCATCAGCTTTAAATTAATTCACAACATCAGTTCGCATTTCTAGAAATCATAGTTATTTTAAGTTTATTCTGATAATCATATTTAGGGGTCACCATAAGGTTATCCGGCTAATTTACTTGTTATTTTTCTTAGCGTGGTTTTTTTCCGAAATGCTGGTGGTACTCCTAGTATGGCAAGGATTTAATTTATATAAAATTCATAATAATCAGTCTCTATTCTATCAATTTACTATATATTACATTTATGTTATTGTTATAAGGGCATTTTTTAAAACTTTCCCCTAATAAAGTTTTGAAAGAGTTGTCTCAGCATTCTCAATGTTGTAAATATGCCAAGAAAAGAGAATCCATTTGGGTTCTCTTTTCTTTTAAATTTGAGTTTTCAACCTCAAATTTAAGTATTGTAATTCTCTAAATCTCGATGTATTATATTTTTGTATTTTCTCACTTTCTTAAGCCGAGAAAACATCATTACTTCTGAAAGGACCCAAACTCCAGTGGGTTCTTTTTATTTACTTGAACTCATTTTCGAATCATTGTATTATATTTTCGGGTCTTACTTATATAAATCATTATCAGGAGAACCTACAAACCTGCAGGTTCTTTTTTTAGGTTCTGTTGCAAAGTTTTCTAAATGAGGATAAACTCTAGAAAAAAGGGTTCTGGTGCAAAAACACTTCACTACAACCATAGAACGGCAATATCCTGTTAACAGGGAGATTAAACAGCTAATCCAAACAATCTATGAATGAATTTAGCTTCATTTCGGGCAGATTTCATCCTTTGGTGAAGTTGCCCTTTTTTCATCATATGCATAGCTTCGATGCCACTTAAAATTAAAGTAGCTGTACGAAGTGACTTCAATCCTAACATAAAACGAACTCGCTTCTTGATAAAACGATGATCTTGTTCCACAATGTTATTCAAGTATTTCTGTTGTCTAAGTTGCATGCCGTCAGGTATGCTTTTCTCCTTTTTCAACTGTTTAATTGCTATAGGATAAGCCGGATTCTTATCCACCGTAATGACGCGAGGTTTAGAAACATGAAAAGACCACAAATGGTGTTAGCCCTGTCAAGTAGACAGCCATAAAAAAGACTAAGCAGCCATCAAGATTCGATATTCTATCGGAGCTCGGTGGTTGAGTCGTTTTTGGAATCGTTTATAGTTATAGAAGTAGATATATTCCTCAATTGCTTGTACTACTTCTTCTTCTGTTTTAAAATGGTGTAAATACAACATCTCCGATTTAAAATGGGAGAAAAATGACTCGATGCAGGCATTATCATGGCAGTTTCCTTTGCGAGAGTGGCTGCCGATGATACCCAAATCTGAAAGTCGTTTGTTGTAGACATGAGATGTGTACTGGAACCCTTGATCTGAATGGAGAATGGTTCCACGCACATCTCTTCTTTGTACCAAATTTTCAAGCGTATCTAATACGAGTTCATTGTCATTGCGTCTAGAGATTTTCCAAGAAACAATTTCATTATTATAAATGTCTTGCACGACAGAAAGATAGCGAAATCCATCTTGGATTCGTAAATACGTAATATCTGTAACGAGCGCTTCATTTTGTTTTCGATTTTTAAATTTACGGTTTAAAACATTCGGAAAAGTATTCGAATAATTCCCTTTAAAGAAGCGTCGCTTCTTACGAATAATAGATTGAATGTTGAGCTCACTCATTAATCGATAAACCTTTTTATGATTTACAAAGAAACCTTCCTCCTGTAAAGCTATTTTCATACGTGGATAGCCGTATTGTTTGTACTTCAGGTGGATAGATTGTATCACTTTTTTTAATTGTTGATCCGCTTCTGACCGTACATTTTTAGCTGTTTTCGCACGGATCCATTTATAATAACCCGCTCGATGTACACCTGCGAATTTAGTAAGCCAAGTGATCGGATATTTCATTTTTAACGATTCAATGATACGATATCGCTCCTTGTGCCTCAGTGCACCTCCATTTACAGATTTGGATAACGCTTTTTTAAATATGCAACCTGTGCCTTGTAGTAGTCTCTCTCTTCCTCCACACTGTTAAAATGGACACGTTTTCCTTTTAGTGGATTAGGAATACCTTGAGTTCCGCTATTTTTTCCACGAGTATCTGTAATATCACGCAATTCTTTATATTTTTTCACCCAATCCTTAAGTTGTGTAGAGCTCCTGATATTATATTGCTTAGCTATAGCTTGATAACTCCCTTCTCCATTTAAATAACTTTGAACAGCTGATAGTTTTAATCCATCTGAATACGTATTGAATGTTGTACCTTTTTTAACCACGAAAAATCCCCTCCAAGTAATAGTGTAACACCCATGTATGTACATGGTCTTTTTACACTGTCTACTTAAAGGGGATAATACCAATTCCGGTCCATATTGATGAACCCAACGCATAATCGTTGTGTGAGCCATCGATAAGCCACGCTCTTCCATCATTTCCACTACATTACGAAAACTCAAGTTGTACCGCAGGTACCATCTCACTGTTAACAAAATAATGTTTGGTTGATAATGCTTCCATTTGAACAAACTTTCCTTTTCCATACTAATCACGCACCCTTTCTAGAGTAATAGTATCAGTATGTCCAAGTTTTATAGATATATTGTTATTATCCTGAAGTTTTTGCACCAGAACCCGAATCGTTACCGTATACCAAGAAAAAAGAAACCTTACATCGTTGTAAAGGTTTCTTTTTTCTTGGCATGTTTGTAACAAGGAGAACAATTACTCTTTAAAATCTTTATTAGGGATAAAGATTTCAAAAAAGTTTAGCATATAATTATTTTTACATAAATAGTATATATAGTAAATTGATAATATGTAGACTTAATACTAATAATATTCAATATAAAAAGTTTTCACTATGTATATAGTGAAAACTTTTTTGCGGGTACGGGGTTTGACCGCATGCCCCTCAAGTTAATGATAGAGAAATGGGGTTCTGTTGCAAAGTTTGAAAAAAGCATAAACAGGTTGGTAAATGAGGAACAATGTTTAAGAAGTAGCTAGTAATTGTTGAAGTTCATTGTATGTTGAAAAGGCGGAGTCTCTTTGAAGACTTCGCCTTTGTTTATATAGGGCATGAATAGTCTCGATACCTTTTATCGTACGTGAAGCATGACGAAGATTTTA
>NZ_JABUAE010000091.1 GCF_013314535.1 Bacillus sp. Xin1 | reverse complement strand
TTCATGCCCTATATAAACAAAGGCGAAGTCTTCAAAGAGACTCCACCTTTTCAACATACAATGAAATTCAACAATTACTAGCTACTTCTTAAACATTGTTCCTCATTTACCAACCTGTTTATGTTTTTTTCAAACTTTGTAACAGAACCGCTATTTTTAAGGTGACAGTTGTATAAATAGAAGATTAATAACTTGAGCAAAAATAAATGACTATTTACATACTTAACATACATATTTGTTTTGTTAATCATATGTATTTTTGAGTATTTGTATAGAGTAAATGTGTTGAAAAACTTGAAAAACATTAAAATGTGTAAATTGTATGACTATTTTATTTAATTTATTTAATATTTGTAATCTTTTATTTTATAATGATAATCGGGTTGATCGAGAATGTCTTAGATATTGCGATATATACTCGAATTCATTTATTTTAGGGAGGTTACAATATTGGGTAAGAGAGTTATTATAAGAGTTGTTACATTATTATCAGTACTGGCATTATTTCTTAATGTGTTTTTACCAAGGGCTAGTGCAGAGGTTATGACGCACGAGAAATATTCAATGGATTGGAGTTATAGTAATAGTCTAGGTAAGTACATTCGAACTGAAATTATTAAAAATTCAAGCAGTCAGATTGCATATTGCTTAACTCTTGGCTTAAAATCACCAAATGGTGAAGATCTTCCTGAAATGGGTAAAACAGATAATGTGGTATATAGGGTCTTATTAAATGGATTCCCACAAAAAAGTGTAGAACAGCTGGGAGTAGCTAATAAGAATGAGGCACATTATGCAACACAACTTGCGATTTGGAATGCATTAGGTCAACTTGATGTAAATGAATTAAATCATGCGAATAAAAATGTTGAAAAGGCGGTTAAGGAAATTATTAATGCTGCTAATAAAAGTGAAGATACTCAAGATATTTTCATGAATGTAATTCCTGCTGAAAAGCAAAAAGCAGAATTAAAGGGTGAGTTTTTTGAAACAAACTTATACACAGTACAAACAAATGCTAAGAGTGGTTCTTATAAGGTAGTAGTGAAAAATGCACCTAATGGAGTAAAAATTGTTGGTGAAAATGGAGAAGTGAAAGATCAGCTTTCAGTTGGGGAAAAATTTCGTATCCAAATTCCTAAAAATACAAAAACAGGTGAATTTAATTTAAGTGTTGCAGCAAATTTAACTAAAGTTCAAGCAATTGCTTATCGCGGTACTGATACTATTCAGAATGCTACAGTACTACTAGAAAGAAATGAAGAAAAGCTTAGTAGTGACCTCGCAGTAAATTGGGAAGCTGCTGGTTCTTTAAAAATTAAAAAGGTTGGAGAAAATGGAGAAGTTTTAGCTGGTGCAGTATTTGAAGTCTTTAATGCAAATAATGAATCAGTTGGGAAAATTACTACTGCTGCTGATGGTACTGCAGAATTAAACAACCTACCAATTGGTACTTATACTGTAAAAGAAATTAAAGCACCAACAGGCTATGTTTTAGGTGACAAACCACAAACTATTGAAGTTAAGACAGGAGAAACAGGAGCTGTTCAAGTAGTAAACAACAAAGCAAAAGGGAACATTGAAATTAAAAAACTTAGTGATTCGGGCAAGGTGTTACCTAATGTTGAATTCACAGTCTATACTGAAGAAGGAAAAGAAGTGAAAAAAGTAGTAACTAAAGAAAATGGAATTGCAAATGTTGAAGGTCTTACGTATGGTAAGTATTATTTCTTAGAGACAAAAACACCTAATGGATATATTGGAAATAAAACAAAGTATCCTTTTGAAATTAAAGAGCACAATAAAACACTTACTTTTACAGTGGAAAATACCGAAGTAAAAGGTAGTGTAAAATTATTAAAAGTAGATAACGAAGATATCAGTAAAAAATTGGAAGGTGCAGTATTCGAGCTAAAAGATGCAAGTGGAAAAGTAATTGGGGAATATAAGACAGATAAAAATGGCGAGATTAACGTCAAAGATTTAGCGTATGGTAAGTATTCATTTGTAGAAAAGACTTCTCCAAATGGTTACGTTCTTGTTACAGAACCAATTGTGTTCGAAATAAAGGAACATGGAAAAATTATTGAGTTATTAGCAGTTAATCATCTTATCAAAGGTAATCTAGAAATTACAAAGGTAGATGTAGCTGATGGAAACAACAAGCTTCCAAATGCAGAATTTACTATTTATAACGAAGCAGGGAAAGAAGTAGTAAAAGGAAAAACAGACGATAAAGGTATCGCGAAATTTGAAAAGTTACCATTTGGAAAATACACATATAAAGAAACTGTTGCACCAAAAGGTTATATATTGAATGAAGAAACGTTTTCTTTTGAGATCAAAGAGAATGGTCAAATCATTAAACATATTGTCAAAGATGAAAAGATTCCTTCAGTAAAAACAACAGCTACTGATAAAACCGATGGTACAAAAGAAATGCACACTTCTAAGTCTGTAACAATTCAAGATAAAGTGGAATATAAAGACCTACAAGTAGGTAAAGAGTACACTTTAAAAGGTAAATTAATGGATAAAGAAACTAATAAACCATTAGTTGTAAATGGTAAAGAAGTAACAGCTGAAACTAAGTTTACACCAAAAGAAGCAAATGGTTCTATTACATTAGACTTCACATTTGATGCAACTGGTTTAGAAGAAAAAGAAGTAGTAGTATTCGAAGATGTACTGAAAGACGGAAAAATTGTTACAACACATGCTGATATCAACGACAAAGGTCAAACAGTTAAGTTTGTTAAGCCATCAATAAAAACAACAGCTACAAACAAAGCTGATGGTGGAAAAGAGATTCATTCAAACGATTCTATCACGATCCAAGACAAAGTAGAGTATACTAACTTAGTTGTAGGTAAAGAGTACACTGTAAAAGGTAAACTAATGAACAAAGCTATTAACAAACCATTATTAATTGATGGTAAAGAAGTAACAGCTGAGACTAAGTTTACTGCAAAAGAAAAGAATGGTTTTGTAACATTAGACTTTACTTTCGTTGGTGCTGAACAGCAAGGAAGAGAAGTAGTAGTGTTTGAAGACTTATTACATGAAGGTCAGGTAATTGCAACTCACGCTGACATTAACGATGTAGGGCAAACAGTTCGATTTGTAGAACCTTCAATAAAAACAACAGCTACAAACAAAGCTGATGGTTCTAAAGAGTTAGACGCTTCGAAATCTGTAACAATCCAAGATAAAGTGGAATACAAAGACTTAATCGTGGGTAAAGAGTACGTTGTAAAAGGTAAACTAATGGATAAAGCAACAAACAAACCATTATTAGTTGATGGTAAAGAAGTAACAGCAGAATCTAAGTTTACTGCAAAAGAGAAAAATGGTTCTATCACACTAGATTTCACATTTAATGCTTCTGAATTACAAGGTAAAGAAGTAGTAGTGTTTGAAAAACTTTATCAAGATAATGTCTTAGTAGCAATTCACGTTGACATTGAAGATATGGGTCAAACAGTGAAATTTAAAGAGATAAAACCGGAACAACCTAAACCAGAACAGCCGCATCCAGATAAAAACACTCCAACATCAGAGCAACCAAAAGAGCAAGTAAAAGAACAACCACAACCTAAGAAAGAAATTCAATCTAAAATTGGATGGTTACCGCAAACAGGTACTAACCTTACAAGTTGGATCTCTATGGCTGCAGGCGCATTGTTGTTAATCGTAGGTGGAGTGATTTTCTTAAAACGTAAAAATGCATAGAAATTAAAAAATAAGCACATCTGTTTATAACAAGATGTGCTTATTTTTATTTTGGTTCGGGTGCAAAAAATGATACATTACCAAATTCGTTTTTTTTGCACTAGAACCTGTTAATTTATATGTAGTCAATATTCCTATTGTTAATTCATTCTTTTCTATACTAATTACATATTATTTTCAGAGTGATAGTGTCAGTATATTCGAAGTTGAGAGATTCAATGCAGTTATCTCGAGATTTTGGACTAAAATGAGTTTTCTAATACTTAATATTTTTTTGTAAAATCATGTACTTTTTGATTAGATTTTGTAGTATTCATTATAAATTGAAGATACGTTTCTATTAGAAACTCTCCTTATAAAGACTGTACTCCCATGGAGGAGTCTCAACCTTTTTCAGAGCACTCACTCTAATGTGAGTGCATTTTTTTGCAGATAAGGACTGGAACGCTTCTATCAACATCCAGCAAGGAGAGAGATTATGTTAGTAGAATCATATAGAGCAAGGGACAGGTTCGATAGCTAAGTAAACTTCATGCCGATAGGTACGATGACCTTAGAAGCTCTTCTTTAAGTGAAGTGTAGATGATGGGCATGGGGCATCATATCAAAAAAAGAAAATTATACGTTTAGACACAATTTGGACACAAATTAGTCGGTTTCCTGTACGGTAAGGAACCAGTTATTTATTTTACTGCTTTTTTTATGAAGTTTTTATCTCGTAATGATCTTAAATGATTAAAAATTATTATTTGTTGATTTATCATTATCTCTTTTTTTTACAACTTTGTAAGCAATCCCAATAAATAAATTACAAATTATTAGTCCGATAAAAGCTGGTAAAACGATTGATACTCCTGAACCATCACCTGCATATAAACTCCATAGAACTTTCAATATAGCAATTAAATTAATGACAAGTATTCCATACTTCCAAGAGTGTTTCCAAAACGCATATGCTAAAGCAAACATTGTCACCGGAACCAGTGAAGACAACGCAATCTTAATAAAGTTCCACTTGCCAAACAAATAATCCATTTCCATTCCCAAAAAAGCTTCCACTTTGGGATTCACTGTTGTAGGTTTTGGAAACCAAAACATACTTGTAGCTAATGCAACTAAAGTGATTATTATCCCCTTGATACTTCTTTTATAAGAAAAATAGCAAAACGGCAATAAAAATAGTGGACGAATATACCAACTCAGGATATTTTGATGTCTCTCAAACGCCCAAGTAAAAAAATCATTAAGAAAATCCACAGATAATCACCTCCTAAGCGCAGCAACATTGGTATTTGATCTAAAATGAAGAATAGCCAGTTTAATGTTAGCATGTTTTTAAACATATATTGGGGTTCCGCTGCATACCCATCAAGCTAAGAAAACAAGTTACCCCCAAAACGAAAAAATGAGCTGAATTCTCATAGCAAAATG
>NZ_JABUAE010000090.1 GCF_013314535.1 Bacillus sp. Xin1 | reverse complement strand
AATAAGAATATAAATTATAAAATAGGCATATCATCTATTTACTTTTTAAAGAGTAAATAGATGATATGCCTATATATGAAAAGAGGATATATTTATCCCGTAAAAGCCCGATTCGTGAGGGCTAATAATCAGTGGGAGATGAAGAAAACTCTCACTAATTAAAGCTTCACTTTATTCCTTCACATCAATCAGCTCAAAACGTTCGCAAACGAGTAACATGTCTTCAGAAAATTCACGACCGATTTCATGCAGTTCTTTTGTGAAGAACTCTATATGAGTGTTTTTCCAATATTTATAGGTGCGATCGCCTTCTCCTTCGGCAATAGCAAATTCTTCAGAGACTTCATTCATTGGTGTCAAAGTTACTTCTATCGTTTTAATAATTGCTACAGGTTCGTCAGCGCTATTCAATATGATGCTATAATCATTTATCGCGGGAAGGCGCTCGTTGTCAAGTTCATAGAAAATATGACCAGAACATGTTGCTGTTTTTACGCCATCAATTACTAATTGGGCAAGGTAGTCGGGAGAAGCGCCAAACTGCCATGCGCTGAAAGTTTGAGGTTTATCGTTCTCCTTCCAGTATTCATTCCAGTATTGCTGTGCTAATTGATTCATTAGTATCATTCACCCATGTCTCAAATGTCTAGTTAAATACCTCATTGCTTATGATAAGGTTCCGTTTGGTCAAAATAGATGGTTTGTTTGATAAATTACATTTTCTTTGTTGTTTTTTAAGGTAGTAAAAGGAAATTGCTTAATGAATATGGTTTATATACTCGTGCTGTTCATTTATATCCATCTATTTAATAAATTTGTACATACATTTATATTGCAGAATATTCAAAATAATAAAGTCAAGCTGTTTTAAACAACTACCTACGTTTTTAAGATTAGATGATTCTTGTGGAATTATAAAACCAACGCTTTTTATGAAGAGTTGGTTTACATGTGTCTTTTCATTAAAATGGGGATGGGGGGTACGGCAGTTAGGTATAGTTGCAACTAACCGATACTACTGTAGAAATATCGGCTAGTTATTGTCTTTTTATAGGTGATCTTCCTATGGTTATAGCAATACGAATGCAGTGAATACAATAGCTAACAAAATACGATAATAAGCGAAAGGTTTTAAACCTATTTGTGCTAATAGTTTTAGGAAAGTCACCACTGCTAGCATCGCTACTACAAAAGAAGTAATAAACCCTACTGCGAACATTGGGATATCATCCATACTTAAATACTTCCAGCTCTTTAATAAGTCTAATCCTGTTGCGCCAACCATAACGGGAAGAGCAATAAGAAAAGAGAATTCGGATGCAGCCTTATAATTTGCCTTTGCTAATAATCCACCAGAAATAGTAGATCCAGCTCTTGAGAAACCAGGATATACTGCTAAACATTGGAATAACCCTATTGTTAATGCTTGACGATATGTTAAATCGTCTAATGAATAAGTAGTAGCCTCTGTCTTTTTATTCTCTGCAAAAATCATAAGAATTGCGCCCGCTACAAGTCCAATCACAACAGTATATGGCTGAAATAAGTATGCTTTGATCACATCATGTAATAGTAAGCCAGCAATTACGGCTGGGAACACACCTAGGAAAACATGTAGTGCATTGAATTTTTTCTCTTTCTGCAAGAGAGGTCTAATGTTACATAAAGAAACAAGTCGTTTATGATATAAAACAGCAATAGCCAAAATTGCTCCTAACTGTATGACAATCTCAAATGTTTTTGCTTTTTCTCCCTCAAAACCTAATAAATGTCCGACTAATATAAGATGCCCAGTAGAAGAGATAGGCAAAAATTCAGCTAGCCCTTCTACAATGCCGAGTATAAAGGCAATAATTGTATCACTCATAATTTCCCTCCTAATTATTTAAATGAAATTACTTTTAGATAGAGACATAAAAGGGATTTTATTATCTTTATAAATCAATGAATATCAACTTTTTTAAAATAGAATATGGTTCCTATAAAACCGATAATAGCTGTAGCGGCAATGGCAACATAAGAATATTCTGGAGGATATGTCGGTTGCAATTCGTTATTTACTATATCTAGTGCAGCTGTCCAAGGAAACAAATCTTTGTGTTCCGAACTTGCAGTTAGAACATTTACCATTGCTACAACAATAGTTAATATAATAGGCGGAACATAAGTCTTCATTACAAGAGTTAGTAGTACAACAGGAGTAGATAAGATAAAAAGGAATCCACCGCCTAGTAAAAATTTCACTAAAAATTGAAAAGATAAAGGAATGCTTAATCCAGGAAAACCTCCTAATAGCCCTAATAGTAAAGTTAGTCCCCATGCAACTATAGTTAGGATCATAATCCAAATAAACAGAAGGATGAATTTGCTCATAATAAAGTTAAAACGTGATACAGGAATGGTTAATAAATTTTTTAATGTATTTTCTGTGTATTCACGATTAAAGAGATAAGCGGTAACGACTCCGTATAGAAGGACTCCCATAAATAAAATAGTATACATATTTACATTAAGAAAAAGAGCATCGAAACCCGCGGGTGTAGCAGACGGTTTTGTTTTCATTTCTATATAAAAAGCTAAAACTATCATAAACGGTGCTACTGCCGCACCAATAATACTAATCAAGAACATGTTAGAACGCTTTAATTTTAATAGTTCGGTGTATAGTAGATTAACCAATTGTTCCACCTCCAACTAATTTGGTGAAATAATCTTCCAATCTATCTTCGCTTATCATAATTTTTAATACTTCAATATTATTTCGAACAAACGTTCTGTTGATTTGTCCTTGTTGTCCGAAATGAGAATAAACGCGAATGTTTCCTTCATCATGAACTTCGTAATCGAAAATATGAAATTCTTTTTCTAAAAGCATCGTAGCTTTATTGTCGTTATTGACTTGGAATTCCAAGTATTTACGATTTGTTTTTCGAAGTGCATCAAGAGAAACTTCTTCTAATAACTTCCCTTCATGAATAATCCCCATACGATCTACTAGTTGTTCTACTTCAGCTAAAATGTGGCTTGAAATCAATATCGTGATATTTCTTTCTTGTGCTAAAGATTTAATAAGCTTTCGCATTTCTTTAATACCAATTGGATCTAAGCCGTTTGTCGGTTCATCTAATATTAATAGTTCTGGATAATGGAGAAGGGTTCGTGCGATTCCGAGTCGCTGTTTCATTCCTAATGAGTATTTTCCTACTAGTTTTTTTGTTTCATGTTCTAGCCCTACAATTTCTAATGCCTCTTCAATCGCGTTCCTTTTATGAACGCCGATTATTTTTGCGTTAATTAATAGATTCTCTTTTGCAGTTAAGTTTTCATAGAACCCTGGAACTTCAACGATAGAACCAATTCTTCTTAAAATTTCCTTTTGGTTGTTCGAAAAATCCTCTCCGAATATTTCGATTTTTCCGCTTGTAGGTTTTATAAGACCGAGCAGCATTCGAATTGTTGTTGTTTTACCCGCACCGTTCCGACCAATGAAGCCGTAAATCTCTCCTTGATTTACATTTATATTTAGATTATCTACTGATTTTTGCTTGCCATAAATTTTAGTTAAGTTTGTTGTTTGTATAATTGTATTTATGTTGAACACCTACTTTCTCTAAGCTCTTAAGTACATAATAAGAAGGAGGGTTTAACTGCTGCTTAATCATTTCTTAACTGTTTCTTAAAAACAGTTTGTTTTGGAATGGAAAAGCCAAAGGTGGTTCTTTTCCACGGAATACTTTCTGCCCATATTTGACCGCCGTTCTTTTCTACGAGGGCTTTTGCGATAGCAAGTCCTAGGCCGCTCCCACCATGAGAAGGATTTCTTGATCGATCAATTCGGTACATTCTCTCAAATACGTTATCTAGTTCGTCTGTTGAAATACCAGGTCCTTTATCCCAAATGAGCAGCTGATAGTCGTTAGTCATTTCTAAAAGTTCGATTCCTACTATTTTTCCAGGCTTTCCGTAATGTATAGCGTTTTTTAGGAGATTATTTATAACTCGCATAAGACTAAAAGAATCGGCTGTAATGGTGCAAGGTTTTTCTGGAATATTAACCTGTAACTCAATACCATGTTTTGATAGTTCAGGTAAAAACTCGATTAGTGATTCTCTAGTAATCTCTGAAAAATCAAGTTGTTCTTCCTTTAGTGAAAATTCATCAGCATCAAGCTTTGCCATATTGAATATTCCATCAACTAATTGTTTTAAGCTATTTGATTTATTTGAGAGTATTGCAAGGTAGTCCAGTTTTTCTTCCTCTGAAGCAGCTATACCATCCTTTAATGCGTCAATATATCCAATAATAGAAGTAAGAGGTGTTCGAATATCATGCGAGATACTAGATAGAAGTTGCTTCCTAGCCTTTTGAGACTTTTTGGCTTCAACTTGTACTCTTTCTAGCTCAGTTATTAATTCATTTATAGAAAAAATGACGTCATCTAGTGAATGATCGTTATTGGTATATAGTCTTGTATGTAGATTACCGTTAATGGCGCGTTTTAATTTCGTAACCATGGACTTCTGAGTTTGAATAACAGTAAGTCTTGTACAGAAAAGACTTACTGTTATAACGATAAGGATAATGAATAAAATTAATCTTAATATGTGGACCATATCTATAAATAGAAGTCCGGTAATGATTATAAACTGCAATAGAATGAGATAGAGGACTTTGTCATTCTTCATTTTTCTCACCTACAAATTTATAACCAATGCCCCAAACTGTTTGGATAAACTTAGGGTTTGAAGGATCAATTTCTATCTTTTTTCTCAGTTTTCTAATGTGTACCATGACGGTATTATCATCTTCTATATAATTACTATCCCAAACATTGCGGAAGAGTTGCGTTTTTGTAAAAACCTGTTCAGGATTTGAGGCGAAGAACTTTAATAGTTCAAGTTCTTTTCCAGTTAAAGATATTTCTTTGTCATCTACGTTAACTATATACTTGTTTACATCAATTGTTAGCCCTTTGAATGTTAGGAGTGTTTTTTCTTGTACGCTAGCATTACTTCCTAATACTAAAAAACGCCTCATAAGAGCTTTTACTCTAGCAACCACTTCATTCATACTAAAAGGCTTTGTAATATAATCGTCTGCGCCTATGCTTAAGCCTAAAATTTTATCTACTTCTTGATCTTTAGCAGTGAGCATTAATATTGGGATATTTGTTTTGTTTCTAAGTCTTCTACATACCTCGATACCATCGACTTTAGGCATCATAAGATCTAATATGATGAGGTTATATTTGTTTTGTTCAAATAAGTGAAGAGCCTCTTCACCATTTATAGCGATATCTACTGTATATAGTTCTCGTTCTAGATACCTTTTTAATAAATCTCGTATTTCTTTTTCATCGTCTGCTATAAGTACACGGATATCTTCCATCGTTTCACCTGCTTATAATAGAGTGTTGTATTTTGTTTTCGGTAATGAAAAATACAATAGTTATCTCATTATATACTATGAATTGTTAAAATAAGGTTGTAAGTATAAAATCAAATGGAGAAATGCAAATGCATGATAATCTACTAAAGATTTATAGTTGAGAGAAACCGAGTAGGAAGAGGGGAGATTTAAGATACTCTTATAATGCTGCATAAAGAAGAGATAAATCTATCAAAAAAACTTTTGAAAAGTTGTTGACTATTACC
>NZ_JABUAE010000089.1 GCF_013314535.1 Bacillus sp. Xin1 | reverse complement strand
ACAACAGAACCGTAATTAGACATAAATTGCTCAATTTCTTCAATAGCTTTTTTGTATCCCCCAGCCTCTCGAAGAGACTCTCCAATTTTACGACTCTTTTCCTTAAATGTTACATCATCCATTACTTTCTTTACAGTTTCACGTAATAACTCGGGTGTTACTTCTTTACGATTCAATCTTATTCCAGCCCCTACTTCGGCTACTCGTTTTGCAACTAAAGGTTGATCCCCTGTCACCGGAACTACAACTAACGGAACACCGTAGTATAATGCTTCACTTGAGCTATTCATACCGCCATGTGTAACAAATACATCAGTATGTTTCAATACTTCTAATTGCGGGACATAATTATACACTTTAAAATTATAGGGAATATCCTTAAATTGATTTATGTTTATTTTTTTCCCAACAACTAATATAACAGTCGCATCTATATCTTTAAAAGCTTCAAAACATTTTTCATATAACTCTGGTTGCTCATTAAAAACTGTTCCCATAGAAATGAAAACAGCTTTTTTGTTCTTTAAATCTTCAATAGGAAAACTGTCTATCTCCTTACGGGTGGCAATTGATGGACCAACAAATTTATACGATTCATCAAATATATCTGAATATGGCTGATACTCTTTAGATGTATATACAATCGTAATATCTCCAGGATGATTCATAATATCATATAGACTATTACATTCCATTCCATACCGCTCTTTCCATTGTTCCATTCCAGCTAAACACGATTGGTATAGTGGATCATTTTCATCTATTTCTCTTGATTCTTGTTCATCATTAAAGGTAATGTAATGATTATACGCAAAAGTTGTACAAGAAGAAATGTTAGGTAACTTAAAAATATTCGCTATAATCCGCCCTACAGGAAAATGGTTATCATAAATCATGTAGTCATACTGTTCTCCTTTTGTCTCTTCTA
Source organism: Bacillus sp. Xin1 (assembly GCF_013314535.1). Taxonomy (GTDB): domain Bacteria; phylum Bacillota; class Bacilli; order Bacillales; family Bacillaceae_G; genus Bacillus_A. The sequence continues at coordinate 4,867 of NZ_JABUAE010000089.1, read as the reverse complement.
TAATTTGATTGACAATACGTTCTGATGCTTCCATCATATGTGATAGCATCAGGACAGGACTACCCCCTTCATTTACTCGTTCCATAATATTAATTTGAGAAAGAAAATTCTCAAATGCTCGAAACTCTGCACCTGTTGCTTCAATCTTCTTCCTATAATCCTCAATACAATATGCAACAACTGTTTCTCCACGCTGAATTAACTCACTAACAATAGCTAACGTCGGATTAATATGACCTTCTCCAGGAAAATTTATTACGAGTACATTCGCCATTACAATCTTTCCTTTCCATTTAATATAATTAAATTAATAATTTATCATGTTAATCCCCCCATTATAAACCAATCTATCCCATTCATTCATATGTTTCTCTTCGTTTTATTATTGAGAAAAATTTTCTACTGCTAATGCTATTATGAGTACAAAATTTTAATACACCTAATAAATTCAACCGTTACTTTTCATATCCAGTAATATAAGACCTTTATATTTTAAAGTATTTATATAAATATTTATTTTTATAATTCTAATAATAATAGATATATCACCAAATCAATACTAAGCTAAGATTCTTAATTACCCATATTCATCAACCTAATCACCAAACAAGTAATTTATTTTTATACCGTTCTTTATGAGAGGTCACCTCAAAAACCGTTTACAAAGGTATACTTTTATAGACATTCCAAGGACTCACTAGATATTTGAATACATAGTAATGAAAAGTGAACCAAAAGGTGTACTTTTTGATATAATGTATAAATTTTTAATGAATTAAGCTAATTCCCCTATTTCGGGGATTTAGGAAAAAACACCCTAGCTTGATGGGCACACGAGACTATGCCCCAAAAACATGTATCCCAGTTGAACCCCATTATGATGCTTTGGAGGCGTTAATTTTTGCACCAGAACCAAATCAACTATATTACCTTTGGAATCTATCGCACGATAGAGATACATTCATTGCGATTTTACCTTGATATACGTTTCATCGACTCACCAAGAATCATTAACTTCCTTTAATTGACGACGTATCCGCTTGTCCAATTCAGAACTATACTGATGTATCCAACGTATAATGGTTGTATGAGGGATAGATCGTCTCTGCCCTCCCATCATTTCTACGAAGTCACAAAAACTTAAATTGTACCGAAATTACCATCACTTTGACTCAGCTATCGCTGACCGAATGGCATTACTGAATTTTTCCATCTTGGAATTATCATTTGTAAGCTCGTCGCGCAAAGCAGTGGTAAGCTCCAGTTGCACGCCTTTTAGGTTTTTACCCTTATTTACGATATTCTCCGGGTCGGTCCCTCTGAGATTGTCAGGTGTAGTCCCAATGCCGAAACCTGCGTCGGACAATTTACTCAAAATATTCTTCTTTAATTCCTCATCAAGTCCACCCATGTAAACTAGTTTTTCTGTTCCTTTCGCACCATGGATAGAAATAACTTTGTTTTTTTGTGCTGTCATTCCCAGAGCTATTGGGTCGTCATAATGGGTAGAAGTTAGATGCAAATCATTTCGCTCATCGTTATTTAAATCTTCATATTTTTTAGCATTAAATATGTAGTAACTGTAATCACTTAGGGCAATTTTTTTTGCAATTTGGTCCGTTCCAGATTCAATCCTTCCACCGTGGATTGCTAAAATGATTGCATCAGCACTTGGTATATCTTGGGTTTCAATGGTATAATCTATACCTATTTGGTAATGCGTCGACAATTCTGCAAAGTTATTGTATACATCCGATGCGGCTGAAGCTGTAGACACAGCGAATGCTGAAGCAGTGAACAAAGATGTCAGAGCTAACATAGTTTTTTTCATTTCAATTCTCCTTTTTATTTGAACTCTTACTTGTATGATCCTGAATTCGGAAAATGAATACGTAGTCATCTCAAGCAAACAAATGACTCCTGGAGAGTCAATGAAACGTATATCAAGGTAAAATCGCAATGAATGTATCTCTATCGTGCGGTAGATTTCGAAGAACAAACCATTGATTTTTATCTGTTGTGCAATTGCTTGTTTTTTTAACCATAAATTCACTTATTTCTCATATACGGATTAATACACACAAAAGGTAATCATAACCTATTTACACATAATTTACCACATCTATCCGCCTATCATTGTAACATAACTTCAATCATATGGTATTATCTGAACATAGATTTATGGACAGAGTTTTCGGACGTATTTATAGGGAAAAATCTACGAAACTAAGAATGAAATTGATGTGTCCAGAAAATATAGAGTTTTGGAACAAATAATAATATGTGTGCTTTTTTAACTTTGTTCAGCAATCGGGCCAGATTGTTGAATAACGTAATTTAAATATTTAACCCTTCTATTTTGTATAAAAATAAATTATAATGAATAATTATTACGATAAGGAGGATGAATATGCTAATAAAACATGCTACATCTTCTGATGCACCAGTAATTCATGACTTAATGATTAAAGCATTTAAGGAATATGAGAATGTAATCCCACCATCAAGTGCTTTAGAAGAAACTGTTAAGTCAATTTCAGTTGCTCTAGAAAAAGGGGAAAAAGCATTTATTGCTTATGAAGAAAATCATCCAGTTGGAATGGTGCGATTCCAAGTAAAAGATGAGGGTTTGTATTTTTATCGGTTGTCGGTTATTCCTGAAAAACAAGGCAAAGGCATTGCAAAAATGATATTAAAATTCTTAGAGGACTATGCAATTAATATCAGGGTTTCTACAATTTTCTGTAAGGTCAGAATGACTGTACCTAAGAACATACAGCTATATAGTTCCATAGGTTATCATGTTTTTGATGAAGATATCGTACATAAACCAAACGGCATAAATATTAAAGTTGTTTCAATGGAAAAAGAACTTTAGTTCTTCAACAAATGGGTGCTATTCTTAAGTAAGGAGGCGCTTTTTTGTATTGGGCATTTTGTGGAGCAAAAGCTGATTTAACTTATTTTTTTGTTAAAATTTTAATAGGGAAATTATTAAGGAGTGAATGAAATGTTAATCGGACATATTAAGGAAATTGTTCGCCATCCTGTAAAATCTTTTCATGGAGAGAATGTAAATCAAACTAAAATTATGGAATATGGTTTGTATGGAGATCGCAGTCATGCTTTTTTAGATGATACAAGACAAGGAAAGTTTTTAACAATTACACAATTCCCAGAAATGGTTCGATATAGAGCAAAATTTGTAGGAGAAGAGTTAATGGAGAAATATCCTAAAGTCGAAATAACGACACCTGAAGGTAAGGTTATCGATTGGGGGGATGAAGAACTTACTAAAGAAATAGAATACAAGTCAGAACGAAAAATCTCTCCGATTACATATACCCCTTCGCATGTACCTTTGGGAGCCATTGAGGAAGAAAACATTCAACTAGTAACCGATGCCTCATTAGATAAATTAACAGCAATATGGGGAAACGCAGAGGTTAATCATCGACGTTTTCGTCCTAATTTACTTATAACATTAAGAGAAAAAATCCCATTTATTGAGGAAAAGTGGTTTGGTAAACGAATGAAAATAGGAAGAGAAGTAGAAATTCAATTAAAAAGACATTGTGAAAGGTGTATGATTATTACTGTTGATCCTGATAATACAGAGAGAGATTCGACGTTACTCAAAACGGTTGTAAAGGAAAGAAATAATCATTTTGGCGTTTATGCTTCGGTGGTAAAAACAGGTGAAATTCATGTGGGTGATGAAGTCCTTCTAATCGGATGAATTTATCAAATTAACACCCGTAAAAATGAAACTCTATAAACATGGAGTTTTAAATGAAAGTTACTTTAGATTTTATGCTACTTTTAATTAATCAGTATTCAACAATCGGGCGCTTTTCCGGAGTAACGATAAAAGCCCAATTTCTCAATTTTAATGTGAGAAATTGGGCTTATTTATGTTTACTTATAGTGCAAAATAACGCTTAAAATAAGCGCAAATTACCTCCTAAAGTGACACCCCATCGCTATCAAGCTAAGATTTTGAAATATCCCCAAAACGAAATTTATTTAATCTATGGATTTTTAAATAAAATTTAATGTTATTTTAACTTTATTTAATTATAAGTTGAATGATTTTTGTGAAAAGTTTAATATTGTTTATATAAGGAGGTGGTTTTTTATGAGAAGGGAGGAAATTCCTTCATGGGTTCTCTCGTTAGATAAAGAGTCTTTAGAATTTATTAGAAAGTTTATATTGAATTCTGGTTCTTTAAAAAACATGTCTGACTTGTATGATGTTTCTTATCCAACAGTACGTGCCAAATTAGATAGGTTAATAAAAAAAATTGAAGTACATAGTAAAGAAGATGATGTCGAGTTTGTAAATATGATTAAGGGATTTGTTATTGATGAACGAATTAGTCTAGACGTCGCTAAAGTTATCATAGAAAAATATAAAAAAGAAAAGGATGTTTAATTATGAGCTCTGTAGTTAGAATACTAGTTATTGTTGTTATAATAGTTACTCAAAGCTTTTTATCATCTCGAAAAAACCCTTATTTAGGTGGAATTCTCCCCGTAGTATACATAGGTTTTATTATCTTCTTTTTTAATAAATTACTAGCTAATGGTGATTATTTTTCCACATGGTTAACGATAATGGGTGGTTTATGCGGGCTGTTAAGTATATGGATCTCAGGCAGAGAACGTTTCAAAAAGAAGAGACAAAAAGAATTAGATCGAATTGAATTACAGAATCTTTAGATTTAAGAGACCTTTATATTATTAAGGTCTTCTTTTTTATTTTATAAAACAGCATAAGATACGGTTCTGGTGCAAAAATCATTTGAGAGAGGCACAGAAACCTGCATAGACTGTTCAATGGTAGATTATGATGCAATTCCAAATA
>NZ_JABUAE010000088.1 GCF_013314535.1 Bacillus sp. Xin1 | reverse complement strand
TCATTATAGGTAGCTAGGAAAAGGCGAATCCCTACTCTCACAAGGAATCCGTCCTTTTCTTTTTCTATGACTCTATTCATTTTTTTATACATTCCTATCCTGGCTCGGTTTTAGGGTTCTCGTTTGTTACTGGATTAGCCAAAAAACTGTATAAAATTTTGCATACTCTTAGCGTGGTTTTTTTCCAAAATGCTGGTGGTACCCCATCACAATCAAGCTAAGAAAAGCAAATACCCATACCCATCAAGTTAAGAAATACATTCTTCCCCAAAACGAAAAAATGAACTAAATTCTTATAAATAACTGTAGAGATATAAAATTTTCGTTTTGGGGATATTTCAAAACCTTAGCTTGATGGGTATGTGGCGGTACCACATTTACTATCATAACAATAAAGAACCGTTTAATTTAAAAATTGTTTTAGATTATAGAAAAAAGTATTAGACTATTAAAAAATAGTTGTGGGAATTAGAATAATTATATGTAATTGTGGACTGAAAAGGTGTTTTCTGTACATGAAAACACCTTTTATTAACATAAAATAAAGTATCACAAAATCTTTAAAAGTCCCTTTAGAAGAAGAGCTGAAGGGACTTTCTATTCACATTAGTTTTTACTTGGATTGGAAGCGAAGATTATTTGTTCTAATACCTGTGCCACACCTTCTTCATCATTACTTCCAGTGACAAAAAATGCAATTTCTTTTAACTCAGGAATAGCATTACCCATAGCTACTGGTAATCCAGACTCTATAAACAAGTTAAAATCATTCCAGTCGTCCCCAAAAGGCATAACATGATCCATAGGTATTCTCTTGGCTGTGCAGATGTCAATAATAGCACGCTCTTTCGATGCATCTTTCTTCATAATTTGAATCAAGCTTCCCGAGTCAGTACGTATGATATTAACTTTATCTTCAAAGAGTTCCTGTAAAGCTTTATAGTCATAACATTGAGAAATTAGTATTTTGGAAGCTTGTATCTTCCTTAGTTCATCAATGGTTACTACTGTAGGATTTGTTGTAACTTTCATAGTCTGTCTATAGTCTAAAGTTTGGCTGCTATACCAAAAATCCTCAGACTCTATAGAAATATAAGCCTCTGGTTGATTTGTATGCATATAATCTAGAATTTCTTCCGTAAACGTCTGTTCAATTGGGTAATGCTTTCTTCCTAACAGATTATCTACGGACAAAGCACCGTTATAATAAACAACAGATGCTATTTCCTGAAGCTCTCTGGATAAAAAGGTGTTAACAGACCTCGGAGGTCTTGCTGTTGCAAAAATAACAGCAAGACCTTTTTCATGAGCTGCCAAAATGGCTCTTTTACTTCTTTCAGACACTTCTTTTTGTGAATTTAATAAAGTTCCATCGAGATCTAAGACAATCACTTTAACATCATGTATGAGTTTCATGTACATTTTCCCCTTTTTTAAATATACCGATACTCTCTTTAATGTTCTATATTGAACTATGAAATCCTTTATACCATATACAGGTGAGGTTGCCATAACGTCCTATTATACGCAGTAAACAAAGAGATAAGTTTTTGTTGTAATAAGTGAGTTTTTTAGAATTGTTCTTATGTCTCTTATAAGAGTCCTATATTAACCATATAGTCTAATACTTTATTTTAATAAAAAGCTTTTTCGCGAAATGAAACTTATTCATCAGTCTAAAACATTTTTAAAATGAATAATTATATGTGAGATTTCTTGTTCGATGTAATAATTACATCCATACAATTCATGAATCTAAAAGGCTATGTAAGCTGATTTTTGTTGTGGGAAAAATTAAAGGATGTAGTAGAAAAAGAGGTCATATGTAGTACAAAGAAGGATAGATAAAGCATAAATATTTCTCCTTTATCTATCCTTCTTTAAGTTAAAAATGAAGGATGCGAACCTTAACAGTTATAGAGATTGCTTCGTATTTACTAAAGTGGAACTTTTGTCCTTAACCTGCTTTAACGTCGCTACTATAAGAAAGCTAACAATCACTAATAAAAGCCAGGAACTCACCTTTCCGAGATGAACGAGATGCCATGTATCGGTTTGATTAGGATACTTCCAAGCGCCAAAGAACGTTGCAATATTTTCCGCTATCCATATAAAAAATCCGATGAGCACGAAAGAAAGTGCGAGCGGCATACGGTAACGAGTTCCGTCAACTTCGTATGAGACCCATGAACGCCAAAAGACGATAATGACAAGTGCAGATAACCACCAACGAACGTCAATCCAGTAATGGTGGATGAAAAAATTTAAATAAATTGCAGTTGCAAGAGGGACAACTACTAAAAAAGGTGGCCACTTAACGAGTTCAACTTTCAACCTCCTCCACGCCTGGCAAAGATAACTCGCTACACTCGCATACATGAATCCGCTATATAAAGGCACTCCAAAAATTTTGAAATATCCTTCCTCCGGATAAGACCAAGAGCCCATATGTACTTTAAAAAGTTCAAGAGCAAGTCCAATAATATGGAACAACGTGATAACTTTTAGCTCATCACGTGTTTCAAGCCCAGAATGCACCATCCACCACTGCATCAGAAGACAGATGATGAGCAGCCAGTCATACCGCGTGAGGAAGGGAAGTGACATGATTTGTGTTAAAGCCAAAGAGGCAAAAATAACGACAGGAAACAAACACGATAGGGCCTGTTCAAAGCCAAAACGAACGAGTTGTTTTAGTGCTCTCATGATTTACGCCTCACTTTATGAATCTTGATTGTCTTCGTCATTTCTGTATTCTAAAATGTCTCCAGGTTGGCATTCCAATGCTTTGCAAATTGCCTCTAAAGTGGAAAAACGAATTGCTTTCGCCTTTCCATTTTTCAATATAGAAAGATTAGCCATCGTTATTCCAACCCTCTCTGAAAGTTCTGTTACGCTTATTTTTCTTTTAGCTAACATTACATCAATATTGATTATTATTGCCATGTTCATCACCTCAGACCGTTAAGTCATTTTCTGATTTTATATCAATCGCTTCTTTTAACAGCTTTTGAAGAACAGCAGCGAACACTGCAATTACCATTGAAGCAAAAATAACGACTAAGCCGATTACTATGATACCTGGAGCGTCGTCTATCTCTGCCATGAAATAAAAGAATGGCATGCTTACCACATATAAGATACTAATTGTGATTGCACAGTATTTTATATTTTTTAAAGCTCTTACAGATAATTCCGAGAAAGCTTTGTTCTTGTCAATGTAGCTTAGAAGTCGGAACGCTTGATATAATGCAACGAAAAAGGGTATTACTGATATATACATAATGATTAAAATGGGATGTAGTATATGGGCATAATTTGGATTTACTGGATTATTAGCTAACCAAGGTAAGCCAAATATACATAAAGCAAGAATCGGAATTCCAATAAGCATAACAGCGATCTTTAAAAAGAGCGTTGATACTTGTTTCATAAAAAGCACCTCACTTATTTATTCTAAAGTTGAATTTAACATACTGTTTATTGTTTTACAATAAATTTTTATTTATTATAATGATATTTTTGTTGTTAATTAAATGTTAGCTGTAGACAAAGATAAAGATAAAAAGTATTTCTCATTATATGAATGGATTAAGCTGTGACGCTATTGTGAAGAGGAAAGAAATGCGGTTACGTAAAGTACAACACCTTGCTCATGATATTATGGATGAAGTGCATGGGGAAAAGAAAGGGATGTTGAAACTTTATAAAAGGTAATTGACCAACTTTCAGGAGCAATTGGTGATTTAGCGGATACTTCAGGGACTTATTCATTAGATTATTTGGAGAAAAAAGTAAATCGTGCACATTCTTTATTGTTTTAAAATGGGGTACCGCCCCATCGCTATCAACTTAAGAGATTTTAATACCCTTAAGTACCAAAAAAACGTCATCCTTTCTAATCTAGCCTATTTAGAAAGGATAACGTTTTTTTTTAATAAAGTTTAACCGTGTGAAAAATGACTAACCTGAGCATTAAGCTTACGAAATGAATAACCCAATAACCTGCTTCCTTTATTTTTTGATGGAAGGTTATTTGGTTTTATATTGGTATGAGTGAATTAAGGATTTCTTAAGAACCTATTAAGAAATAAGTGAGTTTTAGGAACTAGAATAAATTTATCTTAACAGTAATAAGAGAATTAATGGTTTAAACGGAAGTCCTTAGAGCATATCAAAAAACTAATAAGTAAGTATTTCAGGAGGTTTTTATGAAAAAGAAAATGATTATTGCACTTGGTGCTTCTGCTATAATACTGACTAATTTTGTAGGAAATACTTATGCAGATTCGAAAACAGAAGTTTCTGTTACAGCTCCCTACAATACAAGTCAAATAGCGGAATGGTTAGAAGCGCATGCAAAGCCTTTAAAAACAACTAATCCAACTGCATCTCTTGATGATTTAAAACCACTTAAGAATATGGTAGGATCAGCTTCAATTGTAGGTTTAGGTGAAGCTACGCACGGGGCTCATGAAGTTTTTACAATGAAACACCGCATTGTAAATTATTTAGTATCTGAAAAGGACTTTATCAACTTAGTTTTAGAAGAGGGATGGGACAGAGCTTTGGAACTTGATCGATATGTTCTTACCGGTAAGGGAAACCCAAGCCAACATCTATCACATACATTTAACACGAAAGAAATATTAAATCTACTTAACTGGATTCGGCAATATAATGCTAATCCAAAACATAAATCTAAAGTGCGAGTAATTGGGATGGATATTCAATCAGTAAACGAAAATGTTTATAAAAATATAATAGAATATATAAAAATAAATAATTCAGATCTTGTGCCTAGAGTAGAAGAGAAGATAAAAGGTCTTATTCCTGTAACAAAGGATATGAATACCTTTGAAAGCCTTACGAAAGAAGAAAAAGAAAAGTATAATTCAGATGCTAAACAAATCAGTGCTTTATTAGAACAAAATAAAAGTTATCTAAATGGAAAATCCAAAGAATTCGCATGGATAAAACAAAATGCCCGTATTATTGAACAGTTTACTACAATGTTAGCATCACCTCCTGATAAACCATCGGACCTTTTTTTGAAACATGATATTGCAATGTATGAAAATGCGAAATGGACTGAGGAACATTTAGGAAAAACTATTGTATGGGGACATAATGGACACGTTTCGAAAACAAATATGATTCCTTTTATATACCCTAAAGTAGCTGGGCAGCATTTGGCAGAATATTATGGGAAACGGTATGTATCTATTGGAACATCAGTTTACGAAGGACGATATAATGTATATAATAGTGACCGTGAATTTGGCCTATATGGAACATTAAAATCAGATGATCCAAACAGTTATAACTACATCTTTGGACAAGTCAAAAAAGATCAATTTTTTATTGATTTACGTAAGGCGAACGGAGTGACAAAAACTTGGTTAAACGAACAACATCCAATTTTCGCTGGAATAACTACCGAAGGCCCTGATATACCAAAAACTGTTGATATATCATTAGGTAAATCGTTTGATATACTTGTTCAAATTCAAAAAGTGAGTCCATCTCAACTACATCAATAAATTTGTAATAATGTGGCTCAACGAAGTGTAGTATTGATGGTAGTGTTAAGTGTCAATAGAGTTGTTTAAAAATGTCAGTTATGTTATTCCATTAAAGGGTCATTAGATGGAGTAAGTGTTTTCAAATTAAAGGGGATATGGGGTAGAACCACACATCCATCAACTTAAGATTCATTTTTATATAAAAGTTAAGGTTTTCTAAGTGGTTTTTCATTCCCTTTTACAGATATTTTAAAAATACGCATACCAAATAAACT
>NZ_JABUAE010000087.1 GCF_013314535.1 Bacillus sp. Xin1 | reverse complement strand
TATCAAATTTGGAAAGTGAAAAATAAATCTGCACGCTTATGAAACCATTCATGCTCTATATAAACAAAGGCGAAGTCTTCAAAGAGACTCCGCCTTTTCAACGTACAATGAACTGCAACAATTACTAGCTACTTCTTAAACATTGTTCTTTATTTACCAACCTGTTTATGCTTTTTTTAAACTTTGCAACAGAACCTCTCTATCAAATGATTTTTGCAACAGAACCCAATTTTATAAATACAAGTGGTTTTGGACTCAACATAAGAGGTAAATGCAATTTAAATCGTGATAAGTTTCCTTCTACATCCATTTCATAAGCAACTAACATATTCACTTCTGATTGGATAATGTTCCACTTTGCTGTAAACATATCGTAATGATGATGTTTCATCTCTATCTCTATATCAAGTGATTCCCACTTTAGATATAAGGTATTATTTTGTTTGTACACTTCTATTTTTCCATATGCAGGATGGTCAAATACTCCTGTATAATCATTTAATTCATGTGTAAGAGTTGTCTGCTTTACTTGTGGAAAAGGTTTATTTAATTCTTTCATCTGTTCTTCAATTTTAGCCGTATCTTCTACAGCTCGTTTCTGCCAATCGATTGCATCTAATCCAAGTAATTCATCATAAATTTGATATGAAAGGTAAGAAGGTAATGACGTGCCTTCAGAGTTTGTTAATATAACAAGCCCCATATTTTCTTGTGGTATAAAGGATACGAGCGCTGAGAAACCATCGGTACTCCCGCCGTGATGAACTACTTTATAACCACGATATGCACTAATAAACCAGCCAAGTCCATAGTAATTTAATATTGATTCTGGCATAGCTAAAATTGGATCATCGGGAATTTGAATATGTGGTGCATACATTTGCTGTAACATGTCTGGTGCAATTAATTCATGTTCGCCCACTTTTCCTTGATTTAAGTGGAATAACACCCATTTTGCCATATCTTTTATATTTGAGTTAATACATCCAGCAGCGCCGACTATGTCGACATTACAAAACGGTACTTCGGCTATTTTTCCGTTTTTTTCAATATATGGGAGTGCGTAATCATCTGCTTTTTGCGAAGTGATGACTGAGAAGTTTGTATGTTCCATATGAAGAGGTTGCAGAATATGTTCGGTTACATATTGTTCCCATGTTTGATGTGTAATTTGTTCTATCATATAGCTAATTGTCGTATACATTAAGTTATTGTATAAATGGGTTGTACGAAACGGTGCATCTAGCTCCAAATATCGAGTTTTTTCCACGACATCTTTTCGGTTTAATAAAGGTCCATGCCATAGTAGTTCGTGGTCACCAACACCGGAACGATGAGAGGCTAAATCACGAGCCGTAATTTGTGAGCTTACTAGCGGATCACATAGTGAAAAGTTTGGAATATATGCTTGAACAGGTGTGTCCCAATTAAACTTTTGCTGCTGAGCAAGTAAGCTTAGAGAGAGTGTACCAAACGCTTTGGTAGCTGAACCAATCGCAAATAGTGTATTTGGTGTAACGCTTTTTTTATTTCCAATGTCACGGTATCCAAAGCCTTCAGAAAGAATAATTTCCCCATCTTTTATAATTGCGACTGCTACCCCTGGAACGTTTAAATTTTTCATCATTTTTTCTGTACATTCACGCAGACGGTTTCTAAGAGAGGGTTTCATCTTTTGCATACATTTCAGCCTCCTACGTCCATTTTTTTACATCTTTGTATTATTTAGATATCAAGAAGAAGAAAACCTTGTTGTTCACAAAGACGCCATAATTTTTTAGGTTCTGGTGCAAATACTTAGGGGTACCGCCACATCGCTATCAAGCTAAGAAAATAAAAAACCCCCTAAAATAAAAAAATACGCTATTCTTTCTGTTGAATCATAGGAAAGGATGCGTTTTTGTATGTCTATTTCTGTATCTAATGAATTACAACGTGAATGAAAATAATATGACTTCAGTATTTCATTTTATCAATAGGCTATATTGCACAATGGAAATTCCAGTATTTACAAATGAACTACTCTTGTTATAAAATTAAACTGAACGGTCGGTTTATAATTTTTTATAGGAGTAGATAATATGAAAGATCACATCATAACTTTACAAGATGGGCGCAAGTTAGCCTATATTGAATATGGTAAAACAAATGGATTACCAGTCATGCTATTCCACGGTACACCCGGTTCAAGAATTTGGTCATTAACAGATGATATGGTAGCCAAACGATTAGGGATACGACTTCTTTCAATAGATAGACCTGGCTACGGGCTCTCTGATCAAAAACGGAATCGAACAGTTCTGGATTGGGCAGAAGATGTAAATGAATTAGCAGATCAGCTAAAGCTCCAAACTTTTTCTATTTATCAAAAACAAACCAGTAATAATAGTGGTTCTTCTAGGGTTAACATACATGTGGAAAAAGAGGAATTTATCGTTTGTTAGAATACAATGGCATTTGTGAAAAAATAATTAGCAAGATAATTACAAATGTAATATTGAACTTTTAATAGAGATGATAGCTGTGTGCTTAGTATGAAACAGCTAACAACCATCTACACAATATGAATAGAGGAGAGGGAGAATCTTATGAAAACAAGTAGGCAAATTACGAGTGAGTCTGATCAAAATGTATCTAGTTCGCTACAAACAAATACTCAACGAGATCGTACTTCCGTCAAGAAAGCAATGCGGGATACACTACAACTTGGATATCCAGGGATACTTGCTACAATTTATAAGGGTGGAAAAACGTGGAGTTATGCCGCTGGTATAGCGGATCTGAGAACCGAGAAGCCAATGAAAACAGATTTTCGCTTTCGCATTGGTAGTACGACGAAGACATTCATTGCAACAGTGCTACTTCAATTAGCTGGAGAGAACCGCTTGAATCTAGATGACTCCATCGAAAAATGGTTGCCTGGCGTTATTCAAGGAAACGGCTATGATGGTAACCAGATTACGATTCGGCAGATATTGAATCATACAAGTGGGATTGCTGAATACTTCAAGTCAAAAGACTATGATATTATGGATACAAAAAAATTGTATACGGCTGATGAATTAGTAAAGATGGGAATTTCTCTTCCCCCAGACTTTGCCCCAGGTAAGGGCTGGTCTTATTCAAACACGGGATACGTAATATTGGGTATCCTTATTGAAAAAGTAACTGGAAATAGCTATGCAGAAGAGGTTGAAAATCGGATTGTTGAACCGCTCGAATTGTCGAATACATTCCTACCCGGTAATTCAACTGTTATCCCAGGTACCAATCATGCCCGTGGATATGAAAGATATGACGGAGAAAGGGAGCTAAAAGACGTTACTTATTCTTACCCAGGTAACTCCGATGGAGATATAATTTCTACTGCTGATGACTTAAACAAATTTTTCTCTTACTTGCTTAGTGGAAAATTACTAAAGGAACAGCAACTAAAACAAATGCTTACTACAGTTCCTACAGGAATAGCGGGACTTGATAATTATGGTCTTGGAATCTATGAAACTAAACTTCCAAAGGGGGTCTCGATATGGGGACATGCAGGTGGCAATCCAGGTTTTACTACTTTTGCTGGAGGTACACTTGGAGGCAAGCATATATTGGCTATCAATTTGAATGGCCATATAACTAGTCATAGTAATTCTGATCCTTTTAAAAATATTTTACTTGCTGAATTTAGCAAGTAGGTAAAAAGGAAAACCGGATAAATTTTGGCATAGTTTTTATGGCTCTAGTGCAAAAAATCTAAGAAGCTTGGACATACTGATAGTATCAATCTAGGGGTACCGCCCCATCGCCATCAAGCTAAGAAAATACACCTCCCCCAGAACGAGATTTTGTCCTAACTTGTAATAAAAAAGCTCATTTTTTCGTTTTGGGGTGGATTTGTTTTCTTAAGTTGATGGGCATGTATGGTGAGGCCTAGAAAGAAAAGAGATAAGATCAAGGAATGCAATCTTATCTTCAGCATAAGGAGGAAAACAAAAGGTAATAACCATCTTTTTTTTATTATATTATATTTTTTAATATCAAAACCATAGATGCCAGTTATATCTGTATTGCGAACTTTATTTTTTGTAGTATCAAAAGGTGTACCTTTTCCGATTGAAGGAATCAAAGTGAGGTATTAAAGATCGGCAACTACCAGTCTATTTGATTACTAAATATAGTTAAAAATGTAATGATATGTTAATGTTATTTATTAATAATACTTTTGATAAGGGGTGGAATCCAGATGGATAAGAATTTAATTTATGAATATGAAGAAAAACTACGAAACGCTATGGTTAATGGGGATGTAGAAATTCTTGAAAGACTTATCAGTGATGAACTTTCATTTGTTAGTCCTTTTGGACAGATAATAACAAAGGAAGACGACATTAACTCTCATCGGTCAGGGATAGTGAATCTAACTGAAATTAAATTTTTAAATCAAAAGGTTATTCCATTAGAAGATGTCGCTGTTACAATTACACAGGCTAAAGTTAAAGCAATCATTGGTGGACAACATAGGGAAGATGAAATGTACTATACAAGAGTTTGGAAAAAAGATAAGGATGAATTAAAAGTCATCTCAGGACATTGTAGTTTTGTTCAAAAATAAATTTTTTTGAATAAAAAAACGGATAGCTTTAGTTTAAGAAAGACCATCTTTTGATGGTTTTTTTATTGCCGTTCAGGTTCCGACTGGTTCGTAAGAACCTGACGGGTTCTGAATGGATTCCGAAGTATGCCTTTAAAAATTTTGTCATTAAAGGTATAATTTTACAGATAAATCAAAGGATTAATTTAATACCAAATACATGAAAGTTAAATTGCATCAAAAGGTGTACTTTTTGATATGGTGTGTAAATTTTTACCTAATTAAGCTAATTCCCCCATTTCGGGGATTTGGGCAGAAACACCCTACAATCAACAAAGATAAGATGAAGGTTTTTCGTTTATTCTGGAGAATGTTACAAGGTTAGAATAAACATAACTAAATATCCGCTATTATAAGCTTAAAGAAGTGATGGGGGAGGAGAATAAGATGAAAAAGAGAAAAGAGTTGTTTGCACTTCTATTTTCACTCACTTTAGTATGTTCCTGTCAGAACGATAAAGAAGAAGCAAAAAGTGAAGAATCAAAAGTTATGGACACTATTATGGAAACTGTAGATGAAAAGGACTTCCTTAGTGCTTCCATGAGCGATACACCAAAAACAGTAGACTTAGAAATAGCTGATACCGTAAATACAAGTAAGTTAAAAAAAACGATTAATACTCAATTAAAGAATCAAGGTATTAGACCATACACAATTAATGTGAGTCAGAGAAATATGGATATTGTAAAGAAAGAGCGTAGATGGAGCGAAGTTTACAGTTCTATTTTTAATGAAGTGTTTACCAAAAATGGATACAAAGGTTTTGGAATTAAGGAAGTTAATTTCGAATCGAACCAACCATTTCCCCTTGCTATACATACCACAATAAATAATTCAGATCCAGGGGCCAAAGACTTTGGAAAGAAAATAGAAAAAGAGATTGATGATTTACTAAAAACAAAGAAAGTAAAAAAGTGGATTGAAAATGATTCATATATTGTTGAAATTTATAGTCAAGATGAACAAAAAATCAACTAATTAATCGGTATATTCCAAATCCTATCATAATCACACCACATAACATAGGAACAATGTGCTTTTTTTTTGATTCCTCGTAAACCCTAATTCCACCATTAATAAAATTCACCCCTATTACTAGGAAAAAAATATTAAAATATAACTCACTGAAACCTGATGGGATAATTAACAATATAATCATCCCCAATGTCACATAATGAATCACATTGTTAGTCCTACTACTCATCTTAATTAAGACCTCCTTTAGTCTTATTTTTTAATAGGGGTCACCATACATGCCCATCAACTTAAGAGTAAATTAGCAATGAACTTGGGTGTTTTTACCCGTTCTCCCGAGGGATTGGCAAATATACCCTAATAAAGTTCGAAACAAAAGCAAGTAATATAGTTATAACGGTTCTGTTGCGAAGTTTTGTTGAGGTTAAGTGGTGCCAACAAAAAGTTT
>NZ_JABUAE010000086.1 GCF_013314535.1 Bacillus sp. Xin1 | reverse complement strand
TGACGTCGTACTCTTTCATCTAATTCAGGTCCATATTGATGCACCCAACGCATAATAGTGGTGTGAGCAATAGACAAACCTTGTTCCTCCATCATTTCCACCAAATCACGAAAACTTAGATTGTACCGTAGGTACCATCTTACCGTTAATAAGATAATATCAGGCTGATAGTGCTTCCATTTGAACAAATTTTCCTTTTTCATACCGATCACACACCTTTTTTAGAGTAATAGTATCAGTATGTCCAAGATTTAGAGATTATTTGCAATTTCCCTGAAGTTTTTGCACCAGAACCGCTATGTTTAAATTCAGCATTATACTGCCCTTTGTAAAAGAATAATTTTATAGTTTCCTTTAAATATAGAAGGTTCCTCATATACAATCTTTATTGGCAAATCCTTGCAAATATCACTAAACCTCCGATTAATATCTGTGCCAAGAAAGGAAGTAATGGTGTTGATTATGTTTCTGCTTATACTGGAAGACGATTCTTCAGGTAAAAATTTATCAAAAACTAATAAGAATCCTGTTTGTTTAGTTACTCGAAGAGCTTCAGCTAAAGCCTGCTTTGGATGTTCAACAACACTTAAAATGAGATTTAGAGATACTCCATCAAAAGATTCATCTGGAAACTGTAATTGCTCTGCATTCATTTGTAGAAGTGTAGCCTGATTTTCCTGTATTTTAGTTTTTGCTTTATTTAACATATCTTGTGAAAGATCAATTCCTGTAATATGGACATCTGAAGGAATAAAACGAAAGTCCTCTCCAGTTCCGACACCAACAAATAAAATATCCTGTTTTGACTTAAGGGGAAGAAGAGAGAAAGCTCGCTCCCTTGCCTTTATAAATAATTTGTTACTCATTAAGTAATCATAAATTATAGAAATACCTTTATACTTAAGTTTATTCGTATGATTTTTCATCCTTTTACACCTCTTAATAATTATAGAAAAGTACGAAAAAGACAAAGACATGCATTTCGTTTTCTACATGTCTTCTAGCTTGTAAAAAATTTCATTCCTGGCAGTGAACTATGTAATCTATGTGTGAATAGAACCAAGGATTCATATCTATTTCTCCACGAATCTCTAATTCGTTTCCCTCCATCAAGGATTACAAAATTATAGCTTTCTTTTTGCAAGTAATATCCCATACTCAAACCAGCTTGACCAGCACCAACTATAATAAAATCTAACAAATAGTTCCCCCCAGTATCTACTTTTCAAAACATATGAATAATTGTTCATATGTTCATATGTTTTCGTTTATTATAGCACTCTATTTTTAAGCGTCAAGGGGATTTTTACCATTTTTTAAAGGGGAACGGCTAGAATTCTTTCTTTTTTGAGCCACTCACTAGATTAGGTTCTGATGCAAAAATAAAATAAAAGAGAATACAGCACATATATTCCTAACGGAATCGTGTCTTATGCTGCAAGTTCAAACAATTGATGGATGAATTCTTTCTGAGTTTGGACGGACTGATTCCGTAAATCAATCTGTTCTTTTGTAATCATATGCATGACTTCTACTCCAGAAAAAATGGATGTAGCTGTGTCAAAAGATTTGAGCCCTAGCATAGAACGGATACGCTTCTTTATAAAACGATGATCTTGTTCTACTATGTTATTCAAGTACTTTTGTTGTCTAAGTTGCATACCATCAGGTATGCTTTTTTCTTTTTTCAACTGTTCAATTGCTATAGGATAAGCTGGATTCTTATCGACTGTTATAACATGAGGCTTTGAAACATGAAAAGACCGCAAAGCTTTCTTGAAAAAGCGCTTTGCAGCCTTCTGATCTCTTGTTTTGCTTAGGCAAAAATCGATTGTGTTTCCTTTCTAATCAACAGCACGATACAGGTACATCCATTGCCCTTTTACTTTGATATATGTTTCATCGACTCTCCAAGAGTCATTTGTTTGAGGTAACGTCGGATTCGTTTGTCCAATTCAGGACCATACTGATGAACCCAACGCATAATCGTTGTATGAGAAATGGATAAACCTCGTTCCTCCATGTTCAATATCTGCATGTTTTAATTTATTTTTTATTTACATTATAGTACGTGAAATTATATAAAATTCTTCAAAATTCGACCACTGAATAATTTTATATCTCTTAATTTATTAAACTCTTTTTCATTTCTTCACAAATTAAGAAAAGCTTAAACCCTGGTGTACCAATGGATTTAAGCTTTTAATTTTATAGGAATACTCGTTGCAACAAGTTGCCATTAGGCTAGTGTATAAGCAACTTGTAGCTATTACTATGAATGCTACATTCCGCAAAATTATTACATATTTTTTTAGTTTTTCTTTTTATTATTCTATGCCTTGCTGTAAGACATAATTCCATATTTATGAACAAAAGTTTAGATTTATGGAATATTGTACAAGCTATTAGTACGATATTATTGATCAGGAGGGATTTCCAATGTTTGGGCTGGGAAAAAAAAGAACTCCATTTGGTAACTATTTAGATCGTAGAGGAATCAAACAACAATGGTTAGTACAAAAGACTGGATTAAGCAAATCATTAATAAGTGATTTAGCAAACAAAAAAGATCGTGTTCCAACTTTTACATCAGCAACAAAAATAATTAAAACACTAAAAAAATTTGATAAAAACATTGATTACCATGATTTTTGGGACATAAATATCTAGGTTTTTTTAAAACATGTCTTCCATCACGAACGTTCTCATAAACACATTTTGTTTTATAGCATATTGTTCTAATTTAGATTGACGATAGTCCGATAAGGTAAAAAAGATAACTACTGGAACAATAGCATTCTGTCTTTTATAGATATCTGTTATATGGCCATATAACTGTACTTTGTGTTCGTTTGCTTTCATATGTTGCATGCGATCTATTTCAACAAAGTGAGGGACTTTATCTTCAAAATAGGTTGCATCAGGAATGATTTGATATCGCTGACCACCGGTTGAAAATTCTATTGTTTGTTCTGTTTTCCATTCGGGAAATCCTATCCACATCCAGGCTTCGTTTCTCATTAAAATGTGCTGTAATTGACTATTTTTCTTTACTGTCCTTGTGATTCCTAATAAATCACGTCCTTTTTTATTTAAATAATATACATGTTCACGAGCTATTTTTGTGATGTGACAATATGGCGTCAGATCCTTTAATACACGATTTGCATTCCGAATACTTCCTAAACAGTGAATAGCTTGCAATTGCCTCCTGGTTGCAAAGTCTAACTTACTCAAAGTGGATAAAATCTCGATTTGCCTCGCCTTTTGTTTGAGAGTTTGATGCCTCATGCTTTTTCACCACCTTATATTGCTTCAGTAAATCCCACATGTCTTTATCCTTTAAATATGGTACCTGGATTTCCTCTGTCCGATCAGTCTTAAATAATGCTCTACCTGGAAGAGAAGGTAACTCCTCAAGACCTGGTTCATCCAAAGCAACTTGTGAAGCAATTGCTGTAGGTAACCGAAATCCCAATTTTGCATCAGCATTTTGTTTGATTTGCCTTGGCAATGTGTCAGAGGTTGGATATTGGGTACAAAATATAAGCCGGAATCCTAAACCACCTCCAATTCTTGCGATTTCAGATAACATCTCCTGGCACATAAATAATAAATCCCGTTGTTTTTTAGGTAAACCTTGTGTCGGACAAAGATTCGCTCCTTCATCTACTATGATGAAACAACGTTCTCTAATTGATGTGTCTATAACATTGGTAAAATAGGAATTTTTCATCATCTCAATCTGTTTTACCATCTTTTCACGTACTCTCACCAACATCTCTAACGCCTGTTCCGAGTTTTCAGCTACTTCTACTACTTGAGACAGATCCTTGTAAGGACTAAATTCTAATCCTTCCTTCAGATCAATAATAAAAAACTTCACATGTCGAGGTTGTTGTAAAATTAAACTCGTCATCACATTTTTTAAGAATACTGTCTTTCCAAAACGTGTCATACCCGCTACGCACATGTGCGGTGTATTCTCGAAATCATGATATACGTGTTTATCTAACGATTTCCCCATCATAATTCTCCATGTGTGCTCCTTTAGTAGATCCTTAGACCAATTCCACACTTCAGGTATTTGTTGCTTAAATACTCGAATATGAAGTTCCCTTTGATGAAACGATATTTTAATGGGTTTATATAGTCCTTCTTCTAATACTTCAGCTAACTTTTTGATGAGCTGACTTGGAACGCCGAGCGGTAACTTGTAAACATAATTCATGCTTATGTCATCTTCCATTTCTTTTATAAAAACGGGATATTGTAATTCACCTTTATGCTGAACACATATCTTTGTAATTTCAAAAAACGTGGCGATTTTTTTCTTATCACTCATTTCTTTTCCCTTATAAAAATAAGCAACAGTTAAAAAGGTTGCTGGAATTAATAAAAGTGACATCATATCCTCCATACCTCCTTTAGGTAGTTGAGCCTGTATGGAAGGTTAGAAAAAACAGATTAAGGCGCACTATTGCAATTATTTTCAACTACCAGATGTAATACTAACGTAGAAACACATCTAGTATATCCATTAGCACGTACCAAACACTCCCAATTAATAAACATTTTAGCCCAGCACGTAGCAACCAACCTGGAAGATAAAGACCTTTCTTCTTCAGCAATTTTATCCCTAAAACTGAAGCTCCAGTCACACCATAAACAATCCCTAGCTCTCCAATGATCGTCATGTTAATCCCATCCTTTTGGTTTAATAGACAAATTCCCTTTACGATCCCTGTAAAGTTGATATTCATCTAATAGTTCATTCCAGGACACAGCATGTTCATCACCATATAGATCCTCTTCAATTTTTTGACTTAAATAATAATATCCTCGATACTGTCGATCTAAATAAACTTCATGTCGTTGCATATGCTCTTGAATCGCACAAATATTCTCTTCTTTTTTGGTTTCTTTGTACATTTGTTTGAGCGTTTTTGAAGAATAAAGGTACGGAGTGCTGTATAACATCTGATATTGGCTCATGTCATCACCATCCATATAATTTTCTAGATGCACTAAATACATATGATGATGATTCACTTTTTTGAATTTGTACCATTAAAAAATGATGGCAGAAACAATATTTACTATTTCGAATTTTTAATAAATTATTCATTTGTGAAACATCATTCCAAACGGAAAAATATGGTGATAATTTCATTCGATATTAAAAGATAGGTTTATTATACTTAATATGGATAAAATATGTATTTTACCCACATTTTAAATTATGTATTATTTGGAGGATGTCAATTTGATTTTTTCAAAACTCATTGATCGATACGCCTTGTACGATTTACATAAAAAACGAAGTGAAAAGTTTCATTATGTTTCTCTTTCTAATCATTCACCAGATTTGAAGGGCATAGATTCCTTTTATAAAGTAAAACCAGTTGATGTTCATTTCGACATCAAGCAGTCACAGGATAAAGAATATAAAGTTGGACAATTCAAGTATCGAAGTTCAATTCAATCTGGTGATCCACACAATGATGCTGTAACAGGTGAAGTCTTCTTAAATAAGTATGAGGATGCACCTCATGTCATCTTTGTTCACGGTTGGCGCATGGATTCTAACGAACGTGTAAAAAACATATTTCACCATCAAATGAAAGACTTAGGTTGGAATATGTATTATTTCACTCTACCGTATCATTTTGAAAGAGAACCAGAAAATTCGTTATATAGTGGGGAATATATGGTGAGTGCCAATATCGAACGAACTGTCCAAGCTTCTAGACAAGCGGTAGTTAATTTGCGAGCACTGATTCATTGGATCAAAGCAAATAAAAGTGGTCCCGTGATTCTAATAGGCATCAGTTTAGGTGGGTTTATTACTAATCTAACAGCTCTTGTTGAATCCGAAATTGACGTATTAGCATCTATCTTCTATGCTAATCGACTTTCCTACTCAATATGGAATACTAATCCAGGTAAGTTTATTAGAGAAGATCTGGAACATCATGGCGTAACTTATAATGATTTAATAAATCATTGGAAAATCACTGAACCTAGTCAAGCAGTACCAAAAATCAAAAAAGAAAATATTTTATTAATTTCAGGTAAGCACGATCTATATGTACATGCTGAGGATACGGACTACTTGTGGGAATCCTGGGAGAGACCTATGCGATATATTTATAATTGCGGACACGCTGGGATTGTTCTTAAACGTAAAAAAATTGCAACTGACACTATTAATTTTATTCGAAATCGAATGGAAGAGTGAAAACATGATAGTACTAGTCATTTTACTATGGTTAATGGGGCAATTCTTTTTCTTACAAATCTCAAGAATGATGAAACTGGGTGGGTGAGTTTTATTGCCTTTTTTGGAGGGTTTGGCGGATTAGG
>NZ_JABUAE010000085.1 GCF_013314535.1 Bacillus sp. Xin1 | reverse complement strand
TAAATTATATCGGTTTGAAGTTATTATTTTGAAAAAATTAAAAATATCCCATGTAATATAAAAAAACATTTTAAGAGAGTGCATTGTTTTTTGCAATACAAAAAATATATAGAAATCGGTTTTATTCTGTACGAAACGCGTATATTCTAAATAATTTAAGCTAAGAGCTTTTTAGAAAATTTCTTTATTTAATAAAAACGCCTCTTGACATAAAAATGCATTATATTACATAATGTATAAAAATCAAATTGAAAATCGTTGAAGGGAACTAGTACATATGTCTTCTTGCGAAAGAGAGTGGAATTCACTGGCTGAAAGATTCCTCGTATAGAAAGTATCGAACCTATCCCTGAGTCTTAAACGAAAGTTTAAGCGTATGCCTTCGTTACAGGTATTAAGCGGATATATATATTTATATCAATGAAGGTGGTACCGCGGAACAATGACCGTTTCGTCCTTTTTTAGGGCGGAGTGGTCATTTTTATTTTGCCCTTTGTTGCTAGATAGCCAGTATTCATCAGGGAATTCTTTGCTAAATAGCATGTATAGAAGCTTATTTTACAAAAAATTTAAAATTAGACTAGGAGGGACAAAAATGAAAAAACAACGAATTGTCGTAAAAATTGGAAGCAGTTCCTTGGCAGTTAATCATGGAGGTATCTCCGAGGAACAGCTTTCAGATCACGTTGCTGCTTTGGCGCGACTGAAACAGGAAGGACATGAAGTGTTGCTAATTACATCTGGGGCTGTCGCTGCAGGTTTTTCTGCTCTCGGGTATCCAAGCCGACCTGTGACAATTAAAGGAAAGCAGGCTGCCGCTGCTGTCGGACAAAGTCTGTTAATGCAGGCGTATACAGAGGAATTCCGTAAATATGGTATTGTTACCGCGCAACTTTTACTGACGAGAAATGATTTTTCCAGAAAAGAACAATACAGTAATGCTTACGCTACCTTAGTGGAGCTATTAAACCGTTCTGCTCTTCCTATAATCAATGAAAATGATTCTATTTCTTTAGAGGAGTTAACGTTTGGTGATAATGACATGCTATCGGCATTAGTAAGCGGGCTTGTATCGGCTGATATGCTCATAATTTTTACGGATGTGAACGGTTTGTATGACCGAAATCCTCAAAAAAATCCGGGTGCAAAAAAATATTACTTTCTCCCTGAAGTTACGGAAGAAATCGCTGCTCTTGCTGGAGATGCTGGATCAAAACTTGGAACTGGCGGAATGAAATCGAAAATCGATGCTGCAAAGACCGCACTATCACTTGGGGTGAGTGTATTCATCGGAACAGGGCGTGGACAGGAGAAGTTTTTAGATGTTTTGAAGGGGAAAGGTGACGGAACGTACATCGGCAATGCTCCTCAAAAAGTGATCAAGATGAACAAGCAATGGATTGCGCTACATTCTGTTGTCAGCGGACAAATCGAAGTGGATGCCGGAGCAGCCGCTGCCATCATTCAGCATGGAAAAAGTCTTCTCCCTGCCGGTGTTACCAATGTGTCTGGGTTCTTTCAAGCAGGCAAAGTCGTGGAGGTCATCACACAACAAGGACGCGTGATAGGGAAAGGACAATGTAGATATAGTGCAGAGGAATTACAAGATATAAAAGGTAAGCAGAGTCACGACATTCAAGTTCAAGACGAAAGACATAGCTATGAAGTCATTCATAGGGATAATTGGGTTTCATTTTAAGAGTAGAGAGGATTCGTTCAAGTGAAGAGAACAGAGTCCTCCGTCTTAAATCTGCTTGATTCACCTAATATCTATGTAGAAGAGTCTTGGATGGTAGGGCCAAGTTGTCAGAGTTAAACACGCTTCAAGTTTTATATTTTAAATCTTTAAAAGGAGGAAATGAAAATGAACGAAGTGTTGGAAAAGGGACAAAAAGCGAAAAAGATTGCTGGAGAACTTGTACTCAAATCCACTAATCAAAAAAACAAGGCACTTGCGGCGATTGCTGAGCAATTAATAGTAGAGACACCCTATATTTTGAAGGAGAACAAACGAGATATCGAAGAAGGTAAAGCGAAAGGAATGTCTGCTTCTATACTTGACCGCCTAATGCTGAATGAACAGCGCATTATTGATATGACAGAGGGTATCCGGCAGCTGATTGATTTGCGTGATCCTGTTGGAGAATGTGTAACCGCATGGGAAAGACCGAATGGATTGTCTATTCAGGAGATGCGTGTGCCACTAGGTGTTGTCGGGATGATTTACGAGGCGCGACCGAACGTAACAGTTGATGCGGCCACAATTTGCTTAAAAACAGGAAACGCAGTGATTTTGCGTGGTAGTTCTTCCGCTACTTATTCTAACAAAGCCATCGTTGCTGTCATTCACCGAGCGCTCAAACAATCGAGCTTGCCTCCAGAAAGCGTACAGCTCATTGAAGATACGTCAAGAGATGGCGCAAAGCAGCTGTTTACATTAAACGAGTACTTGGATGTTCTTATCCCAAGAGGTGGCAAGCAGCTAATAGATACTGTAGTGAGAGAAGCGTCTGTTCCTGTATTAGAAACAGGTGCGGGAAATTGTCACATTTTCATTGATGAAACAGCGGATAAACAAATGGCATTTGATATTATCATAAGCGCCAAAACGCAGCGTCCATCTGTATGTAATGCAATTGAAACGATTATACTTCATGAGAAGTGGGCGCAGCGATTTGGTAGCGAACTATTTTCTTTCTTGAAGGAAAGAGGAGTAGAGCTACGTGGTGATAATAAAGTATTGGCAATTGATTCTTCTATTGTACCTGCTTCAGAAGTAGACTGGGGAACAGAATTTTTGTCTCTCACGCTGGCAGTCAAAATGGTTTCCTCTGTTGAAGAAGCGATTAATCACATAAATACTTATGGATCCATGCATTCCGAAGCGATTATTACAGAGAATGAGGAAAACGTCAGCAAGTTTTTCACGTCCGTCGATGCCGCGGCGCTCTACCATAATGCTTCGACCCGCTTTACTGATGGTTTTGAATTTGGCTTCGGCGCAGAAATCGGTATCAGCACACAAAAGCTGCACGTGCGGGGACCGATGGGTCTGTCTGCATTGACTTCCACAAAATATGTGATTCGTGGGAATGGACAGATTCGGATATAAGAAATAGAAGGACAGAGGCAAAGTAAAGAGGGGGCTTTGCCTCTTTAATAGACATAAAAAGACTATTATTAGTGATGCGATGTCCGCTAATGCTTATTGCGTAAAAAGAGGGTCATTGCTACACAGGCCAAATATCATATTGATTCAAATCATAAACAGGAAAAACTCTTCTTTGTGCTTTCAACTTTTTCAACAGATAAGGGTTTATGTTAACTGTCCGTCACTTTGCGTCCTTACAGGCTGTTTCAAGTGGTAGCTTCTTGGAAAGTAGATACCTTTATTAGCTATCTATATATTTGTTTACATATAATTTTATTTTCCGAATCCTTTGTAAAAAGCTCTTGCCATCATAGCCGATGCTTCCTGGTGGGTCATATTTCTTTTCGCATAATATCTTACTACACCATCCCGATATTTCGTTACTTCGGGACCATATAACTCTAATGTAACTACCGTTTTAACTGCTTGTTCCGCCCATGAATCTACTTTATCTTTTAACTTGACATCCCCTTCCTTTAAGCCAGGATTGAGTATTTTCATCATATTGATTAAAATCACGGCTGCTTCTTGACGAGATACTGATTCTTCAGGAGAAAAGTTTTTTTCAGTGGATCCCTTCATTATCCCTAAGTTGACAGCTATTTCAATCTCTTTTTTTGCCCAGTAATGATTAGGAATATCGTTAAATAGAACTGATTTTTCAGGAAAAGAAACATTTAATTGCGCAAGCGAACGTGCAGTCATAAATGCCATCTCTGCCCGAGTGATTGGTTTATTTGGCTGAAACTTTCCTGTTTGGTTTTTGGTTAACTCTAGCAGCTGTATATACCGAATATAATCTGAATAGGGGTTCTTTTTGCTTATATCCTTATAATGAGAAAGCTTGCTCTTTTCTGCGTAACTGGAAATGTCCACGTATTTCAAGTAGGAGATAGTGTGATTTTTATCCTCTTTAAAAGCTAATTTTCTACCCTGTTCGTCTAAAAACAATAACGGATCAAGCTGTTTCAGCTTGGATTTTATGCCTAAGACCCCATCTTCCGCTAATAATTCCCCATTACCAATAGCGGTAATTTTCGTTACAAGGAATCTAGTTCTTAGATCCATGTATTCTCCTTCAAAACGCTTAAGCTCTTCTTTTGGTGTTCTCATATATTTCGGTTCTTCTTCCTTTTGCGGGTAATAGTGATCCATAAATTTCTTAAAGAACTCCTGACGTAAATCCGTCGTTGATTGTTTGTTGTATGTCAAAAAGATTCCGAGTTTGTGTTCAGGTAAAAACCAAATAGCAGAAGAAAAATCAGGCAAAGTGCCTCCTTTACCAATCACGTACTGACCATTAGCAGACTGAAAACTTACGTTTTCAAGTCCATAACCCGTATCAGGGAATTTAGGGTGAATAGCTGAATGGTATTGATTCATTTCTTCAATGGTTTCATTCTTTAAAATGCGCTCATTTTCATAAGTTCCGCCATTCAAATACGCAATCATATATTTGGCCATATCTTCGGCTGTTGTATTCATGCTTCCTGCCGGATTCACGGTTGGGATGATAGTATAGGGCTGCATTGGATTCCCTTGCTCATCATAACCAGTAGCTAAATGTTCCTGCATGGTAGGTGCGAGTGCAAAATCACTGTTTTTCATACGCAAAGGTTCAAAAATATTTTTTTTCATGTATTCTTCAAAAGGCATTCCAGAAATTTTTTCTACTAAATAGCCTTGAAGAGTAGAAGCGTAATTATCGTACATATAAGATTTCCCTGGCTGTCGAGTTACTTTCGGAAGTCGTTCTTTAACATAATCCTTCAGAGGAGAAACTTTCGTTACATCCATTTGTATATCTTCTGGTTTCATCACTTCTGTATGAAAGCCCGTTGTATGTGTTAATAAATGTTTTGGTGTAACAAACTGTGGAAAGGGATTCTTGATTTGCACTTCATCTAGGTAGTTATTTACATCTCCGTTCAATTGGATCTTTCCTTGTTCCACCAGTTGCATGAGAGCTGTAGCTGTAAATGCTTTTGATACAGAAGCGACACGAAAGACAGTTTGATTAGGATCGACAGGGATTTTCTTTTCTTGATTTGCATATCCATAGCCCTTCTTTAACAACACTTTTCCATTCTTCACCACCACAACAGCGGCTCCAGGAATATTCAACTCTTTAATCTCTTTTTGATCAAAAAATTGATCCATCCAACCCTCTAACTCTTTTTCGTCAGACGGTCCTATATCCATGCCAGCCGCATATGAAGAAACAGGACCGAGGAAAGAACTTACGAACATAATGAGAGAGGCTATCAAAGCAATATATCTTTTCATAATTATCCTCCTAACTTAACTCATTATTTTCTATATAAGTTAGCTATTTCATCGGTTAATAGATAATACTATCTGTGCATCATCCGGGAAACATGGGATCTTTAATCGTATACTCTTTTGGTGGTTCTACTTCCATTAGGTTTCGTATAAAATAGTCCCATCGTCGACGTATAAAGTAAACATCTTCTGAAATCCCATGTATCCGATTTGGAAGAATCAGTAAGTCAAAGTCTTTGTTTTCTTTAATCAAAGCATTCACCATTCGCATGCTTAAAGCAGGATGAACGTTATCATCCAGGTCTCCTGTCACCAAAAGTAATTTTCCATTTAGGTTCTTAACCAATTTTGTGTTATCTTGTTCACGGTATAGTTCTGAATTGAAAAGTCCTTGAAAACGTTCTCCCCAAGCCGCTAGGTATAAGCGTTGATCATGGTTCCCGCACCCTGATACTGCTACCTTATATACATCCGGATAAGTCAGTATAGCTCGAGCAGCTGCATAACCTCCTCCAGACTCACCGTAAATACCTACTTTCTTTGAATCTAGAAAAGGATACTGCTCTGCAAGCTGCTTAATAGCTACTACATGATCTTCAAGCCCTGCAGACCATTCCAGTCTCTCGTTAGAAAAATCATGAAATTCCTTTGACCTATAAGGAGTACCTCTTCCGTCCATTAGAATAACAGCAAAACCAAGCTGTGCAAAAGATTGAGCACCGCCCACTTGATCAAATGGTAGCCCTAATGCATACTCTCCCCCCCAAGTAAATTCTTTCGGTGTGTGAGTTATTTGAGGGCCACCATACATATAATCTAGGATGGGATATTTACAACCTTTGTTTATTTTTGCAGGAGGAATCAGTATTCCGTACAAATCCGTTATCCCGTCGGCAGCCTTGACAGTGAAACGCTTTGGCATTTGATATCCATTTGATAAGAGAAGTTC
>NZ_JABUAE010000084.1 GCF_013314535.1 Bacillus sp. Xin1 | reverse complement strand
CTTCATATACACATGCAACAAAGACAAAAATTTTCTATGAAAATGGTATTTCCTCTTTTATACGAATCTCCATAACATGTAACTGTACAGCTGACACCTTGAAGGATCTGATGCTTGTACACGTAGATGCTCTAGCTCCTCCCGCAAAAAAATAGTTTTTATCCAGAAATGTGGCTGCACCATCATGCTTATTCCATATGTCGGATTTTGAAATTGGACTTGTATAGATTCTTTTTGTCTCTTCTTAATATTTGTATGGATATATAAACAGAATTATCAAAAAATATAAAACGATTAGAAGCGCTTTCAAATGTAAACTAATAGAAACGTATTTTTAATTTATAATCAAAAGTACAGAATCTGACCAAAAAATACAGGTTTTTATAAAATAATTTTTTAAATATTTAAAAATTCATTATCACCTCTATATTCATTTCACAAACAATCTTCTCGTGATAACCGAAGCAATTCCAAAAAAAAAAGAAATCTAACCAGCTATAAAGCCACTAGATTTCTCTTTTTTCTTAATATTTCGCATGAATGGTCAATTCACTTTATTAACCTTATTCAAATTATTTTTACGTTGTTATCCATTCGTTTCGCAATATCCCCATTATGATACGATCAAAACTCATCCCATCCCGCTGAACAGCTTCTCTCATACATCCCTCCACTTTAAATCCAACCTTTTTATATACTTCAATAGCCGTTTTATTATAAGAAATAACATCGAGCCCTACACGATGTAAGTTTAATTCATAGAAAGCATATTTCAAAATAAGACGTAACCCTTCCGCACCATATCCTTTACCTCTATAATTCTTATCACCTATACCAATTGCTAGCAAGCCAGCTCTATTATTCCACTCTATGCTATGAAGTGCCACAAAACCAATTAGAATGTCTTCTTGAATTGTTCTTAACATGAATGAAACACCGTTTGATTTCCGTCCTTTTAATAGTTCATGATCCTTTATTTCATGCAAAGATTGCGGAACTGCAGCATCCGTATCTACATTCCTTAAATACTCACTATCCTCTTGCCACAAAGCCATTTGTTCAATATCTTCAGCTCTAATTGCTGCTAATTTAATATTTTCACCTAAAAAAAGATTATTCATTTCAAAAATCCCCCTTTTTCATTATGGGGATAGTTCTGTAATTGATCAGGCCTACCTATCCCCTCGTTCCATAATCTTCACTAATAATGAGATATTTACAATAAGCGATGACATTGGCACATCTCCTTTTCATAGATTTGAATTCATCATACAATTTTCTAATTATTCAATCAACAGTTACCGTACCAACCATCCTAAAGAAGGAAAAAGAAGGACTAATCGAATGTGTATATAAAGATAACCGGAAACAGTTTGGTAGCAAAGTATTTTATTTGGAAGATATTGAACGGCTAATGAATAAGGGAGAAATCAAAGGCTTAAGCACAAACAAAAGAAGCAGCTGAACTTCTAAATGTGGCACCATCTACCATATTTACTTATATAAAATCAGGAAAATTACCAGCAACAATGGTGGAAAAACGTGGAAAACAAGTGTATGTCATTGATGAAGAAGATTTAGAGATTTTTCAGCTTGATTATGAAAAAACAACTACGAAAGAACGAAAAACTTTTATCACCAAGATTCAAGATACTGAAATCTACTTATATCAATTATTTACACATCAAGAGACAGGGAAAGTTGCTCGTGTGATAGAGATAAATGGGAATGATGGGAAAGTAATAACAGAAGATGAAGAAATCTTCTCTTTATCCGAATACAAAAATCGCGGTTACACAGTAGAGTATTTTGAAAAAAAAGCAGTCATTACAAAACGCGGTTATTTGTCTTTTACTTTCAAAAGACCTCAATTATTTAATTCAATCACTTATAATCTAATTAACTTGTTTTATAAAGAGATTGGTGTTACGAATATGCGAGTAACCCTTATACAGGACTCAATCCATTTAGAAATTAAACCATATATCCTAAAAGTGGATCCATTGAATTTACAGGAGGAGATTAAGTACTTACATTCTAATATGAAGACCGGCTCAATACTACCACATGTTGACGGTATTTACTTTAAGAGCAATGTAGAACCTTTAACTTTTCATGCGGATCATGAATTTAAACAAAAGGTAATTCAAATGGCTTCTGCTGCAGGGTTAGGCCAAGAAGAATTTTTACTAAGAGCAGTAAAAACGTACATGAAAACACTAAGGAAATAATGATTCAAAAGTTTATATTCATTTTTTTAAAATCCTGGATCAATGTCCTAATCCATTTCAATAAAAATCTACAATTTTTACAGCTAAATCATCTATATTCCCAATCAGCGGCTGTTGATTTACATTTTTGTAATCACCGATGTATATGTCCCTTCACTTACAGTTGTTCTAGGCCGCTTCTCTTTTTGGCCAGAAAAAGCTTTGGAAAAAGAGAAAGACAAAAAAGTAGATGCTTGATGACATGATACAATTGAAAAAACCAAGGGAATTTTGATTCCCCTGGGTTTTTTATTAGAAATGAAATATGTATTCAAAATAAGATTAATATTGAAATGCTAAGTATTCTTCAAATTTTCGTTTCCTTGATGTTCTTTGTCTTCAATATCAGTTTCTGGCATTCCATACAAGCCATTCATTGCTTGTTCTACTGATTGAAGTCCGGTTTGTGTAGTATTAGATTTTAAGCTTTTAGAATTGCTACTCTCTTCTTTTTTAGAATGTGGAAAATTCATTTTTATAACCCCCAAACACTAAAGTTTTAAAAAATAAAAAGCGTATGAAAAGAATTTAGCAGATAAACACATGTATTATCTGCCAATTAAATGAACAATAAATTGAGCTATTAATGTAATAGCTCATACATAGTATGCCATCCTTTCTATAAAATATATGAGATCATTTAGGAAATTTTTATCCAGTACATAGTGATCAAATTGATAGAAGTGAGAAAAGAATTTTTGAATTATGTTTAATTACTCTGAAAAATTTTGAAATTTAAGTAGGTTATTGTAAATTTATATAATAATATAATTAATTATCTAGTTAGTTAATTAAGAAGTTGGTTTTTCATACGTTTAACTTATTGATTCCCATTCTATTTTGAGATTATCCCCTACTCCTCCAAAGCTAATTTTAAAGTAGTCTACTTTTAATAAGGTATTTAAGTAACTTATCGATTGCAAAATAAATGATATCAAGATATATTTATTTTCCTTTTACTCCTATTTTACATTCTTTATTTTAATTTTTAAAATTATCTCATTTCCTTTACAATCTATATAACATATTTTCTCTTCCTTATTTTTACCCATAACGATACACCCTTTCTTATTACCTTATAAACATATTAGTAAAAAAAGATTCATTGGAACATTGTACCGTCATGTTTTATACATTTTTCAATTTCACGTAAGAGTAAAATTTTTTATTACACTCAAAAACAATATAATCAAATAACCTCCAAAGAAATATTAACCATATCAAATTATTATTACAAATTATACAGGCATAGATTGTTATCTAGTCAGTCACCTATTCCTTAATAATTAATACCCTATATATTATTGCTTATGGAGGGAATACAACATGATAACACTTTATGATAAAGAGTCTCTACAAAGGGACATTACTAATCTTCCAAAATGGAAACAAAATGCTTTTCATTCTTTTGTTTTAAAAATGACCGATAAAGATAAGCCTTTTCCTTGTATTCCTGCACAACATGGTTTTACATCTAATCACCTCAGATATGGATTTATTGGCGATCCTAGAAAGCCAAATGCTAGTAAAAAATTAGCTACGTTACTTAAGACATACACAAAATGCTCTAAGGATACAGGTAAATACGCCTCACTTATCGTTTTTATTGAAACACCAAAGGAGCTTGCCGAAGAATCCACTGTTAAAAACTTTGAACATATTTATTGGTCTATTCTCAATCAAACTAGTGAATTGGACGAGAAGGAATGGCCTAAACATATTCCAAATAACCCCATGGAAAACACGTGGGAATTTTGTTTCCATAATGAATCATATTTTGTTTATTGCGCTACTCCTGCTCATGTCAAAAGGCAAAGTAGGCACTTTCCATGTATGATGCTGGCTATAACTCCTCGATGGGTTTTACAAGGAATTACTGAGTCACACAAACGCATTCGGAAACTTAAAAACTTAATACGTCAACGTTTGGTTACCTATGACATTGCTCCAATTCATCCCTCTCTTAAATGTTATGGTCAAGAAAACAATTACGAATGGCAGCAATATTTTTTGCGTGATGACGAAACACTTCCATCAAAATGCCCCTTTTCCAAAATAATGAAAATTTCGCATAAAAATAAGTTATAAGTAATCAAGACTTTTTTCGTAAGAAAAAAGTCTTGAACATGGCAAATTATTTTAACATTAAAATTAATTATATATATCATAATAGTTTGCTATGTTCACTCTTCATAAACAATACATAATATATATCTATTTAGTAAATTAACAATAATATATATTTCAAAGTTAAGATATTTATTATTTAGTTGTACAAACATTAACCACTGAATAGATTTAGTATAGATAAAATTTATTGAAGGGAGCTTGTTATAGGTGAGCATATTTTTAAGTTATGTTTTCTTAGGTTTATCATTATCTGCTCCAATTGGGCCTATTAACGCTGCACAATTAGAAAAAGGTATTAGGAGTGGATTTTTTCATGCATGGATTCTAGGCATAGGTGCCTTAATAGCCGATATTTTGTATATGATACTGATTTATTTAGGTATAATTCATTTTCTTGAAAGAGATGTCATAAAACTTTTCCTATGGTCTTTTGGAGCTTTTGTTTTGATTTATACAGGTATAGAAAGTTTAAAAGGTGCAAATCAAATTAGTATTACAAACACGAAAAATGATGAATCAATTATTAGAACTTTTTTTTCTGGCTTCTTTATGTCCTTATCGAATCCATTAACCATTCTATTTTGGCTTGGAATTTTCGGCTCTATATTAGCAAAAGCTGCTACCTCTTATAGTAAAGAACAGCTTTTGTTATACAGCTTGGGTATCGTTTTAGGTATTTTTTTATGGGATATTACCATGGCAAGTACTTCTAGTATATTCCGTAAAATGTTAAATGTACGTATATTATCTCTAATTACAGTTATATCTGGAATATCGCTCATTATTTATGGGGTATACTTTGCCTTTCAAACATGCCAGATCATTTTTCAGTAACAAATAATACGTAGTAATTTAAATTATAAAGTATCGATACATATGTACGAAACTTAACATTTGAGTATAAATAACTATGTTCCCTTAACGTATAAATTTCCTCCAATAAAATCATTACTTTGGAATGAAGGATGCATCACCACAGTTGCAAAATTTAAAACCTTTTCTTATTATTTCTTTCATACTAGACAGTCTCTTTCTTCTTCCATAAAAAATGCATAATAATTGTCACGCCTATGATAATACCTAGGAACAAAAAACTGACCATAAAGCCTAACCGAATTGTTTTTTGAAATATTGTTCCGCTTATAGCTAGTGCAATAGTCGTTAGACCTATTATGCTTTTGAGCTGCTCCCAACCTTTAGGATTCATTAACTTCCTAAAAGAAAGAAGAATTAAAACCCAAGTATACAACAGCATTAAACTAGCCGCGGTTGTTATGTATTCATATATACTTTTAGGAAGCAATAAGGCTGTAATAATAGAAGCTCCTAGTCCTATTACTATAAGTATTAAAGCCGGAAAAGAGATGTTTCTTTTTCCTTTTTTTGCAAATAAAGCTGGTGCATCTCCTTCTTCAGCTAGATTTATCAATACACTATTTACCGCAAACAATGAGCCTACCAATGTCGAAAATCCCGCTAAAATTAAGATTATATTGAAAACGAATGGAATGTACGGTAAATTGTAGTCCTGTAAAGCGACTACAAATGGGCTCTCTTTTATATTAAAATAATGAAGTGGAACCATAATTATAGCTAACCCTATAGATAATATATAAATAATTGTTAAGAGTAACAACATTACCTTACCTGACTTAGTTGAATCTTTAGGATCTTTAAGCCTTGTTGCCATCAAACCCATAATTTCAATACCACCAAATGCATAAAAGGCATAAATAAGAGAGGACCATGAGCCTCGTAAACCTTTTGGGGAAAATTCTTTTATAGTTTTAGGAAACTGTAGTTTATGAAAACCACCATGAATCACTCCAAAGATGACCATGATTGCTATTATTATAAATCCTATAATGGCTATGACCTTTATTATTGCAATCCAGTTTTCCAAACGTTCAAAAGCTTTAATACCAATGAAAATGACCACTAAAGCAGCTACCCCATAAATAGAAATAAATATCCACAGAGGGATATTAGGAAACCAATATCGTGAAAATATCCCTAATGCACTTAATTGACTCCCCATGATTAATAGTTCTGAGGACCAGTATGTCCATCCATGACAAAATCCTGCCCAATGCCCGAATGCTTTTCGGGAGTATGTACGAAAGGAGCCTTTTTGTGGATCTGCTATTGTCATTTTTGCTAAAGCCCCAAATACAACATATGTGGTGAATCCTGCCAAAATAAGCATAAGTACAATTGATGGTCCACCTAGCTTAATTCCTATGCTTGATCCTAAAAAAAAGCCAGTTCCTATAGTACAACCAATCCCAATTAGCGATAGCTGCCACCATTTTAAATCTTTCTGCTTTTCTATTTGGTTTTCACTATCGTGACATGCCATTCTTTATCCTCCTTGATAATATCTAATCATTCTATGTTCATATTTCATAAACAATAAATTTTTATGCAAAGTCCTTACCTCTCCAAATTATCCAACACATTCTTATCTTTATCTAAGTATTTTTTTGAAAGGTTTCCGATAACTTCTTTAATATCATGAGCCTTAATATCGTGTTTTGCTACTATTTCACTACCTACGGAAACTACAACAGTATATATTGCTTCATACTTCATTCACTTCACTCCTTACTATTTCAATTAATCAAAGAGATTTTATGTATCACCCATTTCCCTCGCTATGGATTTCATAAAATAAATATTGATACATAGTTAAGTTCTCCATCTTTAAATCTCCTATTCAAACTTTCTGTCATATCTTGCTTTAAAATTCTTTCTTAAAGATTAAATAAAATAAAGTTAAACCCTATTGTTTCTCAAAAGATCACAAA
>NZ_JABUAE010000083.1 GCF_013314535.1 Bacillus sp. Xin1 | reverse complement strand
CCCTTGAATGACACCAGGCAACCATTTTTCGATGGAGTCGTCTAGATTCAAGCGGTTCTCTCCGGCCAATTGCAGTACAACTGTTGCAGTGAACGTCTTTGTCACGCTGCCAATTCGAAAACGAAAATCTGTTTTCATTGGTTTCTTGGTACTCAGATCCGCTATCCCAGCTGCATAACTCCATGTTTTTCCACCCTCAGAAGTTTTGGCAAGTATCCCTGGGAATCCAAGATGCAATGTATCCCGCATTGCTTGTTTGACGGAATTACGATCTCGTTGAGTGCTTGTGTGTGACGAACTAGATACATTTTCAGTGGGCTCTGCTTTTACAATTGAGGTTGGAGTCGTGTATAACAGGGAACTTCCAGCTATTAAAAGGGCAAGACTTACAAATGTAATTTGACTACGTGTTTTCATAAAACATTCCTCTCCTCTATCCATATTGTATGGGCGGTTGCTTGTTGTTTCGTACTAACTACACAGCTATCATCCCCACCAATGACAAAAGGGCAACATGGAATTCGTAATTATCTTCATAATGATTATTTTTATCCTAACAAACGGTGAATCCCCCTTTCACTCTTCTTTATATTTTTATCTTACACAAGAAAAATTTCTTTTTTCTTATCCATTCCTTACAAATTTCTTACGTTCAAAATAGCTTCTATAATTAGGATAGCAGAAGCATCTGTGAACATGCTTTTCCAATAAATATATTAATCAAAAAGGTTCTGGTGCAAATACTTCAGAAGAGATATAGAGAGGCGAAAAGTTTCCTAGTAGAATCTATTTTATGCTGGAAGGCCGAATAGTTGATGAATGAGGTTCACTTGATTTCGGACAGACTTCTCCCCTTGGAGGGTTTGTCCTTTTTTCATCATATGCATCGCCTCTATACCACTCAGTATGTAAGTGGCAGTACAAAATGATTTCAATCCTAACATAGTACGCACACGTTTCTTAATGAAACGGTGATCCTGCTCCACTATATTATTGAGATATCTAACTTGCCTTATTTGTACGCCTTCAGGCATACGTTTCTCTTCTTTTAACTCTTGAATCGCTACTGGATAGGCTGGGTTCTTGTCTACTGTTATCACGCTAGGTTTACAAATATGAAAAGCAGCCAAGGCTTTCTTAAAAAAGCGATTGGCTGCTTGTTTATCTCTTGATTCACTTAGATAAAAATCAATGGTATTTCCGTCTGAATCGACTGCGCGATATAAATACACCCATTGACCTTTTACTTTCACATATGTTTCATCGACTCTCCAGGAATCATTTGTTGTCTTAAGATGACGTCGTACTCTTCCGTCTAATTCAGGTCCATATTGATGCACCCAACGCATAATGGTGGTGTGAGCAATAAACAAACCTCGTTCCTCCATCATTTCCACCAAATCACGGAAACTTAGGTTGTACCGTAGGTACCATCTTACCGTTAACAAGATTATATCAGGCTGATAGTGCTTCCATTTGAACAAATTTTCCTTTTTCATACCGATCACACACCTTTTTTAGAGTAATAGTATCAGTATGCCCAAGTTTAGGAGATTACTTGCAAGAGCTTTAGAGTTTTTGCACCAGAACCGTTTTTGGTACATATTCATAAAAAGCACGTCACCCTTTTTCATTAACATAAGAAAATAGTAACGTGCTTTTAACTTCAAAAATACTCTAAATCCTTAAGTTGATGGATGTGGGGTACAGACACATCGTCATTAAGTCACAAGCCCGTTGTTTCTCAAAATAAAAAATGAGCTAAATTTTTAGCATAAACAAATAACGCAGCACGTGTTGCTTACTATAAGTAACATGTTTATTATCCCTTTCTAGTTTACTAGCCATAATACTTCCTTCTAGGGTTGCAATAATAAAGGAAGCTACCGCCTTTGTATCGATATCCGGTTTTAACTCCTCGTTCTGAATACCTTCTACTATAATCCCTTCAATCATATTGAGAAATGTATAGAAAACTTCAAGTGCCTTTTCTCTTAACAGTAGATTCGTATCATCACTGTCTACAGCAGTATTCAGCAAAGGACATCCCCCTTTTATTGGTGGATTATTTATTACATCTTCATATACATTAAAAAAAGAACCAACCTTTTCTAATGTTGTATTAGCATTGCGTATCGCCTCAGAAAAATGTTGAGAGACAGTATCAATGGCGTATTCAAATGCCTCTAAAGCAATCTCATCTTTACTTTTAAAATTACGATAAATCCCCCCTTTTTGTAGCCCTGTAGCCTCCATAATGTCATTCATCGAACAGCCAGCATAGCCTTTTTGATTAAACAATTCTGCCGATTTTAAAACAATGTTTCTCCGTGTTTGTTCACCTTTTTGCATAATATCCTCCATTATTATTGTTAAAAAATTGTAACATGTTTTAGTTGTACATTAACATATAATAAGTTACCTTAAAAGAGACCGTACGGTCCTTTTTGAGATGAGAGTAGAATTTCTAAAAGAAGAGGGTGAGAGAGTTAGTATTTGATTAGCACGTAACATTCCTATCATGCTATTGATATCCGACATGAATTTATTGAAAAACAATTAAAACTAAGGAGGAAATTATGCATAACATTATTATTCCAGATAGTAAAGTAGCAAAAGAAGCTACCCAATTGGTTTACGAGATTTCTCCAGAATTTCTTTATAATCATTGTTTACGGACATATGCTTTTGGTGATGCATTGGGAAAAAAATATGGATTTAAATATGATCAGGAGTTATTTTATCTTGCTTCTATCTTACATGATGTTGGTCTTACAGAGCATGTATGTTGTAAACATTCATTTGAATATGAAGGTGCTGATCATGCAGAAAAATTCCTTCATTCCCATGGTTTTTCACAAGATAAAATTGATGTGGTACGTGAAGCTATTATTCTACACACCTCGGAAATTGCTAAAGAAAAACAACCAGAGATTGCTTTAGTTCATTTCGGGGCGGGAATGGATGTAGTTGGTTTACGTATAGAAGATATTCCGGAGGAAACATTTAATTTTATAATTGAGGTTTATCCTCGATTAGGTTTCAAAAAATCTATGATTGAACTTATTAAATATGATTCCAATCTAAAAAATACACAGCAACAGCCAAATAATTTGAGTTCTTCTATGCTTCGTATGGGGTTTTCAGATTGGGTGATGAATGCTCCTTTTAAAGATTAGAGAATAAAGAATTAGAATGTCATGGAGCTTAGGAAGGGGTACAGACCGCAAAACGGAAAAAAACCACGCTAAGGATTTTCGAGCCATTTTAATGCTAATTTAAATTGTGTTGTATGTGAAATTAGATTATTTCTATAAATTGTGTTGCATTAGAATGTTCTTAACCGGACAAAATTCAAAGGGTTTTATGTCGAAATTTGCTTAACGTGGTTTATTTCCAAAATGCTGGCGGTACCCCATCGCTATCAAGCTAACAAAACAAAATACCCTCTAAAATGAAAAAACGCTATTCTTTCTGTAGAATCATAGGAAAGGATGACGTGTCTTATAGTTATTTCTGATTTGTATTAAATACACCAATGAATGTAAAGACTGTTTTTTTCCTCTTATTAGGAATATAATCAAGGGAATTTATGGGGAAGGGATGTTGTCACATATGAATAAACAGAAAGAGTACTGGGATGGAGTAGCAAATGAAAAAGAATTCACGACGCCTTTTCAATTTGACTTATTCTCAAAGTATGTAAATAAGGATGCATTCTTATTGGACTATGGTTGTGGGTATGGAAGAACACTACTTGAACTAAAAGAACAACAATTTACGAATTTATATGGTGTGGATTTTTCAGAAGAAATGATTAAACGGGCTAAATCAAAAGATATGGTTATTGCTTTTAATATTATTAAAAGCGGGAAACTTCCCTTTCCGGATAATTTTTTTGATTCAGCTTTATTATTTGCAGTTTTAACCTGTGTATACCAAGATCAGGAACAGGATTCTATTTTAAATGAAATTAAAAGGGTGTTAAAACCAGAAGGTATTATTTATATTAATGATTTTTTACTAAATGAAGATGAAAGAAATAAAACACGTTATGAACAGTATGCTAATAAGTATCACACATATGGCGTATTTGAATTAAATGATGGAGCTATTTTGCGCCATCATAGTGAAAAACGTGTAAAGGAATGGACAAACACTTTTGAGAAATTAGAGTATGAAAAAGTTGAGTACGTAACAATGAATGGTAACCGTTCTAATGGATTAGTATATATAGGTAGGGTAAAGAAGTAAAATCACTTCATTAATAATGGGGTACCGCCAGCATTTTTGAAAAAAAACACGCTAAGAGTACTAAGAGTATGCAAGATTTTATACAGTTTTTCGGCTAATCCAGTAACAAACAAGAACTCGAAAACCCACACCATGATAGGAATGTATAAAAAATTGCATAGATTGATAGAAAGGGAAAAAGTCAGATTCCTTATGAGAGTAGGGAACCGCCTTGTCTTCGCTACTGATAATGATGCGTTATGTTAACCGAGCATGTACAGAATATACATTCAAAAATCTAAACAAATTGGTTCTTCCAAATGGTACAATTAGGAAAAAAGAGGTGAACAAATTATGACAAAAAAAACAGGTTGGAATTATATTATTGGTCTAGCATGGCTGTCAACCATTTCCTTACTTTGGGCAAACTCTGCTAGGTTGATTCCCAATGAAATTGTTGCCCTAAGCATCTCTATCGTTATGATTATTATTGCAGCAGGAGCCAGTATAATAGGACTTTACCGACTTAAAAAGAAAAAATATTGAAAACCGATCATACCTCTCTCCAAATGGGGAGGGGTTTGGTATAAAAGTCATTAAATGGAGCTAAAACATGAATTTTACAAAGA
The DNA here is from genome assembly GCF_013314535.1 of Bacillus sp. Xin1. Lineage (GTDB taxonomy): Bacteria > Bacillota > Bacilli > Bacillales > Bacillaceae_G > Bacillus_A. The sequence continues at coordinate 3,116 of NZ_JABUAE010000083.1, read as the reverse complement.
AAGAAATTGAGAAAGAAATTAAGAAAACCAAACGAAAATCGTTAATTGTATTATTTTGTATAGTTGGTTTGTTCGTATACGGAGTGTATTGGGCGTTTTTCAGTATGGATCGACTACCCACAGGTGAAAAGATTGCTGAAAAACAGTCTCCTGACGGAACATATACATTTAAAGCTTACGTAACAAGCGGCGGAGCAACAACGAGTTTTGCTGTTAGAGGAGAGTTAGTATTTAATCATCGTAAATATTTCAAGACAAAGAATGTGTATTGGAATTACCGAGAGGATACGGCAAAGATTGTCTGGAAAGACAATGATACAGTAATCATTAACGGACATACATTAAATGTTCCTGAAGAGACATATGATTTCAGATACGATTAATTGTAAGGGGTTTTTGTAGGCTTATAGATACATTGACTGCCGATATCAAGAATTATGTAAATGAGCTGTCCATATGGACAGCTCATTGTATTTTTTACTTAGTGTGTTTTTTTTCAAAAATGCTGGCGGTACCTCTACTTAATTTTTTTTGATTGATCATGAGGAACCGTTACAGTAACTGTTTTGGTTGTCACATTCCCTGTGTTGTCCATAGCAGTGTATGTCACAGTGTATATACGTCCATTTCCACTTCCCAGTCTATCTGCACGAAGTTCAAAGGAGTCAGTGGATCCACTAATAGGTTTATTATAATTTGCATTCTGAATATCATCAGATTGAAGTGTTTCATTGCTAGTAATGGATGTTAACACTACTGAATTGATTCCTGATGTATCGTCAGAAGCATTAATTGTAGCTGTAATCGGAACCATTTTATGATTAGGCGGCCATATTGTTGTTTTGTCTAAACTGATGTTTAGCACAGGAGCTGTCTTATCTAGTTTAATTGTTTTTGTATGAAATTGTTCAGTATTTCCGGCGTTGTCTACGCTCCAATAGGTTAGAGTGTGGACTCCTTCATCAGAAATCTTGATTTCATTTCCACTCTGTGTGGAACCATTATCTAGTTGATAATAAGTGGAAGCAACACCAGATCCGCCATCATTATCAGTTGCAGTTAAGTTAACGGTAACATCTTTATTCACCCAATCTGTTGGTGCGTTATCAGTTGTAACAGGTGAAATTGTGTCATCAAGTTTGATATTTTCAACTAGTACGATATCATCAAGATTGACATCAAAGTTGAACCCAGCAAGATGATAAATGTAGAATTCACTTGAATTAATAGAGTTTGGAGTAGTAAATTCAAACGATTTTTGCTCATACTGTGAGGAATTAAATCCCAAACCAGCTATGCCGCGTCCATTAACATTTACTGATACCCATACTTCTGAACTAGGAGTATTTACTTTTCCAGATGTAGACAGTATGTATGTAGTATTAGGTTTCAAAGTTATGGTTCCAACAAGTCCTCCACCGTATGATGCCTTTAAATGAAGTCCTTTAGAATTATTTACTCCTGCATGATCTTCAATATTGTATTTTATATCGCCATATGGCCATGGTTTAAGAGGTTCTATACTTGAATTGTGTTCAAAATCCATATTTAAAATATAAGATTTCTTCTTTTCCTTTAATGATGGACTATCTGCTGATACAATACCTGAAAAACCTATACTGGCACTTAATACAATTGCTGTAGAAAATACTCCTATACCGAATTTTTTAAACAATTTCTTCATCTCCTTTAAAATGAATTTAATGATATGTAAGATTATACGTTATAACAAACTAAAAGAATATTATAATTTAGAATTTTATCCAGGAGATAGAAATTTTTAAAAATTGATTTTATGAAGATACAAGAAAAGATTTTAGGTTCTGGTGCAAAAACTTCAGGGCAATTGCAAGTAATCTCTAAGTCTTGGACATACTCATACTATTACTATAAAAGAGTGTGTGCTCGGTATGGAAAAGAAAAATTTGTTTAAATGGAAACACTATCAGCCTGATCTTATCTTATTAACGGTAAGATGGTACCTACGGTACAATCTAAGTTTTCGTGATTTGGTGGAAATGATGGCGGAACGGGGCATAATCGTTGCTCATACAACGGTTATGCGTTGGGTGCATCAGTATAGTCCTGAATTAGACAAAAGAGTCCGTCGTCATCTCAAACAAACCAATGACTCCTGGAGAGTCGATGAAACATATATCAAAGTAAACAGTCAATGGATGTACCTGTATCGTGCTGTCGATTCGAAAGGAAGTACCATCGATTTTTACCTAAGCAAAGCAAGAAACCACAAGGCTGCAAAGCGATTCTTCAAGAAAATTTTGCAGTCTTTTCATATTTCTGAGCCTCGTGTCATGACGACCGATAAGAATCCAGCTTATCCTATAGGGGTCACTATACATGCCCATCAACTTAAGAGTGTAAACAAACTGAACTTTCGTTCAGCCGGGTTAAAACATTCTTAAAATAGAAGTATATTCTTAAAAATGCGCATACCAAATAAACCCTAACGGGTTTCACTTTTTTAATTATGCAATTTTCTTTTGTTTTCTCAATCCATTATACTCATAGACAACACCCAAAATATCAAAGACAGTCTTCTTTTCATATCTGTGGGATTTTCGTCCATTCTTCTGTAGAAGATGGAACAGGCGGATTAAAATCTTTGTTATTTCTCGGGTGTTTTGCTGTATGGTTCGATATAAAATGTGTAAATGATCTTGAATCATTCCAATTGCTTTATATTCACTTAATTCTTTTTTCTTCTTTTGTAAAATTAATTGTCGCATCTTAAACATAGTAGAAGAACATAAAAAAATGGCAATGAGTTTTCCATAAACATGGCATTCTAATCGCTCTTGTTTAATATTTTGACAATGATGAATTTGAAATAGAGATTTCCATGTTTTAAATACAATCTCTATTTGCCAACGGAGAGAGTAAAAATCATGGATTTGTTCCATCGGAACAATTTCCCAAGGTGTATTGGTAACATATAGGTTCATACCAGCTAATCGTTTGCTTTTTTTCGAATATGTAATACCTTTTTTACTTTCCGTATATACTTGTTTTTTCATACGCTCACGAAGTTGTTTTTCTGTTAATCGATACATAATCAATCGAGTGAATAGCTTTTTATCCTTTCCAATATAAGCTTC
>NZ_JABUAE010000082.1 GCF_013314535.1 Bacillus sp. Xin1 | reverse complement strand
ATCGGAATCGCGATGACGAACTCTTGGTAATTCTTAATCTCCAATGTTGAATTTATAACTGTTACGATCATATATTCTGTTTTCAATAAAATATTAGAGAGGATACCTTTTCGTCCACTTTTACTTAATGTGTACTTAAAGTTAGCGAAATCCTTTGATGAATCTATAAAAGTATACTAAGTAAATTGACACTCCCATCCCTAAAAGGGCAATCTGGCTAAAGCCAGTGGGATTCTTGCTATCAAGGGCGAAGTCCATTTCTGGTATCGCTGACGTGCAAGTTTGCGGTGTGCCATCAACCACTCTCACGACAGACCCTATAGCTTCGTGAGCTACAGTACTGTGACCATACCATACAGCTAGTTGCGTGTTCCAATGTTTTAGCGTCTTGTACTTGACGACACATATCATTTTACTGATAGCTTGAGTACCTCATACGATATCTTGTTTTCAAAGAACACATAGGCGTTTTAAAGACTTATTCTTGTCTATAGTTGAAGTATATCCCCAAAAAACAAGTGTTTTTCTACGAAAAAGCGATACTTTCATCCCATGCCTACAGGCGGACTAAAGTCCTGTATGGGCTTCCCTGTATCGCAAAATCTGTAAGAAATGATATATTTTCCGTTTTTTAATATAAATATGTATCAATAAATTGCATAAAAAATAATCGCGCTAAAATAATCTGAATTCTAATTGTTTTTGTATTTTTATGTAATCTCAGAGGGAAAGAAAATGAATGCATTTATTAGAAAAAAGTCCATTGATCATTTGCAAAAGGAAGGCCTTAGAAGTACTGGACTAAATCGAGTGTTAGAATTATGACAATTAACTGCAATTGGATTAGGAGGAATTATTGGGGGGGGATTTTTGTTCTAACAGGAGTAGCTGCATCTGAGCATGCTGGTCCTGCAGTTATTTTATCTTTTATTATTGCTGCACTATGCTATGCTGAATTTGCTGGACTTATCCCCGTTTCTGGGAGTGCATATACTTATAGCTATGCTGTATTAGGAGAAGGAGTAGCATGGTTAATTGGGTGGGATCTGTTGCTAGAATATATTTTAGTAGTGGGAGTAGTTGCTATTGGTTGGTCTGGATATATACAAGAATTACTTCGACAAATCGAAATACATATTCCAATTTGGGCTCAAGGGCCTCCAGGTACAAGAGATGGGCATCGAGTAGACTTAATTGCAGTTATTATAAGTCTAGCTATCGCTGGATTATTAACATTTGGTATGGAGTGGGGATCAAAATTCAACACATTGATGGTAATTATTAAGCTAAGTATTATTTTAGTGGTCGTTGCTGTCGGAAGCTTCTACATTGATTCAGCCAATTGGCATCTTTTTATGCCTTTTGGTTTTAATGGCGTAATGAGTGGTGCTGCGCTTGTATTCTTTGCAGTATTTGGATATGATACGTTAACTACAGCAGCTGAAGAAGCCAAGAATCCACAACGTGATTTACCAAGAGCTGTAGTCATATCTTTAATAATTGCATTATGTCTGTATATCGGAATGTCTTTAGTAATTACAGGAATGGCACCATATCATACATTGAATAACGCTGCACCGGTAGCTAAGATTTTCAGTGATGCAGGATTAAAATGGATTACTTTATCATTTTCCGACAGAAGACCCCTTCCTCAAAAATGTGAAGGGGTGAAAACACCAATTTTAGGTGGGAGATGAATGCCGGTAGGCGTAAGCCTACTTTTTTTTAGTATACTGTAGGTATCCTACGAAAAAAGTGAGGTGCAACCCATGTTAGTAAATTAGGCATATAAATTTCGTATCTATCCAAATAAGGTACAAGAAATATTAATTGCTAAAACCATTGGGTGCAGTCGCTTTGTATTTAACCATTTTCTTGCTCTCTGGAATGACACCTATAAAGAGACAGGAAAAGGATTAACCTATCCTTCTTGCTCTGCCGAGCTTACTCAATTAAAGAAGCAACAGGATACACTTTGGTTAAAAGAAGTAGATAGTATTGCTCTTCAATCCACATTAAAAAACCTCGCAGATGCTTTTTCGCGTTTTTTCAAGAAACAAAATGATATTCCACGATTCAAATCTAAAAACAATAAGGTTCAATCCTACACAACCAAGCAAACGAACGGCAATATTGCGATTGTAGGTAACAAAATGAAATTACCGAAACTTGGCCTTGTTCGCTTTGCCAAAAGTCGTGAAGTAGAAGGTCGTATTCTAAATGCAACGATTCGCCGTAACCCAAGTGGTACATACTTTGTATCTATCCTTGTCGAAACAGAGGCACAAGAAATGCTTAAAACGGAATCCACTTGTGGAATGGACGGTGGGTTAAAAGATTTTGCTATTCTTTCTGATGGAACAACATACAAGAACCCTAAATTTTTCCGTATATTAGAAGAAAAGTTAGCAAAAGCACAGCGTATCCTTTCCAGAAGAACGAAAGGTTCTTCGAACTGGAACAAGCAGCGTGTGAAAGTTGCAAGAATCCATGAACATATTGCCAATGCGAGAGCTGATTACTTACATAAACTCTCTACTGAAATCATCAAAAACCACGATGTCATCGGTATAGAAGACTTACAAGTCAGTAACCTGCTCAAAAATGGAAAGCTTGCAAAAGCAATTAGTGAAGTATCTTGGTCACAATTTCGAACGATGTTGGAATATAAGGCAAAATGGTATGGCAAACAAGTTGTTGTGGTATCTAAAACATTTGCTTCTAGTCAGTTATGTTCCAATTGTGGATACAAGAATAAAAACGTTAAAAATCTAATAATTCGTGAGTGGAATTGCCCTTCTTATGGCACACATCACGATAGAGATCGGAATGAAGCACTCAACCTGAGAAACGAAGCAATTCGTCTCTTAACCGTAGGAACTACGGGGATAGCCTAATCCATTAGAGTTCGATAGAACTCTGTACTTAGGAATCTCCCACTTCAAACAGTCCGTAAGGACGTTAAGTGGTGAGTAGTTCAATTATCTCTGCAGCAGCTATTACAGGCATACTTTCTGTTTTATTTTCGTTCACACTTGCAGGTTCGCGAGTTCGATTTGCAATGAGTCGAGATAGATTATTACCAAAATGGTTTACAAAGGTACATCTTAAATATAAGACTCCACATCGTCCTACATTAATTATAGGTATGATTACAGCAATAATATCAGGATTTACCCCTATTAGTGAGGTGGTCGAATTGATTAATATTGGTAAATTATCAGCATTTATATTAATTTGTTCTTCTATCATTGTATTAAGAAAGAAAAGACCAGATTTAGAAAGGAAATTTAAGACGCCTTTTGTCCCTGTAATTCCGTTGATTGGGATTTGTTTTTCATTATATCTTATCATCAGTCTTCCAGAAGTTACTTGGATTCGTTTTATAATCTGGATGCTTATTGGACTTGTTATATATATGTTATATGGAAAAAACAAAAGTAATTTGGCTAAAAATATAAATAAATAGTTAGTTAAATTAAAGTGAAAAAGATGCTAGAGATAGCATTTTTTTGCTTTAATGGGTATTATTACATGATTTTATACTTAATATTTTGGGGAAGCTTTATAAAAAAAGACCAGATTTGATAAAATCTTGTTCCTAGGAGGATGCATTTATAAGATGATGAAAATGTGGAATATGTTTGTTTCCTATCTTCCGGATTGGAAAGTTTTTGTACAAGCTTTTATCGTATTTTTAATTACATATATTATCTCAAGATTTTTTCATTGGGTCAGTATATCAGAGAAAGAGTGATAAAAATGAGTTGGTGGGAATCAAAGGACAAACAAGTACAAAAAAATACCATTCAAAGCAATCCTAAACAACAAACTAAGCCTTCTCGAAACTCAACGGTTCATTTTACGGGTGACTTCACATCAGACTTAGAACTCATAAGACAAGAAATCGGTCATAATTCTGATGTTCACTTTCGGGAGTTTAATATTGGGCGCAAAGGCATTCGAGCTGCGATCATTTTTGTCGATGGACTATCAGATAAAGAGCTAATCGATAAACATATTATGAATTCACTAATGGTTGATTTTTTCGATGAATATAAAAACGAAACTACTTATGTGGAAGAGACCGTTTCGAAAGAATTTATTAAAAATAAAGTTCTTTCTATTAGTGAAGTAACAGAAGTCCATTACATAAAAGATTTGATTCCAAAAGTATTGACAGGTTCGACAGCCCTTCTAGTTGAGGGATTAATAGATGTGTTCATTCTTGGTACAACAAAAACAAACAAACGGAATATTGAAGAACCAGTATCAGAAGCATTAGTCAGAGGTCCACGGGTAGGTTTTACGGAAGTATTAAGTGATAACACCGCTCTTTTGCGGCGTCATGGTGAAAATGAGACTTTATCATTGATAAAGCTTCAAGTAGGGGAACGTGCAAAAAAAGAGCTAGTTATGGCCTTTATTAAAGATCTTGCTAGTCCAGAATTAGTGGAAGAGGTAAAAACAAGAATTCAGAAAATAAATATAGATAGTGTGCCTGAATCTGGTTATATAGAGCAACTTATTGAAGATAATTACCTCAGTCCTTTTCCACAAGCTCAGAATACAGAACGTCCTGATCGTGTTATTAGTGCCTTGATGGAAGGACGGATAGCAATTTTACTGGATGGGACACCATTCGCATTAATTGTTCCAGTTACATTTAGTATGCTGTTACAATCACCAGAAGATTATTATGAACGCTGGATTCCAAGTACGCTTCTCCGCCTATTGCGTTTCTTTGCAGCTTCTATTTCATTATTTACTCCTGCATTATATATTTCCTTTATTTCGTTTCATCCAGGGTTAATTCCCACTAAGCTAGTTATCTCTATTATAGGAACACGTGAAGGAGTTCCTTTTCCTGCTCTTATAGAAGCGTTGATTATGGAAGTGGCCATCGAAATTTTACGGGAAGCTGGGTTACGTTTACCTAAACCGATTGGACCGGCAATGGGGATTGTGGGTGGATTAATTATTGGACAGGCTGCCGTAGAAGCAGGGATTGTCAGTCCAATTATGGTAATCGTTGTAGCTGTTACAGCTATTTCTTCCTTTACTATCCCACAATACAGTGCAGGGATTACATTACGCATTCTTCGGTTTGTAGCCATGTTTTGTGCTGCCGTGTTTGGGTTGTACGGGGTCATTCTCTTTTTCCTCTTACTTTGTAGCCATTTGGTGAAACTGAAAAGTTTTGGCGTTCCTTATACTAGTCCAGTTGTTCCTTATCGATTAAGTGACTGGAAAGATTTTATGGTTCGCATGCCGCTAAGAATGATGAAACGGCGACCAAAGATGATGCATTCAAAAGACCCTACTCGCAAAGGGTAGCTAAAGCCGAAAGGAAGTGACTTTCAATGATTAGCAGACCCCAAGACCGAATTAAGACATCGCAAGCAGTTGTTATCGTCGTTAATTTTATACTTGGAACAGGAATCCTTACCCTACCCAGAGCATCTATGGAAAAAGTGAAAACACCGGATGTATGGATAAGTGTGATTTTAGGTGGGATAATCGCGATGGTTACAGGAGTAATTATGGTTAAATTAAGTCAACAGTTTCCCGAAAAAACCTTTTATCAATACAGCCAAGAAATTGTAGGGAAATGGACAGGGAGGTTATTTAGCTTACTTGTTGTATGTTATTTTCTTGCAACTTCAGGGTTTCAAATCCGTTCAATGGCAGAAGTCATTAGCTTTTTTTTACTGGAAGGAACTCCTACATGGGCCATTATTATACCTTTTATGTGGATAGGTCTCTATTTGATTATGAGTGGCATTAACTCAATTGCCCGGATGTTTGAAATCATATTCCCTATTACGGTGTTTATTTTTTTACTCATTTCCTTGATGAGTCTCGGAATATTTGAGATGGATAATCTCCGCCCCGTATTAGGTTTAGGAGTTAAGCCGGTGTTAAAGGGGATAAAGACAACTGCTCTCGCATATACAGGTCCTGAAATCATGTTAATCCTTTTGGTATTTATGGAGCAACCAAACAAAGCAGTAAAAGTCATTCTAGTTGGAATTTCTATTCCGTTAATCTTTTACGTAATAACGGTCGTAATGGTCATCGGTGCATTATCCGTCGATGGAGTTGTAATGGGAACATGGCCGACAATTGATCTCATGCGCAGTTTTGAAATTTCTGGTTTGATATTTGAACGTTTTGAATCTTTATTGCTTGTAATATGGATTATGCAAATATTTGCTACATATACGATCAGTTACTACGCTGCTGCATTGGGGCTAGCACAACTCTTCAAAAAGAGCATTCATCCTTTTATGTTTGCTTTGCTTCCGATTATTTATATCATTGCTATGACTTCGAAAAATATAAATGATCTACTTAAATTCGGAGATATAGTCGGCAATACTGCTTTATTTTTATTTGGGTTACTACCACTGCTCCTTCTTATCGTCACGCGATTAAAGAGAAAAGGGGGGACATCGTGAAGAATAACTTTCACTATGTACGGTTTTTTTTGACTTTGTTTTCGATGCTGGTACTCCTGTTTCTGACAGGGTGCTGGAGTAGCAAAGAAATTGAAGAGTTGAGTTTAGTTTTAGCTGTAGCATTGGATAAAGGTAAGGAGTCAACAATTGAGAAAGAGATTAAGGACCGAGGAGGAGGATATCCTAAAAGAAACATCATAACATCTACTTATCAAATTGCAAGCCAACAAACTGGGAGTAAAGGAGGCGGGGCACAACAAAAACGTTATGTTAATGTTTCTGAGACTGGAGATTCTATTCATCAAATAATCCGTGAATTTTCATTAAGAGAAGATCGGCCTTTGTTCGCTTCACATTTAAAAGTGATTGTGATTAGTGAGAATCTTGTACGCAAATATAGTTTAAACCAATTACTTGATCAGTATCTCCGTGAAAATGAGAGTAGGCTTAGCTGTCTTGTGTTAATCAGCAAGGGGCGAGCTAGTGAGACACTGGAATCAAAGGAAATAGGAGAAATTCCAGCGTTTCATTTGATTGGGATTGCAGATAATCAATATAGAATAACAAGAATTTTACCTTTTGTATCGCTCGCTAAATTAAGAGGTAAGATGGAATCAGGATCTAGTTTTCTTTTACAAAATGTGATTTCGACAAATGGTGAAGTAAAATTTGCGGGAGCTGCCGTAATCAAAGGAAATACAAATAAGTTACGTGGTTTTTTAAATGAAGAGGAATTAGAGGGGCTAATATGGATCAACGGAAAAAGGAAAGGTGGTTTGGTAAAAGGCTTTGATAAAAAGACAGGGCAACCCATCATCTACGAGATAAAGTCCATAAAAAGCAAAATCACCCCGCATGTTAAGGGAAATAAGATTTCTTTTGATGTAAACATTGAATCAGAAGGGCGTGTGTCTGAAAATTGGATGCACTCAGGAAAAGGTTTTGAAAATGAATTTTTAAAAAGGGCAGAAAAAGCTGCTGAACAAGAAGTAAAGCACTTGGTGCATCATGTAACAGAAAAAATGCAGAAAGAATATCAAGTTGACGTTGCTGGCTTTGGAAACCGATTAAGAATTGAAGACCCAAAATTATGGGCGAAAGTCAAAAAAGATTGGGATCAAACATTTAGCAGGGTACCGATTAAATATCATGTGAATGTAACCATACAAGATTATGGGGCGTCAAACTTCAAAAAGTGAGACGCCTTATTCCATTTCGCGAATGCATAATTCTAATTAATTATATTGCAAAACAAATGAATTTAAATTCAAAGCTCTTTCATCAATATAATTACCAAAGCGTTTTGTGTACCAGAAACTATCGTTATATACTCTTGACCTACATCAATACCGAAAGATTTCATCCAATTGAGTTCTGCCGTTTTTTAATGGGGAATACCAGGTGGATTATTGTTATATCCTCGTTCCACTTCGTATATTTGTATCAGAACCTTTAGAAATTCACAGTGATTATTTCGAAGTTTTTACGCCAAAATGAATTTTTAAATACTTTAAAAATTGTTTTATAAAAAATGTACTTTTTGGTAAGATTCTGTACTTTTGATTATAAATTAAAGATACGTTTGTATTAGTTTAGATTTGAAAGCACTTCAAAGGGTGGACTTTGAATTTTCTACTTAGCCTATATTCTTTTACTTACAGGCCATTTATATAAATTAGTAGTGAGAAAGGGGATACTTCCTACAGTTTTATAGTTCTAAGCTTTTTCAATATGATGAAACTGTATGAAGCGTAGTCAAGGGAGAGACACATAAAAAACGTTG
>NZ_JABUAE010000081.1 GCF_013314535.1 Bacillus sp. Xin1 | reverse complement strand
ATATCTATGTACAAGAAATATAAAAGGAAACAAGAAGCAGGAACCCGTTTAAAGTGTTCCCGCTCCTTTTCCTACATAGACTCAATTATGATTTGCCTTTCATACCATTTGGTTAATTTATTATTGACGCTATTCGAGATACGTTTCATTTTCTTGTTACAAAATCTTGATAGCGTAGCAGGAGATAATCCTATCTCATCTGCAATTTCGCGCATTGTTCTATTTTTGCGCATGTGTTGGTGCATAATTTTATCTCTAATCATATCCTCTGAACCATCAATACTATGCTTTACCGTATCGATGGTTAAATTATTTTCTTGCTTATCCGGAGCTTCAATCACCTTTTTCTTTACCAAACTACCGATATTATCCATTAACTCTTTAGGAGGCAAGATGGTGATGCCTAATTTAGAGTAGTAATTTTTAAACCAATTCCGTTCTCCGATCCTGGATTCATCAAGTTCCTCACTGTATGCCCAATGTGAAATAACTTTTTCTTTTTCTAAATCTATTAACACATTTTCTAATTGCTCACGAATACGATGTGGACGTCCCTTCGCAATATTAATCCCCATTACAGACAATAGTCCTTTTTCTCCACCAATTGAATAGGGTCTTTGTAAATTGCTGTACTGTTGGCGAATTCTCCACTGCCAGGATAAGTATCGAATTAGTCGCTTATGGAATTTGTGTCGATAACTATTGTACTCCAATGCTTTTTTAGATAATAACGCTGTTGTACTATTAGAACCGTATAAATACATCGATAAAAAGCTACCTGGTTTTATTCTACAAGATTCAATACCTACGTAATCATTGGTATTTTTATCTCTCCAAAGAACTACAGAATCTAAAACGAAGAGTCTTTTAATTACTTCACGTTTCATTTCAAATTGCTTACCAGTTTCTGCACGATCATTTAAAACCACTACTTCGTTATCATCATTTAAATAAATAAAGATACTCGCTAAAGCAGCAATTCGTTGAGCAATTTTGATTTTATCTTCTGCACGATAATACTCTATACCGTTTGCTCTTGCTTTTGGCATATTACACATATCCAACACATTCTCGTAGCTGAAATCAATAAACTCATCTGGAGACTTCGCTTGATTCAGCCACTGTATCGTTATTGTATCTAGACAATCAGCTGTAAGATCATCCATATTACTGATAACACCATCTACTAGTATTGACCATCTTTCTGCTTCATTAGTGTTTACTAATCTTAGATCTTCATCTTTATGTGATGAAAGCTGAGCAACTCCGCTTGTGCTTTTAGTTTCTAGTGGTAATACAGGTACTGCTCCTAATTCATCTTCTTCAAATTGATTTTTGGCTATACCATCACGTAATTGATAATATACCGCGTCATTACTAACAGGATAGTAATCATCAGTAATGTCCGTTTCTTGGTCTTTTACCTTCTTATCTTTTGTATTAGATAAGATAGGCGTTTCAACTGTTTCTGACATTCCTTCAAACTCTTGCTCTATTATCTTATCAAGTACATTTCGAAGCTCAACTTTATATTTATCTAAATTTGCATATATATGCAATAATGAAATTCCTTGTTCTTGTTTCTGACCTAACCAAGAAACAAGTGCTGAAAATGAAGGAGAAATATTAGCTGAAGTTACTAATTTGTCATGATTTTCTTGTACTTCATCATAATATTTATTCCACTTTGTCCATAGCTGCTTGTTCTCTTCATACATTGGAGCAGCAAGAAAAAGGGCATCACTAAACAACACCAATACTTTCTCCAAATAAAAAACCTCCTAACAAAATAACCACCGGATATATATACTATAAGACTTGAAATATCCCAGCTATATAGTGGCAACACAGCTCAAAACCTAAAATGTTACCGGAATCTTCTGTGTGTAATAACAATTCATCTAAAATCGGCAAGGATACCCCTACTTCAATCGTGTGAAGGGCGATAGCCCAGCGATAAGGGGGGGGGAGGAATTGCCGGCAGACACGGTATGGTACGTTAAAAATCGTAAGATTCCGTACCATATCAAGTATCTGAAACTTCCACCCTGCCTCCTCCTTTCTCTATTTAAGTTGTTTGCTTCCACTAAAAATCTGTTACAATTTAATTAGTGAAAGGCGGTGAAAATAATGCCTACAATTACTGCAAAAATACAAATCCATGTTTCCGATAATCAAGCTGAAAGTCTAAAGATAACAACGAACGCTTACCGCAAGGCTTGTAATTGGTTATCAAAACACATATTTGAAACAAAGAACCTTAATCAAGTAAATCTCAATAACTTATATTATTCTGATTTACGAAATCAATTTAGGTTAAAAAGTCAAATGGCTCAATCTGTGATGAAAACTGTAATTGCTCGTTACAAGTCGGCTAAATCAAATGGACATGAATGGTCTTTGATTGACGTCAAACTTGCAGAATATGATTTAGTCTGGAATCGAGATTACTCACTAACCAAAAACCAATTTAGTGTAAACACGCTTGAAGGTCGCCTAAAACTAAATTATGAGCGTAAGGCTATGAAGAAATACTTCAACAGCACTTGGAAATTTGGTACTGCTAAATTAGTGCATAAGTACAAAAAGTGGTTCTTACATATTCCGATGACAAAAGAGTACCAAACATTAGATTTCGCAGATGTAAACAACATCGTTGGTGTTGATTTAGGAATCAACTTCCTTGCAACCACTTATGATAGTCAAGGCAAAACAACTTTCTACAACGGAAATATTGTTAAACATAAGCGTGGTAAATTTAAAGCTACTCGTAAGCAATTACAAACACGACAAACACCATCTTCTCGTAAGAAATTAAAACAAATTGGCTCAAGAGAAAACCGTTATGTAACTGATGTAAACCATCAAATTACAAAGGCACTCGTTGATGAATACTCTAGAGGTACTATGTTTGTTTTAGAAGACTTAACAGGTGTTCGTTCTGCGACAGAAAAAGTGCGAGTGAAAAACCGCTATGTTTCTGTGTCTTGGGCTTTCTATCAGTTCCGTCAAATGCTTGAGTATAAAGCTGAATTGAATGGACAAAAGGTAATTGTGGTAGACCCCAAATATACTTCCCAAACTTGCCCTAAGTGTGGAAACATTGAAAAAGTGAATCGTAATAAAAAGCTACACACTTTTAAGTGTAAAAATTGCCAATACCAATCAAATGATGACCGTATTGGTGCGATGAATCTACACCGTAAGGGAATTGAGCATATCGGTGTAGTTACCACAGGAGTATAGCTCTTGTGGTAGGGGCGAAGTCAACTGTCCTTATGCTCCACCATACTAAGGTAGGAGAGCATTGCTCGTTCGTACTACTGGGTAGGAATAAGCGTAGTTGCTCTCTATGAGGGTAGAAGCACTGTCGAACTCCGACAGACGCAAGCCCCCACTTCAAACGACCCGTAAGGGTGTTAAGGGGTTGTTGACCGTACGATACTTGGAATAATACTTAATCAGTCGTGTTCTTGTTTTTAATTATATAAGACTATGTCTATTTGTAAAATTACTACTTTACACCATACCCTTCATTCAAGAAAGTCATTAGGCAATCAATGATAAAGACTATACTTTTTAGATTAGATCTGCTTGGGTTCTGTTGCAAAGTTTGAAAAAAACATAAACAGGTTGGTAAATGAGAAGCACTGTTTAAGAAGTAGCTAATAATTGTTGAAGTTCATTGTACGTTGAAAAGGCGGAGTCTCTTTGAAGACTTCGCCTTTGTTTATATAGGGCATGAATAGTCTCGATACCTTTTATCGTACGTGAAGCATGGCGAAGATTTTGAAATCCTGCAGATTTGGCAAAACGTCTCTTTACATGCCTATGATCCTGTTCAATAAGATTGTTTAAATGCTTGATTGTACAATGGATTGTAGTTTGATAAAATCCTTGTTTTCATGCGTAAATTAATGCCGGTGCTTTGTCTGTAGTGAGAACTGTAGGTTCTCCAAAATGTTTTACTAATCTTTTCATGAAGGCATAGGCAGCCTGATGATCCCGTTTTTTACGAAGTTGAATATCCAATGTGTGTCCATCTTTATTAATTGCACGATATAAATAACACCATTTTCCTTTGACTTTTATATAGGTTTCATCTAGTTTCCAAGATAATTGAACGTTTTTATTTTTCTTCTTCCAAATTTGATAGATAAAGTTTCCATATTCATGAACCCAGCGCATGATGGTTGTTGGGTGAACCGAAACACCATGCTCTTTCAAGATTTCAGATACATCACGATAGCTTAAAGAAAAACGACAATAGTAGCCGACGGCTACCAAAAAATATCCTTTTTAAACTGTTTTCCTTTACAATACCCCATATATCATTCTCCTGCTCACACTTTTTCTACAGATTATCTCAGTTTAGAAATCTTTGCAACAGAACCCTAACCGAAATTCATCTTCCACTTTCACTGGCGCACCTTCACGTTTAAAAGTGGAAGACTACTTTCAGATAGAAGTTAAGCCGTTATAATAGCAGCACATCTTTAATTTATAATCAATACTACAGAATCTAATCAAAAAATACAAAATTTAACAAAAAATTTAAGTATTAGTAAGGTCCTGGTGCTTTTCGCATTTAACAAATTAAGAGAACAAGGCTTTTATGCACGTACTATTCATTATACGAGCAAGTATTTGAACAATCGTATCGAACAAGCTCATAGACATATAAAGCGACGCTTTGTTAAATCCGCAGGATTTCAAAATCTTCGCCACGCTTCCCGTACCTTGAAAGGCATCGAAACCATTCATGCTTTATATAAACGAAACCGAAGCCTTGGCTCAGACTTTGGTTTTTCGACATACAATGAATTATAGGAGCTACTAACAATCGCATAAAATGCACAACTTTTTGTTGGTACCACTTAACCTTAATAAAACTTCGCAACAGAACCTCTGCTTGTCTCTTATGTCATAGACCAATTGTCATCATACAGCTATATGATGGCAACTACAGAACAAAAATATTAAGTTTCATCTAAAAAGCATGAAATTCTTTATACTCAACAATTTAACGATTTTTGTTATTATAACAACATTATAGTTACATGGTGGCCATATCTATATAAAACTTGAAACGTTATAGCTATATGGTGGCAACACTTCCTTGTTAAAAAGAAGCTCCAAACCCTCTATATAACAACATTTATATGTGAATTTCACACATTGAACAAACATATTAAAACATGAAACGTTATAGCTATATGATGGCAAAAACTCTTACATTAAGAACATGAAAAAGCTTGTAGAATCAAGGATTATAGGCTTTTTTACAAATTCGATATATGTTTCACGTTTGAAATCTTTTATAGCGATATGGTGGCAACTAATTTTAAAAAACATGAAACGAGTATAGCGATATGGCGGCAACACTTCCTTGTTAAAAAGAAGTTCAAAACCCTCTATATAACAACATTTATATGTGAATTTCACACGTTGAACAAACATATTAAAACATGAAACGTTATAGCTATATGATGGCAAAAACTCTTACATTAAGAACATGAAAAAGCTTGTAGAATCAAGGATTATAGGCTTTTTTACAAATTCGATATATGTTTCACGTTTGAAATCTTTTATAGCGATATGGTGGTCAAAAACTTTTTTTCATGAAACGCCAAACCCCTTGTGCGCCAAGGGATTCAGGCACGTTTCATCTTTTTATTTTTTCTCTTAAAGGGGTACATTTCATCAAATTTCGATTTGCTATAATCATAATTGGTATATTTTATAGTGTTTTGGCATATATTTCTGGATTTATTTGTAGGAGGTGAAAAAGATGGGACAATCATTTATTATTCGTAATCAACGTAGTCTAAATGGACAAGATACAAATGCAGTTTTAGTAACATTGAAATCTTGGCAAAAACTTGTTGAAGCTTTTGAAGAAAAATACTACAGCTATAAAGATACATACCTTGAGGATATTCTAGATCATATGACATATGAAGAACGTATTGCTGATGTAGACGGCTTTGTGGCTCAAGCGAAACCATCTTTTTCACGTCGTACACTATCTGCTATTTCAGAAACAATGGGAAGAAAACATAAATTATATGGCATTACAAATGCAGATTTAGAAGTCTTTTTATATCTACACAAGAAATGTTACACGAATGGGGTTATTCCAAATGTAACAGTACATATGATGTGGGAAGATTACAAGCAATATAAAGAGGAATTTGCTTATATACAGCATTCTCAATTCTATATTGCATTAAAGAAATTAAGTTTACATAACATTATTACAATTGAAAATGAATTAGATGGCCGCTATACCATTAAGCTATCTCATTTTATGAACAAAGAAACTGAAAAGGCAAATTCCTATGTGTATATTAGCCCAGTCGTATTTACTAAGGCTTTCTTTGAGCTTTCAGTTGCGGCTAAGAAGCTATTCTTGGACATTGCTATGCAACAACACAGTGAAACGACTCTTAAACGTTCCTTAGACAAGCAGGATGAAAGAGGAAATACAACTCATTTTGGTGGAATGTACCGCTTTTTACATAAGAAATACCCACATCAAATCCGTGCAGTTATGACAGAATTAACAACTGCATTACCATGTACAGGGACTCCCCTATTCAAAATTTGCAAGTTACAAAAAGGCGTTAAAAATACAAAAAGATATACGACGTTATATCTATCCTTACATACAGATTTCTTATGTACAAAAGAAGCTGGAGAAGTACAGTATCGAGATCCATTCACTCCAAAGGTTACGTATGCTCGGAAAGCTCGTTTTATTGAATCTGTGCTACAAGAACTGAATATAGGTGAATTTGCACAAGACATGAATAAATTTATTCATGTACTTAAGTATACTTGTCATCGACAAATTCGAAGTGTCATTCGCAGCTTGCGTGACATGATAGATCGTAATGAAGAATATCCAAGTAAATTAGTGTATACACTGAAAAAACTATTAAATCAAACATCACAATATCAAATCCTTGATACAGCGGCAAAAGAAGGTATTTACCCTCTTATTACACAACATGTTCCAAAAGAGCAAAAAGAACAAGCTGTATTTGATTTCGGATTGCATTTCTCTATGTACTCTCTACGAAACATCAAAAAGTTGTTCCGTAAAACAAATGAGTTACTAAAGTCCAAATTCGCTGTACCGGTTACAGAGAAATCGTATCACCGTAACTATTTAAAGTATCAAGAAGAAACATTGTTTAGAAAATACGCCTATGAACAAGGTACAAATCTAAATGCTTATATGGCTTTAGAAATAGAAATACGTGAACTTCTAAAAGCAAGAGGACATAAAGAGCGCTTTATTCCGAGTGATGTTCGCGAATGGTTCATTGAAAAGATAGATAGATTACCTAAAGAAACACTTCGCGTTATTGAAGTACCAGATGACTTCAATTTGATTACCTTTATGCGTGCATTTGAACAATTAGTACGTGCTGGTATTCATGTAACAACAGCCGAACAGGTACTTGAGGTAATCGAAACAAACTAACGATACTCCGCTCTCTATTTTTGAAAAAAAATATAAATAGAGGGCTATTCGTGTTGATTCCATGAAATAAAAGCCCCTCACTGATTTCTTCTCATAGACACATTTACTCGATTCTATTCATAATAGAGTCTTTTTTTATACATTCCTATACAAGACTGTACTGTAATTAACTAATTTTCCACATCTATGTTTAAATAAACACGTTATTTTTATCTAATATGCATGCAAATACCTACAAAAAATCATAAGAAAAATAATAAATTTCATGGATAAGTAGATAATTAGAGCCTAATGTGAATAGTTTTATGTAATTATTATTGAAATAAAGGGATTTTGGTACTTCATCTATCAAAAATCATCAATATTTATGTGAGTCATGTGAAAAATTCTAATTATGTTGATTAGTTAGCCTAGATTGTGAATATTTTGTGGGTAAATAATCTAAAATTGTGGACATACAGTGGATGAACTGAAAATTTAGCACTTGAATAAATATATGTAACAATGCATCAATTTGTTTCATTTTTTATGTAGAATTATGTGATCTTATTTATGATTATTTGTAGATTTTATATCTTACTAATGCCTAATTTATCGTTGTTATATTCTGCTATTTATGATTTTTTACGCTATAACATACTCAAATCCCTTGTTATAGTGAGGATAAGACTATATTTACTAGTCCTATATAAGTTTTATCTTTATATATATAATATATATAAGAAATATATTTATATAAGATTTTATTAATTATTAAAGTAATACAATGGAATATTTTATTGGATATAAAATTGATTCTACGTATAAGAAAAAATAAACGGTTTTGTTGCGAAGTTTTGTTAAGGTTAAGTGGTGCCAACAAAAAGTTGTACATTTTATGCGATTGTTAGTAGCTCCTGTAATTCATTGTATGTCGAAAAACTGAAGTCTGAGCCAAGACTTCGGTTTCGTTTATATAAAGCATGAATGGTTTCGATGCCTTTCAAGGTACGGGAAGCGTGGCAAAGATTTTGAAATCCTGCGGATTTGGAAAAA
>NZ_JABUAE010000080.1 GCF_013314535.1 Bacillus sp. Xin1 | reverse complement strand
CTATTCTCCAAGAAAGCAAGATAGATTGGACACTTGTTCGGTTACCATTTATATATGAAAAAGATATTAATAAAACTATAAAAGAAAATTTATTTGATATGCCAGGACTAACAATTACCAATCGCAATATTGCAGATTTTTTAGTTGATGAAATTTCAAATTCTAAATACATACGTAAAACACCATTTATAGCAAACTAGATTCAACAGAAGTACATATGAACTAGAAAATGTATATTACTACTATTCCGAATTGGAAATAATTGTAGATAACGAGAATTATGTTAATAATATCTCATGATGTGGTAAAATTCAGGTATTTTATTAATATGAATATACATGAAGTTTATAAAAGAAAAAGGAGGATTTTTATGGTCGATAATTATATAAATGAAAAAGATCATCTTTTTTATAAAAAACGTTTTTATAATGTTTTAGCTTCAATTCCTCTTGTAGTTAACACGCTAATAGTAATATATTTATTAGATTTGGGATTAACATATTTTGTAACCTTTACTGGCATTGCAGTAATAACTTTATTAATTCAGTTCATTTATTATTATTCAAATTGGAAAAAATCTTTTAAGTAACTTTTCTAATAGTTTTATGAATAAAAAGTCTCTTCAGAAGATAAAATGTACCCTATAGAGTAGACACTAAAAAGTCTCCCTATAGGGTTTTTGTATATAATTAAGAAAAACATAAAGACTGGGGAAATTTATGAGTACAAAGGTTTTTACAGAAAAAGAAATTAAACTATTATCATCTAATCAATATGTAAAATCTGTAAGTTCAAAAAGTATCACATATACGGATAAATTTAAGCGTATATTTATTGGGGAAAAAGAGAAAGGCAAGCTTCCAAGAGAAATCTTTGAAGAATGTGGGTTTGATATAGAAATCTTAGGAATGGATCGAATTAAGGCAGCGAGTAAAAGATGGCAAAAAGCTTATAATGAAAATGGGATTAGCGGCCTACGTGACACTAGATTTGGAAATTCAAAGCGTTCTAGAGAAAGCGAACTGACTTTGGAGGAGAAAAACGCTCGCTTAGAAGCCCAAATTAACTTACTAAAGGCAGAAAATGAACTGTTAAAAAAGATTCGTTTAATAGAAAGGGGGTTAAAAAAGTAGCTCTTCTTTCTAGCCAGAAATATATCCTGATTCGTTCAGTGATAGAAACATATCAACTTAAACATATGGTGAAATACCTATGTGGAATAGCTGGTGTCTCAAGAAGCGGTTATTATAACTATTTCTCTATGAAATCACAGGAGCGAAGACATCAAAAAGATAAAAAAGATGAGGTAGTAAAAGGGCTCATCCTAAAAGCCTTCCATTTCAAAGGTCGTAAGAAAGGGGCTCGCCAAATCAGAATGACTTTGGCGGGTCAATTTCAGGTTGTTTACAATTTGAAACGTATACGACGAATCATGAAGAAATACGACATTATATGCCCAATTAGAAAGGCAAATCCTTATAGACGAATTAGGAAAGTTACAAAAGAACATCGAGTTGTGCCTAACCTATTGAATCATCAATTTAAGCAAGAAATCCCTGGTAAAGTCCTTCTAACAGATATCACATATTTATTTTATGGAAAAGGTCAGAAAGCCTACTTATCGGTCATTAAAGATGGTTCAACTGGTGAAATTTTAGCTCATCATATATCAGAACGTATGACTGTAAAATTAGCTACAGACACCCTTCTAAAGTTAAAAAGGAACAAAAACTTTCAGAAAGCAAAAGATGCCTTGATTCACTCAGATCAAGGCATTCAATATACGCACCCTAATTTTCAAAAAATAGTTAAGAAACTAGGATTACAACAATCCATGTCAAGAAGAGGAAACTGTTGGGATAACGCCCTCCAAGAATCTTTCTTTGGCCATCTTAAAGATGAAGCCTCTATTCAAGCATGTACAACTTTAGATGAATTAAAAAATGAAATTAAACAATATATGATTTACTACAAGTATTACAGATACCAATGGAATTTAAAGAAGATGACTCCTGTGCAATACAGAGATCATCTACTTCGAGCTGCCTAGGCTTTTTTAATGTCCTTTACAAAGGGTACATTTTAAGATCTGAAGGGACTTTTTGAGATTTTTAAATACATAGACTACTGATAAGTGATGTTATGTGTCACTTTACCTATAAGTTGGCCGCAGTTGGAAGCATAAGTTGGCCAGAAAACACTTATTTTTGCAGATAATTATCTAATTATTCAACAGAATTGGAAGCATAAATTGGCCATAAGTTAATTATTAACCCATAAGCTGACCGTGAATTTCACAAAACAGTATAAAATGTGCTTTATATATCATTTTCGTTTTTGGTAAAATAAAATAAAGTCCCCTTGTTATTCGATTGTAGAATATATTTTACATTGAGCATTCTAGATATATCTTCAATTATTTTTAATCCAAGCCCCGCACTTTTACTATTAGTATCAAAACCAATTCCATTATCCCTAATGGAAACAACACTATGTTCAACGGTTACCTCAAGCTTTTTAGCCTTTGAATGTTTTAACGTATTCTGAAAAATGTTATCAAATAACCTTTGAATCCATAAATCGTTACTAATCCATATCAAGTCTTTATTTAGTGGATTATATATTAATTCAATATCATGAATACTATATAAATAATCCCACTTTTTAACCATAGCTTCTAATAAATCATGTATATTCACCTGGTGATTTAAAATATAAGAATTCTCTAATGTATTAGTGGATTGTAAATTTAACTCACTGGTTAATTCAGCAATATACTGTATTTGCTGATATAACGATTCTAATATTGGTGCTTGGTCATTATTATATTGACCTTCTAAGTAAAATAATTGTAACCTGACAGCTGTTAAAGGCGTATTAATATCATGCCTTAATTTATTTAAAAGTTCCTTCTTCATTTCCTCTTGCTGTTTAAGTTCTAATTCTCGATATGTAGTTCTTTCAATTAATAAATTTACTGACCTGATTAGTTCTCCAATTTCATCATCACTTTTAACGTCTAATTTATTCGGAATCTTTTTATCACTGGCTAAATTTCGAATGGTTTTATTTAATATATCTATTTTATTTAATAGTGAGTTAATCGATTTTGAAAATAAAAAGGCTAATAACAATATTGATAAAAAAAATACAACTAGCATCGTAGGATACGCAAAAGACTCATGAAAAGGAATGTCATTATTTTCCGCCTTAAAGGCACTATTATAGATTATTGACATAAAGATACTAATCAACAGTAATAAAAATGGTACGCTTATAGCAGCAGAAAATAACAATAACTGATATTTTTTCTTTAATTTCATTTCTTTATATAGGTATTTAATCTATACCCTTCTCCATATATATTTTGGATAATTTCACCCGTTTTATCATTGATTTTTGTTCTTATTTTTTTTATGTGCACATTCAAGATATTTTGATCTCTATCTTCGAATTGCCATAAATAATCAAAGAAATGTCCTTTCGTTAAAATACGATCCCTATTTTCATATAAATAGAAGAATATTTTACGCTCAATCGCAGTAAAGACAACTTCATTATGCAAGTTATTATTGAAAACTTTTTTACGCTCAGCATCAATATATAAGTGTTTGATTTGCGTAAAAGTACCATATTGATTATCTAACCTTTTCTGCATCCTTAGTAACAACTCTCTAGGATCAAAAGGCTTTATCATATAATCCTCCCCGATTGTCAAACCTTGGAGTTTGCTGTCCATATCACTTCGGGCGGATAGAAAAATAATTGGAATATTTAATCCTAGATTTTTTATTTTCTTTGTTATTTGAAAGCCATCTTTACCTGGTAACATCACATCCATGATAACTAAGTCCATTTTATGGATGATTCCAAACACTTCTTTTCCGTCTGTTTTCCAAATTACATTGTATCCTTCGCGCTGCAAAATTCTTTGCAACAAATCACCAATCATCACATCGTCTTCAACTATTAAAATATGATATCCCTTCATCATGCAAACCTTCATTTCACTTTTTTATTGATAAATTCCTTAGAAAGCTTATATATTTCATCAGCCTGGTATAAATAAATGCTGTGTGTCCCCCTCAATTTTATAACATCTGCTATTTCAAGTTGTTCTGCAAATTCTTTATAATCTTTGTAATGTTGTTTTGTATATTTGGAGTTTTTATTTTGATCAGCAACTGCATCTAAAAATAATATAGGTGTTTCTTTTGGTATCGGAAGGTTAACGGATTTTTTACTGTTTTCGTAAGAATGTAAGAGCTCTTGTTTCATATCAACATTAAAAAACTGTTTATACGATATTGCTTTATAAATTTCTTTTTCATGTTTAGTTAAAAAAGATTGTCGAATCACTTCAGGATTATAAGTAGTAGAAGGTAGAAGTCGATGAATACCCATTTTCGTTAAAATATTCATTCCTTTTATTTTTAATGTTGACTTATCCACTTCGCTTTTATATTTCACATACTGCTGAGGTAAACCAATATCTAACGCAATAATTCCCTTGATTTCCTCCGGATATTTTTGTGCCCAATAAATAGCCTCTATTCCCGATATTGAATGCGGAACTAAAATATAAGGAGGTGTATTTCCACTTTTAATAAGTGCTTCTCTCGTTTGTTCTAATATTTTATCAATATCCCTTACATCGTTAAAAATATCACTGTTCCCATAACCAGCTCTTTCTACTACAGTAATCTTATTTTCTTTTGAAAACTTACTATATACTCCTTTCATTTCATAAACAGGAGCAGCAATCCCAGAGCCAGCCATAAATACATATGTATCCTTACCGTTTCCCTCACTATAAACATTCATTTTTTTATTATTAATCTTAACGATTGTTCCCTTACTTTTAATAAGATCTGATTCCTTACTTAATTGATAGTTATGGTATATAAAAACAGATACTAATATAAGTAAGATAACCGCAATAAACATAATAAATATATTCTTTAATACTTTAAATAATTTTCTCATAGGGTTCTCCTTTCAAGTTATATTGAAAGGATACGATATAAAAATAAATTTCTAATAAATTTTATAGTAAATAATATTTTCTCTTTGTTTCTAAATAGAATTCAATTGTTCAGCTCGAATTTAATCACTTTTCAATTTCAGATGTTCTTTTTTGGACACCCCCTATGGTAATCATAACCAAATGAGGTGAAGCATCACAACTTTTTTACAAACGTCATGACTTTATTTCAAAGAAGCATAAGTTGGCCAAACGGACATCTTATGCTTCTTGTTACATTATGTCAATTTGACATAAATATAATATTAAGAAAAAATTACATAAAATTGTATATTTTTAATTAGTAATATATAATTTTGGTATGAAATTTATTGATTATATGGAGGATACATATGACTGATAAGATGAAATTTACGATCGGTGTTTTAGGTGGCATAGTTGGAG
Organism: Bacillus sp. Xin1; assembly: GCF_013314535.1. GTDB lineage: Bacteria > Bacillota > Bacilli > Bacillales > Bacillaceae_G > Bacillus_A. Next base: position 3,118 of record NZ_JABUAE010000080.1, on the reverse strand, counting down.
GATTACTTTCTTTATCGGTTTCTCTTCATTTAGGTTGGAATCTATTAATAAGTCTAGGACTTTCTATTGTAGATGGTTATTTATTGGGCTATTTAGTTTTGTGTTTGTTAAACATAAAGAGAAAACAGATAAATAATATTTAATTCAATTCTTATAAATAGAGAACTTTTTAAGATGGAGAACAAGAATTGGAGAAACTTTTAAAAGTAATTTCCGATAATAAGTGATTATGTAAAAAAGCTAGAATGGATCTAGCTTTTTCTTTTTTGTTTATGAATGTTACAAACTCTTTATTTATAATGTTTTTAATGTATACTTTTATTTTTTGTTTTGAGGATATCGGGGGATTCGGTTTGAAGTCAATGTTTAAGGGGATTTGAATGTAAACAAATAATAAAAAGTTTACTTTCATTTTTTCTTGAAAATATTTTTTTGAAGGGTATGGGATATATTTTAATTAAAAAACTTAAAATTAAAATATTTAAATGTATAATAAAACACAGAAGATATTGAAGAAATAAATAGAGAAGAGGGAATATCGTATGACTAGTTTAAAAAATGTTCTTGAGCTTGATTTTGCATATCTTGAAACCTTTACTAGCCGAATAGAGAAATCATGGGGTTCTATATTTTGTAATGAAAGTAACCCAGATTATTATGATGCAAATCATGCACATGTAAGTGCAGTAAGTTTAAATCCACAAATGATAGTAGATGAAGTAGTCCATTTCTATAAGACTAAAAATATAGTACCTAGATTTTATATATACAACTTAGATATGCAAGAACAACTGATTTCTGAATTACAAATAAAGAATTTTGGATTTGAAGAATTAATAAGTCCAGTCCAATTATGGAATAAGAAATTAACTAAAAAAGATAAAAATGAAAAAGTTACTATTGAAAAGGTATCTGAATTAAATTTTGAAGAAGCTTTAGATATTGAATGTAGTATAAAAGAGTTAGGAGGCGAAGTTAGAAAAAAAGCTTTTCAAGATGAATTCGAACATCCAGCATTTACTCACTATCTACTTAGATACAATGGAGTAGCATGTTCCATCGCTTGTATTTTTGAACATGAAAAACAGGCCCGAATGGAAAGTGTAGCTACAATTGAAAAGTTTAGAGGTAAAGGGTTAATAGGTGAACTTATTCACTTTATTCAAAGTGAAGTAATGAATAGAGGACTAGATAATCTTTGGGTGATCCCAATTAACGAAACAGTAGAAAAAGTGTATGAAAAGTATGGATTTGAAACAGTAGAAAAAATTAAAACGGGGCATGCATTTTTAGAAGGAAAAAGCATTAAAGAAATTCACGAGGGATAGAAAAAATGGTTCTGTTGCAAAGTTTTCTACATGAAGCTACACTCTAGAAAACAGGACCTAGGAAAATCAGACATGAGATATTTTAAAGGAAAACAATTCAAGAAAGATATTATTTTAGTAGCCGTGGGCTACTACTGTCGTTTTTCTTTAAGTTATCGCGATGTATCTGAAATCCTGAAAGAACGTGGTATTTCAGTTCACCCAACAACCATCATGCGATGGGTTCATGAATATGGAAATCTCATCTATCAAATTTGGAAAGTGAAAAATAAATCTGCACGCTTATCTTGGTATTGGGATGAGACTTATATCAAAGTTAAGGGAGAATGGCGTTATCTCTATCGTGCAATTAATAAAGATGGGCACACATTGGATATTCAACTTCGTAAAAAACGGGATCATCAGGCTGCCTATGCCTTCATGAAAAGATTAGTAAAGCATTTTGGAGAACCTACGGTTCTCACTACAGACAAAGCGCCGGCATTACTTTGCGCATTTAACAAATTAAGAAAACAAGGACTTTATCAAACTACGATCTATTGTACAATCAAACATTTGAATAATCTCATAGAACAGGATCATAGGCATGTAAAGAGACGTTTTTCCAAATCCGCAGGATTTCAAAATCTTCGTCATGCTTCACGTACGATAAAAGGTATCGAGACTATTCATGCCCTATATAAACAAAGGCGAAGTCTTCAAAGAGACTCCGCCTTTTCAACGTACAATGAACTTCAACAATTATTAGCTACTTCTTAAACAGTGCTACTCATTTACCAACCTGTTTATGTTTTTTTCAAACTTTGCAACAGAACCGTATTATTATTTTAAAGTTTTTGTGCCCTAATGACTTTTTAAATATTTTAAAAATTTTCTATAAAAACCTGTACTTTCTGGTAAGATTCTGTACTTTTAATTATAAATTAAAGATACGTTTCTATTAGTTTGGGTTTGAAAGCGCTTCAAGGGATGGTTTTGAATTTTTTAATTAGCCTATATTCTTGTATTTACAGGCTATTTATATAGATTAGTAGTGAGAAAGGGGATATATCCATGTTCTTAAGAAAATTAGCAAAAAATCACTTAATCACTATTGATTACTATCAGAATGGATTTTTACAAACATGTAAGGGGCGAGTTTGCAACCTTGATTTACACCAACAAACACTTCTTTTAATAAATGAACAGCAAAAGATCTTCTCTATATGTTTATCTGATATTAAGGAAATCTATTAATGATTTTCTTTATCTATAGAGGAAAATAAAATTAAAGATTCCTGAGATTCAGTAAAATTGAAAATATATTTTTATGTAAACAAAGTATTTAGATGAAGGTTTTGTAGCAAAAATTTGCAGACAAGTGAGGGGCAGTAGATCTACTGATATCATGTGTTGATTTAGAAGGGAATACCAGGGCAGACAAGTGCTTTTCTAAGAAGCGTTAGTTATAAACTAAAGAGACTTTATTATAGAACAAATATGAAAGTTTTTATAATCGTTTTTTTATTTTTTGATAATTCAGTTTATAATCTTGTGCAAATAATAAAAAGAGACAAAGAGGATTTATATAAGTCCAATTTAAAAATCCAGTATACGGAACAAGTATGATGATGCAGCTACATTTCTGGATAAAGACTATTTTTTTGCGGGAGGAGCTAGAGCATCTACGTGTACAAGCATCAGATCCTTCAAGGTGTCAGCTGTACAGTTACACGTTATGGAGATTCGTATAAAAGAGGAAATACCATTTTCATAGAAAATTTTTGTCTTTGTTGCATGTGTATATGAAA
>NZ_JABUAE010000079.1 GCF_013314535.1 Bacillus sp. Xin1 | reverse complement strand
TAGGGAAAACATTCATGGAAATCCTGGCATCGATCCAACCAGGTTAGACAAGAATATTTACTTTGTTCAAAAGGACATCCGAAGTGTATACAAGGATGTCTTTCAAGAAACGATAGATAAGTATAATCAAAAGTTACTATGACAAAATAAAAAAAGATACAAAGACACATGAGCAATGAGAATTGGTTGTAGCGGTTGGAGAATGTAAAGATAACCCAAAGTATAGGGGAGCCAAAAAGGAAGCGTTAAAATGGTGTGCTGAGGCATATGAAAGCAACTGTGTTAGATAAGAGGGGAGAAAAGTTATTGAATAGCCATTTTTTAAGTGTACTTGTTTTCAAAAGGAAAATGCTGTGATATTGTCGAAGTATGAAAAAAGTAAAAAACCCCGCGAGTCGGCAAACTTAGGGGTTTTTTATGGAAAATTATGAAGGGGTTACCCCTTATTTACTATTTAAGTATCTATATTCTAACATAAGTGGGTTGACTCCTTCTAGTAGAGAAGGAGAGGAATTTTTTTCATGAGTAAAATTATTGATTTTGAGCAATCTGAAAAGAAAGCTAGATCAAGAGAAAATCAAATTGAAATCTTTTTAGAACAAGCAAATGTGGGTTTATCTTCTGAACAACAGCAATTATTGTTGCAAATTTTACATAGTACAACTGGTGAAGATTATTTTATAGGCAAAAAGAAAAAACGAACTGATGGGGTGAAGTTCGTGCAATTAATTATGGATAACATAAATTATTTAAATAAAATTGGTTACTTACAACCTAAAGAAGAAGCATTTTTGTTTAAACTTACTCCTTATATTGAATTTAAGACAAATGTAATAATAGAAAGAGTAGATAATGAGTTAGAGGTTGAAACAAATGCAGCAACTCCTAGTTATTTAGCTGAACAATTTGGAAATACTAGAGAATATATTTCTAGGATTATGAATTCCTTATTAAAGAAAGGTATACTTGGTGTTGCTGAATCTGGAATGACTACTGAGGATGGAAGAATTTGTTCTTCTAGAACATGGTTTGTGAATCCTAATGTTATGTGTTGTTCTCCCAAAGATGGTGTAGACAAGGCAACTCAACATATTTTTAAAAGATCTCTTCGTAATTTTAAAATTAAAGATAGTAGCAAAAAACATAAATTACCAGTTTATTTATTTTAAAAAAAGCCTGACTTTTAGTCTTGCTTTTTTTTATTTTGTCTTATTTTACATTTTTTAGGTGTGATCATTTAATCACACAGGTGTGATCATTTGATCACACCCTACCCCCTTTAAACCCTTGGTATTATTGAGTTTTTGTATTTTTCCTTTCTCACTCTATATATATAGCTAAAAGTTCCGCAAGGAACGGGTTGTATTTTTGAGAAGAACACTCAAAAATCTCCACCCTTAAAATAAAAAAGTCGGTTCGTTTATCCTCACCTAAAGGCTAACGCCTTTTCTTTTTTATTTTGTCCTTGCAAAACTTTTTTCGGCTCGTGTGCTTTTCTCGCCAAGCCGACAGACAAAAAGCAAAGCAATGGTTCTCGACTTGGACTAGCAAGTATACGAGCCGAACCGCCTAGATTAATCGTTCCGCAATTCTTCTTATTCGATGTTTAGATACGTTTAAAACGTGGGGTTTCGCCCCCACACGACGAGCCAGCACTCTAGCCAAAAAGCAAAGGAAAAAGATAAAAAATAGCGAAGCATAGGGAATCATGTATATTTAGAAGACTATTAAAAGTCCTCCAGATTGTTTAACTGGAGGGCTTTTATGTTCACATAATTCTCGATGTAGGAAGTTATCGTATTTAATTTATTCAATATTTATTATTGCTTTACAAGTAAATAACGTTAATTCATTGACCTTGCAATTTCTAGCATTTTTTTCTTTGGTAATCTTGTACTTTGCATTTCTACATATGTTCCAGCTTGTGTCCAACAGAGTAAACCACCTGTAATGAGTTCTCCATTCTTGTCCAATGTTCCACTATTTCCCCATGCTGAAAAATAACCCTTATTTCCGTTAATCATAATTTTTTCAGCATGGGGAAAGACTTTATTGGATCGTGGAATTCCCCTACTCAGGTGAATAGCAACCATTAGCTTTGTATCCTTGCTATCCATATAATGTAGGCTTATCCAAGGGGATGTTTTGGTATCTAATGTCCAATCATCTGGAATCTTTTTTGGAGTTAAGATAGTAAAATCAACTTTTTTCTGTATTTCTGGAATAGTGGTGCTGTTGTGATTATACTTAATTTCTTTAGCCTTGATTATCATTGGACAACTAATTAACAGTATTAAGGCAATGAATAAACGAAATGGAACTACCAATTTACTACCTCGATTCTAATTAAAATTTCTGATAGGTAGTATCTCCGAACTGTCATTTTTTATTAAAATAGCATGTCCCTTTCGTTGAACAAAGAACCATGTATAATGCATTCATGTAAAGTTAACATAACGCATTATTATCGGTAGCAAGGAAAACAGGCGGTCCTTACTCGTACAAGGGATCCGCCTTTGTCTTTTTTTATCATTCTATGCATATTTTTATACATTCCTATTGTGGCGCGCTTTTCTGTCTCCCTATAGTTCCCGATGTCTCCCTATTTTTTGCATAAAATCCTGTATATTTACTTCCAAAATTGCCACCACTTTTTTTGTTGAGTGGTTGCAATCAATTTTTTAGTTTCCTGGTTTTTACGGATCATAGCCATTAGGTTTTGATCACGTTCATCCATTCTTTGAATCACAGCTTTTTGAAAATCCTGTTGTTGTTTTTGCTGTTTAGCTTGTTGTTTAACTAGCTCTTTTAGTTCTTCTAGTTGTTCACTTTGATTTTTATTAATTTGTTCAAGTTGTCCAAGCCGTTCATATAACGCGTTCATGGTGTCCAAGATGTTCATAGATAAAGGTTCTACTCCATTATTATCTGTTGAGACAGTAATAATTAAGGGTACTCCACTTGTTTGTAATTTTTTATTAACTTCCTCTTCATTCATGTTATCGTTATACAACTTTTTTATCTGTTTTATGATTTTTACAGAATCAGAATGAATAAAATACTTGCTACGATTCCCTTGTTTTACTGTAAGGAATTGTTCATGTCTTCTTATATAGCGCTTTAATGTATTTTCAGATACATCAACCTTTTTAGCAAGATCATTTACGCTTATCCATTCTTGGTTGTTTTCCATCATGAACACCTCCAGTCTGTTCAAATGTCCATCTATCTTCCATCCATCCATACTAAAAAATTCTATATATATCAAGCAATTACCTGTGAACCGTTCATTTTGTTCACGCAATCTGTCCATTATGTTCACATAAAAATATACATATGTTATTCCCATAAAAGAATAGGAAAGAAGAATAAGATATATTGGGAATCCCTAAAATTTTCAGGAATATATATAGTCTAAATAAATTACATATTTTAATAATAATTGCTATTAATTTGGACAAGCCATATATACAAAGGTTTATACAAAAATTACAAAACAATAAAACAGAAGACCCGCACTGTTATAGGAATATATAAAATAGAGCCATAAAGAATGAGTCGCAAACTATACGCAAAATGTTGATATTATGAGGGTTTTTAAAAGAAAAAACTTTCGATAATGATGCGTTATGTTAACCTCACATAAATAAGATATTTACTATTTAAACTCATTAGAAAATCATTTTATTATGTTTAATAATTGTCTTATTAAATTTCATATTCATCCAAACATTATTTACCAATATACATAAACTTTACTAAAAAGGAGATAATTCTCTATGTCAAAGTTTAAAAAAAAGGATCAATTTATTAAAACTGTAAATATACCTAACCCATTATTTCAATCTCTACAAGGAAGATATTTTGTTGGGCAAACTGAAACCATTCATTTAGGAGAAGGAAAAAATGCTTGGGGGGGATTAGTGAATCCTTGTCATTCAAATGTAAATTTATTTGTAAATGCGTTTACCATTACAAATCATTCTGATCAACCTTTTACAGCTGAAATTTGGTTTAATCCCATATTACCTGGAAAAATAATGATTTCAGACAAAATAGCTCCTGCAAATACAACTCTTTCTCCACTCCCAAAACCAAAAATAGAAATCGAATTTGCAGAGTTAGTTGAGGGATTTCCTAAAAAAGGAGTAAATGTATTTAACCGAATTGTACCACCACAAAGTACTTTAACAAGTGATGAAGATGGAAAATTTATTTTTTCATGCGGTGAATCCTTTATTATTTTTTTAGTTTCACCAGATAATGAAATCATTGAATCAGAAATTGCCTTTGGTTGGTTTGAAAAGACAATTTAAAATTACATGATATACAAGTCAGTACAAAATAGATTTTCCCTCACGCTTCTTTAATTTTTTCAAGTTGGTCCTTGCTTTTGGGGAGGAGTGATGGCTAGCCAGCATTTTAGAAAAAAAACACGCTAAGGATATTTTGAACCCTAACCAGTTGATTCTTACCCTATTAAAAGTAAATGGACTGGTTTAAGTTCAATAATCGTAAATTTTGTAAGTTGAAATGTTCACACATCATTTATAACATATCTTAGTAGCATGATTATGATTACCTTTAAAAACCACTTTCAACACAATAGCGGAGGATTTAAAGTAAATTTTGTAAGAGAAAGTACATTAAACCGATAATAACTAATAACAAGATTACACGTGTAAAATTTAATTTCATCTCACAATACACCTTTTCTTTTATTTTTTTTGGAAACACTTTTAAACATTTAAATAAACATTTTATAATACAAGAATAGAGATGAAACAATTCATTATTGAATTTCATTGTTCTAGTTGTTGAAATCATGATTCATTCATTTTTTGGCAAAAGAAACCTTCATTTGGTTTCCATTCTGCATATAATACATCTTCAAACCTTATAATACCTTTTCGTTTAATTTGTTTGAAAAGCCAATTTTCATCAAATCCTGCTTGCTTTAAATTATCCTTAACAACTTCCCCGTCACTAATTAATGAAATCGGCAGATATACAGCTTTCTGTTTTAAACTTAAATCTTCTATTGTAGGAGATGCATATTTTGGTTTTTTTAAGACACTTATTTTTCCATTCGGTTCCAATATCATATATTCAACTTCTCGAATGGAAAAAATATCTTTTTGCTGTCGCAACATTTGATGTAGTTGGTTAATATCTAAATGATTTGCACTTAATTGTTTTCTATCGATACATCCATTTCGTATAATAATGGAAGGATTTCCTTCAAAAATATTTCGTGTTTTTCTCCATTTTTGTGTTAACACTTCTATCGTATAAATAAGTATGACCCACACAAATACTGCATATAGAATTGACCATACCTTCACTTTAGAATCATAAATAGAATTCCCTACAAGTTCACCAAGAACAATCGCAGAAACAAAATCAAAAGGGGTAAGTTGAGAAATCTGTGTTTTTCCTAACAATTTTGCAGCAATTAATAGTACAAAAAAACCAACCACAAGTTCTATGGTAATTTGCCCAATATGATCCATATGAAGTCTCACCTCGATAAAACGTTTTTTACAACAAAATTGAATGATATTACTAATAAGTACAGACAAACGTATTATGCTCCCCCGAATAGTAGGTTCAGAACGTTCAACTATTATTTTGTTAAAATTAATGATCAAACACATATTCTTTCATGAAAATCCTAATACATACTATAATCATCAATATATTTGCCAATTTTACACCCTTCCAAAAATCATGCCTTGTTTTGAATAATAGTATGTGGATACCATCGGTTCTTCATACATTTAATACAATATAATTTAAAACAAGACTAAAACGACTTAAAAACTCTTAGCTTGTTTTTTTCAAAATGCTGGCGATACCCCAATTAGATTTGTATAACGTATTCATGTATCTTTAATAAGTCACCTTAAATCCAAGTACATTCCTTTAACAAGTGCATAGAATAATTTTGTAAAAACATGAAGGGATTGGGAAAGATGTACTATGATCCTTATATATATCCATATCAATATCTTTATTATGTTAATGTACCAATGTATAACTATGGAAGACAGTCTGTTTACTGGACTTTTCCTAATGAGATAGAGTATACAAACAAATTTGATCCTTTTTGCTCTTCCAACGATGACAGAAGAATTTCATTAACAGATTATGGACCAAAATCATTTGTCATTAATATCAGTGAAGCAACGAAGCAAAACAATACCTATCGTACTGCTTTATGGACAGGAACACATTTACAAGTTACTTTAATGAGTCTCAATGTTGGCGAGAATATCGGTTTGGAGATGCATTCTAACGTTGATCAGTTCTTACGTATTGAACAAGGCCAGGGGATTATTCAAATGGGCAAGAGTAAAGATAATTTAAACTTTAAAAGAAATGTCTATGATGATTCTGCCATAATGATACCGGCTGGAACATGGCATAATCTAACCAATACAGGTAATATTCCTCTAAAACTTTACTCGATATATGCTCCTCCTAATCATCCATTTGGTACTGTACATGTAACAAAAGCTGATTCCATGGAAAATGAATAGAACTATTAGAAGTAGTAAAAAGGGTATTGAATTGAAGATCCTTTTTTACTACTTAAAATGTGACTTATGTAAAAAGCTATCATAAATCTAGCTTTTTCTTTTTTTGTTTATAGGTATTTTAAACTCTTTATTTATCGTGTTTTGAATGTATACTTTTGTTAGTGTTTTTGAAGAAAATAGGTTAAGTACAATAAAGTCAATGATTACGGTAATTTGAAAGTAAACTAATATTCAAAAGTTTACTTTCATTTTCTTAATAAAAAATATAAAACTTATTAGTTAAAATTTTATATTAATGTTTTTTTTCATGGGAGTAATAGGGATTAAATTAACTTAATATTGGGAATTTTTAATATAAATATTATCAATTTATTATATATTTCATTTGTGTAAAATTATTAGTAAGCTAAACTCTTTTTTAAATCTTTGCCCCTAACAAAGATTTAAAGGTAGTAGCATTTTTCTGGTTTAAGATATGTTGAAAAAAAGAATCTATTGCAGATTCTTTTTTTTAACATATCTTTATGAAAGTAAACTTCTATCTAAAGGTTTACTTTCATAGAATTTTGTATTTTTAGCGTACAATTTTTTACTTTGGTAATGTGATACTTATATGCAGTTATGCTAAATTTGTGGGGGTTACTGCTTTGACTTACATGATTGTCCAGTATCTATACTCAAAAACAAGGAGTATTATGCAATAGGTGACTAAAGTTACTTGATGAATTATCGATTTATTTTGAATTTATGATTTAATTTAAAATATCCACTTTATTTTTTAGGAGCTAGTTTAGTGTTTACTATTTTTTATGTAATAAAAGGATTATTTACTTCTAATTCATTATTAAAATTTGTTTTCTTAAAAGATATTATGATTTCGATTGTGATTTTAGTAATCATATGGACTATGTTGGCTATTGTTTTATGGCTGGTATTTAGTTTAGGTTCTACTTTTAAAAAAAAATTTAAAGAACTAAAACTAATAGGGGGACAGACCGAAATCGAAAAAAAACACTTCAGGCAAGCTTCAATATGAAAATAAGTGATTTTAATAACTAAGAGTATTCCGATACCTATTTTTCTATACAAAAAATGTATATTTTTGAAAATAATAGTTTTAATAGGATATTTTTGGTATAATCATCATATAATAATAATTTAGGAGGGGTTTTATGGAAAACGTTGCATTAGTATTATCACAATATTGGTATAAGCTACAACCCGTTTTGAGTACAGTATTAAATCCAACTGCCTATAAAGATCTTGTTATTGCTAAGAACAATGGGCTAAGTGCTCTTATTCAATGGCTTAACACACATCCAGATCTATGGGATATTATTGTAAAAATAATCAGAATCATCATAGGAGGAATAGTTCTACCTCTATAATTAGTTGATTTTACAAGGTTTCTTTTGAAACTCTATATTTTTACTATGAAAAAAATAGGAAATTTATCTAAATATACATAAGTTTTCTGAAGATAATTTACTTTATATTAAACTAATAAAAAGGAGCCAGCTTGTAAGCTGACTCCTTTTTTATTATTGTTATTGGATAGATTGGGGGAGTACGCACATTTTAAAGTTTTTATACGCTAAGAGATTTTCAAAACTCATTGCTATTAATTTTAATTGAGATTTTGATTTTGAGATAAATAAAATTACCTTAAGGTAGTAAAATTAGTATTTTTTTATGTCGAAAATTGCTTAGCGTATGTTTTTGTTAAAATGTGGGAGGTATCCCTTTTTAAAAATATGGTAGTTATATGAGATATGTCAACGGTACCGGACCGAACCCGCAAGGGGACGGGAGGATAAGGAGTTGACATACTCACTATGCAACCCTCTTGCAGAACCAAAACGTCCATCGTTTTGGCCTGCCAATCGGCGAGGGAGCCCCTCAAAGTTTTGAGGGGTTGGGGAGTTTGATTGATGGGGTCAAGGGGAAAAGTTCCCCTTGTAGGTTCGGACAAAGTCCGAGGTTTTTTTGCTATGCTTAGCATGGCTCGGCGAAGCCGAAAAGCGTCGCAGACCCCTATCGATTTTGATGCGAAAT
>NZ_JABUAE010000078.1 GCF_013314535.1 Bacillus sp. Xin1 | reverse complement strand
CTTATTTTGGACAGACCTTACATGTTCTTTGCACCTACTTTTTCATTACATGCATCATTTCAAGCCATTTGACATGTAAGTATCATGATGTACAAGTCTTTTAGATTTCTTTGATATTAGCAGGGTTTTTTAATCTTACATTTCTTTGTAAGATTTTTAAATGCTCTTTCATGTAAGATAACATCATCTTACAATGTTGCTCTTTCCCCAAACTTTCATTTATCTTACAATAACCTTACAAAAGGAAAATTTTAGTTTTAAGCAAGGTTTTAATTAGTGGAAACGGGGGGAGAGAAAGTGGAGAGAACGATTATAATCGTTGATGATGAGCTTGAAATCATAGAGATACTAAGACTTTTTTTGGAAATGGAAGGCTTTTCGATACTGGAAGCGCGTGATGGTAAATCAGCTTTAAACCTTATACAGAAATTCAAAGTTGATCTAGCTATTATTGACATTATGATGCCCAATATTAATGGATACGAATTGATTAAAATAGTTCGGAGAGAATACAAAATGCCTATTATTATTCTTTCTGCTAAAAATCAGGAAATGGATAAAATTATGGGATTAGGACTAGGAGCAGATGATTTTATATCGAAACCATTCAGCTTGTTGGAGGTATTAGCACGAATCCAAGCTCAACTTCGAAGAACATATGATTTTAATGTTAACTCGTTAAATCAAGAGCGCTCTCAAACGTGCTTTGATGACCTGGTGTTGGATCATCGCTCTTGTATTCTTTATAAGCAAGGACGCGAAATTAAACTTAGCGCTCTAGAGTATAAATTATTGAAGTTATTTATGGGGGAGCCAGGTCGTATTTTTACCAAAAAGCAAATCTTTGAGAACGTATGGTCTGATTACTATTGTTCAGATGACAATACTATCATGGTTCAAATTAGTAGATTGCGAGAAAAAATAGAAGATCATGCAAGAAATCCAGTATATTTAAAAACTGTACGAGGTTTAGGTTATCGATTTGCGAAGAAGGAAGAATTGAATGAACGATAAAAATAAAATATTTAACACCTTAATTAAAACTTATGTTTTCTTCTCGTTGACTCTTGGAATTAGTGTTGTTGTCCTACTTGTCATTTTAAATTTTCAAATGAAACAGAAGTTCGAAAATACTGTATTGTCTAATTTAAGAGCGACTGAAATTGTAAGACAGAACTACTCAGACATTCCCACCGATGCAATTGAGTCATTTAATGGATGGATTGAAATTCTCGATGAAAATTTGCACGTTGTTTATATCAAAGGGAAAAAACAAGATAACTCATTCGCCTATACGGAAAAAGAATTAAATAGCCTTTTTTATGACCAAAAGGAAAATCCGTATCACACTTCTCTAGCACCATTTAAAACAAAAGACGGTAAAATGGCCTATTGTCTCATTAAGATTCCCAAAACATATATAAAGCAAGAATTCACAGTAACAAGTGCAGCGAAAGACCATATTACAGCTTTTATAAAATTGTTGCTTCAAACCTTTCTCCTTTTTCTCTTTTTATTCGGGATTAATGTCTATATATATAGCCGATGGATGGCTATGAAAATAACCAATCCGTTACTTTCAATCGCTAATGGAATTAGAAACATTACGAATGGCTATTACTACAAAAGGCTTCATTTTAAGGCAAACTATGAATTAATGAAAATACAAAATTATTTTAACCTTATGGCTGAAAAACTAGAAAAAACAGAGATGGAGAAAAAACAATTAGAAGAAAGCAAGAAGCGCATGCTTGTCCATATTTCTCATGATTTAAAAACTCCTATTACAACTATTCAGGGCTATGTTGAAGCACTGCAAATGGGTCTTATTAAGGAGGAAGCGAAGAAACAGCAAGCTTTACGTATCATACATACAAAAGCACGACTCGTTACAGAATTAATTGAGGATGTTTTTGAATTGTCTAAACTTGAAAGCACCGACTATCCATTTGTAACTGAAATACTGGATATTTCTGAATTTATTCGTGAAATATCTGCTGAATATTATGGACTGTTTGAAGAAAAACACGTTCACTTTCAATTCGAAATCCCTTCTCAGGAAATACTCGTTTCTTTTAACTATACATTATTATATCGAGCCATTTCTAACGTACTGTCCAACGCCTTAAAATACAACCCAGAAGGAACGAATGTCTTCGTTTCACTAATAGAAGATACTCAAAAGATACATATTAATATCATCGATGATGGCATTGGTATTCCTAATTCTATAAAAGAAAAAGTATTTGAAGCATTTTTCAGGGGAGACCAATCAAGAAAAAGTGATGGGGGAACAGGTCTCGGTTTAACAATTTCAAAACATATTGCGGAGAAACACGGAGGTCAAATTTACTTGCATACTGACGAAGGAAAAACGAAATTTCAAATCACCTTACCTAAAGCTGGTTACAATTAGAATCTAGTACAAAATTAAAAAGACTTATGTACTTTACTCGCATAAGTCTTTTATTTTTATTTAGTATGCTTGGATTCATATGTTAAAGTACATAAATCGTCATTTCAAAATTCCATTAATTTTAAGTGAATCTGTAGTAGCTTCTTTTATAAGTGAATTAATGACAATTTTACGTACCTCGTTGTTAATCAATTATACATTTTTTTCTTTACGAGTCTTTCCTAATCTTATGGAATAGGAATTTCCACTGCATTCATCAATTACTTATTACCAAATTTAAATTAATTGTGGTGGTTTTTAACTGTTCAACAAAAATATGTGTAGCAGCACTCATATACTTATCCTTCCTAACATAGTAAAAAAAGAAACACAAGCAAATCAAAAATAATAAGTACCCCATTTTAGGATTTCTAATACATTTTTGGACCTGCACTTTTATAAAAAGTTTTTTTCAAGTTCTTAATTGATTCGATATTTTCATGGTGTAAAAAGATTGGAGGATATCATTGATGAAAAATATAAATGTTGCTATCCCAACTCCTTTTCATGATAATGAAAGATTATATTTAGAGGGTTTCAAACTTATTGTTGAACATTTGAAAAATAACGGAATTGAGTCATTCCTTGTATCTGGTACTACTGGTGAACAGCATTCAATGACTATTGACGAACGGTTGCAAATTATTGATTACTTTAATCAACAAAACTTTAAAGGCGTTGAACTTTTGTTTGGTGTCTCAGCTACAAGAACAAGTGATGCGATAAAGCTTATTCAAGCAATTGAAAAGTCTATCTTCGATATAATACTGCTTGGTTTTCCACCCTATATTCAACCAACACAACAACAGGCGATTTTCTATGTTAATGAATTGTTTAAGCATACGACTAAAAAAGTTGTTCTTTATAATAATCCTTTTCGAACTGGTTTTGACTTACGGACTGAATCTCTTAATATTCTTATTACACAACACTCTAATCTTATTGGGCTTAAAGAGGAGGGCGATATTAATCGTTATAAAAATACAAAACTACCTGATGATTTTATTTTGTTTGCTGGAGGAGATATCAATTTCATAGAAAAGATTAATAATGGATGTAATGGGCTTTCTAGTATGGTAGGGAATGTTTATCCCAAAGAAATCAAGCAAGCGTTCAATAACTTGTTAATGAATAGGCCGGTTGACCACTATAAGATAAAACAATTAATTGATGAAGTTACATATCATCAAACTATTATGAATATAAAACAACATTATAATAATCTTGGTATAAAAGTAGGAACTTGCCGGGCACCTATTAACACTTATAAAGGAACAGTTGTTCAAATAGTATAATCAAACAAATTCTTACTACCAAAAGCCAAAATCTATTGCTGGCATCGTTGCCGTGTAAAATTCTTATCAAGCACAATTGTTTCAATAATTTGTGCTTTTAAAAAATTACAGAAGATAGACTCTTTGAAAAATACCTTTCATTGTACATTAATATATCTCAATAATCTCATTGAGAAAGAACCTTAGTTACAAAAATTTTAATTTAAAAATTTTTGTAACTTTTTGTTTTTTTATGTCATCTTTATTATAAATTAAAGAAATGATTCTATTAAATTTTTGTTCTTTCTTCATCATATGCATCGCTTCTACTCTATAAAGTAAATAGCAGCAATTAATAAGGGTGTTTTATTTTGCATTAGGGGAGAAAGGGGTATCGCCACATGTCCTTTACTAGTTTAAATGGGAGAAAGTTTTGAAGTGCAAACAAGAGCAGTGAAAATAGAGGAAATCTATCAAGAAGTATTAGACGGTAAAAGAAGTAGGTTCCCAGCGAATACATGGAAAGAAGATGACAATAGAGATCTATCTAGAAGAGTAACAAAATATTTAATTGAAACAATTTTAAAGTGGAATGAAGAGGATATTAAACAAAAATGGAATACGCCTTTAATTATAAAATATCGATTACTCGGTACGCTCAAACATAGTTATGATAACAGTCCATACAAAATGATTGAAGACTTATATCCCAATAGATTTAAAGAGTGGGAGTTTAGTATGACACCTTTAAATTTTTGGACTAAAGAAAAAGCTCTTGAAGTATTAAGATGGACTATTGAAGAAAAAGAACAGCTAAGTAAAGTACAACTACTAAAGATATACGGAAAAAAATGGGTAAAAGAAAATAAACTCAGTGCACCATTAGTTATGTATTGGAATGGTAGCCCTTATGCAATGATAAACGCTTTATATCCTAATAAATTTAAAGAATGGGAATTTAGTATGACTCCTAACAAGTTTTGGACCAAAGATAAAGCATTAGCGGCACTAAGATGGACTATTGAAGAGAAAGAAAAGTTAACTCCTGCTCAGTTATTACAAGTTTACAGTGTAAAATGGCTAACTATTCATAAATTAATCTCTCCTTGTCAGATATTATGGAAGAACAGTCCGTACTCTATGCTCAATGAATTATATCCGGGTCAAAATAAAGAATGGGAATTGAAATTTACACCTACCGGATTTTGGACCGAAAAAAAAGCATTAGAGGCGCTGAAATGGACTATTGAAGAAAAGGAAAAACTAACAGAGGAGCAATTACTATCTACATACACACAAAGGTGGTTAATAAAACATAAATTATGGACGCCATTAAGAAGATATTGGAATGGTAGTCCATACGAGATGTTAAATGCTTTATACCCAAATCTCTATTCAAAAGATATGTTAAAAGGTTATAAAAATAAATAATGATTACTAATACATAGGAATAAGCAAAAAGACCATCGCTATCAACCTGACGAAATTAAATACCTCGAAAATGAAAAATTTGAATCTGTTAATACGGATTCAAAAAGAAATATTAATAAATTTTAAAACGTTAGTTTGTGTCTTTTTTTGTAGCTATCAATATAAACTGAAATTGAATTTTTAGAAGAATATGAAATAAATCAAAAAGAAATGATGATTATATTAGAAGTCCCACGTATAGTCATAAACTATCAAGTTTAAGATAGAGATGATAAAAAAGTTGATTTAAACAATTCCTAACTTAATTATAGGAAAATAAAAAATTTAATTATAGGAGCGAAATTATATGTCACTTTTACGCGATGAAGCATTAAAAATGCATAAAGAAAAGCAGGGTAAGATCGGTGTTTATCCTAAAGTTAAAGTGCAAAATTCGACAGATTTAAGTCTTGCTTACTCACCAGGTGTTGCTGAACCATGCTTAGAGATTTATAAAGATGAAAGTAAAGTATATGATTATACAATGAAAGGGAATCTCGTTGGAGTTATATCCGATGGAACTGCAGTACTAGGTCTTGGGAATATTGGGCCTAAAGCAGCTATGCCAGTAATGGAGGGAAAAGCTTTACTTTTCAAGTCATTTGCTGAGATTAATGCTTTTCCTATTTGTTTAAACACTAATAATCCAGATAAGATTGTTGAGACTGTTAAATTATTAGAACCCAATTTTGGGGGGATAAATTTAGAAGACATTGCAGCACCTCAATGCTTTGAAATTGAAGAGCGCTTACGAAAATCCTGTGATATTCCTATTTTTCATGATGATCAACACGGTACAGCTATTGTAACTATTGCTGGCCTAATTAATGCTCTTAAGTTAGCAAATAAAAAAATGGAAGATGTGCAAATTGTTGTAAATGGCGCTGGTGCTGCTGGGATAGCTATTGTTAAGCTGTTACTTCATATGCATGTAAAAAATGTTATTTTGTGTGACACAAAAGGGATAATATATGAAAACCGACCTGTTGGCATGAATACACTTAAAGAAGAAATAGCTCGTATTACCAACATAGAACAGAAGCTGGGAACATTAGCAGACGCCCTTATTGGTGCTGATGTTTTTATTGGGGTATCAGCTGCAGGTGTAGTTGATGAGGAAATGATTCGTTCTATGAATCATAACCCTATTATTTTTGCTATGGCTAACCCTACACCTGAAATTATGCCTAATAAAGCAAAAATGGCTGGTGCACTAGTAGTTGGTACAGGTCGTTCTGATTTTCCTAATCAAGTAAATAATGTACTAGCATTCCCCGGAGTTTTTCGTGGAGCTTTAGATGTACAAGCAAAAGAAATTAATGAAGAAATGAAGCTAGCAGCTGTTTATGCAATAGCTGAGTTAATTTCAGAAGAAGAGCTTCATGTAAACTATGTCATTCCAGATCCGTTTGATCCTAGAGTGGTGCCGCATGTGGCATATGCTGTTGCGCGTGCTGCAATGGAAACTGGTGTTTCAAGAAGAAATATCAGTATAGCTGAAATTAAAAACAATCTATTAAGATTATCAGAAGAGACAATTGTATTGAAATAAGTATTTGTCTTGAAAAAATAAAATGTTATGGAGCAAAGATTGCATGTATTTGAAACAGGCTATCCCGAATGAGATAGCCTGCTATATTTTTAAAACTTTTTAATTGTTAATGCATTTATCTTGAAGTTTTGACACCAAAATGAGTTTTCTAATACTTAATATTTTTTTGTAAAATCATGTACTTTTTGATTAGATTTTGTAGCATTAATTATAAATTAAAGATACGCTTCTATTAGAATAGGTTTAAAAGCATGTAAACTCCCCTTATAAAGAAATTGTCAATTTCTTATAAGGGGAGTTTACATGATGGTTTTTATTAGCTTAGATTCTTTTACTTACAGGCTATTTATATAGATTAGTAGTGAGAAAGCGGATAAATCTATGTTCTTAAGAAATTTAACAAAAAATCACTTAATGACCATTGATTATTATCAGAGTGGATTTTTGCAAACATGTAAAGGACGTGTTTATAACTTTGATTTAAATCAACAAACTCTTACTTTAATAGATGAATAGCAAAAGGTCTTCTACTTAGTTCTTAGCGTATAGAACGTTAAAACATGTATGTTACTCTTTCTATTATCTATAAAATACATATATATCTAGTTATTTGTAAATAAAATGGAAACGAACAAAATCTTAAAAGGAGCGAACTTGAATGATGATTGTTCTTCAGGTAGTTTTAGCAATTTTTATTTTAGTAGGGGGATTCATAAAACTTTTCCGTATACCTTTTCAGATTGAACATTGGCAACACTATCAATATCCATTATGGTTCATGTCTATAATCGGTTTTATTGAAATTGTTGGGGCAATAGGAATAATTGGTGGTATCTGGAATCCATACTTAGCACTCGGATCAAATATATTATTAGTAGTTCTCATGGTCGGAGCCATTCATGCTCATATTTTTCGGGCACATCAATCTATCTTAATGATTATTCCTGCAACACTCTGTTTAATATTATCTACGACGATAATTATTTGGAACTTAAATGTATTTTCTTAAACTTAACTATAAACTTCCACTTCAACTAATAGGAGTTATATAAATAACAATTTTAATTAAATAAATATAATTTTAAAATTAATAATTATTAAAAAATACTATATAAGATTTATTTAAAATGGTGATTAATCAAAGAGTATTAATGCCGAAAAAATTATCACCACTTTACTTCTGCTTTTAATGATTATGTGAATGGAAAGCCCCTTTATTTCTTAAAACGTACCCTTGTAAAGGACATACAAAAGCCTAGGCAACTTTAAGAAGGTGATCTCTTTATTGCATAGGGATGACCTTTTTAAAATTCCATTGGTATATGTAGTAAATCATATATTGTTTATTTTCTTTTTTTAATTTATCTAGAGTCTTTAATAGAGACTTCATCTTTCAGAGGACCTAAGAAAGATTCTTGGGAGAGTTATCCCAACAGTTTCCTCTTCGTGACATAGATTATTGTAACCCTAGTTCCTTAACTGTTTTTTGGAAATTAGGATCCGTATAATGAACTCCTTAATTTGAGTGAATCAATGCACCTTTTGCTTGATACTTACTTGTTCGTTACAAAAAGCCAACATCTCTCGCCAGATCCCGTAAGGTATTTGGAAATAAGATATTTTGAATCTCTTGAGCAAATAATTGTAATTAATCAGATACAGAAATAGCTATACAAAAACGTCATCTTTTCCTATGATTCTACAAAAAGAATAGCGTGTTTTTTCATTTTAGGTGGGATTCTGTGTTATTAACTTGATGGAAGTGGGGTAAGATTAGATCAGTCTGTCCAAAATCAGGAAGAATTCATTCACCAATGGTTTGGGCTTACAGCATAAGATATGGTTCCGCTAGGAATATATGCGTTTTATTCTCTTTCGTGTTATTTTTGCACCAGAACCCTAATGGGTGGGTTGAACAAGAAATAAGAGACTAGTCTCGATATAGTTTACAATGTTTATTTCTTCTATACGGGATATCGTAAATCTTCTTAGAATAATAATTTCAAATCAATAAAAATTTG
>NZ_JABUAE010000077.1 GCF_013314535.1 Bacillus sp. Xin1 | reverse complement strand
TCCTAAAAAGCAACAGATACTAAGTGATGATATTGAAATTCATTTTGTAGAAATTCCAAAATTGGTCAAACAATGGCGTGAAGAAAAAGTAAATCCATGGGAAAATGCATTTGTTCGCTGGATGTTATTACTACCAGCACATGAAGATGAACATTTAACTCAAACATTGGAGGAGATTGCAATGAATCAAGATCCAATTTTACAAAAAGCAATAAATAAATGGGAAAATATGAGTCATGATTCCTCTTTCCGAACAGCTTATGAAGCTCGTGAGAAGCTACTTCTTGATGAACAAGCTAAGTTGGCTCATGCTCGAGAAGAAGGATTAGAAGAAGGTATTGAGAAAGGGAGAATTCAATTAATTCGTGGTATGCATAAAAATGGTATGCCATTAGAAGACATTGCAAAATTCACAGGTCTCAGTACAGAAGAAATACGAAAACTACTATTATAATACGTATCATTACAAAAACTTTGCGAAAAATATCGCAAAGTTTTTTATTTAGCCCCTTAATTATCATTTGTAAAAAATATACACATTCCCTTAGAGTAGTAAAATCAACGTTTTTTCATGTCGATTTTGCTTAGCATATATTTTCATTAAAATGTTGGCGATACGCTTGATTAAAAAAATGGATAATTAAACCTCTTTTGTGAAATGTTATCCCTAAAAGCAATAAGACATCCAACACTTAGAAAAAGTGAGGACAGGACATGATTATTACAAGAAAAATAAAACTTATAATTGTTAGTGAAGAACGAGACCATCAGTATAAATTTATTCGTGAAGAACGATATAAACAAAATAAAGCATTAAATGTTGCGATTAATCATTTATATTTTCTTCACGTAGCAAAAGAGAAAATTCGATTATTGGATTATAAATTTGTACAAGATGAACAGAAGTTACAAGAATCGATCCATAAGCTATATGATGAAAAGCGAAAACAAAAAGATGAAAAGAAAAAAGATACGATAGAACAAAAAATAGAAAAGAAAAAAGACAAATTGAAGGAATTACGAAGTAAAGGGAATAAGGAAGCAACAAAAATTTTGCAAGATGCCATTAAAATCAATTTCACTACTACAACGCGTGAAATGGTTCTGTTGCAAAGTTTGAAAAAAGCATAAACAGGTTGGTAAATGAGGAACAATGTTTAGGAAGTAGCTAGTAATTGTTGAAGTTCATTGTACGTTGAAAAGGAGGAGTCTCTTTGAAGACTTCGCCTTTGTTTATATAGGGCATGAATAGTCTCGATACCTTTTATCGTACGTGAAGCATGACGAAGATTTTGAAATCCTGCGGATTTGGCAAAACGTCTCTTTACATGCCTATGATCCTGTTCAATGAGATTATTCAAATGTTTGATTGTACAATGGATTGTAGTTTGATAAAATCCTTGTTTTCTTAATTTGTTAAATGCGCAAAGTAATGCCGGCGCTTTGTCTGTAGTGAGAACCGTAGGTTCTCCAAAATGTTTTACTAATCTTTTCATGAAGGCATAGGCAGCCTGATGATCCCGCTTTTTACGAAGTTGAATATCCAATGTGTGTCTATCTTTATTAATTGCACGATAGAGATAACGCCATTCTCCCTTAACTTTGATATAAGTCTCCTCCAAATACCAAGATAAGCGTGCAGATTTATTTTTCACTTTCCAAATTTGATAGATGAGATTGCCATATTCATGAACCCATCGCATGATGGTTGTTGGGTGAACTGAAATACCACGTTCTTTCAGGATTTCAGATACATCGCGATAACTTAAAGAAAAACGACAGTAGTAGCCGACAGCTACTAAAATAATATCTTTCTTGAATTGTTTTCCTTTAAAATATCTCATGTCTAATTCTCCTAGATCCTGTTTTCTAGAGTGTAGCTTCATGTAGAAAACTTTGCAACAGAACCCCCTATGCCTATCAAGTTAATAGAACTGAGTTTTCTTAAAATAAAAACCACCGAATTATAGAAGTGGTTTTGAACGTAAGGAATTTGTAAGAAAGGAGTAAGAAAAAAGAGATTTTCATTGTGTATGATCAAAATGTAGAGAAGAACGAGAGGGGGAATAGATACTATATATTTATATAAAAACAAATTAATTAACAAAACTCTATGGAAGAAAAGAAGAAATTACAGAGGTTAACATACATCTGAAAAAGGGGGATTAATCATTTATTAGGTCAGAAAGTTGTTTGTAGAAATAATTGGTGCACAGATGATTGCAAATCCACTCTTGCCCTTTTGTCTTTGGTTAAGATGAAAGCTGTGTGACTAGTATAAAACAGCAAATAACTACCGATACAATATGAATAGAGGAGAGGAATATCTTTATGAAAAAGCATTGTCAAATTACATCTACAGGTTTAGTCCTTTTAATGACTGGAAGTTCTCTGTTATACACAACACCAACCTCAATTGTAAAAGCGGAGTCCATTCAAAATGTATCTAGTCCGTTACAAACAAGCACTCAAAGAGAACGTAATTCCGTCAAAGAGGCAATGCGGGATACATTGCAACTTGGATATCTTGGGATACTTGCTAAAACTTCTGAGGGTGGAAAAACATGGAGTTATGCCGCTGGATTAGCGGACCTGAGCACCAAGAAACCAATGAAAACAGATTTTCGCTTTCGCATTGGTAGTGTAACGAAGACGTTCATTGCAACAGTTCTACTTCAATTATCTGGAGAGAACCGTTTGAATCTAGACGACTCCATTGAAAAATGGTTGCCTGGTGTCATTCAAGGAAACGGATATGATGGTAACCAGATTACTATCCGGCAGATATTGAATCATACAAGTGGTATCGCTGACTACACAAGGTCAAAAGACTTTGATATGATGGATACAAAAAAATCGTATACGGCTGAAGAATTCGTAAAGATGGGGGTTTCTCTTCCCCCAGACTTTGCCCCAGGAAAGGGCTGGTCTTATTCAAACACAGGATACGTAGTACTGGGGATCCTTATTGAAAAAGTAACTGGAAACAGCTATGCGGAAGAGGTTGAAAATCGGATTATTGAACCGCTTGATTTGTCAAATACATTCCTACCTGGCAATTCAAGCGTGATTCCAGGCACCAAGCATGCCCGTGGCTATTTCCAACTAGACGGAGCAAGTGAGCTAAAAGACGTTACTTATATTAACCCAGGTAGCTCGGATGGAGATATGATTTCTACTGCTGACGATTTAAACAAATTCTTCTCTTACTTACTCAGTGGCAAATTACTGAAGGAACAGCAACTAAAACAAATGCTTACTACAGTTCCTACAGATAGAGAAGGAACCGGATATGGTCTTGGGATCTATGAAACTAAGCTTCCAAACGGTGTCTCGATATGGGGACACCAGGGTAAAGTTCTAGGGTTTACCACTTTTGCTGGTGGCACACTTGGAGGCAAGCATACATTGGCCGTCAATTTGAACAGCCTTAAAGCTGATATTCCTGATCCATTTAAAAATATTTTACTTGCTGAATTTAGCAAGTAGGTAAAAAGGAAAACCGGATAAATTTTGTCATAGTTTTTATAGTTAAAAATATGCCTTTCTGGTTCAAAAACAACTTACTCTAAAAATTTTTTTTAGAATAAAGCAAGTTCTTAAGTTGATAGGCATGAGGTCCCGCCACGTCGCCATCAGACTAGGGTTTTGGAGTATCCCCTAAACGAAATTTTGTTTCTCTACAGGTAGTCACTTTGAGATGTCAGTTCATTTTTTTCTTTTTTTTCTTTAATTGATGAGTGTGGGGGAGCACCCATCGCTATCAACTTAAGAGATTTTAATACTCGTAATTAAGTACCAAAAAACGTTATCCTTTCTAATCTAGTTTAACCGTTTGAAAAATGACTAACTTGAGCATTAAGCTTACGGAATGAATAACCAAATAACCTGCTCCCTTTATTTTTGGATTGAAGGTTATTTGGTTTTATATTGGTATGAATGAATTAAGAATTTCTTAAGAACCTATTAAGAAATAAGTTAGTTTTAGGAACTAGAATAAATTTATCTTAACAGTAATAAGAGAATTAATAGTTTAAACTGAGGTCCTTAGAGCATGTCAAAAAACTAACAAGTAAGTATTTCAGGAGGGTTTTATGAAAAAGAAAATGATTATTGCACTTGGTGTTTCTGCTATAATACTGACTAATTTTGTAGGAAGTACTTATGCAGACTCGAAAACAGAAGTTTCTGTTACAGCTCCCTACAATACAAATCAAATAGCGGAATGGTTAGAAATGCATGCAAAGCCTTTAAAAACAACTAATCCAACTGCATCTTTTAATGATTTAAAACCACTTAAGAATATGGTAGGTTCAGCTTCAATTGTAGGTTTAGGTGAAGCTACGCATGGGGCTCATGAAGTTTTTACAATGAAACAGCGCATTGTTAATTATTTAGTATCTGAAAAGGGATTTATCAACTTAGTTTTAGAAGAGGGATGGGACAGAGCTTTGGAGCTTGATCGATATGTTCTTACTGGTAAGGGAAACCCAAGCCAACATCTATCACCTGTATTTAACACAAAAGAAATGTTAGATCTACTTAGTTGGATTCAACAATATAATGCTAATCCAAAACATAAATCTAAAGTGCGTATCATTGGGATGGACATTCAATCAGTAAACGAGAATGTTTATAATAATATAATAGAATATATAAAAAGAAACAATTCAGATCTTGTACCTAGAGTAGAAGAGAAGATAAAAGGTCTTATTCCTGTAACAAAGGATATGAATACTTTTGAGAGCCTTACGAAAGAAGAAAAAGAAAAGTATATTTCAGATGCTAAACAAATTAGTGCTTTATTAGAGGAAAATAAAAGTTATTTAAATGGGAAATCTAAAGAGTTCGCATGGATAAAACAAAATGCTCGTATTATTGAACAGTTTACTACAATGTTAGCGTCACCTCCTGATAAACCATCGGATTTTTATTTGAAACATGATATTGCAATGTATGAAAATGCGAAGTGGACTGAAGAACATTTAGGAAAAACCATTGTATGGGGACATAATGGACACGTTTCGAAAACAAATATGATTCCTTTTATATACCCTAAAGTAGCTGGGCAGCATTTAGCAGAATATTATGGAAAACGGTACGTATCTATTGGAACGTCAGTTTATGAAGGACAATATAATGTCAAGAATAGCGATGGTGAATTTGGCCCATATGGAATATTAAAATCGGATGATCCAAACAGTTATAACTACATCTTTGGACAAGTTAAAAAAGATCAATTTTTTATTGATTTACGTAAGGCAAACGGCGTGACAAAAACTTGGTTAAACGAACAACATCCAATTTTCGCTGGAATAACTATGGAAGGGCCTGATATACCAAAAACTGTTGATATATCATTAGGTAAAGCGTTTGATATACTTGTTCAAATTCAAAAAGTGAGTCCATCTCAACTACATCAATAAATTTAGAATAATGTGCCTTAATGAAGTGTAGTGTTAAGTGTCAATAGAGTTGTTTGAAAATGTCAGTTAGGTTATTTTCATTAAAGGATTATTAAATGGAATAAATGTTTTCAAATTAGAGACGATGTGGGATAGAAGCACAGCATCATCAAGTTAACAAAATAAAATTCTCCCTAAAATGAAAAAATACGCTATTCTTTCTGTAGAATCATAGGAAAGGATGGCGTTTTTGTATGTCTATTTCTGTATCTGATGAATTACAATTATTTGCTCAAGAAATTCAAAGCCTCTTATCCCCAAATATCTTACGAGATTTTGCTAGAGATGTTGGTTTGGTGCAACGAACTAGTAAGTACCAGGCAAAAGATTTAGTCGCTTTATGTGTATGGATGAGCCAAAATGTTGCTACTACTTCTTTGACTCAGTTATCTAGCTGTTTAGAAGCATCAACTGAATTGCTCATCAGTCCTGAGGGACTGAATCAACGATTTAATAAAGCAGCCGTCCAATTTTTACAACACATATTAGGGGTCACCATATCATTTTAAGAAAATTGTACGCTAAGGATTTTATAAAGGTCATAGATATTTAATAAACGTTTATAGTGTCCTTAAAAGTATACTTTTATAGACACGCAAAGACCTCTCCGTATTTTTTAATATTTAGTAATAAAAGCATCCCAAAAGGTGTACCTTTTGGAACTTAAAACGAATTAGTAATAAATTTCTCAATATAGATATCGCTACTATTTTTAGTTATAATATCAAAAATTAGCAATTAATGTAATATAATGAAAAGGTGATGGTTATCACCCTATTTTTTCTCCTTATGCTAAAGATAAGACCGAGGTTCAGGTCTGGACTTATCCCCGTCAAGTAGACAACTGTAAAAAAGACTATGCAGCCATCGAAATTCGATATTCGATCGGAGCTCGATGATTGAGTCGTTTTTGGAATCGTTTGTAGTTATAATGATAGATGTATGTTTCAATTGCTTGAATTAGTTCTCCCTTTGTTTGATAGTCATTAAGATAAAACATTTCAGATTTAAAATGAGAGAAAAATGATTCAATGCAAGCATTGTCATGGCAGTTTCCTTTGCGAGAATGGCTGCCGATGGCGCCTAGCTGTTGAAGCATACGATAATAAGCAGGGGATGTATATTGGAATCCTTGATCTGAGTGGATGATGGTTCCATACACATCTCTTTTTTGTGTTGCTAAATCTAATGTTTTTAGAACAAGTTGTAAATCATTGCGATGTGAGAGTTTCCAAGCAACGATTTCATTATTGTAAAGGTCTTGAACGACCGATAAATAGAGAAATTTATCTTGAATGGCAAATAAGTGATATCTGTGACAAGTACCTCATTTTGTTTACGGTTTTGGAATTGCCGTTCTACTACATTGGGGAAAATCTTTGAGGATTTCCCTTTGAAAAAGCGTCGCTTTTTACGGATAATCGATTGAATTTGAAGTTCTCGCATAAGTCTATATACTTTTTTGTGGTTCACGAAAAAGCCGGCCTCTCGTGAAGTGACCCCAAAAAGTTAGACACGTTATTTCATTAGGCAGCTTCTTGGGCATGAGTCCGGTATTGTACCGGACTCATGCCTTTTAGTTTTGCCTTAATTCTTTTATGATTATAGTACGCTATGTACTTTGCTAGTTCTTGCTTATTAACTGTGTTTGTTCTACTTCTAAGCTTATATTTCTTCGCTATAGCTGATTGGCTGCCCTCACCATTTAAATAACTTTTTACAACTTGTATCTTTAATTCATCTGAATAAGTTTGAAATTTATCCCCTTTTTTAACCATAATAAAATCCCCTCCAAGTAAAAGTGTAACATCCATGTGTATTCATGGTCTTTTTACACTGTCTACCTTAAGGGGATAATATCAGGCATAACTGTCTTTTTTGTGTTTTTTTCGTAAAAACAAACGGTTTAAAGGCTTCCTTTTTATGCTTGTTCTATGATTTTTTTTACTTCTTCAATCGTTAGTTCACTTGCTTGTGCAATGGTTTCTATTGGAATTTGTAATCGATGCATACCGAGGATCATTTGACGTTTTCCCTGTTGGATCCCTTTATTTAATGCATGTGCAATACCGGCCGCTTCATCCATCAAAGCTTTTTCCCTTGCTTCATACTCTTTACGGAAAGAAGCATCTTGACTCATATGTTCCCATTTATCCATCGCTTTTTGTAAAATCGGGTCTTGATTCATCGCAATCTCCTCCAAAGTATGTGTTAAATGTTCATCTTCATTCGCTGGTAATAGTAATAACCACCGAACAAAGGAGTCTTCCCACGGATTTACTTTCTCCTCACGCCATTGTTGCATGAGCTTAGGAATTTCTATGACATGAATTTCTATATCGTCACTTAAAAGTTGCTGCTGTTGCATATTCCACAGTTTTCCTGTCGTATGAAATGCTTCATAGTCTTTAAACATGACGAAGTTCAATAAGTTGATTGTAATGGTTTTATGAAGTGAGCTGTAGGGCATTCCTTTTTTTAATTGAGATGCATAGAGCTTGCTCCAATAATAAAGGGAACGTTTTAAAAGGTCATGATTATTATTTAACTGAATTTCAATATTAATCTTAGTCCCTGTGTCTAATGTAGCAGATACATCTAGAATCGATAATTTATCCTCTTCATGTTCTCGATGTAAATGTGGATCTTCGAATTGAAGGGATTGAATGGGAGACTCCAATGAATCAGCTAATATTGCATTTAGAAATGTTAACAAAATATCTTCGCTTCCAGATGTCCCGAATAATTGTTTAAAAGCAAAATCAATGCGTAAATTGACCAATCTTTGATTGGACATGGGCTTCCTCTCCCTGTCTGATAAGATCTCTTTTTTCTTATTGTACATAAAAACAAATTGAACATGCAAACAGGCTCTTAAGATTAACATAAGAGCCTCACTGCAGGTACATACAATAGATTAGATAACGACCATAAACTGACTTGAAAAGCACCTAACAAATTTACAAAAGAAACCATATTTAGTATACATCTAATTAGAAATATATACAAGGAATGGTGAAATACATCGCTTTTTCATCATTGATTTATGATATACTTGCGAATTCTGTTTGTACAACAAGCTATGTAGGGATAATATACGTTTCTCAATCAGCACATTTTCTGAAAATGGCATGTCTTACTACTCATAAGACATGCTATATTTATAATGTTCAAATGAAAAACAATAAAGAGACCATTTCCATTCAAAATGTCGGACATATTATTAAGATTTCACTCGGTTCTGTTGCAAAGTTTGAAAAAAGCATAAACAGGTTGGTAAATGAGGAACAATGTTTAGGAAGTAGCTAGTAATTGTTGAAGTTCATTGTAC
>NZ_JABUAE010000076.1 GCF_013314535.1 Bacillus sp. Xin1 | reverse complement strand
TCCGTGTGTCTTGATGTTAGCGACTGAAAGAAGAGCAAAAGCCCTTCCTCATTTTCAAAACATGTCACGCAAATCGCTGTGAATTACATGAACCGGCAATCCATTCAACTCACAACCATCATCCATTTGGTAACGATCTATATAAACGTAGGTGTGAGCCGTGTTTTCCGCTACTCTCACAATACAAATATATCATGTTGAATCCAAAACAACCGGCACATTTCCTGCCAAAAAGCGGTCACGACTCTGCCAACTTTTTATTTTTTTGCAGTTCAAACTTTTTTATTTTCCCTGTAATTTCTACATTAATACCTAGTAATGTTTGATTCACCATGTTCATCTTCCTTTTTATCAGCCATTCAGGATATGCCAACTGCTCTAGTAACATTATATAATAATCTGGATTTACTCTTAATACATCTGGATTTCCCTTTTGACGCATTTGGTATTTGATTAACTCACCTAATAACTCTTCACATACCATTTTTCATCCCTCTTTTCCCCCTTATTATGTGTAACTAATATACACAACACATATCTTGTTTTATAACTTCTAGTTACCCATATCTTATATTTTGTGTAACTGTCCCAATCTCGGAATCCCTTGCCACATTTAACTTTATCAACCCTTTTAATTTGAGTTACACAACACATAAAAAAATAGGTAATTATAAAAAAACAAAAAACAAAAAATAAAAAGATATTACGGTTCTGGTGCAAAAACTTCAGGATAATTACAATAAATCTATAAAACTTGGACATACTGATACTATTACTCTAGAAAGGGTGCGTGATCGGTATGGAAAAGGAAAATTTGTTCAAATGGGAGCACTATCAGCCTAATATTATCTTATTAACAGTAAGATGCTTCCTACGGTACAACCTAAGTTTTCGTGATTTGGTGGAAATGATGGAGGAACGGAGTTTGTCTATTGCTCACACCACCATTATGCGTTGGGTGCATCAATATAGACCTGAATTAGACGAAAGGGTACGACGTCATCTTAAGACAACAAATGATTCCTGGAGAGTCGATGAAGCATATGTGAAATTAAAAGGTCAATGGATGTATTTATATCGCGCAGTCGATTCAGAAGGAAATACAATTGATTTTTATCTAAGTAAATCGAGAGATAAACAAGCAGCCAAGCGCTTTTTTAAGAAAGCCTTGGCTGCTTCTCATATTTGTAAACCTCGTGTTATAACAGTAGACAAGAACCCAGCCTATCCCATAGCGATTCAAGAGTTAAAAGAAGAGAAACGTATGCCTGAAGGCATACAAATAAGGCAAGTTAAATATCTCAATCATATAGTAGAACAGGATCACCGTTTCATAAAAAAACGTGTGCGTTCTATGTTAGGATTCAAGTCGTATGAAACAGCCACTTCTATATTGAGCGGTGTTGAAGCCATGGATATGCTGAAAAAAGGACAACTTCACCCACAGGTGAAGTCTGCCCAAAATGAAGTTAGATTTACACATAAATTGTTTGGAATTGCATCATAACCTGTCATTGAACAGTCCATGTAGGTTCTATGTCTCTATCAAATGGTTTTTGCAACATAACCGGAATTTCGATTAAACTTTATTTCAAACCAACAGCTACTACCAAGAAAATGTTGCAGCTTCCACATATCCTTTAACTCGATAGGAAGAAGAAGAATCAATAATATCTACTCTATAAGTAGCTGGTTTCATTCCTGTGAAAATAGTACTATATAAACCCTCACTACCACCAAAATATTGATAAGCCGTACAAGCCCTTGTAACTGGATTGCATAGTCGAACTCTCAAGGTTTGCCCATCCACACGAGTACCACTGATTGTATAAGGTCCACGGCCATCAGCACCAAGATGTACTTCTACATTTCGTTGTGAGTAAGTAGTGGTAATCGAGTTTCCATCCCATTTCCCATCTTCTGTTTCGAAGTAAGTCCAACCAAAACTATTCGCACTTGCTGATCCACTAAATCCAAACAATATACCTATTGATAACGCCAACGACCCCATAACAGATAACACTTTCTTCATGAGAATCCCTCCCCTAGGTATTAACGTACTTAAGTATTCTATAAATCAGTGAATGAAATTATAATTTTTTTCTATAATTCTAATAGATGAAATATTAAAATGAACAATCCATCAAGATGTTACATTTCCCTTGATTTTTGGATATAGCCTCACTCAAATGAGTGAGGTTTTTTTATTTTACTCCAATGAACCTAAGTTGATTTTTAAAATACATATAAATTGTATGGAATATTAAAATATAGATAATACAGGTCCAAGTTGGTTCTTTCCAAATCAAGGAATTAAACCTCTGGGAGGATCGGCATCCGGCGAATATTTTCCATTTGATAGTGAATTACCAATCAATGACTAATAATTTATTAAAAATCAGCTCAATAAAGGTAGCACATTTATAATTAAAGGGCCTATTTCATATCTACTATAAAATAGGCCCTTCTTACGTTTCTATAAATATATATTTTACCATTACATCTTTTCTAATATCATTTGTCTCTCATACCATTTTGACATTTTTTCAACTGCATTAGCTGATAAACGCCTGGTTTGTCTATTGCAAAATCTAGATAACGTAGGTGCCGATATTTTAATTTCTTTTGCAAGTTCTCGTATACTTATATTATCAACATTGTGTCGCTCTAGTATTTTTTCTCGAACAATTTCTTCATCAAAAATGTCAGGTTCTTTACTAACTATTATTTGCGGCATATCAATAATTTCTTTAGTCTTTTCACTATATTCTATTGTTGTTTCATTATTATTTTCTATTTCTAATGTTTTTTTCTTTGGTAAATTGTACATAGACTTAATTAATTCTTCTGGCGGAAGAATAGTAATATTTAAATCAATCCAATAATCTTTGAACCAAGTTTTTTTATTTAAACGTTCTTCATCTAATTCACTTGAATACTCCCACTTAGAAATCACATTCTCTCTCTCTAAGTCAGTGAGAACATTCTCTAAGTGTTCACGAATACGACTTGGTTTCCATGTAAGTGGAATTGCCATGACAGCTAATAATCCTTTGTCGCCTCCAATTGAGTATGGACGCTTTAAAGTAGAATATATTTGCCTAATTCTCCATTGCCATGTTAAATAGCGAATTAAACGTTTATGATATTTATGTCGATAACTATTATATTCAAGTGCCTTTTTAGATAATAACGCTGTAGTATTATTTGAACCATATAAATAACTTGATAAAAAGCTTCCAGGTTTAATTCGGCAGGATTCAATACCCATATATTCATTTGTTGTATTATGTCTCCATAATACAACTGAGTCTAGAACAAATAACCTTTTAATTACTTCTCTTTTTACTTTATATTCTTCATCATTTTCATTTTCATCATTTAAAACTACAACTTCATTATCATCATTTAAATATATAAAAATACTCGCTAAAGCAGCAATCCTCTTAGCAACCTTAATTTTATCTTCAGGTCTGTAATATTCTCCCTTATTTACTTTCTTTTTCGGTACATTACACATTTCTAATACTTGCTCATATGAAAATTCGATGAATTCGTCTGGTGACTTCGCTTGAGCTAACCATTGTATAGTAATTGAATCCAATACATCCGCTGTGAGATCATCCATATTACTCATTACATCATTAACTAAAGTATTCCACCGGGACGCTTCATCATCTTTTATAAGCTTCAAATCCTCATCCCGATGCGAAGAAAGCTGAGCTATCGCATTACTCTCCTTTGTTTCAATCGGATAAGATTTCACACCCATATTTGAATCCTCTTCAAAATGATTTTTGGAGATCCCATCACGTAATTTAAAGTACACCGCGGAATTATTGACCTCAAAATAATCTTTATCATCTGTTCCATCTTCGATTGTTTCTACCTGAATTACTGTTTCATCACTTAATCGTGGTCTTTTATCATTTTTAAACTCTTCTGTTAAAAGATTTTCAATTTCCGAATGGATTTCGTTCTTATAGTGATTTAACTTAATAGCAATTTGTAGTGAGGTTATTCCACTTTCATTCTTTTTACTAAGCCACGATACTAATGCTGAAAAAGATGGTGAAACATATTGTGATGTTACAACCTTACTACTATCTTTCTCTACGTCTGCACTAAAAGAAGTCCATTTTCCCCAAATTTCTTTGTTATTTCCATATAAAGGTTCAGAAATTAACAAAGCATCAGTAAATAATTGTGCTAATTTCTCCACGCTGTCACTCCTTCCTTTCGTACATTCCTTTCAGACAACCCAATATTTAGCGAATTACATATAAATCATTCTTATTTTCCGATTCTGTTATGTTCAAAAAAAATAATGAAACGCTTTTGTCTTGTTTGTACAAGTGAAATAACATTTATTATACATTACCAACTAATATACCATCAATTAATCTAAGGAATTAATACCTGAAACACTTTTGGACATATTGTTAACCTTACTTATAAATATGAAACACTCTTTTTCCCTTATCATTTTCGTTACCATACCCTTATATAAGCTGTTATTTCACATGAAAAACACGTATATAATGAGCTAGATTCATTCATATCTATTTGAAACATTTTTGTCATATCCTTGACCTAAAATTCAAAAGATGAAACATTAGTTAATTTTAATTATTCCGATTATATATTTTCAATTTTTTTTCAACATCCCATAAACTCATATATCTCAACCGTTTTCCCTTCTATGTACAAAACGGATCCTAGATCATCCTGAAACATTTTTGCCATATCCTTGACCTTATCAAATATAAGAAACACTCATAAACCCTTATGTATCAAGGGATTACCTTAATTACTTACTTTTTCCTGCTACATATAAAACACGAAACACTTTTGCCATATCCTTGACCTTGTAAATTTTAAAATATGAAACGATTTTTGCCATATCCTTGACCTAATATCCTTTTCAATTCTCTTATAACCCTTCATACCACTACATTTAATGGATGTTTCTATAATAAATGACTTATATATGAACATGAAACATTTTTGCCATATCCTTGACCTAAAAACATGAAACATGTTCATTTATCCCTTGTATATCAACATTCCCCTACTGTTTCACTAATAATTTGACACATCCAAAACATGAAACGGTTTTTGCCATATCCTTGACACAAAAAAAAATGAAGAAAATCCTGTATCCCTTGTCACAACTGGCTTTATGTTGTGTTTCATCTTCTCAAAATCCCCCTTAAAGGAGCACCTTTTGACAATTTCCGATTTGCTATAATCAAAATTGGTATATTTTATAGTATCCTGGCATATATTTCTGAGTTTACAGGTAGGAGGTGAAAAAGATGGGAAAATCATTTATTATTCATAACCAACGTGGTCTAAATGGACAATCTACAAATGCAGTATTAGTAACACTGAAGTCTTGGCAAAAACTTGTTGAAACTTTCGAAGAGAAATACTACAGCTATAAAGATACATACCTTGAAGATCTACTAGATCAAATGACATATGAAGAACGTGTTGCAGATGTAGATGGCTTTGTAGAACAAGCGAAACCATCTTTTTCACGTCGTACCCTGTCTGCTGTTTCTGAAACAATGGGAAGGAGACATAAATTATATGGTATTACAAACGCAGATTTAGAAGTCTTCTTATACCTACACAAGAAATGTTACACGAATGGGGTCATTCCAAATGTAACAGTACATATGATGTGGGAAGATTACAAGCAATATAAAGAAGAATTTGCTTACATACAGCATTCTCAATTCTATATTGCATTAAAAAAACTAAGTCTACATAACATTGTCACGATTGAAAAGGAATTAGATGGCCGCTATACCATAAAGCTAACTCATTTTATGAATGAAGAAACTGAAAAGGCAAACCCTTATGTTTATATTAGCCCAGTGGTATTTACAAAGGATTTCTTTGAGCTGTCAGTTGCAGCTAAGAAACTATTCTTGGACATTGCGATGCAACAGCACAGAGAAACTACACTAAAACGTTCCTTGGACAAACAGGATGAAAGAGGAAATAAAACTCATTTTGGTGGGATGTACCGCTTTTTACATAAGAAATACCCGCATCAAATCCGTGCGGTTATGACAGAATTAACAACTGCACTACCATGTACAGGAACTCCCCTATTCAAAATTTGCAAGTTACAAAAGGGGGTTAATAATAAAAAAAGATATACGACTTTATACCTCTCCTTACATACGGATTTCTTATGTACAAAAGAAACAGGCGAAGTACAGTATCGTGATCCATTCACGCCAAAGGTTACTTATGCTCGTAAAGCTCGTTTTATTGAATCTGTGCTACAAGATATGAATATTGGTGAATTTACAAAAGACATGAATAAATTTATTCATGTGCTTAAATATACATGCCACCGACAAATTCGTAGTGTAATTCATAGCTTGCGTGACATGATAGATCGTAATGAAGAATATCCAAGTAAGTTAGTATATACACTGAAGAAACTATTAAACCAAACATCACAATATCAAATTCTTGATACGGCAGCTAAGGAAGGTATCTATCCTCTTATTACACAACATGTACCAAAAGAGCAAAAAGAACAAGCTGTATTTGATTTCGGATTGCATTTCTCTATGTACTCTCTTCGAAACATGAAACGGTTGTTCCGTAAAACATTTGAGTTACTAAAATACAAATTTGCTGTACCTGTTACAGAGGAATCATATCACCGCAACTATCTAAAGTATCAAGAAGAAACGCTGTTTAGAAAGTACGCCTATGAACAAGGTACAAATCTAAATGCTTATATGGCTTTAGAAATTGAAATACGTGAACTTTTAAAAGCAAGAAGACATAAAGAGCGCTTTATTCCTAGTGATATTCGCGAATTGTTCATTGAAAAGATAGATAGATTACCTAAAGAAACGCTTCGTGTTATTGAAGTACCAGATGACTTCAATTTGATTACATTTATGTGTGCCTTTGAAAAGTTAATACGCGCTGGTATTCAAGTAACAACAGCTGAACAAGTACTTGAAGTAATTGAAACCAATTAACAATACTCCGCTCTCTATTTTTGAAAAAATTAAAAGTAGAGGGCTATTCGTGTTGATTCTGTTATTTGAAGGCCTTGCACTAATTCCTTATAACAACCGATTTCCCTCGATTCTATTCATAATAGAGTCTTTTTTTATGCACTCCTATACAAGAACTGTACTATAACTAACTAAATTTCCACACATACTTTCATATAAACACGTTATGAACAGCCTTAATGCATTCAAATACCTACAAATAATCGCAAGAAAAAAGTTGAATTTTGTGTATAAGTAGATAAATATAGTCGAATGTGAATAACATAATACTATGATTACTGATATAAAGGCATTTTAGTAACTTACCTATCAAAAATCATCAATATTTGTGTGAGTTATGTGGTAAATCTGGATTATGTTAATGACTTAGCACCTAATGTGAATTGTTTGTGGGTAAATAAAATAAAATTGTGGAAATTCAGTGGATTAATACAGAATTAAGCAAGTGAATAAATATGTTTAACAATGCATTAATTTGTTTCATTTTTTATGTAGCAATATATGATTTTGTTTATGATTATTTGTAGTTTTTATATCGATATTATGCTTACCTTTCCGTTGTTAAATACTACCATTTGTGATTTTTTACGCTATATTATTTTCAAAGTCCTTGCTACAGTAAGGATAAAACCATATTTATTAGTCCTATATAAGTTTTATCTTTATATTTTTAATATATAAGATATATATTTATATTAGATTTTATTACAAAATTAGTTTTTCACTTTGGATAAGTTATACTTCCTGTAAAACGACATGAAGAAATTATGAATTCAATTGAACAATATGAAACTGTTTTCAAAACAGTACCTCTTTTTTCAAACGGTACGATTTTATACCAAAACCACATCTACGGCTAGACCGTATTACACCATCACAAATGAAATAAGTAATAGAGCATGCGACCTCAATAGAGCGGCATGCTCTATTTTATTTTAAAGTTAATTATTTTTTATAAATTATGGAACAAAATCATTACTCGCATTGTCTATTAAATGTACTTTTAAAAACTGGATATCAAATAAGATGCATTGTATCCAATTTGATATCTAGTTTCTGTATTACAAAAAATGAAAGGAATGATTATTTTGAAAAGTATGAGGGTGATAAAAATAGGAATGTGTGTTGGAATACTAAGTTTAGGTCTTGCAAGTATAAAACAATTTACAGGTGAACCTTTAAAGGTGCAAGCAAAAGAAAAAATAGAGCAAACAAAACATACAAATTATGGGGCTCGTCGAGAGTTCGTTCAACTTGAAAAAAAGTTTGATGCTCGGATTGGTGTCTATGCTATTGATACCGGTACAAATCGAACAGTCGCTTATCGACCTGATGAACGGTTTGCCTACACATCAACTTTCAAGGCTCTGGCTGCAGGAGCCTTGCTCCAGCAAAACTCAATAGACAAACTTGATAAGGTGATCACTTATACAAAAGATGATCTAGTTACGTATTCACCAATTACGGAGAAACACGTGGATACCGGCATGACTCTTTGGGAGATTGCAGATGCTGCGATTCGCTACAGCGATAATACAGCGGGGAACCTTTTATTTAAAGAATTAGACGGTCCAAAAGGGTTTGAAAAAAAGCTCAGACAGATTGGTGATAGGGTTACCAAGGCTGATCGCTTTGAACCAGATTTGAATGAAGCTACTCCAGGAGACATCCGTGATACAAGTACAGCAAAAGCGCTTGCTACTAATCTTAAGGCTTTCACGGTTGGCAATATACTTCCAACTGAGAAGCGTAAAATCCTCACAGATTGGATGCGTGGAAACACTACTGGAGACCAACTAATCCGTGCTGGCGTACCAGAAGACTGGGTGGTGGGTGATAAGACTGGGGCCGGAAGCTATGGAACGCGAAACGACATTGCTATCGTTTGGCCACCGAATAGAGAGCCAATCATCATTGCAATTCTATCCAGTCGCGATACAAAAAATGCTACCTATAATAACGAACTTATCGCTCAAGCTGCGAAAGTTACCATCAATGCTCTCAAGTGATAATATCTCAGTTTCTTTTTTATTAGGTTCTTAAGTAAAACATTAATTTTCCTTATTTTATTTTTTTATTCACAGTATTTTAGTTAAAAATAATATAAGTTAGTTATATATCATTAGATACATGAAACTAATGAAACAAAAAAACGCCTATATAGGCGTTTTT
>NZ_JABUAE010000075.1 GCF_013314535.1 Bacillus sp. Xin1 | reverse complement strand
TTATTTCGTATCTTATCTAGAGTAATAAGTACCCAGGATTATAAACTAGTAATTATACTCTAAGCATGACAAGTTACTTTGAATATCTCTCTATAAAGTCCTTATAGTATTTACTAAATTCTAGATTTCTATATATGCTGGCCTTTTCGTTAAACCTAGATTCCTTATCTCTACCCGGAAAATAAATAGAGATGCCCTTTCCTATAGGATGTTCAGGGGTTTTCATATTATAGACCACAGCGTTTTCTACTGCTTTTTTAATATCTCTTGCTTCTTTGCGAGCACCTATGTGTTTACCAATTTTCTGTGATAAGTCCACTAAATCCACCATATCAGACTCATCCGCATAATCCTCTGCATTTAATCTCGCATAGTGTAGAAATGGTTTAGAATAAGTATATTCCAGGGCATGATTCATCTTAACACTGAATTCATTTAAAGATTTCACAACTTTATCTACCCCATTTAGTTTTATAAGAGATTGCTGTAAGTCCTCAGTTTCTCCATTCTTTTTAGACTGTGCAAGATAGCCTTTGGCAATTTCTTTTCCTAAAGTCCTAGGCTTTATAGAAGGATTATCATGCACAGCCTTGAGCATCACCTCATAATCCCAGCCATTCCTATTTGTATAATCCACAGATGCTAACATATACTTGCCATATTTCCGAAGTGCATAGGCAGTTTCCAAATTAGCCATTTTACAATTATCAAATCCTATTAAATCAAATTTCTTTTGAGTACCTTTCATTCCCTGTTGTACTCCTGATTCTAACTCATCTACTTTCATTTTCTTGTTTCCGTAGTTTTCATCCCCTCCATAACCATCAACAGCACCTAATCCATGTCCCCAAAATAATAGTACATACCGTTTCGCAGGATACTCTTTCATTCCCCATTTGATAAAATCAGCTAATGAAGCAGGATTATCCATATTTTTCATTCCAATATTCTTAATAAGTTTTAAATTATTCTTTTCAACTTTCCATCGCTGGTTAGTATCATTACTAATATTAGGATTAGTCCATTTCTTAGCTCCACCTGTTTGAAGAATTACATTTATATTAGAAGAGGAGTCAATATTTACCATTTCTTGTATATCATCACTAGCCATATGGAAGTCACTTTCCATGTCTGAACCAATCATATATATAAGAAAAGTATAATCAGCTTCTTCGTTATTAATATTTGCAGCTACCTGATACGAAGGGTGTAAAAATTCAAATAATAACACGAAGAACAGAAACATCTTAATCTGTTTTATAATCATCCTTCCCTTAATCCACATCAGGGATATATATAAGAGAATAGTAGCCATCCTCATCTGGCTTAATATCCTCATATGAATAGCCATTAGATTCAAAACATTTTAAGCAAGCTATATTATCCATCTCAATTCCTGCGAACCATTTCTTAAGATCCTTCATTTCTCCCAATAACATTGTCTTTCTTATAATTTCTTTTCCTAATCCCTTTCCTCGTAAGGATGGGTCAATTAGTAGAGCAATGCTTCCCGTTCCTTCTTCTATTTCCACCATACTTATTCCTATTATCTTTCCTTCTTGCTCAGCAACCCATATGTTATAACTTTTATTATCCTTGGCAAAACTATACCATTCCTGTAAAGGCAGCATACCACCAAGCCTCTTATGAACCTCTGAATCCTCAAACCAAGATACCATTATATTCATATCATCGTCTTGAAAAGTACGCATTCTATTTATCCTATCCATTTTTATCTCCTCTCTTCACAGATATTTTCGGGCCTGTAGTTCATATAATTCTGCATATTTTCCTTTCTTAGCTATTAACTCATCGTGAGTGCCTGTTTCCAGCACTTGGCCTTGCTCAAGAAAAATAACATTGTCTGCAAAACGAGCCGTACTTAATCTATGTGATACAATTATTACTGTTTTCCCTTCCTTAAGTTTATTTAATTTATCAAATATTTCTTCTTCTATAAAGGCATCTAATGCTGAAGACGGCTCATCGAAT
The DNA here is from genome assembly GCF_013314535.1 of Bacillus sp. Xin1. Lineage (GTDB taxonomy): Bacteria > Bacillota > Bacilli > Bacillales > Bacillaceae_G > Bacillus_A. The sequence continues at coordinate 7,432 of NZ_JABUAE010000075.1, read as the reverse complement.
ACTAAGAGACTCGCAGTCTTGTTACGCATAAAGGCACGAGATATGGCTATCCTTTGCCATTCCCCTCCAGATAGATTTCTACCACCAAATAGCCTACCTAATTCTGTATCATATCCTTTATCTAGCTTACTTAGGAAATGGTCTACACCTCCTAGTTGAGATGCCTTCTCTATTAAATCTAAATTATTATTAAAAGATATATTTCCTATACTAATGTTATCCCTAAGGGTCATTTCATACCGTAAAAAATCTTGAAAGACGGCAGTTGTATTTGTTCGAAAAGAATTAGTTTTATAATCCTTTAGTGGCAAGCCATTATAGTATATCTCTCCTTGATTTAAATCAAAATATCGGAGGAGTAATTTTAGAAGAGTAGTCTTACCAGACCCATTTTCCCCTACTAGTACTGTAGTTTTATGTAAGGGTATACTTAGGTTATGGATATTAATAATCTCCTTAGAACCATTATAAGTAAAAGATACATTCTCAAGCCTATATCCGTCCCTCTTTTCGTTTGAGAGTGTATGCGCACCATCTTGCATATCTACAGCACTGTTAAGAAAAGTGAATATATTATTTAAGTGTCTAGTTTCCCTAGCACCAATTGCAAATGCTGCAAACATTTCATTTACTCCCTCATTAAATTGAACCACGGCCCCTATGAACAGTAGTAAATCCCCAACAGTTACTTCCCCTTTAATTGCTTGTTTTACAATGTAGATAACAATGATTCCTACAGTTATAGATTGTAAAACAGACCAAAAAAGTTGGTATAAGGCTAACCTTTTCTGATCCTTAGAAATAGTATGGAGTAATTGAGTAGAGGTACTTCGATAAAGGGATTTAAATAGAGGTACCAGACTATACACTTTCACTTCATTAGCAGTAGAAGGAGAAAGTGGCACTCCAGAATAATACTCAGCTCTTCTTCTAAGTTCTTGGACTTCTGGACGACCTTCAAAAGTAGCGTTATTTAACTTAGCCTCCCAAAACATTTTTGGTAAAGCTAATAATAGAAATATGATGGGTATCCAAAAAGCAAATTTTCCTATTAGAAAACTGCTGGCTATTATCATTACAAGACCACTGAAAGTTTGAGATATTATATTTATCCACATTGTTACAAAGTATTCGTTATATTTAATAATTTGAGAATTAGTATGAAAGGAGGACTGTTCAAATATTGAAATACCTAACATTGCATTAACTTTCTTAATTAGTAATTCATCGATATGAGCTTCTAATTTAGCAGTTAGTAGACGCTTCTGCATCTCAGATATAGGCTGCAAAGCATCTACTACTAGAGTTAATCCAATATATATTAAAGATATCCAAACTACACTATTCCAAGAAGAAAAATCAAAAGGTGATTCAGTAATTCCATCTATTACTTTAGCACTCAACCATACAAGAAGAGGTCCTAATAGTGCATTTATAAGGGTTATAAAAAGTAATATTACACTCTTTGAAGAATCACATTTCCAAAATAGTTTTAGACTATATAATATTAGAGAAAGATATTTAGGAACTTTTTTTAAGAATATATAAAACTTTAGCAAAGACTTTCATCCTTCCCCTGAAAAGACTTAGCTTGTAATCTAAACATCTTTGCGTATTCACCATTTATATTTACTAACTCATCATGATTCCCTTCCTCTACAATGCTTCCGTCTTTTAGTACTATTATACGATCTGCCATTCTAACAGTACTAAAACGGTGGGAAATCATTATTACTGTCTTTCCTTGTGTAAAATTGTGAAATTGCTGGAAAATTTCATATTCTGCTCTTATATCTAAGGAAGCAGTTGGTTCATCTAATACTATTAAGCCAGCATCTTTCATAAATGCTCTAGCTAATGCAATTCGTTGCCACTGTCCCCCGGAAAAATCAACTCCTCCCCACTCAGGACCAATCAAAGTTTCTAGGCCCTTTGGTAAATCTTTTATAATTCTGTCTAATTTAGTAGCCTGTATAGCATTGTGGAGTTGTTCCTCTTTGTGTGAAGATTTAATATCACCTATGACTATATTTTCCTTTAATGAAAGTTCATATCGTCCAAATTCCTGAAATACAACTGCAATTTTTTCTCTTATCTGTTCAACATTAAGGTCTTTTATAGATGTCCCATTAATATTAATTTGTCCACGATTAAAATCGTAAAAACGACATAGTAATTTTATAAGCGTAGTTTTGCCTGAACCATTAGCTCCTACAATTGCAACCCTTTCCCCAGCCCTAATAGAGAGATTGATATTTTTTAAAACATATTTAGAATTTCCCCCTTGGTTATCAGGGCTTGCCTCTTCTTTATAGGGATAACGAAAGCTAACATTTTTTAATTCAATATCCAATGCATTTTGTTCCCTAATATCCTTAGGTCTTGAAGAGGGAGTAATATCTTTTTCAGAGTTCATGAATATAGAGAAATCCTTTCCCATTCTCAATATATCTACTGTATCAGCGCCTTCCTTTGCTATATCTCTAAGTGAAATAGACAACTGTAAAACTGCACCTATGTACAAAGAGATATCACCTACTGAGAGACTTGTAGAGTTAGATTGGGATAAAATCCAAAAATATCCTCCCCCCATTGCAGCTCCTGATACTAATCCAAATATAATTGACCACTGAGAGCTCTTGACCTGAATCTTTTTTAACATAGTATACAAAGTTTTAAAATTTGATTTATATATACTGAGAAAATATTCCCCTAAACCAAACAAACGGATCTCCTTTGCAGGCTGTCTATTAAGTAATAAATCCCGTGTGTAAGATATCCTTCTTCTTATAGGAGCATATTCTTTATGGTATTCCCATTCCATTTCATTATAATGGTTATGTACAAAAGCAAATGGTGCTGTTGACATAAGGAGTATAAGAGCTAATATAGGGGAAAGGTAAGCAATCATGGACACAACACCTATTAGAGAAATAATAGCTGTTAGCAGGCTTGTACTAATATTAATAAACTGGGAAGGTAACCAAGTCGAACGGTCACGTAATGTTTCCAATCTGTCTCTATATTTAGGTTCTTCAAAAAAACGCATCCCTGGAATACGTTCAAAAGCATCAAGTAAAAAACTATTTACAGTTATCATTGATTTCTCTGAAAGTAAAGTTTTCACCCATGTTTCTATAGGCTTTATGATACCAACCATGACTAGACTACTTGCATAAATCATTGCCCATAACTCTGTATGCGTTATAGAGCTCTGATTAAGGATTCCATCCATAATCTTTTTAGAAGCATATAATTGCAATAATGGAACTACTGCTTCTATAATAATGAAAAGGAAAATAAAAATCATTAATATGGGACCTGATCTCCATACCATAGTACCGAGTAATTTCACTATGTGCAGTAACTCTTTTATATGTAACAAGTTCTCTTTTACTCTTAATAACAGATTCCTCTTCATTTTCTTCACCTTTTACATAGAGTTAATTCTACTTATATGAGTAATAACTGTAATTACCCTTCTTATTTATATTGACTTTTTCTATATCAGCCATTAATCGAGGCTTCCTTGGGCGACTACGTTCAAGGAGATGGTCTTTACCTTGACTTGCCTCTCTTAGCCAGATTTCTAAGTCAATAACAGATCTCATATATTGATAACCCATTCCTAAGTCATTATTTGGGTCTTCAGAACGTATAGCCATTGCAAGTAGATGTTTCCACCACATATCCGTGTTGATAATTCCCATTTCAGCAACTAAAATACGCTCTCCAGGAAGGAATAATTGTAAAATATGTTTTCTGTCATTAAGAAAACTTTTCCTTGCCATATGAGCATAAGTAGTTTTTGTCGATCTATTATAAATATAAGAAGGTAGAATATCAGTAAAGGACTTACGCAATAGCATTTTAGACCCTGCATAGTTTTCCATCTGTCCTTTTAGAATGTCAAAATGTTGTTCTGGGGAAACGGAAAAAGAGAATTCTATTAAACGTCTATCTAGAAAAGGATGATATGCAGGTAAAGATACTCCTATTGAATCCATATATCTTGCCCTTGGCCAGAGAAAATCAAAGTGATATCTTTTTCCCCAAGACAATAACTTTTTGCTCTGTTGATATCTCTGATAATCTTCCTTATTAATTTTTTCCTCCCTTTCCTTATGTTTATTAGTGAAATATTCTGGCAATTCATACTCTGTATCTGACCACAGAAGTTTATAATATAGTTTTTCCCCTATATACGGAAGGAAGGGAGCGAAACCATACTGTAATGCTAACTTACACATCTTCAGAGTATTATTACCTGCCCACTTTTTTAGAATGTCATAGGATTCATTAAATCGTCCTTGTCGAATTAATGAATCAATTACTGCTTCCCCTCCACTAAAGAGAAAGTCACCACCTTCGCCGGTTAATACAGACGAGGCCCCGTATTCTCTAGCAAGTACAGTAAAAGTTTCATTTACTAATGCATTAGCTCGGGGATCAGGTCCATCAATAAACCAAAGGGGATCGCGACCAATTTCAGCATTAGGGATTCTAGCAGTTTTATCTCCCAAGATAATTAACCCAGGAATATTTAAATCTTTTATCATATTTTTAACAAGATCCCTATCGTGACTTAGAAACATGTCTGGATCTGAGAAAGAAATATTTACAGCCAATATTTTTTCTGTATTTTCTGTTGCAATAGCTGCTGCCATTACTGTAGCAGAATCCAGCCCTCCACTTAGCTCTACAATATGTTTTTTATCTTTCAAACGATCTTTTGTTACTTCTTGAAATAATTCTCGAAATAGAGGAGTAGCATTTTTGGTTATATTTTTGTTATCAAGAAGATTAGATATTCCCCAATATTTACGAGTCTGTATGGAATTAAACTTAAAATAAGCAAGGGATGCAGCCGGTAGTTTCTTAATCCCTTTAAAAAAAGTACGATCTTCAAATCCATTTTCTCCCACAGCAAATCCAGAAGTGGGAAACATTTTACATACTTCTTCATCTACTTGAAAAGGAATATCTGGGACTAGTAAAAGTATACGAATATCATTGGATATAAACCATTCTCCCTTTGAACTTAACCAATAATAGATGGGACGTGTTGCATATATATCTGTTACTGCTGTTAAACTTTGAATATTTTCATCCCACCAAAGTATTGTAAATTCCCCATTAGATGAAGATAATGTTTTAGTATTACTGCTATTTAATTTTTGATATAAATCTTGATAATCATCGAAAAAAAAATCCACACCATTTGATTTGGCTGTTAACTCTCCATTTATCCACCCATCCATTATAATAGGGGCAGACATACTAACTTTATGTAGTCGATCTATATACCTATTCTCATCATAATCTATAATCGTCTCAGCCATGAACATTGTTGAATTGTTTATAATTTTAAAATCCGTAGTACTTCCCCACTTACTTATGGAACTTAACCATTTATCCCATATATAACTACTTTTACCTTGCATTCCGAACCAAATTTTCATATTAGGGATAGTACCCACCTTTCAGCATAGGTATGCATACTATATTTTTGTAAGACTTGTAAATCTTTATTCTTATTGTTAGGATCTATGGATTCTCCATTTTCTAATTCAACCCATGCATGGGAAAATAATTTATTATCAATTTTCTTAACACCAATTAATAGATTGGCATCCAATCCATTACTAAATAGAATGGATTGAATAGTCACAGCGATTGAAACACATGAAGTAATAAGATGATCATTTTCATCTAAATCGTAGAGGATTTTACCATGATTTCGCAATTCATTTGTCTCTATATCTTTAATCTTTCTAGCACTGGCACTTGTATATAAGGGGTACATATGGATTGCTATTTTTTCATACGCTTCTTCAAAATCATATTCTAACAACATCATCCTTACAAAAGCATGAGTTGTAGTAAAATACCCTTGATTCTTTAGATAGGATTTACTATTCACAAATATCATCCTCGATATTTAATAACTCATTCTCTATAAGATTTTCAATCATCTCATTTAATATTAAAGACAATTCTGATTCATCTTGATCAAACTTAGATTTCCACTTTAATACTATATCTTTAGTATCCTTTTTATCTTCTTCTATTTCCATCCAAAGCTCCTTTAGAGCTCCTTCTAGACCAAAATATTGTCCACTTCCTTTATGTAAGACAATACACTCATTCTCTAAATTCGTAGTGGATGTATTCTTATTACGAGTAATAATCAATACTAACCCTCCGTTAACTTGTTTATATTAGGATGATAAAGGAGAAGAGAGCCTTACGGCTCCCCTTCATACACTTTGTAATATCATAATTTTAATTATCCTCTTTTAACCCCACGGCCAAATTTGCCATCACCTGGTTTACTCTTTTTAGAAAGAGTAACAGTCAAAAATGCACCATAGTTTTTAACTTGAGCTTTTTGTAACTTACGCATGCTAACACCCCCCGGTAAATGTTATTTATTACACTTTTATTATAAAATAGGATAATATTATAAGAAACGTAAAAAAATACTAAAAAATAACAAAATACACCAAATAAATTATATGGTTGTCGTATTCATGTATGAAAAACTTTTAGGAGGAATATATTAATATGATTCGTATTTTATTAGTAGGTGATCATAGGATTCTAACATCTGCTATAACTCAAATTCTAAAAAGGTATAATATGGAAATTTCGGTATGCTATAGTGGTGAACAAGCATTAAAAATATTAAATACGTCTAAAGATAAGATAGATGTATTTTTATATGATTTTCATATACCTAGAATAAATGGATTAGAATTATCTATTAAAACATTAAATATAAAACCCCAATCAAAAATTATGATTATGTTCAATGATGAAGAGATTTATCCTTACTTTAATAGCCTTGTGAAAGCTGGAGTTAGAGGATTTATTAATAAAAATTATACGGATAGTATGATTGTAGCCAGTATATTATTATGTTTAAAAGGAACGGTGGTGTTTCCAGAAAAATTGTTAGACAATATAGAGTTTAAGGAAATTGATACAGAGAGTCTTCTAACAAATATAGAGTTAGACATTATGAAGCAGGTTTCAGCTGGAAAGACTAATAAGGAAATTGCAGAAAATCTCCAAATGTCAAGCCGAAACATTGAATATCACCTCAGTAAAATTTTCAAAAAATTGAAAGTTAACTCACGTTATAATGCAGCTTTAAAATGTAAGGGCCTTAAACTGATATAATAAGTGTGATTTTATTAACTTTAAATATTGATTAGGGTTCTGTTGCAAAGTTTGAAAAAAACATAAACAGGTTGGTAAATGAGGAACAATGTTTAAGAAGTAGCTAGTAATTGTTGAAGTTCATTGTATGTTGAAAAGGCGGGGTCTCTTTGAAGACTTCGCCTTTGTTTATATAGGGCATGAATAGTCTCGATACCTTTTATCGTACGTGAAGCATAACGAAGATTTTGAAATCCTGCGGATTTGA
>NZ_JABUAE010000074.1 GCF_013314535.1 Bacillus sp. Xin1 | reverse complement strand
ACTAAAACATTGATTATTCCAGAATCCATTCCGATAATAGCAAATACTTTATTAGTACCTATCACTTTCTTATTTAACCCCAATATTGAAAATACAATAGCTATAATTCCAACAATCCCCCACAAGTTAATAAACCAACATACTATTCCAAGTATAAAACCAACTAAAGAGAAAATTTCAATACTATTACTTGAATTACTCACGACATTTTCCCTAACTGTGTTATGTCTAAAATCCTCCCCGCAATGTCCACAAAACCTATTACTATCATTATTTTCATTTCCGCATTTAGTACAATATTTCATAAAATGCGCACCTCTCATACCTTTACTCTTGTAAATCTACATTTTCCTGACGGTACCCTTATTTCACATAAAACCACTTATTAGAAGTCAACATATCTATAATTCTATATAAAAACCCCTTCATTTTAATTTTGAAGGGATTTTTATAAACAATTAAATATCTATTTTAAAGGAGTTAATATTTTTTCTTGATTTGTTACTTCAATAGGAATAGGCGGAAATTTCTTATCTCCAATTAAAACATTAAGATTCCAGGTCCCACTTTTAGGGAATTTCATATTTATCGCTTGATGTGAAATAAACTTTATACTGTTTTTGCTAACAGAATTACTTAACGGTAATATGTTAGTTTTTTCATAGAAAGAGTGGATAGATTGACCATACTGGTTTATATGTTTTATGTCTGCAATTTGAATTTCTTGTTTTGTATTCGGATGAATAGCGGTAATCTTAAGCAATTGATCAGATCTTAATTTCTCAGTTCCCCACAAAAACCAATCATATGTTTTACTCTGATTTACAACTATAGGTTGCTTAATAAAGCCTATCTGATTTTCAATACCATATAAATCATAAATCCAATGTATACCTTGGTCATGCTCTTTAACTTCAAAAGATGATGCATTTTTATTAACTTGTATAGCCTCTGTTTTTTCATTCCATCCAATGATACCTGTAACCAAAATCCCTATGCTAACACAGCTTACAACAATACAAGACTTATATTTAACCAGTACAATCACCTCTTTCCAATTGTAACTATATTTTACAAAAAAAGTATGTACTTGCTGTGAATTTAAAATTAAATGTTTACATAATTATCGTTATTGGTAGTGAAATTATTAATCCCATATATTTGGGCGTTCAATTTTCATTGTTCTCATATAATCTAACATTTGTCCTGTATGAACACCCTCATGATATGCTATACGCATTAACATATCCCCTAAAGAACGAATATACCCTACATTTGAACGATCAATTTTAATAGTATTTAGATCTTCATTAGAAAAAGAACGAACAGTATCTAAAAATTGTTTGTGATATATCTCAGCAAAATTCAGTTCATCTTCGACAGATAAAAAAGGTCTGTTTTCAAATGGAGAATTATATTCTTTTAGACTTCCCCTATTTTCAATAGCCAGATGATAATAATGTTCTGATTCCAGTACATGTCGAATCATCTCTAAACAAGTCATAGCTTTTTCATCTGGTTTCCAATCTAATTTATCACTTGGAATTGCTTTCCATACCTTTATACTCCGTCTTCTCACTTCTTTTAGATTTAATAATAATAAATCAATAGTGTTCAACTGTATTTCTCCCCTCCACTTAGTCTTATAAATTAAGTTTACAAATATTTTCAAGTAAAATGCAAACATTCGTTCTTTTTTCGGATACATTTAACAAACGAATCGTCCTGTAACTAACAAAAAGAAACAATATGTTATGAATATTATATTCATGCTCGGTTAACATAACGTCCCATTATCAGTAGCGAAGACAAGGCGGTTCCCTACTCTTATAAGGAATCTAACTTTATATAAAAAATCTACTCAGTTTCAGTAGTCATTTCTGAGGAGAAATAATCGATTACTTTGGATTTGAACAGTTTTGCCGGAAAGCTCAATTCCCTATCTTTATGAACAATAAGCCCATGTGTAGAAAAAATTGGTGGACATAATGGCAACGCTTTGAATTGTTCTTCTTCAAGTTCTTTTTTCACAGCCATTTCTGGAATCAATGCAAAACCGATTCCACATTTCACAGATTGTTTGATCATTTCAATACTTGGAAACTCCAGTGCATTGTTCCCTTCAATTCCAGCCTCCTGCAAAAGCTTACTAGCTCGTGTATGGTATAAACAGCTTGTTCCGAAACTTATTACTATTTCACCATTCAGAATATCCAATCCGTGAGATTCAACTTTTTGTACCAATACATCAGAAGCGATAAAAACTAGCTTTTCCTCTACTAAAGGGTAGAAAATGACATCACTTCGATTCGGATTTTGGGGAACAATACCAAAATCCACAGCGTGTTCTAAAACCTGATTAAGAATATCTCGATGAAATCCTGTTCCCAGCCTTACTTTTATCTTTGGATAGCTGCCTATAAATTCTTGAATAAGCGGAGACATACGCGTTAAGAAAAAAGATTCTTGCATACGAATATGCACGGTCCCTTGTGGTTGATCCAGCTCACTCATCGCCTCCTCTAAAGCCATGCCTAGATGAATAAATTGGTACGCGAATTTAGCAAGTTTCAAACCCGCTTCTGTAGGTTTTACCCCCCTAGATAATCGATGAAACAACTTTTGGTTACAAGCTTGTTCCAATAACTGTATATGAGTGGTTACGGTAGATTGGACATACCCTAATTTATCCGCGGCTCGACTAAAGCTTTTTTCTTCAATCACTGCAATAAATGTTTTAAAAAACTTCCCTTCCAATAGCTCAATCATAGTACAAACAACCTCCTTGATATCGAAAAACGAAATAGGTTGTATCGAATACATTCATAAGTAAAATACACAACTTCATGCTATATTAATTTTCGTAGAGATGCAAGACTACTCCACATGATGCAATAATAATCCAAAAGGAGGAAAAATAATGAGAAAAAAACAAGGATTTAGGCTAGGTATTTACGTTTTCAAGGATGCAGAAGTGATTGATTACGCAGCTCCGTACGGCGTATTTTCGGTTGCAAGAAGATTTGATCCAGAATTAGATGTTTTTCTTGTAGCAGACGCTATGAAGCCAATTCAAACACAAGCAGGTCTTACTGTATATCCTAACTACAGCTTCAATGATATGCCTGACATGGATGCATTTTTGATTCCTGGCGGCTTTGGTACACGTCAAGAAACGAATAATAAGCGACTACATCAATACATCCAATCTCTTCCTGAAACAACTCTACTTACAAGTGTATGTACGGGTTCATGGATTTACGGCAGAATGGGACTCTTGGACGGCATTGCTGCCACAAATCGTAAAGAACCAGATCATTTAGAAGCTACGAGCATGGGTAAAGTACCGATCGATCGCTTAGCCGAAATTGCACCAGCTTGCAAAATAAGTCGAGCTCGAATAGTCGATTCTGGCAGAATCGCAACTGCAGGCGGTATCGCTTCTGGTATGGAAATGGGATTGCATTTACTGAGAAGAGCCGGTTATGATGAAACCTTCATTTCTGAGGTAGCTCGCGTTATGGAGTACAAAGCGGCATACGACAATTATAGAAATGACATTGAATATTTCAAGGCCTAACCTCATATCGGTTCTGTTGCAAAGTTTTCTAAATGAGGATACACTCTAGAAAACAGGATCTAGGAGAATTAGACATGAGATATTTTAAAGGAAAACAATTCAAGAAAGATATTATTTTAGTAGCTGTCGGCTACTACTGTCGTTTTTCTTTAAGTTATCGCGATGTATCTGAAATCCTGAAAGAACGTGGTATTTCAGTGCACCCAACAACCATCATGCGATGGGTTCATGAATATGGCAATCTCATCTATCAAATTTGGAAAGTGAAAAATAAATCTGCACGCTTATCTTGGCATTTGGATGAGACTTATATCAAAGTTAAGGGCGAGTGGTGTTATCTCTATCGTGCAATTAATAAAGATGGACACACATTGGATATTCAACTTCGTAAAAAACGGGATCATCAGGCTGCCTATGCCTTCATGAAAAGATTAGTAAAACATTTTGGAGAACCTACGGTTCTCACTACAGACAAAGCGTCGGCATTACTTTGCGCATTTAACAAATTAAGAAAACAAGGATTTTATCAAACTACAATCCATTGTACAATCAAACATTTGAATAATCTCATTGAACAGGATCATAGGCATGTAAAGAGACGTTTTGCCAAATCCGCAGGATTTCAAAATCTTCGTCATGCTTCACGTACGATAAAAGGTATCGAGACTATTCATGCCCTATATAAACAAAGGCGAAGTCTTCAAATGAACTGCACCCCAATTGTTAGACACATAATCTAACAATTGGGGGTATGTGAACATGCCCATCAAGCTAAGATTTTATAGTACCCCCAAAACGAATTTTTGTACTAACTTGTAACAAAAATTCGTTCTGGGGCATTTATTTTTCTTAAGTTGATGGATATGGGGGTATTGCTTTTCTTAGCTTGATTTTGATGGGGTGCGACCCCTATATAGAAGGTTTCTTCAATATGTATGAAGGGTATTTTATTTTTTGAATATTAATATTGTTTAGAATTCGTATATGTATTATTATAAATAATGGAATATTAGTAAATTTTTAATACAGATTCTATTCAATCTCTAAAAATATGATTCTTGGAGGCGTTGTTGTGCATAAAAAATGGAAACTTGGGCTAATGAGTACTCTTCTTGCCTGTACAACCTTTACATCTGTTGCATTTGCAGCAGAAAAACCAGTCGACCAACCCAAATGGGAGGAATGGTTAAACGGACATGCAAAAATATTAAATGAACCAACTTCCCAAACAACAGAAGATTTATCATTTCTAAAAGAGGCCGTACAGGACAAGCGTATTGTTGTACTTGGGGAAAGTACGCATGGTGCGAAGGAAATGAATCAATCCAAAATACGTATGATTAAGTACTTACATGAGGAAATGGGATATGATGTGATTGCATTTGAATCAGGGCTTGGGGAAGCAGCAGCTGTTCAACAAAATTTTGATAACTTAACCGCTACGGAAGCGTTGAAACAATCTTTATACGCTGTATGGCAAACAGAAGAAGTAGAACAATTATTTACCTATATGAAAGAACAAAAAGAAAAAGGAAAGCCACTCACATTAGCTGGTTTTGATATGAATTTGTTTTATAAATCTTCATTCCACTCCTATGCAAAAGAATGGTTGCAAAAACTAAGTCCAGAAGTGGCATCTGAATTTGATGCAGCAGTAACAGAGTTGATTAAACTGGATAGGTATTACAATGAATATGATGGTACATATCCCTATGATCAATTTAAAATTGAAATACAGCCTGTAATCAACAAGTTTGAAAAGGTTAGAACATTTATTCAGAATCATAAATCTGAATTGACTCAAGTTGCACCTCATGCTACGTATGATGTAAACTTTCTGGAGAAATCAATTAATATACGGATTGATGCGATTAAAACGCATTTAGATGCTCAAATGAAAGTTAGAGGTGGTATCTACTCACCTAACCTTAAAGACTACGCTACATATATCCGAGATCAAAAAATGGCACAAAACTTAGCATGGCTCACTGAAATGCAGTATAAAAACAAAAAAATCATTGTGTGGGGGCATAATTATCATATTCGAAAACAAAATTCAAAAATGATATTAGATTGGACGAAGGTGCAGCAATACAATTATGTTGGCCCAAATATGATGGATTATCTTCCGCAGCGCATCAAAAACCAAATGTACACGATTGGCGTATTTGCGTATAGTGGAAGCAGTTGGGATGATAGCAATAAAGATGTTATTCTTGTACATAACGAACATGAAGAACAAAGTGTTGAAAAAATAATCAGTACGGTAGGAAGTCCCCATGTTTTTGTTAACCTAAGGGGAGAAAGTAACCGACCAGAAACGTCATGGATGTTTACTCCTACTGCAGCAAGTTATTGGGGAAAAAAAGAAAAAGAAGAAATCATGATTCCTACCGAACAATATGATGGCATTCTATGGTTAGAAAAGACTTCACCTTCTGTTCTTAAGTAAAATAAAGGGTTCTGTTGCAAAGATTTCTAAACTGAGATAACCTGTAGAAAAAGTGTGAGCAGGAGAATGATATATGGGGTATTTTAAAGGAAAACAGTTTAAAAAGGATATTATTTTAGTAGCCGTCGGCTACTATTGTCGTTTTTCTTTAAGCTATCGTGATGTATCTGAAATCTTGAAAGAGCGTGGTGTTTTGGTTCACCCAACAACTATCATGCGCTGGGTTCATGAATATGGAAACCTTGTCTATCAAATTTGGAAGAAGAAAAATAAAAACGTTCAATTATCTTGGAAACTAGATGAAACCTATATAAAAGTCAAAGGAAAATGGTGTTATTTATATCGTGCAATTGATAAAGACGGGCACACATTGGATATTCAACTTCGTAAAAAACGGGATCATCAGGCTGCCTATGCCTTTATGAAAAGATTGGTCAAAACGTTTAGAGAACCAACGGTTCTCACTACAGACAAAGCACCAGCATTACTTTGCGCATTTAACAAATTAAAAGAACAAGGCTTTTATATAAATACAACTCATTGTACAATCAAGCATTTGAACAATCTCATTGAACAGGACCATAGGCATGTGAAGCGACGTTTCTCCAAATCCGCAGGATTTCAAAATCTTCGCCACGCTTCCCGTATCTTGAAAGGCGTCGAAACCATTCATGCTTTATATAAACGAAACCGAAGTCTTGGTTCAGACTTCGGTTTTTCGACATACAATGAATTACAGGAGCTACTAACAATCGCATAAAATATACAACTTTTTGTTGGCACCACTTAACCTTAACAAAACTTCGCAACAGAACCTCTTGTTCTACTATGTTATTCAAATACTTTTGTTGTCTAAGTTGCATACCATCAGGTATGCTTTTTTCAACTGTTCAATTGCTATAGGATAAGCTGGATTCTTATCGACTGTTATCACGCGAGGTTTTGAAACATGAAAAGCCCGCAACGCTTTCTTGAAAAAGCGCTTTGCAGCCTTCTGATCTCTTGTTTTGCTTAGGCAAAAATCGATTGTGTTTCCTTTCGAATCAACAGCACGATACAGGTACATCCATTGCCCTTTTACTTTGATATATGTTTCATCGACTCTCCAGGAGTTATTTGTTTGTTTAAGGTAGCGTCGGATCCGTTTATCCAATTCAGGACCATACTGATGAACCCAACGCATAATCGTTGTATGAGAAATGGATAAACCCCGTTCCTCCAGCATTTCCACTAAATCACGAAAACTTAGATGGTACCGTAGGTACCATCTTACCGTTAATAAGATAATATCAGGCTGATAGTGCTTCCATTTGAACAAATTTTTCTTTTCCATACCAATCACACACCTTTTTAGAGTAATAGTATCAGTATGTCCAAGATTTATAGATTACTTGCAATTATCCTGAAGTTTTTGCACCAGAACCTCATAATCTGCCATTGAACAGTCTATGTAGGTTTCTATGTCTCTATCAAATGATTTTTGCGCCAGAACCAAATTTTCAAAAAATAAAAAGGTTTTTAGATATTTTTGTCGAAATTTACTATTTGAAACTTATTAATCAGGAGGAATATACATGAATATTAAACTAGATCAAGAACAAAGTGAATTAATTCTAAAAAAAACTGGAGTAACACTACAAGAGATTCAGCTTAATGGAGAAGATTTAAATCAAATTAGTTATGGTCCTGTTACTACCATGGCTCTGGGAGAAGAAGACCGCTGGTTTTAATAATTAGAGATAGATAGAGACAGGACAAATAATTTGATTGCCTGAATGATTAAATTATTTGTCCTCCTTGCTCTAAGAGAGGAAATAAAATATGTCCTTACTTATCGTCAACCCAATGGATGATTTTCATTGTAATTATCTGATGTATAAACTAAAAAAAAGGAATATATCTTTCACAGAATTAGGACCTGTTCATAGCAATGAATATTCCTTTATTGATAATAAGCTAATTTATAACGGGAAGGTAATAGATATAGATAATGTTCGTTCTATTTTTATTAGGAGTAACATGATTTTTACACCTCAATTAGTTAATACACCTTATATAGATACATATAATGAACAAATGCAATTTAAAAGCCAAATCGAGAATTTACGTTCTTGGCTGCAAATCATGCAACTTAATGGAGTTAGAATGATAAATCCTCCTGCAGACCATTCTAAATACTTTCAACTGTATAAACTGATTCATGCAGGATTACCTATTCCAAAAACTTGTATCACAAACTCTTACAAAAGATTAGAAGAGTTCATAAAATCAACGGATAGAATTGTATATAAACCTCTCGTAGGTGGATATTATTGTAGAGAAGTGAACGGCGATGAATTATTAAAGATGAAGTCTTTAAATTTAGAGCCCGTTATTTTTCAAGAGTATATAGAGGGAAAAGATATTAGGGTCTATACTCTAGATGGGGAAATTTTATCTGCACATGAAATTCAAAGAGAATCTAACAAATCCACAATTGATTATAGAACAGATCCTATGTTTTCGAAGGGAAAACTGAATTACAAAATGATTCATCTTCCATCTTCAATCGAGAATGTCTGCTTAGAAGCCGCGAAAATATTAGGACTTGAATTTTCAGGCATAGATTTAAAATTAAATAATAAAGGAGAATTTTATCTTCTTGAGTGTAATAGCATGCCTATGTATTTGGATCTGGAACTAAAAAATCATATAAAAATCACTGATTATATTATCAATTTTTTAAATGCCAATATCGTTGAGAATTTCGAACCCTCTTTTGAGGAAGCTACACATGAACAGATGGAGATAAACAAAAAAAGCCTGTTTGATTATAAAAGTGTTTACGAGGATTTTTATAAGTACAAGAGCGAAAAGCAAAAAATAGTGATCTTACCCATTAACAGAGAGCAAAAAAATACGCTTAAAGACCATAAAATAAACCATGACGAAGAAGATTATGTAATTTTAAGTATCAATGGAAAGAATAATGCTAAAATAATTGATTTGCAATGACAATGTGTTTAATCAGTGTAATTACATACTGTTCTAAGTTTAGGAATGGAATAACATCATGGCATATTTTTTTCGCAATAGGCCCTCTACCTCTAGATAGTACAGCTTGAAAAATTTGATGTTTTGTACAAACACACTTTCAAAATCCATTTTTGAAAGTGTATTCTTAAGTAGTTCTAACTCAAAATCTAAAAATTTATCATTTCCATCTTGGATAGAATCTGGGATATTGTGTATCGCATCCGTTATTTCTTGTACGTATTTCACGCCTATTGTATCTTCTGAATAGAATAATACATTCCGACTTAGGATCAAGGGTTCTGTTGCGAAGTTTTGTTAAGGTTAAGTGGTGTCAACAAAAAGTTGTACATTTTATGCGGTTGTTAGTAGCTCCTGTAATTCATTGTACGTCGAAAAAC
>NZ_JABUAE010000073.1 GCF_013314535.1 Bacillus sp. Xin1 | reverse complement strand
TTATTCTCCAAGAAAGCAAGATAAATTGGACACTTGCTCGGTTACCATTTATATATGAAAAAGATATTAATAAAACTATAAAAGAAAATTTATTTGATATGCCAGGACTAACAATTACCAATCGCAATATTGCAGATTTTTTAATTGATGAAATTTCAAATTCTAAATACATACGTAAAACACCATTTATAGCAAACTAGATTCAACAGAAGTACATATGAACTAGAAAATGTATATTACTACTATTCCAAATTGAAAATAATTGTCGATAACGACAATTATGTCTACCTAACATGTATAGGGTGTACAGATAGAAATTTGCAAATAATCAATAGATATTCAGTATGATATAAGGTGGGATAGGATAAATATTGCATGTAGAGAGGGAGATTAGTTTGAAAGAATATAAGATAATCTTATTTGATTTGGATGGGACACTATCTGATCCTAAGATAGGAATAACCAAATCAGTTCAATTTGCACTTGAGAAGATGGGTATTCTAGAACCTAACCTTAATAAACTTGATTGTTTTATTGGACCACCATTACAAGAATCATTTGCTATGTATTACGGATTCAATACCGAAGAGGTAATACAAGCAATTGGTTTTTATAGAGAAAGGTTTAAAAAAGCAGGGATGTTTGAGAATGAATTATATATTGATATTCCTCTATTCTTAGATTTCTTGAAAAAACAGGGATATATCTTAGTCGTAGCAACTTCTAAGCCTACTGTCTTTTCAGAAAAGATATTGGAATACTTCAAAATAGACTGTTATTTTGATCTTGTGGTGGGAAGTAATCTTGATGGAACCAGAAGCTCAAAAACCGAAATCATTCAGTATATACTTGATAAATATCAAGAATATAAACATAGCGATTTCGTTATGATTGGTGACCGTAAGCACGATATAATTGGTGCAAACAATACGGGTATTGATTCTATCGCAGTTACATATGGCTATGGTTCATTGGAAGAATTAAATCAATCCAATCCTACATATATTGTTGATAGTGTTAAGGGTATAGAAAATATTTTGTTAACTTGTACAACAATTTAATTTCTGCTTTTCATATTTATGGTAACTAACTTGTTTTTATCATAATGAAAAAGTAGAATATCCCCTTATCTATTAGATAAGGAGATATTCTGATCTTATTGTATGGTATAAACAAGATTGAGTATCGTAGAGCAGAATAACATGAATATTTATGTATGTTTAGAATTTTATATATTATAAAAAAGTAAAAAGAACTGACATGATGCCAGTTCTTTTTACTTTTAGACTTATATTAGGCAGGGTACCATAAAGTATAAGTCAGTTAAACATGAATAAAAAAGATACCAATCTTTTTACACGTATATTATAACATATATTTTCAGAAAAATGAATATCTATCGAATGGTTATTCATCTCTTATTTTATCATATTTTGAATGTATACTTTTGTTATGTATGTTGAGGATATCAAGAGATTTGGTATGAAGTTAATGTTTAAGGGGAAATGAAAGTAAACTAATAAAAGAAAAACAAAGAAAATCTATTTGTAATAAAAATCCTAGCAAAACCCCATTATATATTAATATACCCCTTATATTACCAGCAATGGGATGAGGGACTTTTAATGAATAAGAAAAAAATAGTGTTAGGAATATTGTTTATATTTGTAAGTTTGTGTATCTATTTTGTTTTAATAGAACCTAGAGAAAAAATAAAACTAACTTCTGATACGATTTCAAAGATAAAATATCTAGAAACAAATTCGATTGCTGAAGGTATTATTAAAGATTATGGTCAAGATGCAAAAGACGTATTTCAAAAACTAACTAGTTCAAAAAAGGTTGTATCAAAAACAGATTTTTGGAAGAAAAAGATTTTCGAAAACTCCTCTAATATTTCTCGGTGTACTATTAAGTTTTCATTAGATAATGAAGAAAAGATTACATTTGAAATATTAGCTTTTAATATAGAAGGACATAATAACGAATCATATATTCGACGTACAGGAGATTCTACTATTTATCACTTAAATGCAGAGCATACTGAAGAAATACGGTTCCGTTGCAAAGTTTTGAGAACTCATAAAAATGTAGAATTAAAATACAATTATTTAGAATAAACATTGGATACTATTCAAAAGAATGTATGATATATTCAATATTTTGCGATGTTTTTAAAGTTTGCAACAGAACCGATTTTTATCTAAGTGAATCAAGGGATAAACAAGCAGCCAAGCGCTTTATTAAGAAAGCCTTGGCTTTTTCGCACGTTTCTAAGCCTCGTGTCATAATTGTAGACAAGAACCCAGCTTATCCCATCGCTATCCAAGATTTAAAAGAAGAAAAGCAGATGCCTGAAGGCATCCAACTAAGACAAGTAAAATATCTCATCAATATCGTACAGCAGGATCATCGCTTCATTAAAAAACGAATTCGCCCGATGCTTGGGTTAAAGTCCTTGCAAACTGCTAAACGAATTATTGCGGGGATAGAGGCTATGCACATGATCAAAAAAGGACAGACTCTCCAAAGGAAAAAGTCTGTCCAAAATCAAAAAGAATTCATTCATAAATTGTTTGGATTAGCTTCATAAGCTAGCAATTTAAAGGAAATTGACACTCTATGTTTCTATCTAGTATTTTTTGCACCAGAACCCTTTTTTCTATAGTCTAAAACATTTTTTTAATGAGTCAGTCACCATATCAAAAAAAGAAAATTGTACGTTTAGGCACATTTTAGAAACAAAATAACCGGTACCTTGTATGCTAAGGAACCGGTTATTAATGTTGCAAATCTTTTACTAAATCTATTTATAATGAACATCATTTATTTACATCGGAATCTCCGGTAAAAATTTCGCTATTAATACAATAATTGCCGCTAAGAATACCGCTTTAATAATGAATAGAACAATAATTGGAATTGATGCTTTTACCTTGCTTAATCCAGCTGTAATATGTAATCCGAGCCAAATTAAAACTAAATTCCATACATAAAATATTTCAATTGTATTACCAATTCCGTATGCAAATGTACCCTCCTTAAATAGTAACCCTAAACTAGTATACTGAGTCGTTCCACCATCAAAGATTAGACTTAAAATTGTATTAATAAGTCCACCAATAATAAGGACAATGTTTGTATAAACCACAATATTCAATAAGGTTTTGTAAGGCGTATCATTACCAAAGAACATCATAAATATTTTATAAATAACTGCTATAAATAGTGCTCCAACTATTGCACCAGCAAAACTAGATCCAATTCCATAAATAACTTCCGATGTAATTGAACCCTTTCCAGCAAGCTCACCTAGTTCTTTTTGCATTTTAATCATTTCAGGTGACGTATTGACGACATATGTCGTCAAACCACCTACAAGCCCTTGTAACAATGCAACTAAGAAAAACATACCCCAAACTTTCTCGCTCGTTTTCATTCGCTCAAACTGTAAACCAGGAGAAATGATCATTCCAAATAATGATGGCTTTTCTCCGCCAGCTTTTTGTGTATTTAAATTCGCTTCCATTATAACACGCCGCCTTCTATTTATATAACCCATTCTAACGGGCGGTTCACTTTCCTCATGCAAGAGGCTACGAACCGCCCACTAGAACGGTAATGTGTAGTTCTACTACAATATTAATTACTCATAACGTAACGCTTCAATCGGATCTAATTTTGCAGCTTTATTCGCTGGAATTAGTCCGAAAATAATTTGGAACAGAACCTAAATTATTGTTTAATTGAATTTTTTTTATTTTTCTTAAAGATTCTATAACATTTAATAAGATAGCATATAATAAACGTTACTAAAGAAATCGCAAAAACTTTTATGTACATAGGTAATCCAGCATTATCAAACTTTTTCAAGCTAAATAATGTAACAAAAAAGAAAATAAAAAACACACTCCAAGTTTCAATTGATTTAACGTCTTTTTTAAAAGTTAATTTTACAGTTTCAAAATAGTTATTTTGCATGGTATACCTTCCTTTTTATAAAATTTCATCATACCATTTATAAAAATCAGTATGGGAAACGTTTTTATTTGGATGTTCCATTCCAGGTGATATTTCTTTATCTTTTAAAACCAATATATTAGTTGCTAAGTTATATATGTGTTCTTTATCATGACTCGTAAATAAGATTCCGCCATCAAAATTTAATATAAATTCATATAAAAATTCAAGGGATAGGGAATCTAGTTTATTAAAAGGTTCATCCATGATTAATAATTTAGGATTATGGATGGTAGATGCACAAATTTGTACTTTTTGCTTCATACCGCTGGATAGAGATGAAATTTTCTTTTGTCTAAAATCATATATATTAAATTTTTTCATCCTCTCCCGAACCGTATCTTTAATTGATTTCACCTTATAAAGTGAGGCTATAAATATTAGATTTTCTTCCACTGTTAAACTTTCATAAAATATTGGTTCTGTAAAGACAAAACCAATCTCTTTACGAAGCTCAGGCTTTTTCAATAAATCTAGATTTTGAAACAAAATTGAACCTTCATTTGGTATTAATAATCCTGAGACTATTTTTAAAAGGGTCGATTTTCCAACACCGTTCCTACCTATAATTGCAACCCTTTCATCTGAATTCATACTAAAGTTGAGATTTTTCAACACATCTTCTGATTTTTTATATGCCTTGTTTAAATTATTTACTTGTAATAACATACTAACTCCCTTACATATCCATTTGATTGAGTTTGAACTCGGCTTTTTTTATAATATTTTTAATCAATTTCAAGCTGACAAAACTTATAATAACAAACAAACTACCAATGATCAGATAAATCCAATCTGTATTAATTTCTAAGAATACTAACATTAAAAAGGGTGTAGCTGTGCAGAAAAATATAATTTGTCGGAATTGATAAGCCACTTTATCTATAACAAACTCTGTCTCTACATAATCTTCCATTTCTGAGTAGTGCTGATTATGTAGATGCGGGAACATATATGTAGATAGTGTAGTTATGTGAGGGGTAATACAGTAATTTAAAGTAATCACACAACTAATAAAAAATGTTTCTTGTAAGCTAGGTTTGATAATGCATAAACAGATTATAACAATACAAAACATTTCAACAGAACCTAAAAACCTCTGAAATTGAATTTTTGAATGATATAGCTTACTAAATGAAACATTCGACATTCTATATAAGCGTAATATCCCACTATCACTATCAAAACGTAATAATCCAGGAAATAAGGTTATAGTTTCATATGCATCTTTTGAAATTGAATTAAATATGATATATATTAAAACAAATTTAACAATATCCACACTTCCAGTATTCGGAAGCGTAGCTACTATACTAGAAAGGGCGATAAAGGCGTAATTAAAGTAGTGCCCAAAAAAGTAAGAATAATGGTGGCTAAGTTGAATTCGGTTGTTAAAAAAGTTTTGAATTTGTACTTTTAGTAAAGGAGATTTAACAAATTTATTAAAGAAATTGTTTAAGACCAAAATCCAATCAGAGTAATCACCTTTAAACGGTGTCTCCCATTGAGATCTATACCATTTTCCAGCCAATAAATAGTGAATACTCCCCACAACAACCACTAATATAGTAACAGCAGTAAATATAATATTATTGAAGCTATTGCTATACACTAATTCTTTTATGTTCAATTCAAAAATATAGATTTTAATTTGTTTGAAAAATACATCTATTAAGTTTTTCCAAGTAGATATCTGTCTTATATCTTCTACAGAGATGAGCCAGTGTACAATCCAATTTGCTATAAAGTATGTACAAATATATATCATTAAACCTTTAAATATTGATGTAATAAAAGCTGCTATTTTATAACCTGTTTGAATACATTTGACATAAAAAACACATATGTACAATGTGACAATATAAGATACCATGATGCTACAAATTAAAAGTCCAATTAACAGTAAAATAAAATAGTTAACGTTCCCAAACATAATATATATAGATATTCCTAATATAATGGATTGTAGTATTGAATTTATATTATGAACACTGAACTTTAACAACCACGTATATAAATATAGGTTTCTATTAGAGTAGGGTAATAAATATAGAATGTTTTTATCTACTGGCGATAAAACTCTTTTTGTAAGTGATATCCCATTGATAATACCAATGATACCTACAAAATATAAAGAATACATTATCCATGCTTCAAAACTATTAAGATATAGACTGAGAAAATATGAAATTCCTAAATAAATAATACATTCGAATGAAATTTTTAGGATAAAGAAAAGTGTATAAATAATATATCCATATCTTCTAAAGTATACTTCCTTATTAAATTTCAGGAAAACTTTTTCTAAACTTTCTATTCTGTGTTGAATTATATATTTTGAGTAGAATAAAACATATATAAACATTGATTTTAGCATTTATTAAATTCTCCTTATTAAATAAAGAGTTGGGATACATACATAATTGCTGTATGTACTATAAGAATTAAAAACGTGATTTTCCAAGAATAACAAGCTATTTCTTTTAAGAATAATCCCAAAATGTAAACTTGAATAATAAAGAAAACATCCAAAAGCTTTAACAAAGCTTTAATATAGGTGTTATCTGACATAATAAATGAAAGACTAGAAAAACTTTGAATCGTGTTATAGTCACCTAAAATAGATAATCCGCCATTAAAGACTACACCTAGTAAAGAAATAGTGCCAATATAAAAGAAAATATAATAGACTTTTCTAAAATTCACATCTTTTGTTGAAAGGATAAAAATTATTTTATATATAAAGGCAATAATAATATTGCTAGTAAACCCGTTCAATATTGCCATAAATGATGTAATTATAATTAAAAATAAATTTAATCTTCCTTTCTCTACGGTGATACTTGATTGAATTTCTGTAACAGCTTCATTATTCAATATAAATTTGCTACTAATTACTCCGCTTACTATTGTTATTCCTATAAAGAGTAGGGTTAATAATAATAAGGGTTCTTTTAAATTCTTCTTTTTTAAATTTTTAATTGGTGAAACTAAGAACTTATAAATTGATCCTTTTTCTATATACTCTTGCACTGACTACACCTCAATTTTTTATTTATATTCCTTCAATTAATGCAGCAACAAATGTTAATATGAAACTTAGTAAAAATAAATATTTTTTTTCATTAAAAAATCCAAAAAGTGCCTTCAACTTTTTCTCTTGATTAAAAACAGATAATACTTGATAAGAAAGTATAGAAATTATAAGAAATCCGGGTATTTCAAATATCCCGTGTGGTAAAATGTGTAATAGTAATTCTATTAGATTTTCAGAAATAATAGCTTGTGCCACCGTCATTCCAATAGAGAAACCATTTATAAACAATAAAATGATTGTTGGAATACCTAAAAGCAACGCCCCCATAAATATAAACATCTGAACTTTTAAGTTGTGTATAAAAATATCGAAAAAATTACCAATATCGTTATTAAAGGTAATCTCACCAAAATCTATATTTAAAATTAGGAATAATATTAATGCAAATGCCATTCCGAACAAATATATTGAAAGTGCTATTTTTGTAGCATACTTATTAAAAAAAATAAAATAGTTTTCCAATTTAACCTCCATTTAAAAAATCAAGGCAACCTTATGGTTACCTTGATTTTTCCTAGTAATTAGAATTTTACAACTGATGAGAAGCCACGTTGTCTTACCCATTTAATTAACATGCCTCGTCCGATAGCAGTGATTACAGCTGTTACCGGTCCACCAAGTGCTACACCTACAACTGCAGCTACTGCACCACCAATGCTTGCGCCATTAATAATCATATTTAAAATTGAAGAAATTGCTGTTGCATTTACACCTGTCCATGCAACCTTTCCTGCAAGTTGAAGAATTAGTCCAGCATTTACTAAAGCATAAATTGATGCAACACCAACAATCGCAAGAGTATATAGGTATAAATTACCTTTTTGAGATTTAATTGTCATATATTCCATTTTTTCACCCCCTTACAATTCCGAATATTAAACTATAAATTCATATATTAAAAGTATTATATTTTCATTTTTTTATTGTTATAATTATTGTAAATAACAATAAAACTTAATGAAGTTAAAATTTATCCAACTTTTTATTTCAAATAAATTTAATATTCTTTCATTTGATTATTAATCTAATTAGATAACTACATGAAAAAATCCCTCCTTGAAATTGTAAATAAATCCCAAATGATAAATTCCCTTTTTCCGTCATCCTTATTTGGCCTCACCATATCAAAAAAAGAAAAATGTACATTAACAAATTAGTTTGTATCATTTGAGAGATGTGAACAGCTACTGAGAAGTAAACACGGATTAAACTAAAAAAAGAACCAGTTCATAACTCGTTCAATTTAATGTGGGGTGCTATCCCATCGCTATCAAGCTAACAAAACAAAATACCTCCTAAAATGAAAAAATACGCTATTCTTTCTATAGAATCATAGGAAAGGATGGCGTTTTTGTATGTCTATTTCTGTAGCTGATGAATTACAACTATTTGCTCAAGAAATTCAAAACTTCTTATCTCCCAATATTTTACGAGATTTTGCTAGAGAGGTTGGTTTTGTACAACGAACCAGTAAGTACCAAGCAAAAGATTTAGTCGCTTTATGTGTATGGATGAGCCAAAATGTCGCTACAATTGGTTCTGGTGCAAATAATATGTAGATTAGAAATAGCAGTGTAGACTCCTAATGGAATCTACTACTATGCGGTAAGACCGAAGAGTTGATTGATTAACTTAATTTGTTTTTTGACAGACTTCTCTCCTTGCAAAGTCTGTCCTTTTTTAATCATTCTCATCGCTTCCAGTCCAGCCAACACTCGTTTAGCTGATTGAAAAGATTTCAATCCTAACATGATACGCACTCGCTTCTTGATAAAGCGATGATCTTGCTCGATTATGTTATTCAGATATTTTATTCGTCTTATTCGGATGTCAGCGAGCGTCCGTTGTTCTTTCTTCAAATGTTCTATAGCGATAGGATAAGCTGGATTTTTATCAACGGTCACAACACGAGGTTTAGAAACATGAAAAGACTGCAAAGCTTTCTTAAAAAAGCGCTTTGCAGCCTTATGATCTCTTGTTTTACTGAAGATAAAGTCAATGGTGTTTCCTTCGGAATCAACAGCTCGATATAAGTACATCCACTTTCCTTTGACTTTAATATACGTTTCGTCTACTCGCCAAGAATCATTCGTTTTCTTAAGGTGACGACGAACTCTCTTATCTAGCTCAGGACCATATTGGTGAACCCAACGCATAATCGTTGTATGAGCAATGGATAAGCCCCGTTCCTCCATCATTTCGACTAAATCACGAAAACTGAGGTTGTACCGCAGGTACCATCTTACCGTTAATAAGATAACATCAGGCTGATAATGCTTCCATTTAAACAAATTTTCCTTTTCCATACCGAGCACACACCTTTTTTAGAGTAATACTATCAGTATGTCCAAGTTTAGGAGATTACTTGCAAGAGATTTAAAGTTTTTGCACCAGAACC
>NZ_JABUAE010000072.1 GCF_013314535.1 Bacillus sp. Xin1 | reverse complement strand
AGTGTTACTATTATACTCACAGAGGAAATTTATATGTTACCAGGCCAGAGGTGATACGTGAGGTAATAAATCCTCATTTAACTCCCCTTTTTTACGCCATTACATAATTCTAATATAATCAACGATATTTTTTCCAATTAAGAGAACAGTAACAAAGATGAATAACACTCTTACATAGGTTACTCCTTTTTTAATAGCAAAATTAGAGCCAACTAAGGCTCCTAATATCATAGAAATCCCCATCGGTATACCATATGAGAAATTAACCATATCAAGAGAAATGAACATGATAAGTGCCGCGATATTACTCCCAAAGTTTAGAAATTTTGCATTTCCTGCCGATTGTAAAAAATCGAAGCCAATAATCAAAAAGGCAAATAAAATAAATGAACCTGTTCCAGCACCTAAAAAACCATCATAAAAACCAATAGCAAATATGACAAAGGAAAAAAGCAAAGCTTTTTTCCAGGTGAGCTTTCGATAAGTCGATTCATGTCCCCAAGTTTTCTTTAGAATCGTATAAATAGCTACGGCTATTAGGAGAACTAATACTAATGGTTTTAATAATTCAGTTGAGACAAAATTGACAACCCAGGCACCTAATAAGGAACCTGTAAAAACAAGGGGAAACAATTTAGCTACTAAGTGAAAATCAACCTTTCCTGACCTGATAAAGGCAATTGTACTTGTCAAGGAGCCCATTGAACTGGCCAACTTATTCGTAGCAATGGCTACTGAAGGTGGGAGACCTGAAAATAATAAAGCGGGTATAGAGATTAGACCCCCTCCTCCCACTACAGAATCAATAAAAGATGCTAAAAATCCGAAACATACCAACAACAGAAGTGTATAGACATTAATATCTTCCATCCAAGAAACCTCCTTATAAAATATGAATAAAAGCGGTCTACTCCCTATTGAGAAGGGAGTTTGATCGCTCTGTTCGTTATTTTTGTAACTCCAGTTCTATTTTTAAAGGCATACAAACATGGCTCTTGATAGAACGGCTTGCGCTAGACTTATTAAAGTCAACAACTACAAACATTCTCTGTAACCATCGATCTTTGCCATCATATTTTGGTGTAAAAGCTGTTCGAGCATGTGCTGCTAAATGATTATCTATAATAATAAGATCACCTGGTGTTAGAACCACTCCAGAAGAAACCTTAGCTAATGCTTTCTTTAGCTCTTCTAATGCCCATTGTGCTTCTGCATTCACCCCTTGCATTAAAGAGCCATGGATACATAAGTTTGGCTGAATAATATTACCGGATAATACGGATGTTTGAATGGATAGCTCGGGCGAATTAAATGACGAAGGCGGACTTAATCGATACAAAGGTTTTCTCAGTAAGTCAATCGCGTATCCTGGTAATAGTTCAAGGGCTTGAACTATAGAAGCGGTTTCTGTTTTTGCCTTTTGTTCATGATCTGATCGTAAGCATACTAAGGATAAGTAGTCAGGTTTATGTGGGTGAATGGCATCTTCCGTATGATAGGTAAAAAACACTTGAGATCCACTATTTTCTAAATTAGTTTCTTTCCCCTTAATTGGACAAATATCATGAATGATTTGTCCATTTTTTTCATCCGCATAACCAATAGGTTCGCCCAAATGTAACATGAATAAATACAATAATAGTTCACTTACATTCTCTTTTTTATTTTTAGGAGCTTTACCGTCATCTGGAGTATTTGGTAATTCTTTGTCAGTCGGAAGGTTCCTAAATAGAATGGTCCCATACCGGTTTTTTTGCCTTTTAAAACTGATGAGATGATCAACTACTTTTTCGGGGAGCTTGTAGGATTCTCTTTCCAACTGGTTCAACGTGTAATGATCTAGTTGATTTAAATCAAGTTTGATGGAATGGATTAGTTGGTTTAAGTCCTCTTTTTCCTTATCCGTTAGAACGTAAATGTGTGAATTTTTAATTTCAGGCATTACTAGGGTAGAGATCACTTTTTTTCCTCCTAATGTTGAATTGATTTTAGTCACTATTTAAATAGTAACTAAAAAATATTTTCCTGTAAATAGAAAATTCATTATTTACAATTACTTAAATTTTGAAAAGGAATCAATTTCAAATAGAGATTTGATATGATAGGTATGTACACTTACTAATTGTGCTGGAGGATACTATGCAAGATATTATTCAAAAAATTCAATCTTTAGGTTTTAGTCAATATGAAGCAAAGGCCTATGTTTCATTGGTCCGCCAAGGACCAACGAGTGCCTACCAAGTAAGTAAAGAATCAGGAATTCCCAGGGCCCGTATATACGAAATATTAAATGGACTTGAGGAAGAGGGGATTGTGATAAAAGAGGAAATTAATGATTCCGTTCAATATTCCCCTCTACCTGTCGATGTATTCTTAGAATCCGTTCAATCAAAATGGAATCATACCTATCAATCTATAAGTGATACATTAAAACATTTCGAAAAAACGGAACCTATGTCTGACAACCGTGTTATGACCCTTAAAGGAGAAAGACATATCCTAGCCTTTTGTCGTACTTTATTGCAAAGGGCTGAAAAAAAAGTCGTCGTCTCTTTATGGGATAAGATGTATGGGAGACTGGAACAAGAACTGAAAGATAAAGCAACGAATTGTAAACTCAAAGGTATCGTCTTTCAAGTTGAAAATCCATTATTGGGTCTAGATATTCATCGTAAGACAAGTTATGTAGACAATATTGGAGAGAACAAATGGTTTATCTTATCCATTGATGGTCGGGAAATGATATATGGCCCTTCTATCGAAGAAAGAGAAATAGCATTTTACACCGATGATCCTGTTCATATCTATCTTTTGGAAAATTATATTTGGCATGATATCCTAGTTAATCGCCTGGTTAAAAGAGGCAAAGAGGATACCGATAATTGGATATCAAAGGAAAGAGATAAATTTTTCGGTTCTAATTGAATATTCCGACTAAGTAATCTCAATAGGATAAAAATTGGTTAGGTTAGAGGTCGTCCCACATCGCTATCAAGTTAAGAAACACATTCTTCCGCAAAACGATAAAAATGAACTTCGGTGCTATAAAAAACACAAAATTTTCATTTAGGGAGTACTTTAAAATCTTAGCTTGATGGCGATGTGGCGGTACCCCACATCCATCAACTTAAGGTATATTTTTATACAAAATGCGGTCTTTCCATATAGTTTTTTATTATCTTTTATAGATTTTATAAAAGTAGGCATATCAAATAAACCCTGACGGGTTTCAATTTTTTTACTATGCTACCTGATGAGTAGAAGTGGTATACTCATAAACAACACCCAAAATATCAAAGACTGTCTTTTTCTCGTATCGATGAGATTTTCGTCCGTTATGCTGTAGGAGGTTAAACAGACGAAGGAGAACCTTTGATAGCTCTTGGGTGTTTTTGTGTAATGCTTGATGAAACAGTAAAAAATAATCCTTAATTATGTACATCGCTTTATATTCACTTAGCTCTTTCTGTTTCTTACGTAACAGGAGCTCTCGCATTTTAAACATAGTAGAAGAACATAATAGAATACTAATGAGTTGCCCATAAAGATGACATTCTAATCGCTCTTGTTTAATAGATTTACAACGATGAATTTGAAACCAAGATTTCCATATTTTAAATAACAGCTCAATTTGCCAACGTAGTGAATATAAATCATAGATTTTCTCTTTTGGTACCCATTCCGTAGGAATGTTTGTCATATATACCGTAATACCTTGTAAAAGCTTCGTACGCTCTGTATATGTAATTCCTTTTTTCTTTTCGCGAATAGCTCGGTCACGTAGACGTTTCTGTTTTTGCTCCTCGGTACATTTATAAACTACAATACGAGTAGGCAGTTTGTCTTTACTCCCTACATATACATCATGTAATTCATACACTTGGCCAGGTTGTAATTGTTTCATGATGTCTTCCAAATGAATTTGTATATATACCGGTCTCAATTGAGCGGGTTTTGTTTTAAATACCACTGTTTCGAACTCTTTTCTATATATTTTAGTCGGTAACTTAAGACGTGATAAATAATATCCCTGCTTGTCTTGAATAGACTTAAAGTCTTGTAGACGAAAATATCCTAAGTCACGAATATATAGTTCATTCTTTTGTGCCATGCCTGTTCGAGTCGCACTATATGCCTGATCACTTCGTTTTCCTGGTTCAATTTCCACATCAGAAAATTCTCCACTCAACAAGTCATACTCTAGTTGAATTTTTACACCAGCTTTATGACTACATCCTCCGGCCCCAGGATAAGTAGTTGCGAACCGATCTGGAACTTGGAAGGTTTTAGAATCAAGGACTAGAATCCGCTCAAAATAAGCAGAAAGAGAATGAGAAATCTTAGATACTCCTCCAATTTTAGCTTGTAGAAATGTAGTAAATACAGTTCGAAAGAAGGCTACAGAAGCCGAATTAAATCGTCGATTAAGTCCCTCCGGACTTAATAAAATTCCTGTTGAAGTTTCTAATTGACTACAAAGTTGAGTAAGAGAGGTAGTAGCGATTTGTTGATTTAACCACACACACAAAGATAAGAAATGGTGCCCGTGGCACTTACGTTTTCGTTTCATCCCGCCAGCTTCTATAGTTAGTTGATTAAGTGTAGCGGGAGACAAATATCGATATAACTCTTCAGCAAATAAAGATAACTCTTGTTTTTGGTGCATATTCATAAAAAGTACCTCACCCTTTCTCATTAACATAAGAAAATAGTAACGTGCTTTTAACTTCAAAAATACTCTAAATCCTTAAGTTGATGGATGTGTGGCGGTACCCCTTTTACTGATGGAAAATGCTTTTTTATAACTCGAGAACTTGCGCTTTTATTAACATTAATAAACTTCAACATTTAGATATTTGGATGTATTTTGAACAAAATATGCACATGGTCAGTATCATGATTCCATTCGACTAAGGTAATATTGTAATTCACATCCAATCGAACAAACATATTTTTCATATAGTCAGATATGGGAGCATTAATCACTTTTCTGCGATATTTTACGACCAGAACAAGGTGATAATATAATAGCATGAAAAAGAGACAACTTTAGGCTATGCCTAACCGAAATTCATCTTCCACTTTCACTTTCACTGGCGTTGTCGCACCTTCACGTTTAAAAGTGGAAGACTACTTTCGGACAGAAGTTGAGGCAATTTCAAACGTATTATAATAGCAGCACAACTTTAATTTATAATCAATAATACAGAATCTAATCAAAAAATACATGATTTTACAAAAAAATTGGTTCTGTTTCAGAGTCACGGTAAGAATTCGTTCTTTTTTGGGTTCTGGTGCAAAAAATCTCTTAAACTTGGACATACTGATACTACTACTCTAAAAAAGGGGCATAATCAGTATGAGAAACCAAAATTTGTTCAAATGGAAACATTATCAGCCTGAGATCATCCTTCTTATAGTGAGATGGTACCTACGGTACAACTTAAATTTTCGTGATTTGGTGGAAATAATGGAAGAACGAGGCCTATCGATAGCTCACACAACAATTATGCGTTGGGTCCATCAATATAGTCCTGAGTTAGATAAGAGAATCCGGCGTCATCTCAAGCAGAGCAATGATTCGTGGAGAGTAGATGAAACATACATAAAAGTAAAAGGGCAATGGATGTATTTGTATCGTGCAGTCGATTCAAAAGGGAATACCATTGATTTTTACTTAAGTAAAAATAGAAATGCCAAATCAGCCAAGCGCTTTTTCAAAAAAGCCTTGTCTTTTTCGCATGTATCCAATCCTCGTGTCATTACTGTAGATAAGAATCCAGCTTATCCAGCAGCAGTTGAGAAGTTAAAAGAAGAAAAAAAGATGTCAGAAGGCATCAAAATAAGGCAAGTGAGATATCTTAACAACATTGTGGAACAGGATCATCGGTTCATTAAGAGGCGAGTCCTTCCTATGTTAGGGTTCAATACAGCTACATCCATTCTTTGGGGAGTAGAAGCCATGCATATGATCAAAAAAGAACAGATTGATTTACGGGATCAGTCTGCCCAAAATCAAAAAGAATTTATCCATCAACTGTTTGGGCTTGCAGCATAAGATACGATTCCGTTAGGAATCTATGCGCTTTATTATCTTTTATTCTATTTTTGCACGAGAACCCACGAATGAAACCATTAGTGTCTAAGCGTAAATAATGTGTAAAAATCTAATTGAAAAAATTCGAAAAATATATTTACATTTCTCAATTTTTGGAATAAACTTCTAATTGCAGAACAAATAAACACAAAAAATGGAAAGGTTGTGCGTTATGACAAACGTAACAGGAACAAAATATAGCTATGAAGAAGTTCAAGAGGTAATCGTTAAAGCTCTTAAAGAAGAATTATCTGTCGATGAAATTGCATTAGACTCAACTTTAGAAAATTTAGATGTAGATTCATTATTGTTTGCAGAGATTTTAATTGTATTACAGGATGAGTTTGATCAAGAACTTGAAGTAGAAGACTATATTAATCCAAAAGAAAGTAAACCAACTGTTAATGATTTAGTAAAGGCAGTTCATACACGCCTATACGTTTAAATGTTTAAACTTGTTATAATTTAATGATGATAATAATTAGATTTAACATTTAGTCAAAATACTTATAATCCTTAGAAGGAGTTAATAAAATGACTATAACAATTGATACTCGTACTCGATTTGATGTAGAGAAGTTTGAAGATTGGAAGAAAGATGGCGTATATCCATTCTTTCCAACTGTAGAATCAACAACAGGTAACTACATTACGACAAAAGAAAACGGAAAAATGTTGATGTTTGGTTCTTGTGATTATTTAGGTCTGTCACAAAATGAGTATTTAAAAAAGAAATCCATTGAAGCAATTCAGGCTTTTGGCACAAATACATATGGTGCGCAAATCTTTTGTGGTCATACTACGATTCATAATGAATTGGAAAATAAACTAGCGAAATTATACAATAAGCCAGCTGGCATTATCTTCCCATCTGGAATGAATGCAAATATTGGTGTTTTAACAGTTATGGCAGGCCCAGATGATGTTATTATAAACGACAGATTAAATCATATCTCTATATTTATGGGAAGCCAACTATCAGGTGCTCAGCTTAGATCTTTCCCACATAATAATATCAAAAAATTGGAATCTATTTTAAAACAAAGCATGGATAAAGAAAAAAGAATAATTGTTGTAGATGGACTCTTTAGTGCAGATGGCGATTATGCACCATTAGATAGAATCTGTGCACTTGCAAAAAAATACAGCGCTATTGTAATGGTCGATGAAGCTCATTCATTTGGTGTTGTAGGCCCGAATGGGCTAGGTGTTGCTGAGCACTTTGGTGTATTAGATCAAGTCGATGTCATTGTTGGAACAATGAGTAAAGCCGTAGGAAGTGTTGGCGGATTTATTGTAACAAATAAAGAAATCGAAAGTGCCATAAGATACTATGCACCATCATATACTAGTTCAAGAGGATCTACACCAGCTGTTGCTGCTGCCTCCCTTGCTTCCTTAACGTATATGGAAGAGCACGGTGTGCAATTAAGAGCAGACCTTTGGAGAAACTCTCGTTACTTAATCGAAAAGCTTCACGAAAATGGTTTTAATTTATTAGATACTTGTAGCCAAATTGTTCCTGTTTTAGTTGGCGATGACAAAAAAACAGTAAGTGTTACAACTTGGTTAATGGAAAGAGGACTATTTACGGCAGCTTTCATCTCACCAGGGGTTCCTGTGAATAAAGGTCGATTACGTATTGGTGTTACAAGTAATCACTCCATTGAAGAATGCCAAAAAGTAGTTGATCTTCTGATAGAAGCGAAGGGAATTTTCAAATTTTAATTACTATATTTACTAACTATTGTTGTGAAAGATGATATACTTATAAAATACACATAGTTAGGATACCATCATCAGGAATTTTATACCATTTATCCCGCGTTGATGGTATCTTCTTTAAATATATTAATTAAAAGGATGCGGATCATGGAAAATTACGAATGCAAAAACAGAGAAAATATATTAGAACAATTTAGGTTGACGACGCCAATTTTTCAAGCATTAGGTGATGTGAATCGGCAACAAATCATCATGATTTTACTTAAAAATGACAGCTTAAATGTAAATCAAATAACTGAACAAATGAGCATCTCAAGACCTGCTGTATCCCATCATTTAAAAATTTTAAAACAGGCCGAACTGGTTAGACCAAACAAAAACGGGAAAGAAGTTTATTATTCCTTGACAACCAGTAATTTTTTGGAGTATATGAAAGAATTAGTATCTGCGATTGAAGCAGGATATTAATTTTTTTAATCAACACGTTCATAAGTTTGAACTCATAAACATATGACTTACTAATTCAACTAATAGGAGGTACAAAGATGCAAAATCAAAACAATTCAAACAAAATATACTTCTTAATGCTATTGGTTCCTTTGTTTTGGGGTGGTTCATTCTCAACAGCAGAACATGTCGTAACAGAAATCCCGCCCCTTGTAGCAGCTACCCTTCGCTTTGGTATAGCTGGTGTCATCCTTATGATCTATTTAACAATAAAATCCGAATGGGATATTGGTTCTTTAAAGAAAAGATGGAAAGGGTTATTACTCGTTTCATTGACTGGCATCTTCGGATATAATGCACTTTTCTTTTTAGGTGTACATTATACATCAGCGATTAATGGTTCTTTAATTATTGCAACAATGCCAATCTTTGTTACACTAGGTGCCATCCTCTTTTTAAATGAAAAATGGAACATTAAGGTTGGAATAAGTTTAGTTTTATCTCTAGGTGGCGTTATTATCGTAATTACAAAAGGATCGCTTGATATGTTACTCTCATTAGCATTTAATGTAGGGGATTTATTATTTATAGCAGCTTTAGCGTGCGGAGTAATATATGGTTTAGTTGGTAAAGCTGTAATGAAAGATGTATCACCGTTATTCGCTACAACGATCATGACTGTGATGGGTTCTGTCTTCCTAACGATTACATCATTATTTGAAGGTGGTTGGGACCTTGTACCAAGTATGTCAGCACAAAGTTGGCTAGAAATGTTTTATATGGTTGTATGCGGTACTCTCGTTGGCTACATTATATTCAATAAAGGTGTGGAGCAAATAGGTGCGAGTAAAGCAAGTATTTATTTAAACCTTACTCCGATTGTAACGACTTTAATTTCTGTATTATTCTATGGTTCTATTATGACTTGGAAACAAGTAATCGGTATGGTATTGGTATTAATTGGTGTATATATCGCAACAGCAAAAACGACTAATCAAAGTAAGAAAGTTGCCCTAAATGATTAAAGGTATAGGAATTGATATTACAGAAATTGAAAGATGGAAAAATAAAAGTACGCATACAAAGGTATTTACACAGCAAGAATTAATATGGGCAAAAGATAACATGCTTAATTATTCGATTCTGTGGTGTATCAAAGAAGCGACAGTAAAAGCAATCGGTACTGGTTTTCGAAAGAACATCATGTGGAACGATATAGAGGTTTTAAACATCGATGGAGAATATGAAGTCAATTTGAGTCATGCAGCAAAACAATTATTCCAAATAAACAAACATGATCAATTTCATATTGATGTAACGAGAAGCGATAACAGTGTTATGTCACAAGTAATCTGGACTGATAATAATCATGCTTAATATATATGACGGTTCTGTTGCAAAGTTTTCTACATGAAGCTACACTCTAGAAAACAGGACCTAGGAGAATCAGACATGAGATATTTTAAAGGAAAACAATTCAAGAAAGATATTATTTTAGTAGCCTTGGGCTACTACTGTCGTTTTTCTTTAAGTTATCGCGATGTATCTGAAATCCTGAAAGAACGTGGTATTTCAGTTCACCCAACAACCATCATACGATAGGTTCATGAATATGGCAATCTCATCTATCAAATTTGGAAAGTGAAAAATAAATCTGCACGCTTATCTTGGTATTTGGATGAGACTTATATCAAAGTTAAGAGAGAATGGCGTTATCTCTATCGTGCAATTAATAAAGATGGGCACACATTGGATATTCAACTTCGTAAAAAACGGGATCATCAGGCTGCCTAT
>NZ_JABUAE010000071.1 GCF_013314535.1 Bacillus sp. Xin1 | reverse complement strand
TTTGCATATTATATTATTAACTTATGTTATGGAGGATGTTTTAAATTGAAGTTTGTAAAGAGTTATAAAAAGGTAATGGTGTTAGGTTTATTATGTATATTAGTTTTTTCATTAAGTGCATGTGATTTTATTGATGGATTTAAAAATGGATTTAGTAGTAAAACTGAAAAAGTAGAAAATCACGAGGAAAAATAAAAATATTATTGATTATTTATTATTGTTATTGAATAACTTAATAATAAGATTTAAATATTTTCATAAAAAAGGAGTTTTTTCATGAACTATAAAGTTGAAAAATTAGAAGCTGTAATTGCACCTTTTATACCTGGAGGTCTTATAAAAGGTATGAAGAGATTATTTTCTTAATTGAATAGTAAAAAAAAATGAGCATATATTATATTGCTCATTTTTTTTTATAAGAAATCTATTAATTGGTATTTTATTAGTGTTTTCAATATGCATAATTGCATATTGAAAACTATTGATTGTCCAAAAAATGTATATTAAGATAGCAAATTCGATATCTTAAAAACTATATATAACAATTCAAAAGGGGGATTACAATGAACTTTCAAATGGAAAAATTAGAAGAAGTTACTGCTCCAGTTAAAGTTAACTGGGCTAAAGTTGGTGGATGGGCTGCAGGCGCAGGAACAAAGTGGTATATCTGTGACACTACAGGAATTTGCTGGTAATAAGATACAAAATATAATTTTATAGGGGGTTTATGAAATGTACCTTTAAGTTTTTTTTGCATTATCTATATTGGAGAATAAGGATAAAAATGGAACTCTATACCCACGTAATGTAAAGTTATATTTCTCGCCTTTTTTAATTTCTGCTTGAATATCCGCGGAATTAAATTTCATCATGAGAATACCATCTGTATTAGTTATTACTTTTTCAGTATCGTCATTTTGTTGGACAACTATATAAAATTTGTCACTTTTCCCATCTTTTTTTGAATATTTATCAGTTACTGTACCTTCAATGTTGGTAACGTGTATGTAATTTATGATGGAAGCTATTAATAGAGTTGGTACAATGACAAGGAATAGTATAAAACCTATTTTCCCTCTATTTTCTATGTTGTTAGTTTCCTTTTTTTCCAAAAATCATCGTTCCTTCCTTATACTAAGAATAATTATATAATCTATGTAATTATAACAGAATAACTTTTTATAGATTATGCAATTATGCATAATGCTTTTTACATGTTCATTAATTTTAGCTTTTATGAGTACAGGATTTATTTTCATGTATTATAAAGAAAAGACACCCTAAGGCGCCTTCCTCCGACTTGAACCACTTTAATTTTAATAATATGTATCGGACTTCCATCCAAAGATTATTTTACCATGTTAAGTTATTTTATATGTTGAGAAATAATAAAAGCACCCTTTCGAGTGCGTTATTTTTAATTTACTTGATTACACCACCAGAAACTCCGGACATTGCCATAATATCAATTATTTTATCTGTTACATTATCGTCTTTTCCGCCTCCATAGTAGGCGTTTAATGCATCAATAAACCAATATGCATCGGCTGTTACTGATCTACCTGCAGATTTCATTGATTCAATAACTGTTTGAACATATATAAATTTATCATCAAATGATAATTCAACCCAATCTCTACCAGTGGCATTCTTAATCTTTTCTACTTCTTCATTAGCTGATGAGGAAGTGTCAGTTGAAGGTGGTGTAGTACTGGTTTCAGGTTTGACAGGTTTTCCGTCTTTAGCACTTGCATCGTAAATGATATTTCTTTCAATATAACTTTTATCTTTATCATCTAAGTGTAGCTGATCTCCAATTGAGTTAGAATAATATGTATAATATTCATGCTTCTCTGTTTGTAATACAACATTAAACAATTCGCATGTAACGCCTTTTCCACAGTATAAATTTCCCGCACCATCTTTACTTTGCAGTTTTCCACCTTGCTTTTCGATGATTTTACCTATGGATACCAAGTATTCATATTGTTCTTTAGGTTGTAAGTTATCAAAAGAATCGTTAAGGGAAGCTACGATATCATAATGATAATATGGATTTTCAGCATTTTGATCTGATTTTTCTATTTCTTTATATGTTACGGATTTTAGATGTTTTTTAATCTCTTTATCATTCGATATTTCGGAAACAATACTGTCCAAATTCTCAGTAGTGTACTCTGGCCCACCGCAGCCTGATAAAACTAACATTGCAGTGATAATAGTCAAAGTGATTCTTTTCATAGTTGTCCTCAATTCTCATTGTTTTTTCTGGATGAAATATGCAAAACAAAAGCACCCTTTCGAGTGCTTATTTTACGCAGTTACAGAAGTCTTACCCTTACGGAAGATTCCCATCAATCCACCAATTAATAATAAAACCCCTGGTAATATGTAAACTATAGAGATACAGATGAATCCACCAATAGCAGCGATTGTCATCATAATACCGCCAGCTTTAGCGTTCTTTTTAACTACTACACTGCCAACAATACCTAAGATTGATAGAGCAACAGCTCCCCAACCTAAACCAATTACAGTGTCTGCTCCGTCTGCTGCGAAAGCAGAACCGAGTCCGCCAATTAATAATGCAATGAATGCACATAGGATACCGAAAATCCCTCCGATAAGTCCTAATACAAATTCAGTTGTTCGTTTCAATTTAAAAATCTCCTTACTGTGCTGTGAATTCAAATTTCACAGATTTGTTGTCTAATGAGAAGTTCGGTTTATATGTACCTGTATATTTATCTGATTCGGCTACATCAAATAGCATTTTCCCTTGAATCTGGTTGCCAGGAACGATGTTTTCGTTCATAAATGTATTTTCTCCACCGAAATATCCTTTAAATTGATTGCCAGTAGCATCGGCGATTTTTAATTCTTCAGCTCCGAAATAAGCGTCTTTCTTACCGTTGTTTTTAGCGTTGAAAGTAATTTCTAGCACTTTACCTTTTTCAGCTTTTACGTATTCATTTGCTTCAACGAATTTAGCTGAATTGAAAGTAATTTGTAAGCCATTAACTTCTACTGTTTCGCCTACTTTGTACACTTTGTTTTCAGCAGTATCCTTTTTCTTTTCTTCTTGTTTAGGGGCATCTTGTTTGCTTACTTCTTTTACTTCTGTTTCTCCACATGCTGCTAAACTAAAAGCAAGTGCTCCAGTTAAAGCCAGTGTACCCAATTTTTTGTACATTTTGTTTCCTCCAATTATGTAAAATGTAAGATTTACGAACTTATCATATCAGATGACCTGCTTGTAATGTGTTGTATTTTGTCGAATGAAATAAAAAAAGAGAGCCGGAGCTCCCGATGGATAATTTGGTGATATTTTGTAAAAACCTACCGCTGGTAAATAGAAAATATTTCTTTTATTATGAAATCAAATCACAATATATCTTTGTTGTTTTGCAACATTTTCACGTACAACGAAACCTGCTTTTAATCATAACTTTCACCATCATGAAATTGACATTCATTATATCTATTACATGTTGTTCTCCAGTTAGTTTTAAAGATTTTATTTATCTGAAAAAGGGCAACAATTGCAAAGCTCTACACCGTAGATTTTTTCAATTGATTCCTTTATGTGTTTAAGTTGTTTTGAGTAGTTTAGAGCAATGTCTTGATAAAGTTCCCTTTCATCTTCACTGCAATAATCGATACATTGAGCGATTTTCATTAAATCAGCTTTAACTTGATTATATTTCTTAACTTTTTCTTCGATAATATCCATGGTTTTAACCTCATTTATTGTGAAATGGATTCTGATAGTAAGATTTTTTCAAGTTTTTTAATCGGTGCTCCAATAAATTTATGTGTTTCTTCTCCATCTTCAATAAAAATGTTTGGGGTATATTTTAAGCTTAGATTTTTAAATTCTTTTTGAGCTTTTAAATCATTGATAATATCTTTTTCTATAAAGGTAAGATGCTCTTTAGTGAGCCATTTCTTTAAGTTAATACAAGCCGGACAGTGGGGCATAGTAAAGATAGTAATTTCATAATTTTTCTTCATAATCAATACCTCCGCTTTTTTCTTCTCGTAAGTAGTAGAGAAAGCAAACCTCAAAAACTAAAAAGAAATATAAATTTTTTAGTTTTTGAGATTTCTTACAACTTATTGGGGTACCGCCACATCGCTATCAAGCTAAGAAAATACAACTCCCCCAGAACGAGATTTTGTCCTAACTTGTAATAAAAAAGCTCATTTTTTCGTTTTGGGGTGGATTTGTTTTTCTTAAGTTGATGGGCATGTGAACTTTCCTCCATCTACACTTCACTTAAAGAAGAGCTTCTAAGGTCATCGTACCTATCGGCATGAAGTTTACTTAGTTATCGAACCTGTCCCTTGCTCTATATGATTCTACTAACATAATCTCTCTCCTTGCTGGATGTTGATAGAAGCGTTCCAGTCCTTATCTGCAAAAAAATGCACTCACATTAGAGTGAGTGCTCTGAAAAAGGTTGAGACTCCTCCATGGGAGTACAGTCTTTATAAGGAGAGTTTCTAATAGAAACGTATCTTCAATTTATAATGAATACTACAAAATCTAATCAAAAAGTACATGATTTTACAAAAAAATATTAAGTATTAGAAAACTCATTTTAGTCCAAAATCTCGAGATAACTGCATTGAATCTCTCAACTTCGAATATACTGACACTATCACTCTGAAAATAATATGTAATTAGTATAGAAAAGAATGAATTAATGTAGCTTTAAAATAAAGTTTGATCAAATTAATGAGAATGACGCTGATAAAAGACAAATAGAAAGAGCATGTTTTGAAAAAAGATTAATCAAAACATGCTCTTATTTCATCTAATTTCTCAAATGTTTTATAAAAAAGCTTGATCTTTTCAATGGGCCTTCCTCAACTAAAGCACCCGTTAATTCAATAACCCTCTCACATAATTTTTTTCAATAACCTTACCATAAATGGTGTCTTTAATGTCTCTTTTATTAGTGAATTTTTGTGTTTCATAAAATTATTGATCTGTTTTCGTCTATTTGGAACCATTAACAAAGGTAATCTACTAGGATTAAACCAACCAATTTTTGCAGTTTCAGGTCCATTATTTATTGGTTCTCCCCCTAGTAATTTGCCTAAAAATATATGTTGCATATCATCGTATTGAGGTTGGTGATATTCTCCTATTTTACGCTCAATAGTAATTATATAGCCCGTTTCTTCTTTAGTTTCTCTTATAGCACACTTATCTAACTGTTCATTCTCTTCTAGTTTTCCCCAAGCAAATCCCAGATAGGATAATCATTTCGTTTAACTAGCAATATTTTGCCTTCATTATTATCAACAATAGTAAAGCACCCTGTGGTTTTTGTAGTATTCATTATAAAAACACCCCTTTAGATAA
This sequence comes from Bacillus sp. Xin1, assembly GCF_013314535.1. Taxonomy (GTDB): domain Bacteria; phylum Bacillota; class Bacilli; order Bacillales; family Bacillaceae_G; genus Bacillus_A. The sequence goes on along the minus strand of NZ_JABUAE010000071.1, from coordinate 4,790 downwards.
ACAAATCCAAAGGGGCAAAACATCGTGACTTTATTCAAAACATCGCGTCTTTTAAAAAAACACCGTGACTTTATTTAAAAGCAACAATTAACAATGGGAATATTGACTACATATAAATTAACAGGTTCTAGTGCAAAAAAAACGAATTTGGTAATGTATCATTTTTTGCACCCGAACCGATAAATCTAAAGGTTCTTCTTTTCTTCTACTTTTGGCTCTGCTGTTGCAGCAGCTTCAGGTTGCATGTTTTTTAACATATTCGGATCAATATTAACTTGAACGGTATTGACGTTATTAACATTATTTATAGCTGTTCTAGCAGAGGTCACCATACATACCCATCAACTTAAGTATTTCCACTATCCCCAAGTATAAAATTTGTCTCTTTATTAGCAATAAAAAACACATGTTTTTCAACTGGACTGTACCACATCTTCGGACATGAAAGACTGAAGTGTACATAACATTTGCATTAAATCCTCAATTGCTTGATTCATCAATTCTCCCTGAGATGTCCTTTTTGACATATAAGCTAAAAATTCCTCAGTACGATATATCCCGCTTAATATCGCTTCTTGCATTTGAATATCTATTGGTACAGGGTATTCCACTTGTTCATGACACAAACTAACTGCAAGTAAATAGGCAATCGGAGGCAAAACATGATCTCCAAATTCAAAGATAAATGAAGTTTTCAAAAGTGGATTTAAATAGGAGTATTTTTCATTTTTAAATTGTATCCCTTCAAAAAAAAGATGTTGATCGTACTCTTCTCGGATTCTTAAAAAATCTTCTATTGAAAGTTCCCCATAATCTTGTACATGTTTTATTAAACTCGTTTCAAGTAAATGAACCCCATATGTAGATAAGACAACTTGATGTATTCTTTTTACATACTGGCTTGCAATTTCCTGCTTGATTTCTAGACTTATACCCTCATTTCGTAAAATTGCTTGAACACAGGTAATTTCAAAATAATATGCCATAATTTCGTTTAATAATTGCGTACTATCGTCAAAGAATGTATGTCCATAACTTTGATTAAAATATGCATGTCCTAATTCATGGCATAATATAAATAAACTATCAACGTCATCATGATAGTTAAACAAAATTCTACTCTCTTTGGTATTTGGAAAATAGTATGTTTTATTCACTTCAATTTCATTATATACTTGTACAAAATCATATTGAAACATCTTTTCAATATGATTAATCCAGCGATCTTGTCCATATTTATCCAAACTCATCAATATGATTTCTTTCGCCTCATCAATTGAAATTGTACTTCGTTCTTCTTCATTATAAGCCAAAAAGTCTGCAATAACTGCCCCTGATAAATTTGGAAATATAATCGATAAAGTTTTAGTAATAAGAGCATGAAATTTCTCCTGTAATTTCTCTTCAAACGTACGTAACGTTTCTTTCTTAACCCCAAAAACTTCCATGTAATAATCAGGTACTTCCAAGGATAAGTAACTTTGCTTACTCTTTGTAAAAAATTGAAGAATTTCATTCCCATTATTTCGTAATACTTCATATACACTTCTCTGCATTACTTTCTTTTCTTCATAATCCTTTGCATCACGCATCATTTCAAAGATTTCCGATATAGTATATGTTTCATCTTCATGGGAAATTTTAATGTTGCGAATAATCTGCAAGTACCGTTCATACTCCTCTTCATTCCTGTCCTGTTCTTCTATATCATGCATAAGTTTAACAAAATCGTTATACCCCTCTTCCAATTGTAAATTAGACAATTGATCCATATGAAGCAAGATATCAAATACTTGATGCATAGATAAAATATCAATTTCAGTTACTTTTGGAAGACTAGGTCTCTCCGCATGAACAATAGTAGAAATTTCCTTTATCTTTCGCTTCAATTTCTCTTGGTGAAAAGGCATATTTTTTTGTAAGGATTGGATAAACGGCTCAAAAGGTATTGCTTCATGATTCGCTGAAGAATGGAATTTTAAAAAGTCGAAACTATATCCTTTTTTTATAGCATGATTATCATTTGTTATATCAGCAAATATGATTCGGCTACTAATGAGTGAAACCGCTAAACTTTGAATAATTGTACCCCTATTTTCGCGAATTACATATTCAGTATGATAATTCCGGAAGCTATCCTCAAGTATTGAGGTACCGTTATTACTATTACTTAAATGCAATACTTTTACGAAATCATTATGATATCCCATTAGAAAATACTTAATTCTTTTATCATCACAGTAGTCCATTATATCTTTATGCAATTGGAACGTTGATTCATCAAAACATCCGAAAATATAGTTTATCTCCTTCAAATTTAATTGTGATAAATCGTTCAACGTTTCAATTTTCATATTAAACACTTGAATTTTTACATAAGGGTCCATTTTTTTTAATTTCTCTTGAATCACATCTACTTTTTGCTTGTTAATATCTTCTGTTTGAAATATCGTCTGCGCTCTAATATTTTTAGTTTGTACCTTATCAAAATCAATAATGATAATCTCACCAACGCCCAGTTTGGATAATGTCATGCATAATGTTGCACCAATTGTACCAGCTCCAATAACAACTACTTTTATCTTCTTCATCTTCTGAACGATTGCATCTGCATGTAAACTAGGATCATGTGTACTAAAATAGTTGAAATTTCTAAAGTTAAACAACTGTTCTTCTTTATCTTCCTCACAACGTTTATCATATAGGAGTTGATTCTCATTTATAAACTGAATTATATTTTGTAATTCTTCATCATCCATTTCATTCTTATTCTTCCATTCATTTATATTTTTACGAACATCACCCATAGGGTTTTCTAAAATCTTTAATAATGACCATAGTTTTTCAAATTCATTGACTTCGATAACCCTTTCTTCTCCGTCATAATAGACAATTTCATTTTTATTAGGATATCCCCTAAAATTTAAGCTTGTTTTTAATCTCATATTCTATCCTCTCCATTCCATTGAAAAAGAAGGTGTTTACACACCTTCTTCTTTTCAAAACTAGCATAATAATAAACAAACACATTGATTCTCTCGTTGCGTAGCCTTTTTAATTTTCACTGTTAGTTTCATTTGAGGACCCCCTTTTTTCAATATACTGGTAATGCAACTATATATTAACAATTATTCAATAATGATTTCAATTCCGTTTCATGTATTCAGAATTTTCAGATGTTGAGAAAATAATTTCTAATTCCTACTATATATCCCATTTAATATCTTATTTCCCAACTGCAACCTATTGGAACAAGAGCGATTCATATTTTATCAAGTTCAATATCATTATGTAACAATATGCTATTTTATCTACTAACTTTTAATGATGTAACCACTCTTTACTTAACACATATATTTCATTACGTCCCTTTTTGGAAAACTAGCATCAGTATGTCCATGATTGAGAGATTACTTACAGATATTTTAAAGCCTTTTCATCTGAACCTCTTTTAGGGGCACAGCAACATTGCTATCAAGCTAACAAAACAAAATACCCCCTGAAATGAAAAAACACGCTATTCTTTCTGTAGAATCATAGGAAAGGATAGTGTTTTTTATAATTATTTCAGATTTGTATCAAATACAAAAATGAATGTAAAGACTGTTTTTTCTTCTTGTTAGAAATATAATCAAGGGAATTTATGGGAAAGGAATGTTGTCACATATGAATAAACAACAAGAGTATTGGAATGGAGTAGCAAATGAAAAAGAATTCACGACACCTTTTCAACTTGACTTATTCTCAAAGTATGTAAATAAGGATGCAACCTTATTGGACTATGGATGTGGGTATGGAAGAACATTACTTGAACTAAAAGAACGACAATTTACGAATTTATATGGTGTGGATTTTTCAGAAGAAATGATTAAACGAGCTAAATCAAATGATATGACTATTGATTTTAATATTGTTAAAAGCGGGAAACTTTCCTTCCCGGATAATTTTTTTGATTCAGTTTTATTATTTGCAGTTCTAACCTGTGTATACCAAAATCAAGAACAGGATTCTATTTTAAATGAAATTAAAAGGGTATTAAAACCAGAAGGTATTATTTATATTAATGATTTTTTACTAAATGAGGATGAAAGAAATAAAACACGCTATAAACAGTATGTTGATAAGTATGACACATATGGCGTTTTTGAATTATATGATGGAGCTATTTTGCGCCATCATAGTGAAAAGCGTGTAAAGGAATGGACAAATGCTTTTGAGAAATTAGAGTATGAAAAAGTAGAGTACGTAACAATGAATGGTAACCGTTCTAATGGATTGGTATATATAGGTAGAGTAAAGAAGTAAAATAACTTGTAATATACTAATAGCAAAACAAAATCACAATAAAGTCTATTTGCATGTAATCTAAAATGTCCAAAAAATAAAAAATACGCTATTCTTTCTATAGAATCATAGGAAAGGATGGCGTTTTTGTATGTCTATTTCTGTATCTGATGAATTACAACTATTTGCTCAAGAAGTTCAAAGATTCTTATCTCCAAATATCTTACGAGATATTGCTAGAGGTGTTGGTTTTGTACAAAGAACCAGTAAGTACCAAGCAAAAGATTTAGTCGCTTTATGTGTATGGATGAGTCAAAATATCGCTGCGACTTCTTTAACTCAGTTATCTAGCTGTTTAGAGGCATCAACAGAAGTGCTCAGGTTCTGTTGCAAAGTTTTCTACATGAAGCTACACTCTAGAAAACAGGATCTAGGAGAATCAGACATGAGATATTTTAAAGGAAAACAATTCAAGAAAGATATTATTTTAGTAGCCGTCGGCTACT
>NZ_JABUAE010000070.1 GCF_013314535.1 Bacillus sp. Xin1 | reverse complement strand
ATAGGCAGCCTGATGATCCCGTTTTTTACGAAGTTGAATATCCAATGTTTCAAATGTAGGATTGGGTAGTGATGCCCTGCATTATCTGTAAGTTCCCCATTGACTTCAGCTAACTAGTTCAATTGAGAGAGTCAAGAAAGTAATCCTATATCTTTTGCCTTTTGTACGGCTTCTTCTCGATTTTTAACTCCTAGCTTCTCATAGAGATTGGAGGCGTAATTTCTTACCGTTCCGTTTGACAAGTAAAGTGTCGAAGCTATTGTTTTATAACGGCTTCCTTGTGATAATAGTTCTAAAATCTCTAATTCTCGTTTCGTTAATCCATACTCTTTTCCATCTGATCGTGATTCAAATAATCCGGTTTCTTCATTTTCTTCCCACATTCTATGGAACAAGTCATGATTAATCATCGTGCCTCCTCGATAGACTAGACGAATTGATTCAGCTAGTTCACGCGAATCTATGGATTTCAATAAATATCCATCCGCACCATTTCGTATGATTTCTTTTGCCCTTTCTGTATTCTGAAAGGTTGACAGAATGAGTACACGAATGTCCGGACATTTTTTCTTAATCATTTTAGTCGCATAAATCCCATCCAGATTTGGCATCTCTAAATCCATTAATACTACATCTGGTTTTAGTCTCTCACACAATTCCAAAGCCCGTTCTCCATCTTCAGCCATACCCACTACTTGTAAATCCTCCTGTCCATCCAAAATTGTATGAAGACTTTCTCGGATAAAAGAATGATCATCGACAATACACAGGCGGATTTGTTCATTAGACAGTTGTACTTGTTTCGGTAAAACACATGAAATTAATGTCCCTTCCCCTTTTTTGGAATAAACAATGACTCTTCCTTGTGACTGACTCACACGCTCTTTCATTGCAGTTAATCCAAAGCCATCCTTCCACTCTTCTACCCCACAGCCATTATCCTGTACATCCAATCTTATCTGTTGTGGTTCAAAATGAAGTGACACAATGATTTCTGTGGAATGCCCATGGCGAACAGCATTTGTTAGTGATTCCTGCAAGCTCCGATATAGTGTCATTTTTGATTGTTTGGAGACCATATACTCTTCCCCTATTATTCGAGTACGTACATTTACTTTTGAATGTTTCTTAAATTCCTCTGTCAATTGTTGTAATGTGACAGCTAAGGGAAGCGATTCTTGTGATAAATCTAATTGATGTAAATACAGTCTTACTTCTTCCATACTGTTACGGGCCAATTGTAATAATGAATCGAGCTGTTGCTCTCCTTCTTTAGACTTTAATTCCATACGTAATGTTTCCATCCCCATAATAATTGAAGTATAGGAATGCCCCATCGTATCGTGTAAGTCTTTTGAGAGCCTATCACGTTCCTCGAGTAATGTAATCCGCTCAACTTGGGATACATATTGTTCCAATACATGTTTCTGGTTCCGAATAATTTCACTTTGACGGTAATTAATAGCCAGTAAACGAAAGAAAGTGCCCATAGCAAAAGCTAAACTGAGTTGTAGGATGATTACCCATAAATCTGTTACTTTGGAAAATATCGCAATGAACAACGGGAACAAAATAATTGTGATAGGACCCGACCAGCGGTAAGATTTATGAACGCTATTTGCCGCAATCATAAAAGTTGGCATTAAAAAAGCAAGATACGCTGAAGGAAATAATAAAGTTAAATAAAAACAAACTCCGCCAAATAATATTATTTCAGTAAATAAATAATAGCGATAACTGAACATTAAACAAATCCAAGGTGCTGAAAATGAAACGACTTCCCAAAGGATTATGATCCAAAGTGGTACTGTCAAATGATCTTGTTGTTGGATAGTCGCTGATATCAATGATAGCCAAATAATAAAGCGTATACAAAGTAAGGCCCAATCATACCAAAACCATAGTTTTAAAGTTTTAAACAAATTATCACTCCTTTATAGCTTTAAACATGAAACGCGTGTACATTCCAATAATTCGAACTAAGCAGTTTCCAATAAGATTATGTATCCAGATGAGAATGAAACCAACAATCATGACAAAAATTGCTGTCTCCCATGAATTCACAGCAATGCCCAATAAGTATATATTAAAATATCGAAAAAGTAAGGGGGTAACGATACATACTAGCGGCATTACATACAGTAAAACAGCACATATAAGACTCATTATTCCGACAAAAAATTTCTGCATGAGCCAAAAAATAGCCCTCCAGTTGCTATTATTAAGAATTATATCCCTCACATTAATCCATTTATCTCCCTCCTCTTTTTTTCTTGGTTCGAATATCTCTATCGATATATCTGCATAAATCTTCGTCTGAATACGTTCATACTGAACAAACGTGTGAGTTGTTTGCAGTACCCACGCTAACAAGGGAATACCCAAAAAGATAATCGTCATTACTAATGCAAATGTAACGCTGACCAGATAGAAACAAAAGTAAAAAAAACCGGATACAAAGGTAAATAACAAGAAATAAAAATCTTGCAAAGTTTTTTGAGCTGATGCTTTCGTCATTAAAATCTCTCCTCCTCATTCATTGCTAATGCGTTAAAAGCTACTTTTTTATTTTAAGTATTTTTCTGTCACATACGGTAGTGTCAAAATGTCATGGTTTGTATGACATAACTATCAATACATCCTTATCCACTCAATTTTTGTTGTCCTTTATAAATGTGACAAAAGTTCACTATCTACTATGACTAGCGGCTTGTTACACTCTGTCCATATGCTAACAAGCCGCTAACTCGTTGTGCTGAAGATAAGATTGTGTTCCCAATCTTATCTTTTTTCTTTGCAGATTTTTTGATATAAAGAAGGAATCCTTAAAATAAGGATTCCTGAAAAAAACGAAGTGTCATAATCAATCCCTTGATTTCGGGCATCATACTTATAAATTCCTTGATCCCTCATTTTATCAACTAAATAATACGTAGTATTAGATTTTAAGAGATTCAATTTTTTTATTTCCAAATCCAAATAAACCTTTCCCTACCCTTGTTGTTCCAGTAACATTTCTTAGAGCGCTTGCTGCATGTAAAAATATTATGCTCTAGGAGTTCGCCTCCCTAGTTCGATAAAATACTCATGGTTATCTAGTTGTGGAGATAAAAAGCCTTGATTAACTTCTTGTTTCTTTACAGTGAATGATTCTTGAACACTCATTGTACTTAGTTTATATTTGTCCTTATTTTCATCATTATATCGAAATACTAGATCGGCAGTTTTTGTTGAAAATGATATAGTCAACTGTCCAGAAATAAACTCTGAAAACTTGATGGTTTCATTATATTTCTCTGTGGACAGTATATTATTTGATGTATCTGCATAGCTAGATATCGGTAAACTAATTGATGTAGTAATCACATCAGCTGACAATAAAACTGCTAAACTTTTTTTCATGTTTTTTCTCCTTTGTTGTTACATCATTCATTAGACAGAATGTCTCTATTTTTAGAAGATTGATACCACCATATATTCATCAAATTAAGAACTTACTTTTCCAAAACAATTTTTTAGAGTAAGTTGTTTTTTGAACCAGAAAGGTATATTTCTAACTATAAAAACTATGACAGAATTTATCCGTTTTTCCTTTGTACCTACTTGCTAAATTCAGCAAGTAAAATATTTTTAAAAGGATCAGAATTACTATGACTAATTCTATGGCCATTCAAATTGATAGCCAATATATGCTTGCCTCCAAGTGTACCTCCAGCAAAAGTAGAAAAGCCTGGAACACCGCCTGCGTGTCCCCATATCGAGGTACCGTTTTGAAGTTTAGTTTCATAGATTCCAAGACCATATCCATCGATCCCTTCTGTTCCTGTAGGAACTGTAGTAAGCATTTGTTTTAGCTGCTGTTCCTTCAGTAATTTGCCACTGAGTAAGTAAGAGAAAAATTTGTTTAAATCATCAGCAGTAGAAATCATATCTCCATCCGAGCTACCTGGGTTAGAATAAGTAACGTCTTTTAGCTCCCTTTCTCCGTCATATCTTGCATATCCACGGGCATGCTTGGTGCCTGGAATAACCGTTGAATTGCCAGGTAGGAATGTATTTGACAATTCAAGAGGTTCAATAATTCGATTTTCAACCTCTTCCGCATAGCTGTTTCCAGTTACTTTTTCAATAAGGATACCCAGTAATACGTATCCTGTGTTTGAATAAGACCAGCCCTTTCCTGGAGCAAAGTCTGGGGGAAGAGAAATCCCCATCTTTACAAATTCTTCAGCCGTATACGATTTTTTTGTATCTTTCATATCAAAGTCTGTTGACTTTATGTAGTTAGCAATACCACTTGTATGATTCAATATCTGCCGGATAGTAATCTGGTTGCTATCATATCCGTTTCCTTGAATGACACCAGGTAACCATTTTTCAATGGAGTCGTCTAAATTCAAGCGGTTCTCTCCAGCTAATTGAAGTAGCACTGTTGCAATGAATGTCTTCGTCGTACTACCAATGCGAAAGCGAAAATCTGTTTTCATTGGCTTCTCGGTTCTCAGATCCGCTATACCAGCGGCATAACTCCACGTTTTTCCACCCTTATAAATTGTAGCGAGTATCCCTGGATATCCAAGTTGTAGTGTATCCCGCATTGCTTTCTTGACGGAAGTACGATCTCGTTGAGTATTTGTTTGTAACGAACTAGATACATTTTGATCAGACTCTGCTTTTACAATTGAGCTTGGTGTTGTGTATATTAGGGAACTTCCAGCTATTAAAAGGGTCAGACTTGCACTCGTAATTTGCCTACTTGTTTTCATAAGATTCTCCCTCTCCTCTATTCATATTGTGTAGATGGTTGTTAGCTGTTTCATACTAAGCACACAGCTATCATCTCTATTAAAAGTTCAATATTACATTTGTAATTATCTTGCTAATTATTTTTTCACAAATGCCATTGTATTCTAACAAACGATAAATTCCTCTTTTTCCACATGTATGTTAACCCTAGAAGAACCACTATTATTACTGGTTTGTTTTTGATAAATAGATCATACCTATTTCCCCTTTCACGCCTCATTATATTTTTTAACATACACAATGTAGATCTCCCCTCCTCATTTATTGTTAATGCGTTAAAAACTGCTCCTTGATTCTAAGTGTTTTTCTGTCACATACGGTAGTGTCAAAATGTCATGACTTTTATGACATAACTATCAATACAGCCTCATCCACTCAATTTTTGTTTTTCTTTATAAATATGACAGAAGTTCACTATCTACTATGACTCGCCGCTTGTTACACTCTGTTCATAAACTAGTGAGTCGCTAACTCGTTGAGCTAACAAAAAATCCTAATTAAATAAAGGAGCGTTCAAAAATGAAACAAGCAATTAACAAACTGGGGATCGTTGCAATTCTTCTTTCTTCTTCAACCATGATTTCTGCATGTTCCCAACAATCATTAGAAGGAGAAACATCAAAACCATCGGCATCCACAACTAATATTGAAATGATGAAAGGACCCAATAATAAAAAAGAAATTGAATCTTTTGCTGATCCATTATTTGAGGAAAAAATGAAGAAGTATAATGTGAATGGTTCTAGTTTTGTCGTCGTTCATGATGGCAAGGTTGTTGTTAATAAAGGGTATGGATATGCTGATAAAGAAAAGAAAATTCCCGTTACTAAGGACACGGTCTTTCAAATTGCTTCAGTCTCAAAAACTTTTACTGCCTTGGCTGTGATGCAACAAGTCGATAAAGGAAAGCTTAAACTAGATCAAGACGTACAAAAATATCTAGGTGGATTACAAATACCTAATCAAACAGGGAAACCTCTCACCCTGTTTGATATGCTCACTTATACTAGCGGGGTAGATTTTCCGGACCTCACAAATATAACTGGACCCGAATACGTTCATAATAGTATACCAATGAAAGAATTTTTCTCTAAACATATGCCAACGGTGGTACGGCCACCAGGTGAAGCTTATACGTATGACAACGTCTCATTTGCGCTCGCAGGGTTTGCAGTAGAGAATGCTACTAACACCCCTTTTTCAAAATATATGGAAAAAAATATTTTCAAACCATTAGATATGAAATCTACGAGTATGAGCTTTACGCCTGACCTTCTCGAAAGAATGGCTACACATTATGGTCCCACTGGTGATCCGATTCCAACAAGTGGGAGCGGTTTAAGGGATACACCACAAGGAGGCATTTTATCTACTGCGGAAGACATGTCAAAATACATGATTATGCAACTACAGAAAGGAACGTTTAAAGACAAAGAAATTGTAAGTAAAAAAAGCATAGATATGATGCATGCCTATCAAGTTTTTGATGATAAGACAATCCCTGTTGCGACAATTGGATTTGAAACGCCTTTTAATGAATTTGCTAACGGTCAACACGTTGTAATGAAAGGTGGAAGTATGCCTGGACATCAATCACTGCTGATTTTAGTGCCTGAACAAAAAACAGCATTCTTCATGTCTTATAATAATGATTCAATGATGAGTATAGACATATATGAAGCTCTCATGGATCACTATTTCCCTGCTAAGAAGAATGATGTAAAAACAAGCTATCTTCCGTTAGAGGAAAAAGAGGCTCATAAATACTTGGGTTTATTCCAAAATACGCGTTTTGCTGCAATTCGCACTCATTTTACTTATGAAAATGGGAATTTGGTCATGGAGGGTGGTACAACGGGAAAACAGGTTCTCAAAATGATTCATCCGTTGTTATTTGAAGATTCAGAAGGCAATAAAGTCGCTTTCAAAAAGAATTCGGCTGGAGAAATCGCATATTTTCACTACAACTCTCCTAAAAGCTTTGATTTTGTAGCAGATGCTCAGAGAATTAACAACAAACCACCTTTTGATGACGTGCCATCAAAGAGTAAATATAGAAGTCACATTGATAGTCTTCATGCTCTAAATATTATGGGTGCTAAAACAGATAATCTATTTAATCCGATGGACACCATGACACAAGGAGAATTTGCGGATACGCTGTTACTTGCTCACGGATGGAACGGTTTTCCAGACGAATCCAAGGAGGCAAGAGAAAAAATGATGAATGGAATTCCAGAGTATAACCGTGCTACTCCGATTACCCGACAAGTCGCAGCAACCATGATTCAAAACGTAAAGCAAATTCAAGACCTGAAAATGATTCAAACTGATAAAGCTAGTAAAGTTAAATTACTTGATGCCGCAGATGATTGGGCAGTCCAATCTATTCAAGCACTTGCCTCCCAAGGAATTCTAGACCCTGATACTTCTATCAATGCTGACGGATCTTTTATGTTCCGTCCGAAAGATGTGTTACTGCGTCAAGAAGCAGGTGCCTTGCTTGATTTAGCTTTTGGATATTATGCATTGCCTATTAAACGACAGTAGATATTTATTCTAATTTAAATAATAAAAAAATGGGATGCTAGTATCTTATCAATATCAAGCTAAAATAAAACAAGAAATTTAACTTTATAAGATCTTTATGAAAACGCAAACGATTCGAAGCATGACTCTATATATTTGAAATTTTTGTATTAAAGGAAGGAACCTATTAGGAAATATGATAGGTTCCTTCCTTTAATTTAATAGGCGTTATACACTGTAAATATGTTGAGTTAGATCTTCAACCTCCTCTAAAACAATTTTCTTAAAAGATAGAATTCTTACATGCTTGTAAGGTAAATGTAAGACAATTCAATATGAGGACTATAATACTTTTGATTAAATTATATATAGCCAATAAACGAACAGAGATAATAACTATGAGTATATTAACAGTCCGTAACTTAAGTAAAATTTATAATACAGGAAAAGTATCTTATAAAGCTCTTTCCAATATTGATTTAACAATACAAAAAGGAGAATTTGTAGGAATTATGAGAGCATCAGGAAGTGGCAAATCAACTTTACTGAATATGATTTCTACTATTGATGCACCAACATCAGGAGAAGTATTTATTAACGAAAAAAATCCTCATTGTTTATCTTCTAATGATTTAGCATTATTTAGACGACGCGAACTAGGATTTGTCTTTCAATCCTTTAACCTCATGAATACGCTAACTGTAAAAGAGAATATTGTTTTACCACTTACATTAGATAATGTAAGTTTGAATGAAATGAACAACAAAGTGGAAGTTATTTCTAAAAAACTGGGGATTGAACAGATTTTAAATAAAAGAACCTACGAAATTTCAGGAGGACAAGCTCAACGAACCGCCATTGCTCGTGCCCTTATTCATTCTCCGCAATTAATATTAGCAGATGAACCAACAGGAAATTTAGATTCAAAAGCGGCAAATGATGTGATGGAACTCCTAAAGAAATTAAATCATGATCAACAAGTAACTATGATGCTTGTGACACATGATCCAGTAGCCGCGAGTTACTGTGATCGAGTAATCTTCATTACAGATGGATCTTTTTATAATGAAATTTATTGCGGTGACAATCGTTCAAAATTTCACAAAGATATTACAGATGTACTATCTTTACTAGGAGGTAATTAACATGAATTTTCGTCAGCTTGTATATAATAATGTCACTCGTAATAAACAATTATACCTTGGACATTTTTTGAGTAGTACATTTGCCGTGATGATTCTATTTACTTTTGAATTGCTTGCATTTCATCCTAATTTCACTGGAAATCTTGTATCGACCAGTGAGACCATGAGTTCGTTAAGTACAAAAGGATTTAAAATTGCTCAATATCTAATTGTATTTTTCTCCTTCTTTTTCATTCTATATTCAATTACTATGTTTTTAAAAACAAGGAAAAAGGAATTTGGGATCTTATTACTCCATGGCATGTCTAACGCACAATTAAAAAAGCTAATTTTCATGGAAAATATGTTAATTGGATGTTCTGCAATTATTGTTGGAATTGGACTTGGATTAGTTTTTGGAAAATTAATCTTACTGATAAGTGGTTCCCTTTTCCTATTAAAAGGTGGGCTTCCATTTCATTTTCCTACTAAGGCAATTTTAGTGACATCTCTTATGTTTTTTATTTTATTTATACTTGTCTCTTTTTTCACTGTACGAATAATGAAGGTATCACAGCTAATTGAACTCATGAAATCTGAAGAAAAACCAAAAACGGAACCAAAGTCATCTAAATGGCTAGCCTTCTTCTCAATTCTTTGTATTTGCATTGGATATGTCTCAGCATTTTATTTGGATATGGCATTAAGAAAAGGAATTGAGATATATGTTCTATTACTATGTGTTTTCTTAACTGTATTAGGAACATACTTTTTATTTACTCAGCTGAGCTTTTATGTCATTAAAATATTAAAAAATCGTCAATACACTTTCTTTAAAAAAACCAATATGTTAATGATTTCAGAGTTAACATATCGAATGACAGATAACGCAAGAACACTCTTTCTAGTAAGTGTACTTTCCGTAGTTGCCTTTACCTCTATTGGTACTTGTCTTTCTATTGGAAATGGCGCATTAGCGGAAGTTAACAGTCCTTATGCATTTGAATATAAATCATTTAAACACAACAAGGAGGAGGCATTTTATATTTCTCAAATAGAGAAACAATTACATAATGATGGATTCTCATATAAATTAGTAATTTCTACTGGTTTTAATACAACAAGTCACGCAACACCAATTATGAAACTGACTGATTACAACGCAACTGCCAAAACACTAGGATACCCAGCAGAAACGTTAAATAAGGAAACAGACAGTCTAATCCTGCCATCAAAAATGTATCTGAGAGTAGCTCCTCAAGAGAAATTAAAGAAACTGTCTTCATCCCTTACACTGGAACACGGTAATATGGATTATAATTTTTCTGGTAATAAAATATTAATGGATAATATTATCAGCCCATCTGATAATTTTTCTGTCGTTGTTTCGGATTCAATGTACGAAACAATACTAAATACACAGTTAGGAGAAACAAAGGTCGATCAATATATAGACTATCGTTTTTTAATTAAAAACATGTATGAAACAGCAGATGTGGCTAAAAAACTTACAAAGATAATTCCAAATGATTATACAAACGCATATCGACCTTTTATATTTGATTCCCCGGTATTAAAATGGTTAGAAAGTAAACAAGTGAATGCGATACTATCTATTCTTAGTGTACTAGTAGGAGTTGTATTTTTTATATTTACAATTAGTTTCTTATACTTCCGTTTATTTACAGATTTAGATCGAGATAAAAGCCAATTCCAAATGCTTTCTAAATTAGGGGTTAACTAAAAGAGAAATAAAAAAAATTGTAACCCAACAAATTAGCATATTATTTTTTATACCTATTGTGATTTCTGTTCTTCACAGTAGCGTAGCCTTCTTGGCAATAAGATTTTTAGCGCAGAGCAGGCATATAGACTTACCTATTGCAGGAAATTCTATTCTCATATTCACGAGCTTTATTAGTATACAAATAATTTACTACCTTATTATTAGAAGAAGTTATTTGCGCCAAATACTTCATTCCATAAATTAAAGTGGTAAATGAGAGAAATGCTGGTGGTATTCCGTATATATACCTCTTACTTAAAGTCACTTTTTTAGTGAGTTAATTAAATTCTTTGTTTTACCAATGGAGTAGCACCACATCTCTATCAAGCTAAGAAAATACACCTCCCCCAGAACGAGATTTTGTCCTAACTTGTAATAAAAAAGCTCATTTTTTCGTTTTGGGGTGGATTTGTTTTCTTAAGTTGATGGGCATGGGGTTCCTGTTTATCTTAGCTTGATGGACATGTGGCGAGACCCCCTTTTTGGGTAGGAATATAGGTAATATCACCAACCCATATTTTATTTCGTTGATCCGTCTGAAAAACTTGATTTAAGAGGTTTGGTCTTTCTATGGAAGGTG
>NZ_JABUAE010000069.1 GCF_013314535.1 Bacillus sp. Xin1 | reverse complement strand
ATTTGCACGCTGTAGTTCATCATGTAGTGGTTTTTCAATATAACCAAACCCATGAAGATGTTTTAAAAATGAACGAATTAATACCGTTTTCTTTGCTAATGTTGCGATCGCATAAGTATCACCATTACGACCATTCTGTACTTCTTTTAACCAGATATTATATTTTCGAATGTGCCAAGGTCTCAATGTTTTTAATAAAGAAGCGTTTTGTTGTACCTCTTCTCCGTTAATTTCAAATTCTTCTGCATGCTCTACCATGCATTGGCAAAATGATAGGATTTCAGATACATAGCTCTTCTTCGTATCTTTTTTTCGGTTCTTCTTCTCATCCATGTCTTTTTGTAAATGTACAAAATGGTAAATGACTTCTAGATCACTTAAAAAATCATATTTTCCCTTTCCATCTTTTTCTGCGGCCTCCATTTTTCGTTCCACATCATTCATATGACGGTTATTATTCAGAAAAGAGCTAACATCTTTAATATGTTCTATATATGTATCTATAAATTCTTTTTTATTATTTACAATAGGTAATAATTGTTTTCTATTGCTAGAATCCATAAAACTGCTTCACCTCTTCTTTTATAAATTGTAAGTTTATATCTATTTATTAAGTATACTATGAATTTGATTGTACTTACATCAATTGCACAAAGTGAATTTCATGTTCTTTCTGTAATAATCCCATATTCTTCTCTATTTAAATATACATTTATTTTTTTATAAATTATTATTAATTGGTTATTGTTTTGAAATCAATTACTTAATTTAAAATTTATTTTTATGTTTAAAAATAAATTTATTTTACTTTAAATATAGAAATTTATTTAAAATTACATTAATTTTCACAAATAAATCAATACTTTTAATATATTAAGAACTATTTTCATATATATAGCGGACTCTGTTATAATATATTTATAATTTAAGAATTACGGAAATTAAGTAAGGAGGCATTACTTTCATGACACAGGATTTATTGTTTATTACAAAGCCAACAGTAACTACAAAAGAAGCAGCAGATTTAATGGGAGTTACCGTACAGACTATCTTAAAGAAAGAAAAAGATGGTTTAATTGAATGTGTATATAAGGATAATTGGAAACAGTTCGGTAGCAAAATCTTTTATTTAGAAGATATCGAACGATTAATGAATAAAGAAGAAATCAAAGGATTAAGTACAAAAGAAGCAGCAGAACTTTTAAATGTAGCACCTTCTACCATATTTACTTATATTAAATCAGGAAAGCTACCAGCAAAAATGGTGGAAAAGCGAGGAAAGCAAGTATATATAATTGATGAAGAAGATTTAGAGATTTTTCAGCTCGATTATGAAAAAACAACTACGAAAGAGCGTAAAACTTTTATCACCAAGATTCAGGATACTGAATTTTATTTATATCAATTACTTATGCATCAAGATACAGGGGAAAAAGCTCGTGTGATAGAGATAAATGGGACTAATGGAAAAGTTATCACGCAAAATGAAGAAATCTTTTCTTTATCCGAATACAAAGATCATGACTACAAAGTTGAACATTTTGACAAACATGCAGTGATTACAAAACGAGGATATCTATCTTTTACTTTTAAAAAGCCTCAGCTATTTAATTCAATTACTTATAATCTAATAAACTTATTTTATAAACACCTTGGTGTAGCAAATATGCGTTTAAACGTTATGCAGGACAAAATTCAAGTTGAAATTAAACCTTTTGTCTTAAAGGTAGAGCCATTACAATTTCAAGAGGAAATTAAATACTTACATTCTCATATGAAGACAGGCTCAATACTGCCACATGTTGACGGTATATACTTTAAAAGCAATGTAGAGCCGTTAACTTTTCATGCGGATCATAAATTCAAACAAAAAGTAATTCAAATGGCTTCAGAATCTGGCTTGGGTCAGGAAGAGTTCTTACTTCATGCAGTAAAAACTTATATTACAGCGTTAGAAGAATAAGATAAAAAGCAAAATCTTTAGAATATAAAAAAATAAAATTATATATAGTATTCCATTACATTGATTTATAAATAAACGATCTTTTCGTACAACATACGGTGAGCCCGAGAATGCAGCTATTCTACTTTACGTGTAATAGGTTCGCTGGTTCCCCCTTATAGAAAAAATATTTTTATGACTGATTTAACACTCACCTTTATGTAAGTACCTGTACTAAAAGTGCATACTTACATATTTGTAGTGTGTTCTTTATTATAAAGATATAAAAAATACTTAAGGAGGAAAAATCTTTGAAGACTCTTGTTATCGTAACACATCCCAGCATAGAAACATCCGTCATTAATAAGCGATGGGTAGAAGAACTGAAAAAATATCCGGAAAAGTATACTGTTCACGAATTGTCTAAGGTTTACCCTGATGGAAACATAAACGTGGAAAAAGAACAAAAATTGGTTGAATCACATGGTAATCTTGTTTTGCAGTTCCCTATATATTGGTTTAATTGTCCACCTCTCCTTAAAAAATGGTTTGACGATGTTTTAATTTATGGATGGGCCTATGGTTCAAATGGAGGTGATAAATTAAAGAGTCGTAGAGTTGCTTTAGGTGTATCTGCAGGAATCAAAAAAGAAGATTATAGTGAAAGCGGAAGATATCAGTATACACTTGAACAAATATTAGTTCCATTTGAAACGACATTCCTGTATTGCAATGCAGATTATCGTTCGTTCTTTGCGTTTTACGGCAAAGAAAATGAGCCGGGTGGAAACGAAGAAGAAGAAAATGAGCCGGGTACAAGCGAATTGGAAAAAAGCGCTCAGGAATATTTGAATTTTGTTGACAACTTGTAATAGGAAGCTTTATTACAGCTACAAAAAAGAAGTTTTTTGTTTGGGAGATACTTCTTTTGATTTAAACAAAATAGCTATACCTACTTGTGTACATCCTTCAGAGATGGAAAACGATTCTTCTCTCCCCACTCACACATCATATTTAATAAAGGAACGAGAGAAAGACCACGGTCAGATAATGAATATTCAACTTTTGGAGGTATTTGGGGAAATTCCTTGCGTATGATAAGGCCCTCTGCCTCCAGCTCTTTTAACATGATGCTTAGCGTTTTAAATGAAATGGTACCAATACTTCGCTTCAGCTCATTATGCCGCATAACCTTATTTTCAGACAGCCAATATATAATAATCATTTTATATTTACCGGCTATTAAGGACAACGTATATCCAAAGCCAGTGTCTTTTAGTTCAACTCCACTCGGAACACAGGTTTTGCGCACAAGCTACACTCTCCCTTAGGTAAGTAATGAAATAGGCATCCTTTACAATAGATTATTATGCACTCTTATTGCAAAGGATGTAAAATAATATCACTAAAAAATTTTGCTATATCTTTAATTCGAATAAATTTCAACTAAACACCCCTTAAATCAACTTTTAAAAAACTTCTTCTTTATTCAATTAAATGGCCCGATTGTTAAATAACATGATTGATGTTTTTTAAACAACTTCTCAATAACAACATCAAAATCTTTTTTTATTGGTTCTGTTGCAAAAACTATTTGATAGAGACATAGAACCTGCATGGACTGTTCAATGACAGTTTATGATGCAATTCCAAACAATTTATGTATAATTCTAACTTCAATTACTTGCAAGAGCTTTAGAGTTTTTGCACCAGAACCAATTTTTTGTTTTGAGGCTTTATAAAATTCTTAAATCGATGGGTATGTGCAGTAATCCTTATTCCCCTTTTTCGGCGGACGTGTAAAAAATCCCATATTAATTCTTAGTTATTTTAATCCTAACTTTTCACATAATCGATGCAAAAAATATAACCCATGTAACTGTTCTTGATTACGTTTATTTAAATGCTGTTGGCACTCCTCGACAATGCTTTTTGCCCCTTCAATATTGTATTCCTCCAAATTTCTAATAGATTTTTTTAATTGAACAATTTCGTTTGAATACACAGCGTTTTGCGTAAGCTTCATTAATAAAATTTTAATAAACTGATATGAATTAAAGTAGCGATAATTATTTTCACCTCTCTTTGAACTAACATACTCCTCCTTTTCCCAATATCGTATAGTAGAAGTAGAGATTTTTGCTTTGTTTGCTACCTCTCCAATTGTCATTAAGTTATTTGCTATCGATTGGGAATCAATGATATCGTTTAGGTCTTTTATTATTCTAGTAGCTAACTCGTTTTCTTGATAGTTGGCTGCTTGTATCTCGTTGATTATCCAGAGTGCAGAATTCAGATTTTTTTGTTGCAGTTTTTTTAGTACAGCTGTTGTTATCTCCATTCCAAACCCCGGTGACATGGCTACTATACATTCAAAATATGCTAAATGTTCCTCCGTATAGATTCGATATCCTGTATCCAACCTTTCTGTGGCTGGATAATCCCCCTTGTTTCGTAACTTCTTAAAGTGCTAGTACTCACATTTAACCTTTTTGCAATATCAATAGGTCTTATATTATTCTTCATTCTTTTTCATCCCCACCAATATTAAACTCATTATAAAGTTCATCATTTAATACCCTCTAAAATAAGTATATGCAATCGAAAACCTTATAATTTGCTTTAATGTTATAAGATTAAGGAGTAAGTAATAACAAATGGCGGAGGGATCTAAGTGTCAAAATTAAACATTCAACCCGAAATGTCAATTGAAGAGTTAGGACAAAAAGTATCTGGTTATTTAAAGGACCATTGGGAAGAAGTTCTTTCAGATACCATTTGGAAATTCCAAAAATTGTTTCCTGAGTATGAAGATGCCACATATGGTATGTACTTAGATAAACTACTTCCTCCAGCATGGAAAGAGCTTGAGAACGCAGGTTTTCAGTCTGCTGAAAAAACAAAAGAAGATGACTTTATTATTGCTGGGTGCTTAAATTTTAGAAATTCTATTGAAAAAGCAAAATGGGGAACGCCTGATCATGAAAAGCGTGTCTTTTGGATTATCATTGAAAACCAAAATAAACAATTAATTGGTACTTTTCTTTTTGAATTAGCTTATTCTCATGTAAATTTCAACCTCCCTTCAGCTCCAAAACTAATGACTTTTAAAAGTACTGAAAGAAATGAAATTACCAAAAAAATTTTAAGCCTAAACGAAAATTCTTGATTAATGTAAGCAAGAGGCTGTCTAAAAAGGGCTTGACTCATCCAACTGAACAGCCTTCTTTAGTCCTTGCACATTGTGTGAGTTTTTTTCATAAAGAAAAAGCACCTTTAGGTGCCTTTTCTCTGTTTGTTCTCGCGTATTGAGATGACTATTCAAACCTTGTATTAGGGGACATGGTTCAAACAGATATACATTACACTTAAATCATAACATTGACGGAATATACAGTAAATTGATAATCTTTATGCGGAATATTCCCAAAGTTTAGTATAGATATTTTTCACTATTACTATATTAAAAATAGAATTAATGCACAATTGCATAACAATATAGTACGCGATTAGCAGTATAATTTAAATGTGTACAATAAAGCTGAAGAGACAGAGACCATCTACGGAAATAGGTGGTCTTTTGCTATTGGATAATAAATGTATTATTTTGATGGTGTTTATATATTCACCATTCTTCTCTAACAGGTTCAAGATAAATTGTAATTTGTTAATCGATATGTTTGTGTAACCACTGTTCAAATATCTTTAACTGTTCTTCAGTATGAAAGTAATGTTCACCTGTTTCCATGACTTCTAATTCACAACGATGTTTTTTTGTAAAATAGTTAATAGTTTCAAATTCGCACAGTTCATCCTTGGCTCCATACATAATATATGTATCTGTATTCCATGTATTAATAGGATGTTCTTTTACATAGCATAAATAATCCCAATATAACTTTTGACCAATAGGTGTCTCTATAGTCATTTCTTTTTGCAAAAGCTCTGGTGTTACATTAAACCATTTCATCATATTTTCGATAATTCGTTCCATATTAACTACTGGTGATAAAAATAATGCCCTTTCTAACACATCATTTTGATAGGCTAAAAGGCTAAAATAAGCTCCCATACTACATGCAAACACGCTTACTTCTTTCCAATGTTCTTTTGCGTAATTCATAATTATAGATAATTCACTAATACAAAACTGCACTTTGCAAGGAGTATTATCATTTTTTCTTTCTCCATGCTCAGGTAAATCAAAGCTTAATACTTGATAACCTTTTTGATTGGCTTCTTCAGCTAATATTTGAATAACTGCATCTTCCTTATTTGACATATTTCCATGTACTGCAATAAAAATTTTTTCACTCATATCTCCCCATAAAACCGTGGGAATATTACTAATTTTAAAATTATCTTTAAGCATATTTCCTCCATAGAATAAGACATATAGGACTTGGCAAAAAAACGCACACACTTTATAATCCTCTACTCAGTTTTAAACAAATCAAACTATTCCTAATTTATCACAAATGAATTATATTATCTCTCTACCTCTGTATAACAGAGTCTACTTTGTATTTAAAATCTTTCTTTTTTTTTTCCATTTCTTCAGAAGCTACAAGTTCTTATTTTGATTCCTTATTGAGCTAATCTACTCCGTTAGTGGAAGAAGGATTTTTAAACAATTATATTTTTTTTAAATGACTTTATTGTAAATTAAACAACTTTATTATCTTTTCACACCTGTTTTACATTACGATTGAAATAAAAAAAGAAAGCAATTAAAATCTCTTCAACAAAATGGTAAATTATGTGGTTTTTGTAACCAAAAATCGGAAACATATTCTTATAAAATCAAATCATAACAACTCATCAGACTCCGCTAATGCTAAAAGAAGCATAAGATGGCCAAAACGTTATCAAGACCTAAATTATAAAAATCCCTAAAAATAAAGGAGAGCACATATTATACATGACTAATATATTCTCTCCTTTTATTCAATTAAAGCGCCCGTTAGCGGAATAACGAAAATGCTTAATATGTAAAATAACTTAGTAATTTATCAAAAGAATTGATCTCGGCATATGGTTTTATTTCAGTATCATTCTTGATCATATAAGGATTGAACCATATGCCCTTTATATTTGCATTTTGACAACCACCAATATCCCTTTCTAGATCGTCTCCAACGAATAATACCGTTTCCGGTTGCACATTAAGCTTATTTAATGCTAATTCAAATATGCGTTTGTCAGGTTTACTAAATCCCACTTCTTCAGAAATAATTATTATATCAAAACAACTATTTAAATTAGTGTTAATTATTTTAGCTTTTTGTCTCTGAGTTGAACCGTTTGTAATAATTGCAACTTTAACATGCTTCTTTATAGTGTTTACGATATTTATAGTATTTTGGTCTATAGAAAAACAATGTGGAAAATTATTATTCCAAAAATCCTGAATGTCATTGCTTGGCAATCTATATTTTGGTGGAAATTCATCAAAAAATGATTCCAAAACTTTTACTTTGTCACTATCGCCATAGCTTCTTTTGTCATATTCCCTAAACTTCTGCAACATTTCGTTTTTGACTGAACATTTAATATCCCCATAACACTTCCCTAAAATAATTAAAAACAATTTATCTACTGCGTTATCCCTATTAAGTAAGGTATCATCCAAATCAAATAGCATTGCATTATAATCAGTCAAATAACTTCACAGCCTTTCTCATCTACTAATATGTATCTCTTTCCATCTTCCAGTATCACTTCTTGTACACGCATCACCCTTCAACTCTTAAACCCTTTTTACGCCTCCCGCTGTGGGCTTTGTCCCCTAACTAATAAAAACACATTTCATTAATCACATTATATACATAATGGACATTTTTTAATATCTGATTATTCTATCTATTTATCATAAAAAATAGGATAGCATGTTCTATATTAAACATGCTATCCTATTATTATTTTAGTATAGTTAACGTTTTGGTTAACTTATGCTTCTAATATGTATACAACAAAAAAAGATAGCTCAACAGGCCATCATTAGTAGGTTACTTAAATTCCCGTTATCGGAAGTGAAATGAGCTTACACATCCAAGTTGTTGATGATAGCTAATATTTGATGATCTGTCCATTTGCCATTAATCTTTACATTTTCTTTAGCTATCCCTTCTTTTTTAAACCCTACTTTTTCTAATATACGAATAGATGCTATATTGTCAGGCATAGCTCCTGCTTCAATTCTATGTAGTTTTAATTCTCTAAAAGCAAAGTCTACAACAAGTTGAAGAGCTTCTGTTGTATAGCCCTTTGCATTATACTCCTTATCTAAAGTAAATCCCGTATAACAGCTTTGGAGGTCTCCCCTAGCAATTTGAGTTAATGAAATGTCTCCGATAAGTTTATCAGTTGCTTTTAAAAAGATTCCAAAAGCATATAATTGCCCTTCATCTGTCTTTTTTAATGCCTGTTTAATGCGTATTTTTTGATGTTCTTCTGTATAAAAGGCTTCTGGGAGTAATGGGCAAACTCGTTGAAAAAATTCGCGATTTCTAGTATGTAATTTAGCTAACTCGCTGCGTCAGAAGTTTTGTAAAGTCGAAGATAAATTTGTTGCCTTACTAGCTTCATAAAACCCCTCCAATATCTTTTTACTACTATTTTATTCCAATCGGGAAAAAGTATGATGTATATCCTATTCAAGTCTTGTTCACATAACGCAACATTATTGGAATTCAATGTATTTAGAAATCTAGAAAAATCCTCGTTAGCGGAAGTTATTCTAAGGCTTCTACTTGTTTTTCTTCAATTATCATCTCAGTATTAACTGGTTCCGGATTTAGTACTATGTATCCAATCCAACTAATTAATAAATAAGTGGGTATTGAAAATAGAATTGGCAACCAAGTTTTTTGTTTTTTTAATGCTATTGCTGCACATGCGTAAAGTAATGGGAAGATTAAAGCCCATATAAAAAATGGGGGTAGAACAGCAAGGTATAATGATGAAGGCACCATTAATACTGCCGAAATGATTAGGAAGTATGGTTTTTTTACATATATTCCAATCAATGAAAATACGATAGCTGCAATCATAAAAGGCCAAAACATAAATTGTATCCAGTCAAAACGCATTTCTTTCCCCCCTTCTCAATGTTTATATTTTTATATATTCATACTCTCATTTTTAAGCGCTAGTACTTATTTTGATTTAAACTTTGTTGATACCTCAAAATGAATAGTATTCTTGTGTTTTGATACATTAGAGAAAAATACTAATTTAGGTGTCTCCGTTAACGTCTAAAAAGGAGAAGTAGCATCTCTTATTCCCTTAATTTGTTCTGTAAACATACGATATCCAAAACAGAATCCGGAATACTAACAGCTCGCTTGAACCTCTTGATGAAACTGGATGTGATTCTTTTGCTCCTATTTTCAATTGTATATACTAAACTTGTATTAACGCTTATTCGGTCTGCTAATTCTGATTGATTAATTTCCAGAAACCCCCGTACAACTTTAACTGTTGTTGCTGTAACAACAGAATTTTAAAGAATTGTTGAGAGATTCCGTACTACAGATAACCAAAACGTAACAACCAAAAAAAGATACTCCAAAGGGAGTATCTTTCTACGGTATAGCCATATCTAAAACAAGTAGGTAAAAAACTACACAGTTATGTTCTTCCCCCTAAAATTAGAAAAAAGCATAACAATTTCTCCTCACCTAAATAATGATGATTCTAAAACGTGTACCTCTATAATTCCAATATTCCCATAACTTCTTTCGTAAATAGTTTAAAATCTTTTAAATGTTTTTCGATAATTTGACGAACAATATCTAAATTTACACTTTGATAATCATGAACAGCAATATTTCGAAATCCAACCATCGCCTTTAACTTATTTGCTAGCTCTTTGCTAAGTAATCCCGCTGTAACCAATAAATCAAAAGCCTCTCGACTAGATTGTGGTAATCCTAACTTTTTTCCTGCAACAATATGCATTGCTAAATCAATACTCGCTTCACAAGCTCTTTGTATGTTCAATATTATGGAATCTTGCTTTGTATAATCCTCTAAATTCTCAGGGTCATTTCCATACACATCTTGGATTCTTTTTATACAACGCTCTATTGTAGAAATTTTATTTAAAATAACTTCATTCTTCATATATAGAACCTCTTTTCTTTATATCATCAAATACTATCTGGCGTTCCTCATTCAATTTTGAATACATTTTTAAAGTTTTCATTTCAAAAATGACCTTTCGTTCTTCATCAGAACAAAATATTGTCTTTCCTGTATGTATAATCTGAGCTTGAAAAACTGTAGAAGCTTCGGATAAATCAACTAAATCAACATCTTTATGAACGATGTTGGCTAACTCCTGTGCTAATAAAAAACGCTCATAATTCCCTAAAGTTATGTCACTTAAATAGGCTATATCAATATCACTATCTTCTCGTTCTCTGTTCTCCGCTGTTGATCCAAACACAATTATCCAATAGGGATTCACCGTCGCTTGTAATTTTTCTATAATAGCTGTAATCATGCTTTGAAAAATCATTTAATTAATCCCCCTTATTATACTTGAATTTTATTATATCATAACCATTACAGATTTAGTGATACGGGAAAGCCTATGCAGGACTTCATTCCGCCTTTAGGCATAGGGTGAAAGTATCACTTTTTCGTAGAAAAACACTTGTTTTTTTAGGTATAATAAATCTATAGACAAGTAAAAGCCTCTAAAACATTTTCGTTCTCTGAAAACCGAATACATATGAGGTTGGAGTAGCGAATTCTTCTACCCTTAAAATGTATTGAGTCGTCAAGAACAAGACGCTAAAACACTTGAGAACCAAACAATCTAAACAAAGCTAGATTAAAAGTCGCAAGACTTCATGAAAAGATTGCTAATCAACGTAATGACTTTCTTCACAAGATAAGTAATGAAATCACAAACGAAAACCAAGTAATTGTGATTGAGGACTTGAAAGTGAAGAATATGCAAAGGAATCACAAGTTAGCCAAAGCAATCAGCGAAGTATCTTGGTCTAAATTCAGAGAATACCTTGCCTATAAAGCAATATGGAAAGGGCGTGATTTTATCATCGTACCTAAGAATTATGCAAGTAGTCAACTTGGTTCTTGCTGTGGCTATAAAAACAAGGGATTCAAGAATCTAAACCTTAGAGAATGGACTTGTCCTGAATGTAATAGACATCATGATAGAGATGTAAACGCAAGTATCAACTTGCTAACACTAGCCATGTAATTGGTATTTTCTTTAGGGGCAGGAACTGCCCTTATAGCTTGGTAAATATAGATAGCTAATAAAAGTATCTACTTCCCAAGAAGCCCCCCACTTCAAACAGTCCGTAAGGACGTTAAGTGGGGGGTAGTTCACATACTATAAGCGAGTGTGGTGCTTATTTTATTTCACGATTAAAGCTTAATACACGTATATATCAGAAGAATAAAGAACCTGAATACTTTCAAAATGGAACCATAAAAAAACAATCTGAGTACATCCAATTAGATATGGAGCAATTTATTGATCAATTACAGTCAGGTGAAACATATGAAATTCCTGAAATCTATATTGGAATGTATCAAAAGCTTCCTGCAAGACTTATTCTGTATAAATTAACTGAAACGCAAATGAAGCGTAGACAAAAGGATTTAGCATCTAAAGAACATAAGAAGCAAATTGCCTATAAAGAACGCAGTAAGCGACTTAGTGCAATTAACGGTTCTGTTGCAAAGTTTGAAAAAAGCATAAACAGGTTGGTAAATGAGGAGCAA
>NZ_JABUAE010000068.1 GCF_013314535.1 Bacillus sp. Xin1 | reverse complement strand
TTTGAGGATTCCGTCTTTGTTTTTCTATGATATGTGAGTTCTGACGAAGCTTTTGAAATAATGAGTATCCAAGAAAGCAACTCTTCGAATATTTAAAATCTTATTCAATACGATTATTTAGATGCTTAACAATATGATAATAAAGCCCTTTCTCAAGAGCTTCAAACCGGGTGATTAGGGGTACGTGGTTACCATACTTATTTTTATACTTCCAAATCAAAAACAAAAACCTCTCTAAATCTGCACAAGGTACCTTATCTCATTTCTATATTCAACTCACAAAATCTTAACTGCATCACCAATACCCCAAATCTCATTACTATACTGCAGGATCGTTCGATCACTCGCAAAGTGCCCAGATTGTGCAATGTTAATGATTGACATTTCTAGCCACTTTCTTCTGTTTTCATATGCTCTTCCTACATCTTCTTGACGCTCTGCATATGGACTAAAATCACGAAGAACAAAGTATTCGTCGTTTTGGATGACAAGAGAATCATAAATTGCTTCAAATTCAGCTCCGGCATTTTGGAAAAAGCTATTTATTAGCTGATCCACTACTTTTTTAATGTGCATATTGTGGTGGTAATAATCATTTGCACGATAGCCACCATTTTGATAATAATGAAGCACTTCTTCCGCTGTTAAGCCAAAGATAAAACAGGCCTCATCTCCTACCTTTTCCCTAATTTCAATATTGGCTCCATCCAGTGTTCCGAGTGTAATTGCTCCATTCATCATAAACTTCATATTCCCTGTTCCGGATGCTTCTTTACTCGCCGTTGAGATTTGCTCACTTACATCTGCTGCTGGAAAAACATCTTCAGCGAGTGAAACACGGTAGTTTTCTAGAAAGATAACTTTCATATATTGACTTACATACGGATCTTCATTTACCTTTCTAGCAAGTTCGTTTATTAATTTAATAATTTTTTTCGCATAATAATAGCCTGGCGATGCTTTCGCTCCAAAAATAAATGTACGCGGATAAAACGAAAAGCTAGAATCTTCTTTCAAACGATTGTACAAATATAAAATATGTAACACATTTAATAATTGTCTTTTGTAAGCATGCAATCGTTTCACTTGTACATCAAAAATGGAACTTGGATCAATAATAACCCCCATTGTGTTACGGATACGCTCTGCTAAAATATGTTTACGCTCTTGCTTTACATCTTGTAACTTATCTTGAAAAGCAGTGTCATACCGGTAATCTTGTAGCAATTGTAATCCCTGCGGCTGCTTCTTCCATTCCTCTCCAATCGCTTCTGAAATAAGATTGGTAAGCTGCGGATTTGCTTTCATAAGCCAGCGTCTATGCGCGATCCCATTTGTTTTATTATTAAATTTTTCTGGGTAAAATTCATAAAACAATCGCATTTCACGCTGTTTTAAAATTTCCGTATGAATTTTTGCAACACCATTCACACTATAACTTCCTACAATTGCTAAATGCGCCATTTTTACAAGACCATGTGCAATAATCGCCATGTCTTCAATCCGCTTCCAATCATACGGATATCGCCCCCATAGTTCATGACAAAACCGTTCATTAATCTCCTCAATAATCATATAGATCCGTGGTAATAACGATTTAAAGATATGAATCGGCCACTTCTCAAGCGCTTCTGACAATGTCGTATGGTTCGTGTAAGAAATCGTCTGGGTCGTAATATCCCATGCTTCTTCCCAAGAGAGTTTTTCTTCATCTAGTAAAATACGCATGAGCTCTGGAATCGCAAGGACCGGGTGTGTATCATTAATATGAATTGCAATTTTCTCATGCAAATTGCGAAGCGTCCCATTTCGCTCTCTATGCATGCGAACAATGTTTTGTAAGCTTGCAGATACAAGAAAATACTGTTGTTTTAACCGTAGTATTTTCCCTTCATCATGCGTATCATCTGGGTATAAAAATTCTGATACCACTTCTGTTTCGCGTTTATATTTCAAAATATCTTTACAGTTTTGCGGGAAAGGAACTGGTTCTGCATTCCAAAGACGAAGTGTGTTCACAGTATCTGTTTCATACCCAACAACCGGAACATCATAAGGAACCGCCATAATGACTTCCGCATCAGTATGACGAAATTCTAAACGACCATTGATTTGCACAGCTTCCACTTGTCCGAAATAACTCACTTCCACAGCTTGATCATGTCTCCTGACTTCCCATACATTTTCATGCCGAAGCCACTGTTCAGGCAACTCCACCTGATATCCATCGACAATTTTCTGATCAAATAAACCATGCTTATAACGAATACCACATCCGTGTCCAGGAAGATTTAAAGATGCCAATGAATCAAGAAAACAGGCTGCAAGGCGGCCAAGTCCTCCATTACCAAGCCCTGCATCCGCTTCACTTTCTTCTAATTCTTTCAAGGAAATTCCAAGTTCTGAAAGACCTTGTTCACATACATCTCGTATTCCTAAATTTAGTAAATTACTACCAAGCAAACGGCCAAGTAAAAACTCAATAGATAAGTAATACATTTGCTTTTGATTCCCTGCCCGGTACCTTTCATTTGTTGTAATCCAGTGCTGATTCATATACTCACGTACCATATGTCCAAGTGTATTATACTGATCACGACTTGTAGAATCTTTGAAACTTTTTCCATACATCGTTTCTAGTTTTTCTAAAAAAGCTGCTTTAAAGCTTTCAACATGAGTAAACATCTTTTCACCACCTAAGAGTGTTTCAGCAAACTTTTATATAGTTCCTTGTATTCAAGAGCCGACTTTTTCCAGCTATAATCCTCTGTCATCGCCTGCTTTACAAGCTGATCCCATACCGGTTTATTATGATAATACTTCAGCGCACGACGAATCGTATGTAACATGTCATGAGCATTAAAATTTCTAAAACTGAAGCCATTTCCAGTCTCCATTTTCTCATTATAAGACTGAACTGTATCATTCAATCCTCCAGTCTCTCTGACAATTGGAACAACACCATACGTCAGTGCAATGAGCTGTCCAAGTCCACACGGTTCAAATAGTGATGGCATTAAAAACAAATCACTACCTGCATATACTTGATGTGCTAACTCTTCATTAAAACCAATATAAACTTTTACTTTTTCTGGATACTCACATGCCATCCACTCGAAAAATTGCTCATACTCAGAATCTCCTGATCCTAAAATGATGCATTGTACATCCTCTTCCATCATTTCATGAAAGACAGTACGCACTAAGTCGAGACCTTTTTGTTTTGTTAATCTCGTTACCATTGAAATGATTGGTGTATCTTCTTTTTCTGGCAAACCAAAGTAACGCTGCAATGCACGTTTATTTTCTTGCTTATCATATAGCGACTCAGCATCATAATGCGCAGTAATAAATGCGTCTGTTTTCGGATTATATACGCTCGTATCAATGCCATTTACAATTCCGCTCAGCTTATCATTATATTTACGCAACAAACCATCTAGTTTTTCACCAAAAAATTCGTATTGAATCTCTTCCTTATATGTCGGACTAACTGCTGTAATGCAATCTGAAGCGATAATGCCACCTTTCATAAAGTTAACGTTCCCATAGAATTCAAGCTGTTCACTATGAAAATACTCATCACCAAGCTCCAATAAATCATGCATAACTTCACGTGGAAATACACCTTGGAACTGCAAATTATGAATTGTATACACGGTTTTAATATGTTCATATAACGGGTTGTCCCTATATTTTTCACGTAGTAAAAAATTCACCATCGCTGTATGCCAATCATGACTATGAAGAATATCCACTTCAAAATCTAAATGTGGCATACACTCTAACACCGCTTTAGAAAAGAAAGAAAAACGTTCTCCATCATCATAATGCCCATACAGAGAATCCCTTTTAAAATAATACTCATTGTCGATTAAGTAATACGTAATCCCATCTTGCTCCCCTTTTAAAATACCGCAATATTGGTTTCGCCAGCCAAGCTGAACATGAATTACCTTATGAAGTGTACATGCTTCTCGTAAATGCTTAGGGATAAGACTGTAGTTTGGAAGTATAATCCGGACATTTACCCCTAATTTTTTCAATTCTTTTGGAAGTGCCCCCGCAACATCTGCTAAACCTCCTGATTTAATAAACGGTACGCATTCTGATACTGCAAATAAAATATTCACGTGTTGTTCCACTGCCTGAAAAGCGTGTACATCTTGGGCCGCCCTTCTTACAGCTTCCTCCCTTCAAATTTTAAATTCATATCATGATGAGCCAGTGAATCCAATTCCACTGGCTATATGGCTCTATTTCAATTTTCCTACATAGAAATTTCGGCTATGAAACCAAAAGAAGTCCTCCACTCGTTTCCTCCTTTTGGTTTTAACTCGGCATGAGGCCAAAAAAGGCCCTGACCGCTTCTATCCATCGCTGGACGCTCTCTCCTACCTAAAAAAATATGTTTTAATCCATATTTTCATTTATATTAAGCTTTCAAGAATAACTAGTAACATTTTGACTTTGGATACTCCCCTTTTCCACAACATGTGGATTATCAGGTGTTCCTGTTAAAATCACACCATCCTCAATCTTAACATCCTTATCAATAATAACACTGTCTAATATACAATTATCTCCAATTTGGCTCTTTTGCATAATGATGCTATTTCGAATAACTGAACCTTTCCCAATTTTAACAGAGCGAAATACAACACTGTTCTCAACTTTCCCTGCAATAATACTTCCATTTGCAATCATTGTATTTTTCACCTTAGCATCTTTCATATAACGTGTTGGTGGTTCATCTTTTACTTTTGTAAAAATCGGTGCTTCTTTCGTAAATAACTGTTTCCAAATCGAAGGCTGCAAAATCTCTAAACTATGTTTATAATAACTTTCAATCGAATCGATCACCGCTACATATCCCATATGTTCATATGTTCCAATGTACAATGATTCTCCCCGCTTTTCTCTAACAACATCAAATAAACTATACTGCTCCATATCTTTATACGTTTCAAATAAATCTAATAATAACTGTTTCTTAAGCACATAGGTTTGCAGGGGAACTCCTTCATGACACACTTCCGTAATATCTGCTTCTGTATGTATATGTCTTTCTAACACTGCTTGAAAATTTATCGCTGTGACAAGATGACTATTTGTAATGACAACGTACTCTTGTCTACTACGTAGAAAATAATCAATATGTCTTCTAAAATGAGCGAAAGAACCAAACTCATCTTGATCACATTGGCAATTCGGAGGAAATAAAAATAAGCCGTCACGTTTTCTATCTAAATCCCATTGTTTTCCTGATCCGAGATGATCCATCAAGGAACGATTTTTATGACTTGTAAAAATCGCAACGCTATGAATATGGGAATTAACCATATTTGAAAGCATAAAATCAATGAGACGATAACGTCCTCCAAATGGTAGTGCAGCTAGTGAACGGTTTTCTGTTACTTTCTTTAAAGAAGGAAAGCTCCCTGTTGCATTAATAATTCCTAACATTGATTCTCCCATATATCTCATCCCCTTTTGTCTATTTGCCTTCTGCGATTAATACAATCTCATCTACATTTTTTTCTGATCGAATCACCGTGTCATCCTCAATTACCATACCTGATCCAACAATCGCCTTTTCAATCACAACATTTTTTCCAATTCGAGCCCCTGGCATAACAACAGAATCAATTACTAGACTACCTTCTCCTACCGTTACACCTTGGAATAAAACAGAATGCTTTACATCTCCCTCAATAACGCACCCTTCATTTATTAACGACTCTTCCACCTTGGCATCCTCAGCTATAAATTGTGGTGGCTCATTTGGGTTAACTGAGTAAACGCGCCAATCACGATCGTTTAGTTGCAATAAAGATTCATCACGAAGCAAGTCCATATTGGCTTCCCATAAACTTTTAACAGTTCCAACATCTTTCCAATATCCTTGGAACGGATAGGCAATTAATTTCTTCCCTTCATCTAATAAAAGAGGAAGAACATCTTTTCCAAAGTCATTCGTAGATTCTGGATTTCTTGCATCCATCTCTAAATATTCTTTTAAGATTGCCCAATTAAAAATGTAAATGCCCATCGAGGCAAGATTGCTTTTTGGGAACTGTGGTTTTTCCTCAAACTCGACAATCTCCATCTCTTCATTCGTATTCATAATTCCAAATCTACTTGCTTCGTCCCAAGGTACTTCAATAACAGAAATTGAAACATCTGCTTCTTTTTCAATATGGTAATCTAACATTTTACTGTAATCCATTTTATAAATATGATCCCCTGATAAAATCAGAACATATTCAGGATCGTACTGATGCAAATAGTTTAAGTTTTGATAAATCGCACTAGCTGTTCCTGTATACCATTTCACTCCAGAAGATTCCGAGTACGGGGGCAATACAGTCACGCCGCCATTCAAACGGTCTAAATCCCAAGCATTACCGATTCCAATATAACTATGAAGCTCAAGTGGCTGATACTGCGTTAAAATTCCAACCGTTTCAATACCAGAGTTTGCACAATTACTTAAAGTGAAATCAATAATTCGATACTTTCCGCCAAATGGAACAGCGGGCTTTGCTAAATTTTTTGTTAAAGCACTTAAACGACTACCCTTTCCTCCTGCTAGTAACATTGCTACGCACGTCTGCTTTTGAACCATCTTGTTTTTTGCTCCCCTTTCTCGTTTTCACTGGTCGTAAAATAGATACCCCAAATGGTGGAATTGTTATTTCTACATGAGCTTCTTGATTATGATACGGCTCTCCTATTGCCTTCAGACGTTTTTTATTCACCTGTCCTGAGCCGCCATATGTTACATCATCACTATTTAAAATCTCGTTATAATACTGGAATTCTGGTACGCCCACTTTATAGTTTTCGTACACAATGTTCGTAAA
Source organism: Bacillus sp. Xin1 (assembly GCF_013314535.1). GTDB lineage: Bacteria > Bacillota > Bacilli > Bacillales > Bacillaceae_G > Bacillus_A. Next base: position 6,698 of record NZ_JABUAE010000068.1, on the reverse strand, counting down.
ATTACATACAACGACAAGGATATCTTCATCCTTATCTCCTTTACGAATAAACGAGAAAATACTTTGTTCTCTATTATCAGCATCAATCCACTGAAATCCTTCCTGCGAATGATCCAGCTGCCAAAGTGGCTTAGAGCGCTTATACAATGCTATGAGCACTTTAAAGTAATCATGCATAGAACGATGCATTTCAAAATCATGCAAATTCCAATCTAGATCCTCAAGATCTTTCCACTCATCAAACTGACCAAATTCTCCGCCCATAAAGAGCAATTTCTTCCCCGGGTGCGTAAAGAAATACCCATATAATAAACGAAGCTGTGCAAACTTTTCCCAGTAGTCTCCCGGCATTTTGTTTAACAATGATTTTTTTCCGTGAACGACTTCATCGTGAGAGAGCGGCAATATAAAGTTTTCAGAGTAAGCATATAGCAAAGAAAACGTCATTTTCTCATGAATATATTTCCGGTATTCCGGCGCACACTCCATATATTTCAGTACATCATTCATCCAGCCCATATTCCATTTATAATTAAACCCTAGTCCACCTTCATAAGTTGGAGCGGTCACAAGCGGCCAAGCTGTAGAATCTTCTGCAGTCATCAAAAATTCTTCATCCTCTGCAAATACGGCCTCATTTAACTCACGTAAAAAGGAAACCGCATATTCATTACTTTGCTGCCTGCCTTCTTTTTCCCAATACAGCATATTCGCAACCGCATCAACACGAAAGCCGTCGATATGATAATATTTCATCCAAAACAATGCATTTGAAATTAAAAAATTTCGTACTTCCTGTTTCCCTAAATCAAAATTTACTGTTCCCCAAATTTGATTCTCCTGCACATCCAAATCTTTATATTCATAGGTCGGTGCACCATCAAACAAATACAAACCATGAGCATCTTTACAAAAATGCCCTGGTACCCAATCTAAAATGACACCGATTCCATATTTATGACATTCATCGACAAAATACATGAAATCATGCGGTGTACCAAAACGACTTGTTACTGCATAATATCCAGTCCCTTGGTATCCCCAAGATCGATCATACGGGTGTTCAACAAGCGGCATAATTTCAATATGAGTAAATTGATGCTCCGCTACATAGGGAATGAGCTCCTCTGCCATTTCTCGGTACGAGTACAAAGAGCCATCTTCTTTCTTTTTCCATGATCCAAAATGCAATTCATAAACTGCCATTGCTTCTTTATAAACTGATTTTCTTTTTTTCTTGCGGAACCAATTGTTATCGTTCCATTTGTATCCCCTTATATCAAAAATAACAGATGCCGTATTTGGTCTTACTTCTGCGTAATTTGCATAGGGATCTGCTTTTAAAATTGTTTCTCCACTTTTGGTTTCAATCGCATACTTATATATTTCGTTTTCTTCCAAATGTGGTATAAACAATGACCAAATACCCTTTTCTGTCATTTGTATCATCCGATGCCCTTCAACATCCCAATCATTAAAATCTCCAACTACACTCACAACTTTTGCATGAGGAGCCCATACTGTAAATCGTACGCCTTGTATTTCATCCTCTACTGCAAGATGCGCGCCAAATATGTTATAGCTCTCATAACACTTCTTTGTATGAAATTCATACAAACTCTCTTCTATACAATTTGTTACACTCAATATGTTCACCTCACTAAGATGACAGAATTTTTATTACTTTGTAAACATTCGCCGAAAAACTGAAATATCCTTGTGTATTTTTAAATAAATATACGTTTTTTCGTGGGAATTAAAGGTAATATTTGAATTTTTGATAAAATATATCGAATTTTGACGAATATTCATTGAAAGCGTTTTATTTGAGATCATTATTTCACTTGTAATAATATAATAAAAAAGCACTCTATTTTCGTATAGAGTGCTTTTTTCTATAAACGACCCTTTTCCAGCAAAAGGGGTATATTTGGGGGATATACAAGAGAACTGGAAAAGGAATTTATATTATTTTATATAAAAATTCAGAAGCCGGAAGCAGTTTCCCGCTTCTGAATCATTTATCAATTCTATTAAAGTACTGGTGCCATTGTTTCTTTTAATACTTTTACAGAGTGAGCGAATTTCGCTTTCTCTTCTTCATTTAGCTCAAGCTCAACGATTTCACGTACACCTTCGCGGTTAATAACAGCTGGAACACCTACATAAGCGTCTTTCTCACCATATTGACCTTCTAGGTATGCAGATACAGTTAGCACACTGTTTTCGTTGTTTAAGATTGCTTTCGTTACACGAAGTAGTGACATACCGATTCCGTAGTAAGTCGCACCTTTACGCTCGATAATGTGGTAAGCTGCATCGCGTACATTTACAAAGATTTTATCTAAATCATCTTGGTTGTATTGTTCGTTGTTCGCTAAAATTGTTTCTAGTTTTTGTACACCTACAGTAGCATGGCTCCATACTGGAAGCTCAGTATCACCGTGCTCACCAATGATGTATGCATGAACGTTACGTGGATCTACATCTAAATAGTCACCTAGCATATAGCGGAAACGAGCAGAGTCTAAAGTTGTACCAGAACCAATTACACGTTCTTTTGGTAATCCAGATTCTTTCCAAGTTACGTAAGTTAAGATGTCAACTGGGTTAGTTGCGATTAAGAAAATACCATCAAATCCGCTATCCATAATACCGCGAACGATTTGCTTGAAGATTTTTGTATTTTTCTCAACTAAGTCTAAACGAGTTTCACCTGGCTTTTGTGGTAATCCAGCAGTGATAACAACTAAATCTGCATCTTTACAATCTGCATAACTACCGCTCCATACTTTTGTTGGTGATGGAGAGAATGGTACTGCATGGCTTAAGTCCATTGCTTCCCCTTCTGCTTTTGCTTCATTTACGTCAACAAGTACAAATTCTTCAGCTACACCTTGGTTGATCATTGAGTAAGCATAACTACAACCTACAGCTCCTGTTCCTACTAATACTACGCGATTGATACCTTTTTTCATGGTAATTTCCCCTCTCTATTGTTCACATTTATTATGATTGTTTAAGTAATTAATTAAAGTACTAATTTAATGTTGTTTAACTTCCTTACACACATATTGTAGCACGAATCATTGTGAATTTATTCACAAGTTATGACCTATTTGTGAACTTTTTCACAGATAGGAGGAAATTATCATACTAGGTATGGAATCAATCTCAATGTAAACCTTTTCTTTAGATTGTGAAAACTTATTTTCGTGTAGTACTACATAAAAAGCTATTCTTTCGATAGCGTTTCTAGAAAGAATAGCTTTTTATTCAAGACCTTATCTTATTTCCGGCATTAAACGGGTAGAAACTCCAATTCGATTCCATGCATTAATAGTGACAATCTGCATAATGATTTCAGCAATTTGTTTTTCTTCAAAGTATTTTCTTACTTCTTCATATACTTCATCAGGAACATGGGTTTCCGCTACTAATGTAATTGCTTCCGTTAAAGCAAGCACCGCACGTTCTTCCTGCGTAAAGAACGGTGTCTCACGCCAAGCATTAAGCGCATAAATACGTTGCTCTGTTTCCCCTATTTTTCGTGCATCTTTCGTATGGAGATCAATGCAATACGCACATCCATTAATTTGAGAAGCCCTAATTTTAATTAGCTCTTTCAATATCTCATCGATACTTGTAGTCATCAAGTATTTTTCTAATCCCGCCATTGCCTTATAACCTTCTGGATTTACCTTTTCCATTAAAAATCTCGTTTCCATTGTATATTCCCTCCATCAAATCAAATTAGTTTGTACTTTGACACCAGGATATTTAACAAGATCTTTCATGTATTATTGAAAATCAATATCTGCCGTAAAATATTTAATTCCCAACAGAAACTCTAATAAACAACATGCATAGCATCTCTTTTATATCCTGTCACTTATAAGACAAATTAGCTGTTCAATTTGTGACAAAATACAAAAAGAGATCTTAAAATAAAGACCTCTTTTTTCAATTTCATGCTATAGAACTGGAATATGCTTTAATTTATCAGGATTGACTATAATATAGATTCTTCTAATAGATTCTCCACTTTCATTCCACTCAAAACATATGGCTTTTTCTGCACGTCCCTTATTCCTTGCTAAAATACCAAATTGACCATTTATTATAGTTGGGAGAACCTCCAATTGGAAGAATCCTCGTGAAGCAATAGCCTCCAGAAATATTTGAATACGCTGTTTACCCAGAATCGGAAATATAGCTGCACGCACTTTACCACCTCCATCAGTAACGAGGGTTGCATCTGCTGTCAGTAAATTAATAAATTCCTCAAAATCCCCTGTTTCTGAGCCTCTAATAAAGGTATGTATCATTTTTTCTGTATGATCCGATTGTTGTGGATGTACTGGTATTTCAGGCCGTATATTCTCTTTGCAACGGCTGTAAATCTTTCGACAATTCGCCTCTGATTTGTTTAAAATCTCCGCTACTTCTCGATAATCGTACCTGAGAGCTTCCCTTAAGACAAATACAGCTCTTTCAAGAGGTGTTAAATTCTCTAACAGTACAAGAAATGCATAGGATACTCTTTCATTTTGAATTATAGTTTCCATAGGATTTAGCTTCATCGTATCTATTTCCGGCTCTGGAAGCCATTCCCCTGTATATACCTCTCTCTTTTTCTGAGCTGATTGCAATATATTTAAACAATGGTTTGTCGTCATTTTAATTAAATACGCCTTCTTATTTCTAATTGATTCTTGGTTCACATGTTGACTTTTAATAAGTATATCTTGTGCAACATCTTCCGCATCACTAACAGAGCCAAGCAAGCGATAAGCAACAGCGTAAATCAAAGGCTGATAGGTTCGATACAAGGTTTCAAAATCCATACCATCACTCCATTCTATAGTGTGTTTCAATATAAAAATATATGATTTGTTATAATGAAAAGATTATCTTTCTGTTACGAAAGATTTGTATAATTTAGGAAAGTGGAAAGAGGTGATATTATGAAGAATAACATTCGAGAAAGTAAAAAAATAGCTATCTCCATACTTTGGACAATTTCGTTACTTATCGCTACACTATTCGTTTTTATAACAACAAAATTATATCCAACTATCGATTTACGGATTAGCATGATTTTATTCTTTATAATAGATATTGGATTTATAATCGCCCTTATTTTAGGAGTTAAGACAAAGAAAACTAGTATAGTGATTTTCAGTGTTATATCTAATGGCATATTTTTTATACTGCTATCTATTTTTATTTTTTTACTATTAATTGCTCATGGAATTTCAGAACCGTGGATCCCCCCTTGGCTCTTTCCTGCACGTTCTTAAGGAAGGGCATTTCTGGTTGAGTACTGGTGAAAACAAAAAAAGAGATAGCAGACTATGCTATCTCTTTAAGTATGACCCGTACGGGATTCGAACCCGTGTTACCGCCGTGAAAGGGCGGTGTCTTAACCACTTGACCAACGGGCCAATTCTGGCAGAGAAGAAGGGATTCGAACCCTCGCACCGCGTTAGCGATCTACTCCCTTAGCAGGGGAGCCCCTTGAGCCACTTGGGTACTTCTCTATATAATATGGCTCCGCAGGTAGGACTCGAACCTACGACCGATCGGTTAACAGCCGATAGCTCTACCACTGAGCTACTGCGGAATAATGGTGGGCCTAAATGGACTCGAACCATCGACCTCACGCTTATCAGGCGTGCGCTCTAACCAGCTGAGCTATAGGCCCCCAATGGAAAAGCGGGTGAAGAGAATCGAACTCTCGACCAGAGCTTGGAAGGCTCTTGTTTTACCACTAAACTACACCCGCATGAAATTTAAAAATAAATGGTGAGCCATGAAGGACTCGAACCTTCGACCCTCTGATTAAAAGTCAGATGCTCTACCAACTGAGCTAATGGCTCATTTTGAAAGTGGTGCCGGCTAGAGGACTTGAACCCCCAACCTACTGATTACAAGTCAGTTGCTCTACCAATTGAGCTAAGCCGGCTTGCTATTTCAAAATGGTGGCTCGGGACGGAATCGAACCGCCGACACGAGGATTTTCAGTCCTCTGCTCTACCGACTGAGCTACCGAGCCTTTATGTAATGGCGGTCCCGACCGGGGTCGAACCGGCGATCTCCTGCGTGACAGGCAGGCATGTTAACCACTACACCACGGGACCATTTGGTTGCGGGGACAGGATTTGAACCTGCGACCTTCGGGTTATGAGCCCGACGAGCTACCAGACTGCTCCACCCCGCGACGATATAATATTCTTTTTTAAAAAAATGGAGGAGGTAGAGGGATTCGAACCCCCGCGCGACTCTCGCCGCCTGTCGGTTTTCAAGACCGATCCCTTCAGCCAGACTTGGGTATACCTCCAGAGTATTTACTTTAAATGGTGGACCTTGTAGGACTCGAACCTACGACCGGACGGTTATGAGCCGTCTGCTCTAACCAGCTGAGCTAAAGGTCCTTTATGGTAGCGGCGGAGGGGATCGAACCCCCGACCTCACGGGTATGAACCGTACGCTCTAGCCAGCTGAGCTACACCGCCATAATAAAGTTATAAGTGGAGCCTAGCGGGATCGAACCGCTGACCTCCTGCGTGCAAGGCAGGCGCTCTCCCAGCTGAGCTAAGGCCCCATGTTGTTAAAACTATCGGGAAGACAGGATTTGAACCTGCGACCCCCTGGTCCCAAACCAGGTGCTCTACCAAGCTGAGCCACTTCCCGTT
>NZ_JABUAE010000067.1 GCF_013314535.1 Bacillus sp. Xin1 | reverse complement strand
CCTAAGAAATAGGTAATTGTTCGCCCAATAAAAATAGTAAAACATAGTACGGGATTTTTTTCGCAGAAATCCCTAAAAATTGATAAATAAATGGATAATCTTCAGAGGCATAGCTTCCTAATAAGTCGTACCACCAGTCAGTCTCGTAGCGGGAAATCATGCTTAAATTATAAAGCAATAAATAATGTGTAAGCGGCTCTGGTAGGAATGATTTGTAATTTCTTACATCTTTAGTTATTGGCAAATAATAAGTGTTTGTATTGCAATCATAAGATAGGGGTGTACTGTATAAAGGATTCCATGTTTTTGTGGAAGCTGAAAATAACAGATCAGATTCAATAGCTTCATTTGGTGTATATCGTATAAAGAGATGTTTACAAGATGCTTCTATGTAACGAGAAAAACGCTCTTGTGTCATATGTAAGCGATCAAGTACGTTAGAAGGAAATGAAATGTGATGTTCACCTACCATATTGATTTCATATAATATTTTCTCTTTTTGACTATGTTGAAATAACTTTTTTAATTCGGGGATTTTCCCCATTAGTTCTAGCATAATAAACTTTTCAGCCTCTAAGTGTTTCATGTGAAACATTCGTTCTGCCACATGGGCAAATAGTCCATTTTTCTGGATTTTAACTTCATCTTCTAAAAACTGATATCCTTGTTTTTTTCGTTTACGCGTTGTTACTCCATGTGCTAAGACTGTTGTTGATTCTGGGTAGTTTGGATCAACCGTTAATAAGCATGCTTTTAAAAGCTGACTCATTCCATAAAATAACAACATAGGTTGAATAGAAAAAGGTGCAGTTTTACATAATTCATAATAGCTTTTCCCATGTTCTAAGTAATAAATAAAAGGATAACAATTTTCGAAGCTTTTTTTTTCAGCATTTTCAATAGGTAATTTTTCATAACAGCGGGCAAGATAACGCTGTACATGTTGGGATGAAAAAAAGAAACTTAACTGCTGCCAAATGTAAGATGTATGATGCATATATTACGCTCCTTTTATTATCTAAAAATTCTAACATATATGTACTTTCTTGACAGTATTTTAACCAATTGTTAAGCTACTAATAATAATTTCTGGTATCATGGGGGGAACAATTATGTGGGAATCTAAATTTGTTAAAGAAGGTTTGACATTCGATGATGTATTACTTGTACCAGCGAAGTCAGATATATTGCCAAGAGAAGTAAGTGTTAAAACAGTTCTATCTGAAAGCTTGCAGTTAAACATTCCTTTAATTAGTGCGGGGATGGATACAGTAACAGAAGCTGATATGGCTATTGCAATGGCACGTCAAGGCGGTTTAGGGATTATTCATAAGAATATGTCTATTGAGCAACAAGCTGAGCATGTTGATAAAGTAAAACGCTCTGAAAGTGGCGTTATCTCAGATCCTTTCTTTTTAACTCCGGAACATCAAGTATATGATGCAGAACATCTTATGGGAAAATATCGTATCTCGGGTGTACCAATTGTAAATAATTTAGATGAGAAAAAATTAGTTGGTATTATTACAAACCGTGATATGCGTTTTATTCAAGACTACTCTATTAAAATTTCCGATGTAATGACAAAGGAACAATTAATTACAGCTTCAGTTGGTACAACACTAGAAGAAGCTGAAAAGATCCTACAGAAATATAAAATTGAAAAGCTCCCTCTTGTTGATAATAATGGTGTATTACAAGGGCTTATTACAATTAAAGATATTGAAAAAGTAATTGAGTTTCCAAACTCTGCAAAAGATAAACAAGGTCGTTTGTTAGTTGGAGCGGCAGTTGGTGTAACTGCTGACGCTATGCTTCGTATCGATGCATTAGTAAAAGCAAATGTAGACGTAATTGTACTGGATACAGCTCATGGACATTCTCAAGGTGTTATTGAGAAAGTAAAAGAAGTTCGTGCAAAATATCCGACATTAAACATTATTGCAGGTAACGTTGCCACAGCTGAAGCAACACGCGCATTAATTGAAGCCGGTGCAAATGTTATCAAAGTTGGTATTGGACCAGGTTCTATTTGTACAACACGTGTTGTAGCTGGCGTTGGTGTACCACAATTAACAGCAGTATATGATTGTGCGACAGAAGCTCGTAAGCACGGTATCCCTGTCATTGCTGATGGTGGTATTAAATACTCCGGTGATATGGTAAAAGCATTAGCAGCAGGAGCACACGTTGTAATGCTGGGTAGTATGTTTGCTGGTGTAGCAGAAAGTCCAGGAGAAACTGAAATTTACCAAGGTCGCCAATTTAAGGTATACCGTGGTATGGGTTCTGTTGGAGCGATGGAAAAAGGAAGTAAAGATCGTTACTTCCAAGAAGGAAACAAAAAACTTGTTCCAGAAGGCATCGAGGGCCGTGTACCATATAAAGGACCTTTAGCTGATACAGTTCATCAATTAGTTGGTGGATTACGTGCTGGTATGGGTTATTGCGGAGCGCATGACTTAGAATTTTTACGTGAGAATGCACAATTTATTCGTATGTCAGGTGCTGGCTTACGTGAAAGTCATCCACATCACGTACAAATTACAAAAGAGGCTCCAAATTACTCTTTATAATATCTTATATGTAAATAGATGGAGATTTGATATCTCTGTCTATTTTTTTTTGATTATGTTAGAATAACGGTTATGTGAGTACAAAGATATTGGGGGTAACAAAAGTGAAAGGTATGTTTTGCAAGCGATTCATTGCAATGGTAACCGTGCTTACACTATTTTGCAGCATGTTTGTTACATATGGCAGTGCATCAGCGGAAACAGGACCTGCTTTAAATGTGGAAGCAGGAGCAGCGATTTTAGTAGAAGCAGATTCTGGGAAAATTTTATATCAAAAAAATGCAGATGAATTATTAGCAATTGCTAGTATGACGAAAATGATGAGTGAGTACTTAGTTCATGAAGCGGTGGATAAAGGGAAGCTGAAGTGGGACCAAAAAGTTAAAGTTTCTGAATATGCATATAAAGTTTCACAAGATCGCTCATTATCAAATGTTCCATTAGAAAATGGAGGCTCTTATACAGTAAAAGAGTTGTACGAGGCAATGGCAATTTATTCTGCAAACGGTGCAACAATTGCTTTAGCAGAAGCAATTGCAGGTAAAGAAGCAGACTTTGTAAAAATGATGAATGATCAGGCAAAAGAGTTTGGATTGAAAAATTATAAATTCGTAAACTCTACGGGCTTAACAAACAAAGATTTAAAAGGACTACATCCTGAAGGCACAACACCGGATGAAGAAAATAAAATGTCTGCGAGGGATGTCGCGATTTTAGCACAACATCTTATGCAAGATTTTCCAAAGGTATTAGATACAGCCAAAATTCCAAAAAAAGTATTCCAAGAAGGTGGGAAATATCCTATTCAAATGGATAACTGGAACTGGATGTTAAAAGGATTAGTTAAGCAATATGAAGGTGTAGATGGTTTAAAAACAGGACATACTCCAGAAGCTGGCTATTGTTTTACAGGTACTGCTGAAAGAAATGGCATGCGTTTAATTTCTGTAGTTATTAATACAAGTTCTAATACGTCACGTTTTGATGAAACAAAGAAAATTTTTGATTATGGATTTGCAAACTTCGACGTGAAAAAAGTGTATTCAAAAGGATCGGCAGTAAAAGGACATGAAACTGTACGTGTGGAAAATGCAAAAGATAAAGATGTAACAGTTCAGACGAAACAAGCTATTACACTTCCAATGCCAAAAGGAAGTAAAGATGTATATAAAACAGAATTTAAGGATACAGGCAAAGAAAAAGAAGCACCAATGAAAAAAGGGACAACACTAGGACAAATGGTTATATCGCCTAAAGACACTAATGACCCTGGATTTTTATCAGGTAAATCATTGCAAGTAGACCTTGTTACAAAAGCAGAAGTAGAAAAAGCAAACTGGTTTACACGCTCTATGCGTGGCATTGGTTCTTTCTTTGGTGACATTTGGAACAGCGCTGTTGATACGGTAAAAGGTTGGTTTTAAGAGCTCCTCATTGTAGGAGCTTTTTTTTATTCCTATTTTTCATACCGACTTTATGAAAAAGTAGTGGACAAGCCTCTAATAGTTAGTGGTAGAATGTAAGAGTATTCTTAATTTTCGCCGTTAATGGGGAAAAGCAATTCACCTAGGGGGGTTTTTGTACATGACAAATGTAACAGGGACAGAACGTGTAAAACGTGGAATGGCAGAAATGCAAAAAGGCGGCGTTATTATGGACGTAGTTAACGCTGAGCAAGCAAGAATTGCAGAAGAAGCAGGCGCAGTTGCTGTTATGGCACTAGAGCGTGTTCCTGCAGATATTCGTGCAGCAGGTGGCGTTGCACGTATGGCAGATCCAACAATCGTTGAAGAGGTTATGGGTGCTGTATCAATTCCAGTTATGGCAAAATGCCGTATTGGTCACCTTGTGGAAGCACGTGTACTAGAATCATTAGGAGTAGACTACATTGATGAGAGTGAAGTATTAACTCCAGCTGATGAAGTATACCATTTAAATAAACGTGATTACACTGTTCCATTTGTATGTGGATGCCGTGATATCGGAGAAGCAGCGCGTCGTATTGCAGAAGGTGCATCTATGCTTCGTACAAAGGGTGAGCCTGGAACAGGAAATATTGTAGAAGCAGTACGTCATATGCGTCAAGTGAACGCAGAGATCCGTCAAGTTGCGAACCTACGTGAAGACGAATTAATGACATATGCAAAAAATACTGGTGCTCCTTATGAAGTATTACTTGAAATCAAACGCCTTGGTCGTCTGCCAGTTGTAAACTTTGCGGCGGGTGGTGTAGCAACGCCAGCAGATGCTGCATTAATGATGCAACTTGGTGCAGATGGTGTATTCGTAGGATCTGGTATCTTCAAATCAGAAAACCCAGAGAAATTTGCACGTGCAATTGTTGAAGCAACGACACATTATGAAGATTATGAATTAATTGCAAGCCTTTCTAAAGGATTAGGTACTGCAATGAAAGGTGTCGAAATTTCAACACTATTACCAGAACAACGCATGCAAGAGCGTGGTTGGTAATTAAAGGAGATTTTGAAATGGTTAAAGTCGGTGTATTAGGTCTTCAAGGGGCTGTTCGTGAGCATGTAAAGTCAGTTGAAGCAAGTGGTGCAGAAGCTGTCATTGTAAAACGTGTAGAACAACTTGAAGAAATTGATGGTCTTATTTTACCAGGCGGTGAAAGTACAACAATGCGCCGTCTTATCGATAAGTACGATTTTATGGAACCACTTCGCGAATTTGCGAAATCTGGTAAACCGATGTTTGGTACGTGTGCAGGTATGATTTTACTTGCAAACAACCTTGTTGGTTATGAAGAGTCTCATATTGGCGCTATGGATATTACAGTTGAACGTAATGCATTTGGACGCCAAAAGGATAGCTTTGAAGCTGCCCTTTCGATAAAAGGTGTAGGGGAAGACTTCATTGGTGTATTTATTCGTGCGCCATACGTTGTCAGTGTAGGAGATGACGTGGAAATTCTTTCTATGCACAACGATCGAATGGTAGCAGTAAGACAAGGACTATTCTTAGCAGCTTCTTTCCATCCGGAGTTAACGGATGATCATCGTGTTACAGCATATTTTGTGCAAATGGTGAGAGAGGCAAAAATGAAAAAAGTTGTATAAGTAACTTGCAACTTGTGTAAGATTATAGTAAATTGATGGTAACAATTTTATAAAATAAACGTGTTGATAGGAAGTAGTAACAAATAGCGTTTCTTATAGAGAGTCGGTGGCTGGTGGAAACCGATAGAAACAGTTTGTGAATCCATCCTGGAATGAAGTGTGGAATATCTTTATGATTAGTAAACATTTCCGGTGAAGAGTCGTTATTTCTACTTGAGAGGAAAGCAATATTGCTTTCAACTAGGGTGGCAACGCGGGTTAACTCCCGTCCCTTTTTATAGGGACGGGAGTTTTTTGTATTTTATAAAGTAAAAGGAGGAATATAAAATGCTTGATATTAAATTTTTACGTGCGAATTTTGAAGAAGTAAAAGCAAAATTACAGCATAGAGGCGAAGACTTAACTGACTTTGGTCGTTTTGAAGAGTTAGATATAAGAAGAAGAGAATTACTTGTTCAAACAGAAGATTTAAAAAGTAAGCGTAACGAAGTATCTCAGCAGATTTCTGTATTAAAACGTGAAAAGAAAGATGCAGAATCTTTAATTTTAGAGATGCGTGAAGTAGGAGAAAAGGTAAAAAATCTTGATGATAAACTTCGCTCAGTTGAAGCAGATCTAGAACGATTAATGCTTTCTATTCCAAATATCCCTCATGAATCTGCACCAATTGGTGACACAGAAGATGATAACGTAGTAGCTCGTACTTGGGGAGAGATAAAAGAATTTAATTTTGAACCAAAACCTCACTGGGATCTTGCAACTGATTTAGGAATCTTAGACTTTGAACGTGCTGCTAAAGTAACGGGAAGCCGTTTTGTATTTTCTAAAGGTGCAGGTGCAAAATTAGAACGCGCTTTAATTAGCTTTATGCTTGATCTTCATACAGAAGAACATGGATATGAAGAAGTGTTACCTCCGTATATGGTAAACCGTGCAAGTATGACAGGGACAGGGCAGCTTCCAAAGTTTGAAGAAGATGCGTTCCGTATTGAGAGTGAAGACTACTTCTTGATTCCTACAGCTGAGGTGCCTGTAACAAATATGCATCGTGATGAAATTTTAAGTGTAGATAAATTGCCGATTCGTTATGCAGCATTTAGTGCATGCTTCCGTTCTGAAGCAGGTTCAGCTGGCCGTGATACACGTGGTTTAATTCGTCAGCATCAATTTAACAAGGTGGAACTTGTTAAATTTGTAAAACCAGAAGATTCTTATGAAGAATTAGAAAAGTTAACAAATGATGCAGAACGCGTGTTACAATTATTAGGTCTACCATATCGCGTTATGAGTATGTGTACTGGAGATTTAGGATTTACAGCAGCGAAGAAATACGATATTGAAGTATGGATTCCAAGTTATGGAACATATCGTGAGATTTCTTCTTGTAGTAATTTCGAAGCATTCCAAGCAAGACGTGCAAATATTCGTTTCCGTCGTGAGCCAAATGCAAAACCAGAACATGTTCATACAATAAATGGATCTGGACTTGCAATTGGACGTACAATTGCAGCTATTCTAGAAAATTACCAACAAGAAGATGGTACAATTATAATTCCAGAAGTTCTTCGCCCTTATATGGGAGGAAAAACAGTTATTAAATAAATTAAAACTTTCATCGGTATGAGTGTTGTCAATTAAATAAATTTAGGAAAAGGAAGGGTTTTTCCTTTTCCTATAATTTATTATGAGTGGACTTGACTAACTGTTTTTCTTTTGATATTATATTTGATGTCAATATGGAGGTATACCCAAGTCTGGCTGAAGGGATCGGTCTTGAAAACCGACAGGCGGCGAGAGTCGCGCGGGGGTTCGAATCCCTCTACCTCCTCCAGATATAATTGACAACAGCGCATATAAGTGGAGATTGGAGAACTCGTTACCAACACGTAACGAGTTTTTATTTTAAAACCAATCAGAAAGTATGATGTAAGGTAGCGTGCTGCCTTATAAAACACTCATATTCCGATGATTATCTTCATAGATATGAAAGGAGTCAACATGGATCTTATTATACAAACATTTCCTTTAGATGGAAAAACGCTATACTATGTACAATGTCCAGTCTGTAAGAACAATAGAATTTTAAATAGTGGTGCAAACGTATCACGTATTATAAGCGATGATACATTCCGTAAACTTTGTGGTTGTACTTGTAATGTGAAACAAGAAGCAAAAAAAGTAGAGGCACCAAAAAAAGCCGAGAAACAAGCTGTGAAACAAGAGGCAGCTCCAAAACGTACTGGTAAAGTATTAACAGCAATTATTAATGGGAAAGAAATGACTGTTAAAGAAATTGCTGAGGCATATGATATTAGTACAAGTACGGTTCGTCAGCGTATTAATGCTGGAAAACAAGAGAGTGAAATTATTGCTCCAACGAAAAAGAAAAAATGAGTGAATAGGAAAACCCGTGCATATGCACGGGTTTTTATTTTACAAGTTTACGTGTTTGTTTTAAAAAATGTCCAATTTTCTTAATGATGGGCTCGATCGAGTTTTCATCTTTTAAAATATCGTATTCATTAATATTTAAGCGTAGGACAGGACACAAATTAAAATTATTAATCCAATTTTCATAACGTCCGTGCATTTCTTGCCAATATTCAATTGGTGTTTGTTGTTCCATTGGGCGGCCACGTTCTTGAATACGACTGACAATATCATCAAAAGAACCTTCTAAGTAGATTAATAAGTCTGGGTGAGGGAAGTATGGTGTCATAACCATTGCATCGAACAACCCCTTGTATGTTTCGTAATCTGTTTCTGTCATTGTTCCTTTTTCGTGATGCATTTTTGCGAAAATACCAGTATCTTCATAAATAGAGCGATCCTGTACAAACCCACCGCCATATTCGAAAATTCGTTTTTGTTCTTTAAATCTTTCTGCTAAAAAATAAACTTGTAAGTGAAAGCTCCAGCGCGTGAAATCAGCATAGAACTTATCTAAATATGGATTTGAATCCACTTTTTCAAATGATGTACGGTAACCTAAAGCATTGGCAAGTGCAGTTGTCATAGTCGATTTACCAACGCCAACTGTACCAGCAATGGTAATTACTGCATCGTTTGGAATGTCATACTTTTGCCTTAAATTCATTGCTATTTCGTTCCCTTCGAGAGTGTATTTTTGAGGGTGGATAAAATTATATTCAAGTCGTCACTATTCTTCATAAAATCCATGTTATCTCCATTAAACTTTAACACTGGAATATCTGGATGATCCTTTTTAAAGGCATCCATTGCCGTTTCGTAATCTTTGGTAAGTTGTAGTAAATAATTGGGGTCCATGTTTTTTTCGAATTCACGTCCGCGCATTGCGATTCGTTTTTGTAATGTTTCTAGACTTGCTGTTAAATATACAATGACGTTTGGCACGGGCATATCTTGTGTAAGAATACGATAAATTTGCATGTATTTGTCATATTGAGTGTCTTTTAATGTGCGAGATGCAAAAATTAAATTTTTAAATATATGATAATCTGCTACTACTGGCTTACGCTGATTTAAGTATTTTATATTAATGTCTTCCAATTGCTTATAGCGATTACAAAGAAAGAACATTTCTGTTTGAAAACTCCATTCTTCAATGTTTTCATAAAACTTCCCTAAGAAAGGATTTTCATCAACAATCTCTTTTAATAAGTGGAGTTGCATGTGAGTTGAAATTTCCTTCGCTAGTGAAGTTTTTCCAACACCGATTGGTCCTTCAACCGTAATAAATGGTACTCCGGTCACGCTGTTTCCTCCTTTCGATTCATAATTTCCTGTAAATAAAAAGCACAAAACAGAATAATTGTAGCATAAGAGGGAAGCGAGCGGACTAATTTGTCATAAAAAGTTGGAAAATCGACGCATACTATTCAAATTTTAATTGAAGAGAGGGAATAATATTTGCCTTCAATGTTGTTTCCATTATTTTTAAAGCATGTTTATTATCTTGATCAGAATTAGAAGCAGTACAATCTTGTGGTACATATAGTGTATAGTTCCTCATATGAGCATCATTGGCTGTAAAGAGAACACATATGTTCCCTGCAATTCCTGTTATGATTAGTTTTTCAACCTTTAAATGTCCTAATAAAGAATTTAAGGGAGTTTCATAAAAAGCTGAATAATGTGGTTTAATAAACACATAATCATCTGTACTAGGAGCAATTGCTTGTATGATGTTTTTACTATAATGATTTGTACAATGTGTAATCAGTTGATCGATATCAGCTCTCCATAGTTGATAATGATCGTTAATATAAATAACAGGATAACCATTCATTTTCATTGTTCGTTTTAAGTGTAAAATAGGTTCTATAATCATTTGGCATTTTTGCGCAAGGATTGGTCCATGGGAGAATTGGAAGTCGTTAATCATGTCAATAATGAGCAATGCAGTATTTTTCATATGTAATCACCCTTCCTTTTTCTTTAGATTGGATTGAATGTGTGAAAGTTATCCTGCATCTAAGAGGAAGTGTAATTGAATAGTATGTATATAAATTGAAAAGCACACATAAAACTTTTCTGTTTAGATGGTAGAGGGGATCCGATTATGTGCAGAAACGATCAGATTGTGTTCCTGCCTCACGCCAAGTGAAAATAGAAAAAGAAAATGGTTAAGGACACTTTTGACCTTGCGTAGCAGGGAGATTATTTGTAATGAGAGGACTGGATTATGGAACAAGATATTTATTTTATGCAGCTTGCAATAGAAGAAGCGAAAAAAGCTGAAGAAATCCAAGAAGTTCCGATTGGGGCTGTTATTGTATTAGATGGAGAAGTAATCAGTGTTGCTCATAATTTAAGGGAGACAGAACAACGATCCATTGCTCATGCAGAGTTATTAGCTATAGATGAAGCATGTAAAAAGTTAGGTACGTGGCGTTTAGAAAATGCGACACTATATGTTACATTAGAACCCTGTCCAATGTGTGCAGGGGGGATTGTTTTATCGCGCGTGAAACGTGTCGTATATGGTGCAAGTGATCCAAAAGGTGGATGTGCAGGTACTTTAATGAATCTTTTAACAGATGAGCGCTTTAATCACCAATGTGAAGTAGTACCTGGTGTAATGGAAGAAGAATGCGGGGCGCTGTTAACGAACTTTTTTAGGGAACTTCGTAAAAGAAGGAAAGAAAAGAAGGAGAAATTGGATAAAAATACTGGTACCTAACATATTTGCAATTTATGAAGAAACAAGTTATACTAATAATGCCTTCAATAAGGCAACCGAATATTGGTTTTAACTTTGCCGTGCTAAGCGGGGAGGTAGCGGTGCCCTGTACTCGCAATCCGCTCTAGCGAGGCCGAATCCCTTCTCGAGGTTATGTTGCTGTAAGGCCTGCCTTAAGTAAGTGGTGTTGACGTTTGGGTCCTGCGCAACGGGACCCCGTGAACCTTGTCAGGTCCGGAAGGAAGCAGCAATAAGCGGGTATTCTCGTGTGCCGCAGGAGTGCCTGAACCGAGCTAACTGCTTAAGTAACGCTTATGGTACGTAATCGACAGAAGGTGCACGGCAGTTATATATGTATACAAAACCCACCTTATATAAAAAGGTGGGTTTTTTGTATGGAAAATAACTTTTGGAATCTGTAAACAGAATGGGTTATAATATATAAGATAATAACCTTTGAGGGAGGCCGTATTTTCGTGTCATACCAAGCGTTATACCGAACATGGAGACCACAAAAATTTGAAGATGTAGTCGGTCAAAAGCACGTAACAAAAACGTTGCAAAATGCCCTTCTTCAAGAGAAAGCGTCGCATGCTTATTTATTTTCTGGACCGAGAGGAACAGGTAAAACTACGATTGCAAAAGTATTTGCAAAGGCAATTAACTGTGAGCATGCCCCGGTAGCTGAACCTTGTAATGAATGCCCTGCGTGTTTAGGTATTACACAAGGATCTATTTCAGATGTATTAGAAATTGATGCGGCTTCAAATAACGGTGTAGATGAAATTCGAGATATAAGAGATAAAGTAAAGTATGCCCCAAGTGCAGTGAGATATAAAGTATACATTATTGATGAGGTCCACATGCTTTCGATGGGAGCTTTTAATGCGCTTTTAAAGACGCTAGAAGAGCCACCACAACATGTTATCTTTATTTTGGCAACAACAGAGCCACATAAAATTCCACCTACAATCATTTCTCGCTGTCAACGCTTTGAATTTCGAAAAATATCAGTAAATGATATTGTAGAGAGATTAGCAACAGTTGTTACAAATGAAGGTACAAAGGTAGAAGATGAAGCATTGCAAATTGTTGCTCGTGCTGCTGAAGGTGGTATGCGTGATGCGCTCAGTCTGATCGACCAAGCTATTTCTTATAGTGATGAAGTTGTTACGACTGAGGACGTCTTAGCGGTAACGGGTTCTGTTTCTCAACGATATTTAGGTAATCTTGTAGAATGTATACGGGAGAATGATGTATCAAGAGCGTTGCGTATTATTGATGATATGATGAGTAAAGGAAAAGACCCAGTTCGTTTTATGGAAGATTTCATTTACTATTATCGTGATATGCTTTTATATCAAACTTCACCACAATTAGAACATATGTTAGAACGAGTAGTTGTAGATGAGCAGTTCCGTATGCTAAGTGAAACGATGCAACCTGAGGTTATTTATGAAATTATTCATACGCTCAGCAAGGGGCAACAGGAAATGAAGTGGACAAATCATCCACGAATTTTCTTAGAGGTTGTTATGGTGCAACTTTGTCAGCAGTTTATGATGCAGTCAAATGGAACAGATCGTCTGCAAGCAATTATGAACAGAATGCAACAATTAGAAAAAGAATTAGAACACGTGAAGAAAAATGGTGTGCCAGCTGGTGGAGGGCAGGAAGTAAGAGAGACGCGTGCAGCCCCAAAACCAGTGCGGACAGGAAGTATGAAAATTCCTGTTGGGCGCGTACATGAAGTATTAAAGCAGGCAAAACGCCAAGATTTAGAACAGTTAAAAGGCGTATGGGGTGAGCTGTTAGGGAGACTTAAATCCTATAATAAGGTGGCTTTTGCTGTATTATTAGAGAATAGTGAACCAGTTGCAGCTTCTGCAGATTCTTATGTTTTGGCTTTCCAATATGAGATACATTGCAAAATGGCAAGTGAAAATCGTGACGCGATGGATACCGTAGAACAAGTTCTTTTTGAATTGCTCAGCAAAAGGTTGAATATGATTGCAATTCCGAAGAGTGAGTGGGGGAAAATACGCGAAGAATTTTTACAACGTGAAGGTGGAAATTCAGAAGAAGATGCAGAAGCAAAAGTAGATCCCCTTGTAGAAGAGGCGGTAAAATTAGTAGGGCAACAACTTATTGAAATAAAAGAATAACAACAATTAGGAGGAATTTATTATGATGCGTGGCGGAATGGGAAATATGAATAACATGATGAAACAAATGCAAAAAATGCAAAAGCAAATGGCGAAAGCACAAGAAGAACTTGGTGAAAAAACAGTAGAAGGTACAGCTGGTGGCGGAATGGTTACTGTAATCGCAAATGGTCACAAGCAAATTCTTGATGTGAAGATTAAAGAAGAAGTTGTAGATCCAGAAGATATCGAAATGTTACAAGATCTTGTATTAGCTGCAACAAATGATGCACTTAAGCAAGCTGAGGAGCTTTCAAATTCTACAATGGGACAGTTCACAAAAGGCTTAAACTTACCAGGTGGAATGTTCTAGTAGGGGGATATTGACGTATGCATTATCCAGAACCAATATCGAAGCTTATAGATAGTTTTATGAAGTTGCCAGGGATTGGTCCAAAAACAGCTGTTCGTTTGGCTTTCTTTGTACTAGATATGAAAGAAGATGCCGTGCTAGATTTTGCTAAATCTCTTGTGAATGCAAAACGGAATTTAACATATTGTTCTGTTTGTGGACATATTACAGATCGTGACCCTTGTTATATTTGCGATGATTCACACCGTGATCAATCAGTTGTTTGTGTTGTACAAGAAGCAAAAGATGTAATCGCGATGGAAAAAATGAAAGAATATCAAGGGGTCTATCATGTGCTTCGTGGTGCAATTTCACCAATGGAGGGAATTGGACCGGAAGATATTAATATTCCACAGTTATTGAAAAGGTTACAAGATGAAACTGTACAAGAAGTTATTTTAGCAACGAACCCAAATATTGAAGGGGAAGCTACAGCGATGTATATTTCCCGCCTCTTAAAACCGACGGGTATTAAAGTGACTCGTATTGCACATGGTCTGCCAGTTGGTGGAGATTTAGAATATGCGGATGAAGTGACATTGTCGAAGGCTTTAGAAGGCCGTAGAGAAGTATAAGAGGAGAAATCAAAATGTTTTTTCAAAAAAAGGGAAAGTTGCGAAAAGAATATGATGATAAGCTAATTGCTGTATTAGAAAAAGTTAAGAATGAGTGGTTGCGTCAAAAAAGAATGGTAGAACAAAGTGTTGAACCATCTCAAGATGTATTGTGTTCTTTGAAATTAGCAGAAGCAAAATATTTTTTCTTACTAAAAGAAGCGAAAAGACGTCCAGTAAAGATGGAACAATGGTAAAAGGTCCTGGTTTTGAAACCAGGACCTTTTTTATGAGCAATAAGTCTTCGCTGATTAAGGTTTCACTTTATATAATCAAACGGTATTTTTTGTTTCCTTGTCCCATACATATAGAGTGTATAAGTTATATAAGGAGGGGGAACATGAATTCTACATTAGTTATTGGCGGAATTCTTAGTTTGGTATTTGTTTTGTTGATCTTTGGTGCTTCAACGAAGCCATTGCAATTTATAGGAAAGATGTTTGTGAAAGTAATAATAGGTGTAGCACTATTGTTTGCGGTTAATGTAATTGGAACTTATTTTGGTTTTCATATCCCGATTAATCTTGGCACGGCTTCTATTTCTAGTGTTTTAGGGATACCAGGTATTTGTGCTTTAGTTATCATTAAGTTATATATAATGCCAGGGTGAAAATCATTTTGGCATTTATTTTAAAAAGATGAAGAATAGTGTTGACTTATTAAATGTTAATATGGTAAATTAATAAGCGTCGTCAACAACGAAAGAAAAAAAGAAGTTGACGAAGTGGTTAAGAAATGTTATATTG
>NZ_JABUAE010000066.1 GCF_013314535.1 Bacillus sp. Xin1 | reverse complement strand
CCGTCTTACATTCCATACAGACACTACCGAACTCTATAGCGTTGTATCCTCTTTGTTGAACGAGAGGAACTGTTTTTGTGAGGACAGAGACAGGAGAATCCTCCACCTCAATATCTTGTAGAGGTAGGTGGGGTAGTTCAATGAAAAAGGATTTCCTAATGCAGGAACGTATCAAGGATTGAAACGAAATATTGGTTTATAAGTAGATAAACAATAAAGGGTAGTACCTAGCTACCCTTTATTGTTTCATTCAAACGGTTTCTTGTGATACATGAATAAGTTGAGCTAAAAATTCTTCACCTGTAATAACTGCTTTTCCGCCCCCACGAGCGCTTTTCGTGTTACCGCCGCCTTTTCCCTCAATAGCAGGAAGGACGTTTTTTAAAATGGTATTCATGTTTGTTTGTACCGTTTTCCCACATGCAAGAATACATTGTAGTTTATCTTCGTTTTCTATAATAAAATATGTAATTACGTTTTCGTTTTGTTCAGTAATGATAGCAGATAATTTTGCGATTTCCTGCATAGAACGATTTGTAAAAACCTTCGAAATAAGTGTACCAGCATCTATTTGTTTTGATTGTTGGAGCAATTCATTTGCTTCGACAAGTAATAGTTTCTCATTCATCGCTTGTAGTGCTTTGTCATGTTCTTTCTGAGATAGAACAAGCTGCTCTATCTTATTGGCGATATGAGTTTCATTGCTATTTAATTGTTTGGAAATATCTTTAATGATTTTTTGATGATGCCCCATTAATTTGAGCGCGCGCCATCCAGCTACAAAGGTTAAACGGATGCCACCTTTATTTCGATCCCAACCTATTATATGAATCGGTCCCACTTCACCTGTATATTTTGGGTGTGTACCGCCACACCCGTTGTAATCGTAGTTTTCAATGATTACAACGCGAATATCTTCTGTAATTGTTGGTTCTTTTCTAAGAGGTAATTGTTTTGCTTCCTCCAAATTCATCCATTTAATATGGATGGGATGGTTTTCAAAGACGACTTGATTTGCGATTTGTAGTGCGCTATTAGCTGTTTCTATTGAAAGTTCAGGCGTGTCTAAATCAATTGTTACCGTTTCTTTTCCAAGATGAAAACCAATTGTAGGGATGTCAAAATGATCCCAAAAGGCAGCAGATAGAATGTGCTGAGCGGTATGCTGTTGCATATGATCAAAACGACGCTGCCAATTGATTTTGCCGATTACTTCTTTTGTATGTAATTCACTTGAAATGAAATGGCGGACTTCGTTATTAACTTCCTCAACATTGATGACGGAAATATCATTTAATGTTCCTATGTCATGTGGTTGACCGCCACCAGTTGGATAAAATGTTGTTTCTGTTAGAGTCACATATAAATTTCCTGCGTTATCATAGTCCTGTTTTATAAGTTGTGCTGTAAATGTTTGCTGATAGGCATCGGTGTAATATATTTTTCGGTTCACTTTCGTACTCCTTTCTATTTCACTAGTTTCATTGTAAAACAATCTAAATAAGTTTCCTAATATTTCAGAAGAAAAAATCTCTTTTTTAGAATTTTCTTGCTATAATAAGAAAAAGAGCATATACGGGGGTGGATGAAATGCTGTATGAAAATGGCGTAGACAAATTAATTCGTCTCAATACAAATATTTCTGAACTATATCGAGAATTACATGACATGACTCGTACTTTAACAAAATGTAATCGAGAGAGTGTAACATTCGATCGATTATATGTGAAAGAGTTATTATGGAAAAAAGAAGATGTGTCCGCTATGTATGATCAGCTTCTCGTTCAGCTTTGTATTAATGAATGTTTTGATTTAAAAGGTGTCATTACTGGCGAATACAAATATACGTATGAGGAAGTGGAAAATGCGGTTCTTGCATTTAATGAAAAGTACGACGTGAACATCCTAATCAAGGACGTTTGTAAAGAGTTACAGTTTACATATGGTATAGATATGGAGCTATCTAGGACAGCTCGGGTATAAATATAATTTATTATTAAAAAAGGAAAGCAGGTTCTTTGCTTTCTTTTTTGTATGAAATAGGGGGAGTAGGTATAGGTATGAGGGGAAAGTTACAACATATTCACCCGCTTGGGATGAGTATTATTATAGGGACACTATTTGCAAGGTTTGCAACTTCAATGAGCATTCCTTTTTTGGCAATTTATTTAACAATTGTAAAAGATATATCAGCTGGGATGACAGGTGCTATTATTGGAACAAGCGCATTAGTTGGAGTATTTGCTAGTTTTATTGGTGGGAATTTATCAGATCGATTTGGCCGTAAAACAATTATGATATCGTCCCTTATTGTTTGGATTTTTGTATTTATCGGGTTTTCGATTGCAGACCATGTTCTAACTTTCTTTTTATTAAACGCATTAAATGGTTTATGTCGTTCCTTTTTTGAACCGACATCAAGAGCGTTACTATCTGATTTAACGAAGCCGGAGTATCGTTTACTTGCGTATAACTTACGATACGGTGCCATAAATGTCGGTGTGGCAATTGGACCGCTTGTAGGATTGCAAATTGGAAGTGCCAAATCAACAATGCCGTTTTTAATAGCGGCTGGAGTATACATTGTATATACGGTGATATTAGCAATGCAATTTAAAAAGTATCAAATGGATGAAAAAACAATGGATACTATAGAGCCTGTAACGATGATAAAAGCAATTCGTATTTTAAGAAAAGATATTGTTTTCTTGGTTGCCTTAGTTGGAATTATTTTAAGTAACAGTGGTTTTTCACATTTTACAACAACAGCCTCTCAATACTTTGCGAACTCTTATGTATTTCAAGATGGCGTGACATTATTGTCATATATGCTAACATTAAACGCAATTACAGTAGTAATTATACAATACCCTGTTATTCAGATTTGTAAGAAGTATACACCACTTGTATCAATTATGATTGGCACGCTCTTTGTTAGTGGTGGGCTCATTGGTTTTGGAACTGGAGAATCAATCATCAGCATTTTTCTTTACACGATTATTTTTACAATAGGAGAAGTATTAATGTTTTCAATGACAGATGTGTTTATTGATGACATTTCAGTCCCACACTTAAAAGGAACGTATTTTGGAGCAATGGGATTTTCAGGGATTGGTGGTGTGATTGGCCCTTGGTTTGGGGGAGTACTGTTAGATTATTACGGATATCAAAATGGTTTGGCCGTATTTTCGATACTAGCTATCTTTTCAGTTATTGCTTTTCCCATTTTTTTATGGACAAGAAGCTTATTATCTAAAAGAAATCGCACCGTAAATTGCGATATGGAGATTGGAATGAAATAGCAGTTGACGGTAAAGCTAATTGTTTCTTAATCAATTAGAAGTTTAATTTTATATGAAGCAAAGAAAAAACAGGGTAAGAAAAGTTAGCAATAAACTGTTCTTACTCTGTTTTTATATAACGCTTTAATTTGAAAAAAGCACTTTGTTTTCATGCTTATTTGCAACTTCAGTTTTCGAAATGTGTATGGCAAGAAAGCCATTTTCTAAACAGGCTAGCATTTTTTTGTAGATGATGTTAGCAGGTAAAGAAATTGTTCGTTGTAAAGATGAATTTTTATGAAATATACAAATTGTTAGGCCTGTCTCTATCTTGTTTATAAGTACATTTTGTTCTGAAACATTAGGAATATCAGTTTCTAAAATGTACTCTTGTTCAGTTTCACAAAGGTCAATGTGAATGTGATTAGGGAAACTGAAGTTTTCATATGAATCAGAGCAAAACTGATCCATCCATTCTTCAAAACCATCAACACGAAAAAGACAATTTTTCTTTTTCTTGCCCATGTAAGACACCCTCCGTAAAGTCTCAATTCATACTATATATAATATGCATTAAGAAATTAGAGGTGAAAAGCAAGCTAGAAAATATGTTGACGGGTTTATCTTGCTATTTGAGGGGCAGTAAGACTCCCACCTCAAAATTCAGCGGAGGCAAAGAAGTTAGGTGGGAGAGGAAGAAAATTCCCACTAATGAAAGTTTCACTTTAGTGCAAGTGGTTTAAGCGAGAAGGACAATGCGTATGCATTGCCCTTCTTTTTACATATCATGATGTGCGTGATTTTTTTGTCTTGAATGATTACGATTTTTTACTTTATGAGACCCACTTAATGGTTCAGGTTGCCCAGAAGGCTGTCCTTTTTTTGTATTTTGACGAATGGATTTGCTATTGTTTTTTTCCATGTTGTCACCTCCCTCTTGTATTTAGAATGAGAGAACTTTGTAAATTTATACGAGAATGTTTTTATGAAAAAAGGTAAAGATAAGTGAGACTAACTAGAAAAGAAAGGGGAAAGCGTATGCCGTATCATAAAGATAAACAGCAAGCTTTTCAAGCCGCACAACAAGGGGTCGTACAAGCGGAAAACTTATATAACAATATTGTGAAAAACGACCCGAATTATGGTCATGATTTAAAACATTTACGACAAGAAGTTCAAGAAGCATATGAACAAATTCAAAATGCATTAGAAGTAGCATCTGAAACACAACGTCCACAACTTGAGCAGTTTGAAAGTAATTTACAAAATATTATGCGAGATGTGGATCAGTTAAATGATTGAACAGGTTGTTGTATGACTTCAACAACCTGTCCAATAGTAGGATTAATATGTTGAGAAGAAAAATTTCTATAATTATTATTTGTTTGATTAGTTTCGTACATATATACCAGGTGGACAGAGTAGAGGCAAAAATGTTAATGAGAAAAGAGTTGGAACCTACTGGTTATGTAACGTGGGAAGTACCGAATAACGAAAAACTAATTGCAATTACATTTGATGATGGCCCAGATCCCACATATACTCCTCAAGTGCTCAATTTATTGAAGCAATATAAAGCTGAAGCAACTTTTTTTATGATTGGTTTTCGAATTCAACGAAACCCATATTTAGTTAACAGGGTACTTAAGGAAGGGCATGAAATTGGAAATCATACGATGAATCATTTATATGCAAGAGATGCATCTAATGAAAAATTAAAAACTGATATTTTAGAGGAGAAACGATATTTACAAGAATGGGTAAAGGGACCTCTACTTTTTCGTCCACCAGGAGGATATATTAACGATGCGGTATTTGCAACAGCAAAAGTAGCAGGTTATCAAATTGTATTGTGGTCTTGGAATCAAGATCCGAAAGATTGGGCAGACCCAGGTACTGAATCTATTGTGAAGCATGTTGTAACAAATGCCAAAAGTGGTGATATAGTGTTATTGCATGATGGTGGAAGTGATCGAAGTCAAACTGTAGCTGCATTAGAAAAAATTTTGCCGGCTCTTCAAAAAGAAGGATACCGATTTGTGAAGGTTTCAGACTTATTACGTTATAAACATTAAAAATCCCAAAAGGAGTACCTTTTGGGATTTTTCACTATTGATTCTTCTTACGTTTTTTATTGTTTTGACGCTGAGCTGGTGTTAATGGCTCGTTGGCGAATTCCTCATTATAACCAGCTCCTTGTCCTTGTGCTGATGCAGCGTTCATTCCTTGAATTATATGATTTGCTTTACGTTTTCCCATTTGTAGTCACCCCTATAATATTTTCTTTACAACACAAATAATGAGCTGTTCATTACATGTATGAACAGAGTAGAAAAGCTTCGAAAAGAAAGCTTTACTTTATGGTAATAGTATTCATAAGGAGAACGAAGGTTATTCAAATTTACAGAGATAAAGAAAACTTATGATAAACTATAAGTTTCTTATTATTTACTTATTTAGAAAGTTGTAATAAGATATTATCGTAAGGTATTGAAAAGTTTGTCTACATTTTATATTCAGACAACTCAGTCACGTTTAACAGGGGGGAAACATAATGGTCAAACATAATCCATTTCAATCTCGTGAAACATTTGAAGTAGATGGAAAAACGTATCATTATTATCAATTGAAAGCGCTTGAAAACGCAGGGGTTGGCAATGTATCACAATTACCGTATTCAATTAAAGTTTTGCTTGAATCTGTACTTCGTCAAGTTGATGGACGTGTAATTACAGAAGAGCATGTTACAAATTTAGCAAAGTGGGGAACGAAAGATGTTCAAGATATCGATGTTCCATTTAAACCATCTCGCGTAATTTTACAAGATTTCACAGGTGTTCCAGCTGTCGTTGATTTGGCTTCACTTCGAAAAGCGATGGCAGATATGGGCGGGGACCCTGATAAAATTAATCCAGAAATTACTGTAGACCTTGTAATCGATCACTCTGTACAGGTTGATAGAGCGGGTACAGCAGACGCGCTTGAATTCAACATGGACTTAGAGTTTAAACGTAATGAAGAACGTTATAAATTTTTAAGCTGGGCACAAAAATCATTTGATAATTATCGTGCAGTTCCACCAGCAACAGGTATTGTACACCAAGTAAACCTTGAGTATTTAGCACCAGTTGTTCATGCGGTGAAAAATGCTGAAGGTGAATTAGTTGCATATCCAGATTCATTAGTTGGAACAGACTCTCATACTACAATGATTAATGGTATCGGTGTTCTTGGATGGGGCGTTGGTGGTATTGAGGCAGAAGCAGGGATGCTTGGACAACCTTCATACTTCCCAGTGCCAGAAGTTATCGGTGTTAAGTTAACTGGTACACTTCCAAGTGGTACAACAGCAACAGACGTTGCTTTAAAAGTAACGCAAGTGTTACGTCAAAAAGGTGTAGTTGGTAAATTTGTTGAGTTCTTCGGTAGTGGATTAAAGAGCATGCCTTTAGCTGACCGTGCAACAATTTCAAACATGGCACCAGAATACGGCGCAACTTGTGGATTCTTCCCAATTGACGAGATTTCATTAGATTACTTACGTTTAACAGGAAGAGATGAAGAACAAATTCGCGTTGTTGAAGAATACTGTAAAGCAAACGGTTTATTCTATACAGCAGACAGCAAAGATCCAATTTATACAGACCTTGTTGAAATTGATTTAAATACAATTGAATCTAACCTTTCAGGGCCAAAACGTCCACAAGATTTAATCCCACTTTCAAATATGAAAGAGGAGTTCCATAAAGCAGTTGTGGCACCAGTTGGAACACAAGGACTTGGATTCAATGAACAAGAATTTGATAAAGAAGTGAAAGTTGCATTAAAAGATCAGGAAGTAACGATGAAAACAGGTGCAATTGCAATCGCTGCGATTACAAGCTGTACAAATACATCTAACCCATATGTATTAATTGGTGCAGGTTTAGTTGCGAAAAAAGCAATTGAAAAAGGTCTTAAAGTACCTGGTTATGTAAAAACATCCTTAGCACCAGGATCTAAAGTAGTAACGGAATACCTAGATAAATCAGGTTTAACAACTTATTTAGATCAATTAGGATTCCAAACAGTTGGTTACGGCTGTACAACTTGCATTGGTAACTCTGGTCCATTAGCGCCAGAATTAGAAGAAGCAATTGCAGCAAACGACTTATTAGTAACATCTGTTTTATCTGGTAACCGTAACTTTGAAGGTCGTATTCATCCACTTGTAAAAGCAAACTACTTAGCATCTCCACCACTTGTTGTGGCATATGCGCTTGCTGGTACTGTTGATATCGACTTGAAAAACGATGCAATCGGTAAAGATGAAAACGGTAATCCAATTTACTTTAACGACATTTGGCCATCAGCGAAAGAAATTGAAGAAGTGGTTCAAAGTGTCGTAACATCTGAACTGTTCAAAAAAGAATATGCGCAAGTATTTAACAGCAATGAACGCTGGAATGAAATCCAAACTTCAAATGAGGCGCTATATACTTGGGATAATGACTCAACTTACATTCAAAATCCACCGTTCTTTGAAGGTTTATCAAAAGAACCAGGTGAAGTGGAAACACTTTCAGGTTTACGCGTAGTTGGTAAATTTGGAGATTCTGTAACAACAGACCATATTTCACCAGCGGGTTCAATTGGCAAACATACACCAGCAGGACGTTATTTATTAGAAAATGGCGTACAGCCAGTTGACTTTAACTCTTATGGTTCTCGCCGTGGTAACCATGAGGTTATGATGCGTGGTACATTCGCAAACATTCGTATTAAAAACCAAATCGCACCAGGAACAGAAGGTGGATATACAACTTACTGGCCAACTGGCGAAGTAACATCTATCTATGATGCTGCGATGAAATATAAAGAAGATGGTACAGGACTTCTTGTAGTTGCAGGTAAAGATTACGGTATGGGAAGTTCTCGTGACTGGGCTGCGAAAGGTACAAACCTTTTAGGCATTAAAGCAGTTATCGCAGAAAGCTTCGAGCGTATTCACCGCAGTAACTTAGTATTAATGGGGGTATTACCATTGCAATTTAAAGACGGCGAAAGTGCTGAAACATTAGGCCTTGTTGGTAATGAATCATTTGAAATTCAAATTGACAAAACAGTTAGACCTCGTGACCTTATAAAAGTAGTTGCAATCGATCCAGAAGGAAACGAAAAGCAATTTGAAGTAGTAGCACGTTTTGATAGTGAAGTTGAAATCGACTACTACCGTCATGGTGGTATTCTACAAATGGTTCTTCGTGAGAAAATTGAAGAGTCTAAGGTGTCAAACTAAGTAAGTAGTTATAGTAAAAAAGAAAAGTATAATATTCTCAATCAAAACAAGGAAGCTGACTGAAGTTAGCTTCCTTGTTTTATGTAAAGAGGAAAGGGGTGAAGCCGTATAGCTTCATCCCTTTCCTTTTCTTATAGAAAAAATTGGAGGTATAACAATGAAAGAATATAAACGACTCTTAATTCCGTTGTTACAAGAAAAATTGCTACTCATCGTTTTGATATGTAGTGGGGTTTTAGCAGCCATGATGAATGTATCTAGACCATTGTTAATGGAACTAATTGTAGATCGACTTATTCAGAAACATATAGAAGAAGTGTATATATATTGCATTATTTGTAGGAAGTAGACTGATTACATGGGGGAATTCGTTGTTGTAATGAACAAAGGCGTTATTGCTGAATGTGGGACGCCACAAGAATTATTAAGCTATAATTCGTTATTTAAAGAAATGCTGGTGAAATAATTTTTGAAATTTACTAAACCAAGGGACAGAATTCTGCCCCTGGTTTATATGTAAGTAACATTCATTCCGCTTTATTTAGTTGATATTCATATGATTCTGGATTTTCAGTATTAAATTCTTTAACTAATGTAATCTTATTTGTATCTGGGTTATATTTAAAGATTTTAATCGTGTGTCTATCACCACTGCTAGGATTACTTTCCTGTAAAGCAAATGTATTTTCTGCAATTTGAGTCATATTACTGGTTTGTATATCTACTGGAGTGGTGTCGTGGTTTGTAGAAACTTCAATAACTCTTTCTTTGTTAAAAAATATAAGAACTAGAATTAAAATAGTTAAACATATACGCATATAGCGTAGTTCTTTACTAATTGGATGTTCGCCCATAGTGCTCACCCTTTCAATAAATTATTATGAACTAGAGGTTGTTGTAATAGAGTAAACGCTAATAATACCAAGCATAGTGAATAGAATAAATGATACCAAAGCTGTATAAATGCAAACGCGACCAGTTTTTCGCCTTTCAGGATCGTTGCTAAATAAGGATATAACCCATACGATGATACCAATGGGATAAAATATGAAGCTGAAAATATAGAGAATAGCTTTTACAAAGGAGGTTTCTTATGCACAAAACAGTACAAGTATGTTCCTTATTGTCACCTTATATGTTTATATTTTTGCGTAAACGTATTTGACAAGAAATCTTAATTACAACTAGCCCTGTCATATAAAGAAAAGTTAGAATAAAAACGGTACTAATGATAGGGGACTTTTGAAATGCATATAATAGCCTATCGATATAATAAATTTAATTAAAATCAGTAATCGATTTAGGAGAGAAGACTAAGTGTTTTTTCCAGTTTTCTTCTATAGCAATCATCGTACTTGTAGAATGTGTAACAAGTAAAGTGTAAAGAAAAATAGGGAGAATAATCATGAGTTGTAAATCAATGAATCCTGTTTTATGTTTTTTCCAGTACAACCAGCGGATTAATATTATTCCTAATAAATAGACAACGAATAATACAAAAACTGTAGTGGAAACAGGATTGTATTTAAATGCATATAGCAGTTTATCAATTTCATACACTTGATGGGAGCTTTCGGTTGTTGTAGGTGTGAAGACGATATGTTGTTTCCAATCTTCTGAAATACTTAAGTAACTAGCAGTCCAACTTGTAATGAATAATGAGAAAAATAAAATGGGGAGAATGATCACATATTGTAGCCAGTGGAAAATTGTTTTATGCATAAATGATTACACCCCTTCCTAATTATGGATATTTCCATTATACGATAAAAAGAAAAAATTTTCGATTTTATTAAGAATATTCTATTTATTTGTCAGGAGAATATTTCCAAGGTTGTCCGTATAAGCTAAAATAAAATATAAATACGAGTATTATTTTTGAATGGACATAATAAACGACTCAAACTATAAGGGTGATGTATATGTGGCGGAAATTTACGGTTATTATCATCTTATTTTGTTTAGCTGGTTACGCAGTCTATGTGCAACTTGGAAAAAATGATAAACAAGTAAGCAAAGAGCCAGTAAAAAGTGAAGAAACGATGAAAAAAGAAGTGATTGCAAAAAACGGAATTGAAGTAGGAAAGGTTGCACCAGATTTTGAGTTGTCAAAATTGGATGGAACAAAGGTTAAGCTTTCAGATTTAAAAGGTAAAAAAGTCATCCTAAATTTCTGGGCAACGTGGTGTGGACCTTGTCAGAAGGAAATGCCGGACATGGAAGCTTTTTATAAAAAGCATAAAGATGATGTGGAAATCCTCGCTGTAAATTATACGGTTTCTGAAGGTGCTAATGGAGAAGAAAAAGTGAAAAAGTTTGTAGAAGAGAAAGGGGTAACATTTCCTATTTTACTTGATAAAGATATAAATGTTACAACAACGTATAAAGTAATCACCATTCCAACTTCTTATTTTGTGGATACAAAAGGTGTGATTCAAGATAAGTTTATCGGGCCGATGACACAAAAAGAGATGGAGAAGAGGATTGTCAAATTAAAATAATCAGTAAGAAGACAGATTGGTATAAGGCTACTTCTGTCTTTTCTTTTTTATCAAACAGCTTGTTCATGATATGATAAAAGAAATTTGAACGATAATAATTATGAAGGAGAGTATGCCTGTGGGACATTTATCTTTGCCAGCAGACTATGTTGTGATTGACTTTGAAACGACAGGATTTAATCCATACAATGATCGAATTATTCAAGTGGCAGCGGTAAGGTACCGTAATCATGAGTTGGCTGATCAATTTGTTTCTTTCGTAAATCCAGAACGATCTATCCCTAGTCGTATCACAAGTTTAACGGGAATTACAAATTATCGTGTTTCGGATGCACCAACGATTCAGGAAGTTTTGCCGTTGTTTCTAGCATTTTTAGGTAACGATACAATTGTTGCGCATAATGCTTCATTTGATATGCGCTTTTTAAAGAGTAATGCAAATATGCTTAGATTGTCAGAACCTAAAAATATGGTAATTGATACCGTGTTTTTAGCAAAAAGATATATGAAGCATGCTCCAAACTATAAACTAGAAACTTTAAAAAGAATGCTCGGAATTCGTTTAAGTTCTCATAATGCACTTGATGACTGTATTACATGTGCGGCTGTATATCAAAAATGTGCCGCTATCCAAGAAGAAGGAAAAAAGAAAGTAAAAAAAGAAACACTTGAAGAAGATGCAGTGTATACGCTAATAAAAGAAATGCTTGTGAAGCATAATCGTGATATAGAGTGGATTCGCAATGTGAATGTTGGAAGTTATCTAGATATAAAGGCTTTTTACCCAATTGTAAGAGTGAAGATAAAAGGACGAAAAAAATATGTTTTAACTGAAAAAACAGAACAAGAAATATTAGAGATGTATCCTAGTTTGAAATGTGAGCCGGCTTTAAAGAGTGAAATAGGTATAACGAGAATTATGATTGAAGGCCTTGAGGATTTTACGAAGTTAGAAAACTACATTTTAGAGGCTTATGACAGAGTGATGCAAGCATTGAATGAGTATAAAGACAATAAAGTTAATGCAAATGAGGAAGTTGAAAAATATTTAAGTATAATGAAATAATAAATGTGTTCAAAAATCCATCGGTTGTCAAAGGGCTGCTGATGGATTTTTTATCATTTTTGTTGAACGAGAGGAACTGTTTTTGCTAGGACCGAAACAGGAGAATTCCTCACCTACCTCAAGCTCGTGTAGAGGTAGGTGAGGGTAGTTCAGTAGAAATAGATTTTTCTTTGGTAAAACATAAAATTTTCTTGCAAATCTGATTAAAGAGTTTTTCATTTGCTCATACTAATTAATAAGAAAGTGAAGGAGAAAGGATGAGCAGCATGAGAAGAAGTCGTCGGAAATCATTTGAAGAACTTGTGAGGGAAAATAAAAGGCAACTATTAAGCGATCGTGATGCAATTGAACGGATTGAAGAACGAATTGAAAAACGTTATGAAATGCAACTTTTTAAGCAGGCTGAATAATTCTTACTACTAGTATGATACTAGTAGTAAGGAGGCGGTTATAATGGGTAATCCAAAAAAGAATTCAAAAGATTTTGCACCAGATCACATTGGAACACAGTCAAAAAAAGCTGGTGGAAATAAAGGGAAGCAAATGCAAGACCAGACAGGGAAACAACCGATTGTGGATAACGGTTAAAGAAAAGGAGAATGTTTTCATTCTCCTTTTCTTTATGTGCATACATAATCTAATTCGTTTTTGGAAAGCTAATATGGTATGTATATCTCAATTAGGAGGGAAACAGCATGGCAGAGCAATATAATAAAGCAAATCCAGATGATCGAAGTGATAATGTAGAAAAGTTGCAAGAAATGGTACAAAACACGATTGATAACTTTAATGAGGCAAAAGAAACTGCAGAGGTTTCGAATGAAAAAGATCGCGCTGCAATTGAAGCAAAAAATCAGCGCCGTTTAGAAAGTATTGATTCACTGAAAAGCGAAATAAAAGATGAATCTGAGTATAATGGGTAAAAAGGCTGACGGTTGTCAGCCTTTTTTTGTAATCAAAAAATTTTCCACGAGTAAGCGCCAGTTTTGAGGGAAAGGAAGACCGATTTTCCAATAGCTAATCCCGCGAATACCTTGTTCTTTGATTAAATTAAATTTACTCTGAACAGACCTAGCATCTTCAAACCATACTTCGTGCTGCACACCATTTTCATCAAAATAATTGAAGTGTGGTGCTTGTGCTGTGAAATCATAACGAATTGGCACATTATATTTACGAGCAAGTGCAACAGCTGCGACAGAACTTATTGCTTTTGCAGGAGGATTTCCTTCTTTAAAGGGAAGTTTCCAGTCGAAACCATATAAATTTTGTCCCATCATAATTTTTTGTGGAGGCATTTGAGATTTTGCATATTGAATTACCTGCTTCACGGGACCGATAGGAGATATAGCCATCGGTGGTCCACCTTGCCATCCCCAGTCATATGTCATAATAACGACAAAGTCAACAATTTCTCCCTGTGCTTTGTAATCGTGTGCTTCAAAAAACTTTCCTTTTTGCTGAGAACTTGTTTTGGGAACAAGCGTTGTACTTAATGTATATCCTTCTGGCAGTCTTGTTTTTACATTTCGTAAAAATCGATTGTATGCTTCGCGATCCTCTGGCGCAACATTTTCAAAATCAAAATGAATATCACGCATATTATACTTCTCAGCTGTTTGTAGAATATTAGTAATAAATTTGTTTTGAATGGTAGCACTCCGTAAAAAAACAGAGGCTAATTCAGCACTAAAATTGCCGTTTTCAATATTTGTAATAACAAGCATAGGGATCGTTTGACCTTGCACAGCAATTTGAGCAATTCTTGCAGTTTCAGTCGGTTCTTTTAAAGTTCCGTCGCGCAATGCTTCAAAACTAAAATAGGCTAAATATGTGAGATAAGGAATGATGGCCCGTGTGGCATTCACTAAACTTTCTTTAATTGGAATAGTAGAAGGCTGCAAATAGGCAATAGATTCTATTGCTCGTTTTGAGCCTTTTGGAATGTACAATTGTTGACCGACGTGAAGGATGGATTTTAAAGATAAGTTATTTACTTTTGCTAAGCTGGCAAGAGGAACGTTATATGTTTGAGAAATTCGGTAAAGGCTGTCTCCAGGTTGTACGTAATAGTTATTCCCTTTCGTGTTTACAATTAGTGCCTGACCGACAACAAGTGTTTCAGCTGGATTAAGTCCATTGTCTTTTACAATTTCTTCAGGTGTAGTTCCGTATTTTGATGCTAAGCTATATACGCTGTCACCGCTACGAACGGTTACAATTTGAATCATATACTCGCTCCTTTCAGGAAAAAGATCCACCGTTTCTATTTTATTTTTGATTTCACTGTATTATGATTAAATGTATGCAAGGAAACAGAAGCGAGAAGGAGATTGTGATATGTTTGTAGCAGAACACGAAATTGAAATCCGCTATGCGGAAACAGATCAAATGGGTGTGGTGTATCACTCAAATTATTTAGTATGGCTGGAATTGGGGCGTACAAAATTAATACAAGAATTAGGATTTTCATATATTGAAATGGAAAAAGAAGGAGTTATTTCTCCAGTGTTAGATTTGCAAATTTCATATCGGAAAGCAATGCGTTATGGAGAAAAAGCAATTGTAAAAACATGGATTGATTCAGTTAGTCCACTTCGTGTTATATACGGATATGAAATTTATAATGGTGATGGAGACCTTTGTATTACGGCTACAACAACAAATATTTGTGCGAAAAAAGAGGGGTTCCGTCCTGTATCCTTTAAGAAATTATATCCTGAGTGGTATGCGAAATATGAAGAAATTAAGAAAAAATAAAAAAGTGTGGCCAAGGGCCACACTTTTTT
>NZ_JABUAE010000065.1 GCF_013314535.1 Bacillus sp. Xin1 | reverse complement strand
GTTTGCCGCTCGTTTGCGACTCCCTTATGTTAACATCTTCATTTTTCGATGTCAACTAAATTTTTTAATTTCTTTTTTCGCTTTCTGCTGTTTCGCATCAGCGACGGTTATTAATATATCATGTAGAAAAATGAAATGCAACACTCTTTTTAAAACTTTTTTATAAAAATAGCCAAATTTCTTTATTAACCTCATATACTTAACTAAAATAGCCATTTCAGCCCTATCCAATTACTACATATATTTCAAAAGCTAACACCTCATTTGGCAGGAAATCATAACCTCGTTGTTAAAAAGCTTAAGTTATGAATGCATATTGCACTCATTTATTATCGCTACATTACATTGAACAAACTTATAAGGAGGAATATACATATGGACTATACCGATTTACTAATCAAGCTAGGTCTCTCTGCCATTTTAGGATTCGCTATTGGTTTAGAACGTGAGTTAAAGAGAAAACCACTCGGTTTAAAAACTTGCTTAGTTATTTCTATTATTAGTTGCCTCCTTACCATTGTTTCTATTAAAGCAGCTTATACTTTACCCCACACAGATCATATAAATATGGATCCCCTTCGTCTCGCAGCTCAAATTGTCTCCGGAATTGGTTTTTTAGGTGCAGGGGTTATATTAAGAAGAGGAAATGACAGTATTGCTGGATTAACTACTGCCGCTATGATTTGGGGAGCTTCTGGTATTGGGGTTGCCGTTGGAGCAGGTTTTTATATTGAAGCAATTTTCGGCATGTGCTTCCTTATGATTAGCGTTGAGCTTATCCCATTAACGATGAAATTTTTAGGACCAAGGTCACTACGGCAGCGTGATATCGTTGTGAAACTTGTTGTTGTACGCCGAATGGAAAATATCGCTATTGTTATTGAAGAAATAAAAGGAATGGATATAAACGTAAAGAATATGAAGCTAAAAACATTAGAAAACGGTTCACACTTTTTACAACTAAAATTGTCAATTGACCAAAAAAAACATACAGCTGACGTCTACTATGCACTGCAACATTTAGAAATTGTACAACAAACGGAGGTTGAAAGCATGTGATATTTCGAAAAAACTCTCTTATAAAAAAGAGAGTTTTTCTTTTTTTCATAATGGTAACAATGTAGCTATACAAAATGAGGAGGAATATAAATTTGAATTCACGTACCAATATAATAGATGTATTTCGAGACTCCATTATTTTTCGTTTAGTTACCTTTATTATCATACTTATTACTGTGTTTGGTTTTCTAATATACAAATTAGAACCGAAGTATTTTTCTACCTGGTTTGACGGTATATGGTGGGCGATTGTCACCACATTTACTATCGGTTACGGTGATTACGTCCCACACACACCTGTAGGGAAACTCGTCGGTATGCTCCTTATCCTAATAGGAACAGGATTTTGTTCCTATTATATGGTGCTATTCGCTACTGAAATGATTAGTAAACAATATATGAAAATTAAAGGAGAAGAAGCGGCTTCTTGTCATGGTCATATGATTATTGTTGGGTGGAATGAACGCGCCAAACACGTAGTAAGCCAAATGCATATTTTACAGCCAAACCTTGATATCGTACTCATCGATGAAACACTTTCTTTGCTTCCAAGACCGTTTCATCATCTAACCTTTATTAAGGGGTGTCCACATCACGATCAAACTTTGTTAAAAGCAAATATCAAGACTGCCCACA
Organism: Bacillus sp. Xin1; assembly: GCF_013314535.1. Classification (GTDB taxonomy): domain Bacteria; phylum Bacillota; class Bacilli; order Bacillales; family Bacillaceae_G; genus Bacillus_A. Next base: position 13,304 of record NZ_JABUAE010000065.1, on the reverse strand, counting down.
CCATTTTAATAACAGCAGATAAAGAAAAAAATGAAAGCTTAGCTGATACACAATCAATTTTAAATATTTTAACTGCGAAAGGATTAAATCCAACTATTCATTGCATTGCCGAACTACTTACTTCCGATCAAATTCAAAATGCAACGAGAGCTGGAGCAACAGAAATTATTGAAGGGAATAAATTAACAAGCTATGTCTTTACTGCGTCCCTTTTATTCCCTTCCATTTCAGGTGTGTTATTTACGCTTTATAATGAAATCTCAGAAAGCAAATTACAACTAATGGCTGCTCCTTCATCCTATATTGGGAAAACTTTCGAAGTTTGCAGTAGCCTGCTTTTAAAACAAGATACTTTACTATTAGGTATACAGCGCGATGAACAATATCACATCAATCCTGTTCATTCTTTTATTACTATTGAAAGTGACGTCTTTATCATAATTAAGCATTGATAAGATGCTGCTCTAGCTCTTTTACTAATACCTTGCCGATATCAATATATTTTCGTTTTATATTGCCATCTGCATCTTTCGGTTCTGCAAATTGATCTAATCCACTTGTCCCAGCTGCAAGCGTGTTTACTTGATCATCAAGTTCGTCTTGATATACATGTGAAAGAAGATACGGTGTTTCAAGGCGAACTATTACCCCGGGTACATCAAGCTCTCCTTCTACTGCTGTAAATGGTACCCGTAAAAACTGATAACCTTCTTCCTCATCTATTTTATAATCGAAGCATCCTTTATCATAATCCCAATTGCCACCGATGCTATACCCAAGCGGTTTCAATGTTTCCTCTAGCTTAAAAAGAGCATATGTATGACCTTCTAAATTTGATTGAATCGGAATCAAGCTATTCATCCTTTCTAGACTTTTTCCTTAGCATGCCCGTTCCGATATGAATATATCGGCGGAACCAACATCTATATCATATCGATTTACCAACAAACATCTGACACTTCGCCTTCCAAATTTAGACCATAAAAAAACTGTTGGGGATCTTCCCAACAGTTTTTTTGCTACAGCGGTTCTGATCAAGCCATTTCCGCTTTCCCTTGTCCAGCTACGCCTCCTAGGCCCTTCCGTCTAAGAACCTTCCGCACGAGAAAGTAAAAAGCACTTTCTGTACGGAAGAACCTTAGCCGACGGGCCTAAACAGTCGGCTTCGCTTTTCTACTATCCAGCTTCAATGGCTAGAATAGTCGGTGGCTTCGCTTCTTCCACCGAGGCAAAGAACACCTCTATGTCAGAAGGTCCATCCCCCTCCCATTCTGAACGAGCCATTTCCGCTTTCCCTATTTCAAACGCTCTTCTAATTCTGCTTTTAGTTCTCCGAATCCTGGTTTTCCAAGTAGAGCAAACATGTTTTTCTTGTATGCTTCTACACCTGGTTGATCAAATGGATTTACGCCTAGTAAGTAGCCGCTCATCGCACATGCTTTTTCGAAGAAGTATACAAGGTAACCAAATGTATACTCATTTAATTCTGGAATATTAACGATTAAGTTTGGTACTCCGCCATCGCTATGTGCAAGTAATGTACCTTCGTATGCTTTTGTGTTTACGAAGTCTACTGTTTCACCAGCAAGGTAGTTTAAACCATCTAAATCGTTCTCATCTAATTCGATTTTTAGTTCATGTGTAGATTTCCCTACTTTAAGAACTGTTTCAAATAAGTCACGACGTCCTTCTTGAATGTATTGACCCAATGAATGCAAGTCAGTAGAGAAGTTTGCTGAAGATGGGAAAATACCCTTTTGATCTTTTCCTTCACTTTCACCAAATAACTGTTTCCACCATTCAGCAAAATATTGAAGTGCTGGCTCATAGTTAACAAGCATTTCAATTGTTTTACCTTTATTGTATAAAGCATTACGTACAACTGCATATTGGTAAGCTGGGTTTTCTTCTAGCTCAGATTTTGCAAAATCGTTACGACCAGCAGCTGCACCTTTCATCATTTCTTCAATATTTAAACCGCTAACTGCAATTGGCAATAAACCAACTGGTGTTAATACAGAGAAACGACCGCCAACATCATCTGGAATTACAAATGTTTCGTATCCTTCTTCGTCAGCTAATGTTTTTAAAGCACCACGCGCTTTATCAGTTGTTGCATAAATACGTTTACGAGCTTCTTCTTTTCCATATTTCTCTTCTAATAATTTACGGAACAGGCGGAATGCAATTGCAGGTTCTGTTGTTGTACCTGATTTGGAAATAACGTTAATGGAGAAATCTTTACCTTCTAATACATCCATTAAATCTTTCATGTAAGTGGAGCTAATGTTTTGTCCAACAAATAGCACTTGTGGAGTTTTGCGTTGTTCTTTAGAAAGCGTATTGTAGAAAGAATGGTTTAACATTTCAATTGCTGCACGTGCTCCTAAGTAAGAACCACCAATACCTACAACAAGTAAAATGTCTGAGTCATTTTTAATTTTCTCTGCACTCTTTTGAATGCGAGCAAATTCTTCTTTGTCATATTGAAGCGGAAGCTCTACCCACCCAAGGAAATCGTTCCCAGCTCCTGTTTTTTCATGGATTGCATGATGTGATACTTTTACTGCATCACGTAAATAAGTTAGTTCGTGTTCACTGATGAACGATAACGCTTTAGAATAATCGAACGTTACATGTGTGCTCATCTTTTTCCCTCCAATTATGTATATGTATTTCTGTATTCACTTTAGCGAAACTGAGGTTGTAAATCAAGCAATTGGAGAATTGTAAACGCAACCAATATTTATTTTTTAAAAAAAGTTCATTTTTCGTATAAAAATTCGCATTTTTCGGTATAGATGTATATACATCATATAATAAATATTTTTTATGTATAAAAACTCCACAAGACAACCATTCTATAAAAGAGTTAAGTCTTATAAAGCGCAATTTTACCTTATAACAAAAGACTTGCTTATGCTTCACATTTAAGGAGGGCTATTTGAGATGAGTACTTTACAACGTATTGCACTAGTATTCACTGTAATCGGTGCCGTTAACTGGGGACTTATTGGATTCTTTCAATTTGACTTAGTAGCAGCTATTTTCGGTGGACAAAACTCTGCTCTCGCACGAATTATTTACGGTATCGTTGGTATTTCTGGGCTCATTAATCTTGGTTTACTATTCAAACCATCTGAAAATCTTGGCACTGACCCAGAAACACATGAAGTTCGATAATAGGTATGTCACCTTTCCCATCCGACATACGAATATGATTGCATGCAATCATATTTGCTAATATATATCATAACCAAGTAAAAAGAGGATCACTGTTTAGCGATCCTCTTTTTACTTGGTTAACTGTGATTCTTCAATCCACTCTGTTAACTTTTCGCGAAGCGTATTAAACCCTTTATCAGATGGCTTTGGTACGATGATTCTTCCTTGCTTGCGCTTTGCTGCTTTTAACGATAAACTCATTTTTCTGTGTTCTTCATCAATTGAAAGTACCTTTACTTCTACCGTATCTCCGACCTTTAAAAAGTCATGAATATCTTTCACATATCCATTTGTAATTTCAGATATGTGCACAAGCCCTTGTGTTTCTTGATCCAGTGCTACAAATGCACCGTAATCTTGAATTCCAGTTACTTTCCCTTTTACAACCACTCCTGTTGTGTATTGTTCTGACATATGAAACACTCCCATACGTTTACCATTTTCTCTGCGCTTTGCAGATTGCAGTAAAAGTACCCACCTCAAAATTCAGACAAATATAGCTACGCGAAGTGAGTAACTGCTCATAAATACGCGATTGGTGAAAGTATACTCTCAAGCAAACAAAATATATCACTCAAGAAAAACTCCACTCTATATTAGTAAATTATACCACTAGCTTCCCTTTCATTCAAAATTCATGAAAAAGTTTCCTTTAGTAAGTATAATTTTCAAATATTGGGATAGAATACTAACACATGGCTTTCTAGTATTCCCCCCCTTTTATGGACAAAACGTATTCTGTTTTGTCCTTTTTTTATTCTCTACAAATCGTTTCATTCGCTTCATCGCTTTCATTAATTGCTCAAGTGAAGTTGCATAGGAACAACGAACAAACCCTTCACCGCTCTCACCAAATACATTTCCAGGTACAACTGCCACTTTTTCTTCTAACAATAACTGTTCTGCAAATTCTGCTGAGGATAATCCTGTAGAAGAAATAGAAGGAAACACATAAAAAGCTCCTCCTGGCACATGACATGTTAAGCCCATTTCGTTAAACGATGTCGTCATAAAATTACGACGTTTTTTATAACTGTCTCTCATTCGAATGACTTCATCATTCCCAAAGCGAAGCGCTTCCAAAGCTGCAAACTGTGACATCGTCGGTGCACACATCATTGAATATTGATGAATTTTCAGCATTAATTCTGAGAAATGTACAGGAGCCGCAATCATTCCAAGGCGCCATCCAGTCATCGCAAATCCTTTTGAAAACCCTGAAATTAAAATGGTATGGGCACGCATATTCTGAATGCTTGCAAAACTCGTATAAGCCTCGTCATATACAAGCTCTGCATAAATCTCATCCGATAATACAATGAGATTGTACTTTTCCACGATTGCCGCTAATTTTTCTAATTCATCCCTGTTTAAAAGTGCTCCCGTTGGATTATTTGGAGAGCAAAGTAAAATAGCTTTTGTTTTTGTTGTAATAGCTACTTCTATTTGCTCCGGCTGTACTTTAAATGCCGTTTCTAAAGAAGTTGCTACTGGAACCGGTACTCCACCAGCTAATGTAACTAGTGGTGCATATGATACAAAGCTCGGTTCAATGATGATTACTTCATCGCCCGGATTTACAATGGCGCGCATCGCAACATCTAATGCTTGGCTCGCTCCAACCGTAACAATAATCTCTTCATTTGGGTCATATGAAACATGAAATTGCTTTTGAATATACTTTGCTATTTCTTGACGCAACTCCAATAATCCTGCATTTGCAGTATATGCTGTATATCCTTCCTCTAACGAACGAATACATGCTTGCCTTACATGCCATGGTGTAACAAAATCCGGCTCTCCCACTCCAAGTGAAATAACACCTTTCATACTTGCCGCTAAGTCAAAAAACTTACGGATACCGGATGGTTGTAAAGATTCTGCTACTCTTGATAGCTCAAACTGCTTCATGGTGCCACCACAATTCGTTTATCATCATCAGTTTTGTCATAAATAAGTCCCTCATGTTTATATTTTTTTAAAATAAAATGAGTTGTTGTTGAAACAACTGATTCAATTGTTGCTAATTTTTCCGAAACAAATGTTGCTACTTCAGCCATAGTCTTTCCTTCTAGCGTAATAGAAAGATCATATGTCCCCGACATTAAATAAACCGATTTCACTTCTGAATAACGGTAAATTTGCTCAGCAACTGCGTCGAATCCAACTCCATGTTTAGGTGTAACTTTCACATCAATCATTGCAGTTAAACCGCTATGTTCTTTTACTTTTGTCCAATCAATATGTGTAACGTAATCCACAATGATTTTTTCTCTTTCTAATTTCTCAATCATTTCTTTTACTACTTCTACTTCTATATTTAACATTTTCGCTAAAGTTTCTACGGATAAACGACTATTTTTTTCAAGACAAGCTAATAATTCTAATTCTTTTTCAGTCACCATATTCTTCATCCTTCCTTTTATTTGTTTTTAAATTATACAGATATCCTTTTATGTTTGAAAAGAAGATTTTTTTAGAGAATTGTGTAAAAATAAAAAAGAAAGGGGCTAAAACCGTGAAACCAAAAGTATATATTGCTGATCGCGTTCCAAAATTTGTAGAAACATATATCTCTGAGCATTGTGAATATGAAAAATGGGATAGTAGCGAGAAAATACCTCGTGAAGTTTTATTGGAAAAAGTACAAGATAAACAGGGTTTGCTTAACTTTGGTGCAAAAATTGATGAAGAATTGTTACAAGCAGCTCCTCACTTAAAAGTTGTAAGTAACATTTCTGTTGGCTATGATAATTTTGATTTAGAAGCGATGAAGCGTAAAAATGTGATTGGAACAAATACGCCATATGTATTAGATGATACCGTTGCTGATCTTGTTTTCGCCCTCATGTTATCAGCAGGACGCCGCGTATGCGAACTTGATTCTTATGTGAAACAAGGGAAATGGGACGATGAAATTAAAAAAGAACATTTCGGATTAGACATCCACCATAGTACAATCGGGATTATTGGAATGGGGCGAATTGGAGAGGCTGTTGCCAAGCGAGCAAAATTCGGATTCGATATGAACGTTCTTTATTATAACCGTCGCCGTAAAGAAGAGGCTGAACAAAAATTTGATGCTACATATTGTGATTTAAACACGCTATTAGCGCAATCAGATTTTATCGTTCTTCTCACTCCATTAACAGAAGAAACATATCATCTCATTGGAGAAAAGGAATTTTCATTAATGAAAGAAACAGCAATTTTCATTAATGCTTCTCGCGGGAAAACAGTCGATGAGGATGCATTAATTGAGGCCTTGCAGCAAAAGAAAATCTTTGCAGCAGGCATCGATACATTTACAACAGAACCGATTGAAAAAGATAATCCGCTCTTATCTTTAACAAACGTTGTTACTCTGCCACACATTGGATCTGCGACATTAAAGACAAGACACGAGATGGCAATGACAGCTGCGAAAAATCTAGTAACCGGGTTAGAAGGGAATACGCCGCCTAATATTGTGCGTGGATAAAGTGAAACTTTAATCGGTGGTTTTTCTTCATCCTCCCTACCTTCACTCTACTGAATTTTGAGGTGGAAGTACTACTAAAACTAAACAATCCAAAAGGCAAGATGGATAATCCCCATCTTGCCTTTTTTTGTTAACATAAATCTTTTCCCACTAGGAGATGCTATGAAAAAAATCCATGGAGTGAAAGAAAATGAAACTTGAGATAGAGCATCCCTACTTCACTTTTTCCACTCGCGGCACTACCGTTCACTACGAGTTATATGAGCACCATAGTAAAGAGGCCAGACCAACGTTTGTACTCGTTCATGGTTTTCTATCATCCTCATTTAGTTATCGGCGACTCATCCCATTGCTTACTAAAGAAGGCACTGTTGTCGCACTTGATTTGCCACCGTTTGGAAAAAGTGATAAATCAAATCAATTTACATATTCCTATCGTAATTTAGCAACTGTAATTATTGATTTAATGGAACATTTAGCATTGCAAAACATTGTGTTAGTCGGTCATTCAATGGGCGGACAAATCTCACTCTACGTCAATCGCCTGCGTCCTGATTTAATTAACAAAACGATTTTACTATGCAGTTCAAGTTACTTAGATCGAGCAAATCTACCTTTAATTTATTCTTCCTACTTACCATTTTTCCATTTATACGTGAAAAATTGGATTATTCGAAGAGGCATTGTTCATAATTTAATGAATGTCGTTCACGATCACTCTTTAATTGATGATGAAATGATGGAAGGTTACGCTGCTCCCTTTTACGATAACCGGATTTTTCCTGCTTTAACGCGAATGATTAGGGACCGGGAAGGGGATTTATCGTCAGCAGAATTACGAAAAATTGAAACACCAACTTTACTCATATGGGGCGAAAAAGACCGTGTTGTTCCTGTTCATGTCGGGCAACGATTGCACGGTGACTTACCGAACTCTAAATTTATTTCATACGAAAATACAGGGCACTTACTACCAGAGGAAAAACCAGAACATGTGTATGAAGAGATCATGGCATTTTCAGCACAGTAATTCCGATATATCATTGATTCCAGCTAATATATCAATCGTTCTCCAAAACAGGGCATGACCCATCAAAAAATAAAGGCTGTCGAAACACCCGACAGCCTACAATGAACAGCTTCCACCTTCTTTTAGTACAAGTAATTCCTCTGCTAGCTTCTCACATTTTTCGATAGCCGGCACTTCTTCAAACGACATGAAATAAATATGCTGAATTTTTTTTGCAATATATTTCGGATCGTCAAACGCACTTACCACGTACACAACATCACTTGCTTCTGTTTCATAAAATTCTGGCCCCATTTGAAATGGATCCCAGTTCTTCACCATTTCCACCATCTTTTCATATGCACCCATCTACTTCCCGCCTTTTCCACTTTTTAAATCTTTTCTTTATCGTATCATATCAGCTATGCTAGAAGAAGTAAGGAACTTTCACAAAACCATGAAGGGAGCAACAATATGCAGCAATTTCATAAAACTGTAAATCGTCGTGGGACCCATAGTGTAAAGTGGGATACATATGAGAATGAAGAACTGTTACATGCATGGATTGCCGATATGGATTTTCCTATTCCAGAGCCAATTCAAATTGCATTACAAAAACGTCTTGAACATCCTATTTTCGGCTATACAATACCGCCAGAAGAGATTACCGATACGATTTGTCAGTGGACAAAAAGCCAATACAATTGGGAAATAAAAAAAGAGTGGATTGTATTTAGCCCAGGTATCGTCCCGGCTCTTAGTGCAAGTGTACAAGCTTTAACAAACGAAGGTGAATCTGTACTTGTACAACCACCTATCTACCCGCCATTCTTTGATATGGTCATAAAAAATCAACGCCACCTGTGCGAAAATCCGCTACATTTGCAAAATGGTTCCTACACCATGGACTTTGAACATTTAGAAACACAGTTTAAGCAAGGGGTAAAACTCATGCTTCTTTGCAGTCCGCATAATCCTGTTGGACGCGTTTGGACAAAGGATGAGCTTACAAAACTAGGAGATTTATGTGAACGCTATAATGTAACCGTTGTCACGGATGAAATCCATGCAGACATCATTTTCTCAGATTATACTCATACACCATTTGCTTCTTTATCTAAATCATTGGCAGCGCGTACCATTACTTGTATGGCGCCAAGTAAAACATTTAATATTGCTGGATTACAAGCGTCCCTTATTATTATTCCAGATCAAAAGATTCGGGATGCCTTTACATCTGTACAATATCGTCAAGGTTTCCATGGGCTAAATATATTTGCTTATGCGGCAATGAAAAGTGCCTATACAGAGTGTAACGAATGGTTAACAGACATCCGTTTATATATAGAAGAAAATGCTCGGTTTGCTCGTGAATTTATTGAAACGCACATCCCTACCCTTTCTGTCATTCAACCAGAAGGTACTTTTTTAGTATGGGTTGATTGCTCTCGCCTTGGACTCTCTCAAGAAGAACGCACAAAGCAACTTGAAGAAAAGGGCAAAATTATCGTGGAACCAGGTGAAAAATACGGAACAGGTGGTGGACAGCACATTCGTATTAATATCGGTTGTCCAAGAAAGCAACTTGAAGAAATACTGCGTAGACTGAAGTATACATTTTCATAATCAACTAAAAAGCTACCCTTCCAGGTAGCTTCTACTTTTTCTTAACCTCTGATGCTTTTTTTACAATGACGCCACAAGCAATTCGATTCCCTGAATTTCCAGCAGGCTGCGTCATACCATCATCAGGCTTGTCCGTAATAATGATAGCTGCACCGTCTTTTCGGTGAATTGTCGTTCTCCCTTCTTCAAGAGATATATTCGGCGCCTCAATTTCCGCTTCAATCGCGCCTTTATCATCTGCAATTACATTCGGCAAGTCTCCATTTTCTGCACCTTTTGGATTCATAAGTCCATGTTTCTTTTTCTCATCTAGATTGAAATGATTACCAGCTGATACGAAACGAGGTGCTTTACACTCCCCAATTTCATGAATGTGTAATCCATGTGCTCCTGGTTCGAATCCTTCAGCCTTAATGGATATTTTCACACCACCCGTTTGTTGTTTCACTTTCGCTGTACCTACTTCATCACCAGAGGCGTTATGTAATTTCACCTCGATTTCTTTCGGGTTTCCTTTATCGCAACCTGTCATAAGAAACAGCAAACAACACCCAAATAAAAGCTGCTTTTTCATCACAATTCCCTCCAAAATACATTCTGCCCTTAGATTGTCCGAGCATAGAGGGAAACATACCACACTACGTTACTGTTTCTTCTCAGCTAATAACTTCTTTTCTACCTTCTGCAAACGTTCAGCCTCTCTCTTTGATACGCGAATAAACATGCGCCACGTTGCAATCGCACCAATGATGAATAAAACACAAACAATTCCTGGAATAATATATTCTGTTTTATCTTCTGGAAAATATAAAGGCATCATAAAGATCACTCCTTTGTTTTTTCTACACTTTTACTCTATTCAGTAAATCCCATGGTAGAAATACATCTATATCTGTGAATTCATCGATGCAAACAATACATATCTTCATCACTTCAACTCATCAGAATTTTCTGTCACATTTCAAATTATAACATTTCTTACACACAAATTCATTCCCCACAAAATGATTTCTTTGACTCTCCCTCGCTCTTTCCTTACTATAAAATTGAGGTGAAAAATATGAGCGAAACATTCCAAATTGGTGAAATTGTAACTGGCATTTATAAAACAGGAAAATATATCGGCGAAATCACAAACAGCCGTCCTGGGAGCTACGTTGTCAAAGTATTAGCTGTTTTAAAGCACCCTACACAAGGCGATTTACATAATGTGAAACAAGCTGATGTTCCATTTTTCCATGAACGACGCGCTTTAGCATTCAGGGAGCAAACAAATATCCCGCAGCAAATGGTGAGAAAATACGAGGGCGATATTCCGGATTATAAAGAATCCTTACAATCGGCATTAGAAGCACAAATGAATGCATTTTCGGAAGATGATTCTCCCTTTGCAAAGCGTAGTTTGCAAACACTCCAGCAATTAAAACAAGATTACAAGCTATAAAGTGAAACTTTAATCAGTGGGTTATCTCTTCATCTCCCACTGATTATGAGCCCTCACCAATCGGGCTTTTGCGGGCAATTGATCCCCCCACCTATCTTCCTCGTTTTCCTTGAATCTTGAGGTGGGGATCTTACTGCCCGCGAATAGCGGGATAAAAACAAAGCGACCAAATTACACAGTTTGTAATTTGGTCGCTATTGTGTACTCACTTTCTTTAACACTTTCGAAAAATCGATAAGCTCCCCTAAAGTGGGGGGGGATGGCTTTACTAAATATTCTTTGTCCTTTTCGACCAGCTTAAAAATATTATAAGTCGTCATCGCATCATCAAGCGCACAATGATGCTTTCCTGTTCCTACTTTCCCGTATGCCTCAATCGCTTTCCATAACCCTGTTTGATTCCGTTCTCCAAAGAAACGTTTATACTCGAGAGATAAATCCCGGCATTGTCCTGAAAAAGGGAACGCTACACCTACTGCCTCACAATTATGCCTCAATACTTTCATATCCATATTGCCCCACGTTACAATCGTTGTGTGGCAACGTTTTTCATATTGGACAAGTTTTTCGACAAGTTCTAAAAAAGAAATCCCTCCATCTACTGCTTCTTGTTTAATACCTAAAAATTTTTTGCACCGCTCTGTTAAGCATGAAAAAGTTTCCGGCCTTACATAAGATGAATACGTATCTTCCACTACACAATCCACAACTGATACAAGTCCCACCTCAATAATCTCTGGAAAAAATCCCTTTGGTTTTTTCCTATTTTGAGGCATCGTGAATTCGAAATCTAAAAATAAAAATTGTTTTTCATCCATACGATCCCTTCCTTATCATTTCGTCTACTTTCTCCTCCTACACGAACATTCTCGAATGCTAATCATTCAGATTGGATGTATCTTATGTATATGTCAAATAACCGCAAATATTTTCAAAAAGGAGAAAAATTCATTTCCATAGAAAATATGACAAAACAAACCCTTTCATTTACATCCGACATTTTTCTACTTTATAATGGCTTTAAGTGTGTTTCTTCCAAAAATTTATGACACACTAAGAAAAGTTACCCGAAAGGAGATGGAATTTTTGCACGAAACAACGCAAGAAATCGCAAACTGGCAATATTACTTTGCAATCGCAGTCTTTCTAATTACATATGCCATTATCATTTCAGAAAAAATTAATCGTGCTGTTATCGCACTTCTTGGTGCAGCACTGATGGTAATAGTAGGTGTTGTTGATTTACACAATGCTTTTACAAAACATATCGAGTGGGGAACAATTACGCTACTGATTGGTATGATGATTTTAGTTAACATCACGAGTAAATCGGGCGTGTTCCAATATGTTGCAATTAAAGCCGCTAAACAAGCACAAGGAAGTCCAATTAAAATTTTAATTTCTCTTTCTTTGCTTACCGCGATTGGTTCCGCATTTCTAGATAACGTAACAACTGTACTTCTTGTTGTTCCTGTTACTTTATCTATTACGCGCATTTTACAAGTAAATCCTGTTCCATATTTACTTTCTGAGATTATTTTCTCAAATATTGGGGGAACAGCAACATTAATTGGTGATCCTCCAAACATTATGATCGGTTCTGCAAATAAACATTTAGATTTCAATGCTTTCTTATTCAACTTAGCACCAATCGTGCTTATCATTATCGCTGTGACAGCAACAATGATTTATTTTATGTACCGCAAGCAGCTCATCGCTGATCCTGTACAAGTTAAAAAATTAATGAGCTTAGATGAAAAACAATACATTAAAGACCCTGTATTAATGAAAAAATCTTTAACAGTACTTGGTCTTACAATCCTTGGATTCATGACTCATTCTATTTTCCACATTGATGCAGCCGTAATCGCATTAACAGGCGCTACTGTACTTATGCTAATCGGTGTAAAAGAACATGAAATTGAAGAAGTATTTGCTCATGTAGAGTGGATTACAATTTTCTTCTTTGCTGGTCTATTCGTACTCGTTGGTGGACTCATTGATATCGGACTCATTAAAATGCTAGCTCAAAAAGTAATTAATTTAACAGGCGGGGATATTTCTTACGCGTCTATCCTTATTTTATGGGTATCTGGTATTGCATCAGCAACGATCGATAACATTCCATTCGTTGCAACAATGATTCCACTTATTAACGATATGGCAGTCGGTCTTGGTCTATCACCTTCCGATGCACAAATCGACGTATTATGGTGGTCATTAGCATTAGGAGCTTGTCTAGGCGGAAACGGAACATTAATCGGTGCTTCCGCTAACGTAATCGTAGCAGGAATCGCAAGCCGTGAAGGACATAAATTTAGCTACATGGAATTCTTAAAATTCGGTTTCCCGATTATGATTGTTTCATTAATTATCTCTCACATTTATATTTATCTGCGTTATTTAATGTAGAAATAAAAAGCGGCAGTGGCTCGCAAAAAAGAAAGGCTATCGTTGCAACGATAGCCTTTCTTTTTCATATATCGACGATTTTTTCAATATATCGACCGTTTCTTCAC
>NZ_JABUAE010000064.1 GCF_013314535.1 Bacillus sp. Xin1 | reverse complement strand
AAAAACGCCTATATAGGCGTTTTTCTTTTACGCTTCCAATTCCGCTACCATCTCGTCTAAAACGTTCTTCTTCAAGTACAAAAATGCTAACTCCTCTTCCCTCTTCATTCCTCGATGATTATGTATATCGTCTAACAATACCCACTCCACATCCCCTACAATATTTCTATAACGTTTCTTATCCTCTTCGTAAACTAACATCTCTAACATCTCTTCAGTACTTGCTACCATCTGTTGTCTACCGGATTGTTCCACATAAAACACCGAAATAGTATTGCTTGCTCGGTAGATGTCAAATTCGAAGTGTTGCTTTTAAATAAAGTCACGGTGTTTTGAATAAAGTCGCGACGTTCATAAAAAAGTTGCGATGTTTTCCCCCTTTGGATCTGTTTATCTAAAGAGGTGTTTTTATAGTGAAAAGTGAAAAGAGGATCTGAACTGAAAGGCGGATTAAGGAAATGTTGAGTAGCAATAAGCTGTTCCGTTAAAGGGCCAATTAATTGAATAACACTTATTAAGTTAATAGTGAGGTTTGGTAAGAATAATTTAGTGTTCAATAAAATATAGAGGAAATATTGTAATGATATTGAATATAATAATTTGTTTTTAATTGTGCTTTTAAGGAGGCGTTGTCGATGAGAAATTATTTATACTTGATTGGGCGAAAAAACAAGGGGATAACGTTTCAATAGCCCATAAACTACGTGGTTCCCCTTCAATATTAAAGGGAGAGTATCAGATTGAAGAAAATTTATTTAAAGCCTATTGACAAAAATAATTGGGAAGAAGCAATTAGATTATCTGTTAAAGAAGAACAACAAACATTTATTGCATCCAACCTTTATTCTATCGCAGAAGTTCAATTTCTAGATAATTTCTATGCAAAAGGTGTTTATCTTGATAATGAAATGATAGGATTTACTATGTTTGGGATAGACCCTGATGATAATAATTATTGGATTTATAGACTTATGATTGATGAAAAATTTCAAGGAAAAGGTATAGGTAAACAAGCTATATATCTGGTTATTGAAGAGATAAGACGAAATAATAATGCAAACATTTCTTTAATAATGATTGGATATGATCCTGTAAATCTTACAGCAAAATTTGTATATAAAAAGGCAGGATTTATTGAGACTGAATTATCATCTTGGGGTGAACAATTAGCTAAGTATTCCTTGTAAGCACTTGAATTTACCACAATGACTTTTAGGCTTATTAAAGTGGCTCGATTGTGGAGCAACATAGATAGGAAATGATCAAACTTTTTTATAAAAGAATGAACCAACTGAAAATATTAAGAGCGTGTTTTGATCAATCTTTTTTTCAAAACACGCTCTTTTCTATGATCGTTTATCAAGGTTATTGGTATCAATTTGATTAAACTTTATTCCAAACCAACACGAAGATATTCTTCCCTCGTTTCACTTCAACGTTATACCATGCCAGTGCTTGCGGACTGTTTGAAGTGGGAGATTCCTAAGTACAGAGTTCTATCGAACTCTAATGGATTAGGCGCTATCCCCGTAGTTCCTACGGTTAAGAAACGAATTGCTTCGTTTCTTAGATTGAGCGCTGCATTCTGATTTCTATCATGATGTGTACTACAAAAAGGGAACTCCCACTTACGAATTGTTAGATTTTTAACATCTTTGTTTTTGTATCCACAATTGGAACATAACTGACTAGAAGCAAATGTTTTAGATAACACAACAACTTGCTTGCCATATCATTTTGCTTTATATTCCTTCTAGCATCGTTCGAAATTGTGACCAAGATACTTCACCAATCGCTTTTGCAAGTTTTCTATTTTTAAGCATGTTACTGACTTGTAAGTCTTCCATACCGATGACCTCGTGGTTTTTGATGATCTCAGTAGCGAGTTTATGTAAGTAATCAGCTCTTGCATTTGCAATATATTCATGAATTCTTGCAACTTTCACACGTTGTTTATTCCAGTTCGAAGAACCTTTCGTTCTTCTGGAAAGAATACGCTGTGCTTTTGCTAACTTTTCTTCTAATATACGGAAGATGTAGCTTTATAATAAAGATTGATTATTTGTAATAAAGTTCGATAACTTAGAAAAAAGTTTAATAAAAATCACCTTGTGAGATATCGTTCTCCTAAGAGGTGATTTTTTGTCTAAGAGTAAATTCTATAGAAAAGAGGGTGAAGATGATAATAAATCTTTAGGCTTTTTTATCGTTGTAAAGAGCGAATGTAACTTCTGCTTCACAGGCGACTTCTCCATCTATTGTAGCAACAGCATTTGCTTTTGCAATTAAACCACGAACTCTGGTTATTTCTACTTCTAAACGTAATTGATCGCCAGGATGGACTTGTTTCTTAAACCGACAACGGTCAATACCAGCAAACAACCCAATCTTTCCTCGATTTTCATCTTTCATTAACATAATAACTGCACTTACTTGTGCCAACGCTTCTACAATTAGAACGCCTGGCATTACTGGATAATCTGGAAAGTGACCATTAAAGAACTCTTCATTAGCGGTAACATTTTTAATTCCGACTGCGCGTTTTCCTTCCTCTACTTCAAGAATACGATCAACTAATAAAAACGGGTAACGATGTGGAATAATTTCTTTAATTTGTTGAGTATTGAACATAAATTCCTCTCCTTTATACTTTCACATCTGGCATTTGATTACCATTATTTTCGTTTCAAATTATTTGCATTTTTTAGTACTTGGTCCTGATATTAAATTATAGAACTAAGTGTTAAAATAGTAAAGGGGACAAACAAATTCTGTAAAAAGTAAGAATTACAGCCATTGGTGAAAACTCATATTCCACAAACGGGCGCGATTGTATAGTAGCACAGGTAGAAAATGATCAAACTTTTTTATAAAAATTGAACATCCAGTCACAAAGAAAGACTCTATTTTGATCAATCTTTTTTCAAAATGGAGTCTTTTTGTGTAACACAGAATGTGTATTTGTAAGAGGTTTTTGATCAAACTTTATTCCAAAGCTACAGAAGAATTTAGGATTCTTGTATGTTTTATCATCAGAAAGCATGGCAAAACCTTTTAATCCAACATCAATTCCACATGTGGATTCCGTTTTAAGTATTTCTTGTACTTTTGTTTCGATAAGGACAGATATAAAGTATCTACCGCTCGGGTTGCGTCGAATCGTTGCATTTAAAATACGACCTTCTACTTCACGACTTTTGGCAAAGCGAACAAGGCCAAGTTTCGGTAATTTCATTTTGTTGCCTACAATTGCAATATTTCCGTTTGCTTGATTGTGTATGACTGAACTTTATTATTTTTAGACTTGAATCGTGGGATATCATTCTGTTTCTTGAAAAAACATGAAAAAGCATCTGCGAGGTTTTTCAATGTGAATTGAAGGGCAATACTATAGACCCACTTCGATTTACATTGTCCACTATGGCAAGTTTTGTATATCGTGGGTCTAATCCTCTTTTGATACAACTGACTGATGCGTAAAAGCTACGTAAGTCAACACATAATATAATCTTATTAGGCAAAAGAGAATAATTGTACAAAATAATCACCCTTAAATATAGGAACGTTTGTTTTTATTACATACGAACTAATACTTTATAAAGTATGATTATTTGTTTTGAATATTTAATCCCAATTTGACTATGCATAATAATACTCATTAAGGCATTTAAGGAGCATCTGTGCCAAGAAGTAAAAAATATATTTCAAAAAAGAAGGATAGCATCTTTATGCTATCCTTCTTTTTCTGTTCAGATATTTATTCCATTCTTGTGGAAAATTAACTGCCTAACATAACATAAAATAACAAAGCCGCTGCCTCTTGCCGTTTCATTATTTGTTTTGATAAATAATCTGCTGATCCGTCTTCATTATATATAACCTCTGGTCCGACTAAGTGATGACCTACAATGTTTTTCACAGACTCTATCGCCCAATCATCAGTTTCTCCTTTTAAAGTAGCTTCTGCAGGTGGAGCCTCTAGCATTTCTAAATAATGCCAAGCAATCCATGCTACTTCTTGTCTAGTAATAGCACGATCTGGATAAAACGGTTCTCCCTCTTTTTCGTATAAAATACCCAGTTCATATAACTTTTGAATATGAGATGCATACTGATGATCCTTTACATCAGAAAATACAGGGTCTTTTTTTGAAGGTGGTGCAAAGTATGCAATTTGAGATAACCAATATGAAAACTCTCCACGTGTAAGAGGGGCTTCAGGAACAAAATTCCCCTCCTTATTTGCTTTTAATATATCATATTGATGTAAAGGATCTATAAATTTAGCATATGGATGATTTACCTCTACATCTTGAAATCTCTTAGGTTCACTTAATTTCACCGCTGAACTACCAGAGTTCCAATGTATCATTTCTTTTACAGTACCATCTTCATGAAGTTTAAACGCCATGTAATTACCCATTTCATCTTCGAATAGTAAAGGATCTATTTGTTTTAATTCCTGTTTACCATATCTTTTATCACCTACAAATAACTTTCCTTCACTTATTTTTACATGTGTAATAAGATTTTTCACCCGCAAATCACGGTACACACCTTCAAATTTTTTTAACTCTTCCTCGCTAGGTTTTAAATACTCTGGCTTCGTTTTATCTGGAAAATAGTGATTCATAAATTCATCAAATAATTCATAAGGAAGTGATGAACTATCTTTATTCGTGACAACAAAAACACCTGTTTTATGTTCAGGAATTAACCACATTAAAGAAGAGAACCCTGGTATATTTCCACCTTTCCCAAAAACATATTGACCATTATGGCTTTGCGGTGAAAAAAATTCAAATCCATATGTCATATTTGGATATTTTGGATGCAACGCAAATTTTGTTTTTTGCATATCTTGTACAGTTTCTGTTTTTAGTATTTGTTTATTTTTGAATTTACCACCATTCAATTGAGCAATCATAAAATTGGCTACGTCACTTCCTGTAGAAAACATACTCCCTTGTGGCATGTCCGTCGGTCTTGTTTGATAAAATGGGATGACATCGCCTTTTTTATCGTATCCTGTTGCAAGCTTATCTTTAATAAAACTAGTCATAATAAAACTACTATTTTGCATCTCTAAAGGGTAAAAAATATTTTTTGCCATATATTTATAAAAAGGTGTGTCTGTCAAATTTTGAACAATATATCCTTGAAGCATAGAAGCAAAATTATCATATGTATACGTATCCCCTGGTTTTCTTACTACTGTGGGCATATTTTCTTCTACATAATCTTTAAGTTTTGTATAGTCATTCATTTGATAATGAATATCCCCCAGTCTAGGGTCCACGTCATCAAAACCTGTTGTATGGGAGAGTAAATGTTTCATTGTAACTGGTTCACCCATATTATTTTGGTACTTTAATCCCCCCATATAATTTACTATATCTTTATTTAAATCAATTTTTCCTTGTTCAACTAACTGCAATACAGCACTAGCAGTAAAAACCTTTGATACTGACGCTAATCGAAAAACTGTTTTTTTAGGGTCGATGGGAGTATTCAGCTCTTTGTTGGAAAAACCGTATCCTTTTTGAAATAGAACCTGATCATCTTTGACAACGACAATAGCTACACCAGGTGCATTTTCTGCTTTCATTTTCTCTGGAATTACCTTATTTGTGAAAGCTTCTACATCTTTAGCATTTAGCGCTATAGAAGAGATTGTTTCAGCCTTCGCATTATTACCACCCAAAAATGCTAGAAAAAAACATAGGCCTATAACTAATAAACTTCGAAAATGATGAATAATTCTATGACTTCTTCTTTCCAAATTAATTCCCCCTTTAAAGCCAGAGTTGTTGATTATTTTCTCAGTGTGCTAAACATTGATTTGGATAACACAACCATATTCTACCATCTCTAGCTCTGTTTACCTAATTTTATTTATATTCTGTAATTTCATCCCCCTCTGACTTTATAAACAGTTTGATCATCTTCTATCTTTGATTCTAAACAATGGCACCTGATTGAAGAATAAGATTACTATAATGTCTTAATTATCAATAGCAAGGAGTTTAGAGATACAAGAGAGTTAATATTATCTTCTGTTTTTTCATTAGGCAACAAATCTGTGAAATTTGAATTCACATTACAATAAGGAGATTTTTTGAAATGAAACGAACAACTGAATTTGTATTAGGATTCATCGGTGGTATTTTGTACATTCTATGTGCATGTATTCGTAAGATATTGGTTTTCATTTGAAAGAGGGCTTCGACTCTCTTTTTTAAAGTTTATATTTCCTTAACAGCAAATAAGACGCTAAACCGATCACGGCAGCGACTAGATTTACAATTATTAATTTACTCAAAATTTATTTCTTTGTTTCCATACACCATTTTTTTTATCGTAAATATGATGGCCACTCATAAAATGAGCTGCATTACCAGGGATATTATATTTCTTGCTTTTTTTCTTATCCCTTTTCTTTCTCCTTTTTTCCTCTTTGATAGCTTGTAAATCCACTTTCCATTGTTTTAACAATTCCTTCTCATTATGCATTGATTGATTCTCCTTAGAGGAGATTAAATACTAAAGAAATAACCTCTATATTTTTATTTCCCTTTTTTCTCGAAATCTTATCGATGTTTCTAGAGTAAAACCAGCTTAATAATAACTTATTTTGATTTAGAAATTTTAAGATATGCAAAGATGCATCAAAAATATAATTGATATTTTTTGTTGTAACTATGAATGTTACGTGTCAATGAATATAAATTACACATACAATACAAAAGCCCCAAAGAAGCTTTATTTGAAAAAAGTTTCTTGAGGGCTTTTATCATTTTCTGGCAGAAGGCCCCTTCCTCAAAAATAGGAAGGTGTAAAACACCTATTTTAGGTGGGAGATGAATGTCGGAAAACGATAAAAATGAAATGTAGGCTATATACGGTTCTGGTGCAAGAATTCTAAAGCTCTTGCAAGTAATCTCTTAAACTTGGACATACTGATACTACTACTCTAAAAAAGGGGCATAATCAGTATGAGAAACCAAAATTTGTTCAAATGGAAACATTATCAGCCTGAGATCATCCTTCTTATAGTGAGATGGTACCTACGGTACAACTTAAGTTTTCGTGATTTGGTGGAAATAATGGAAGAACGAGGCCTATCGATAGCTCACACAACAATTATGCGTTGGGTCCATCAATATAGTCCTGAGTTAGATAAGAGAATCCGGCGTCATCTCAAGCAGAGCAATGATTCGTGGAGAGTAGATGAAACATACATAAAAGTAAAAGGGAAATGGATGTATTTATATCGTGCAGTCGATTCAAAAGGGAATACCATTGATTTTTACTTAAGTAAAAATAGAAATACCAAATCAGCCAAGCGCTTTTTCGCATATATCCAATCCTCGTGTCATTACTGTAGATAAGAATCCAGCTTATCCAGTAGCAGTTGAGGAGTTAAAAGAAGAAAAAAAGATGCCAGAAGGCATCCAAATAAAGCAAGTGAAATATCTTAACAACATTGTGGAACAGGATCATCGGTTCATTAAGAAGCGAGTCCTTCCTAGGTTAGGGTTCAAGCCTTTTGACACAGCTACATCCATTCTTTCGGGAGTAGAAGCCATGCATATGATCAAAAAAGAACAGATTGATTTACGGGAACAGTCTGTCCAAAATCAGAAAGAATTTATCCATCAATTGTTTAGACTTGCAGCATAAGATATGATTTCGCTAGGAGCATCTGCGCTTTATTCTCTTTTATTTTATCTTTGCACCAGAATCGACAATCATGGTAAAATTACCCTTCTATCCGTTTTCGGATAAATTGGATAGTATCAGTAGCAATTTTATTACGATTTAGGACAATTCCTGCATGTCCACCATTGTATACATATCTTGTCGGTTTCCCCCAAGATTCCCATAAGTAATCTGTATCTTGAATATGAACATACTGGTCATTTTTTGCGGAGATTAATAGGATGTTATCCTTATTTATTACTGGAGCAGATTGGCTTGGTTCAGTAATTTTCCAATGATTTATTAAATCTTCATATGTAACGCCATGTTCCTGTAAATCCTTTTTTATATACTTCCCAGGATTGGTTTTCCATATTGAATAAGAAAGACGGTTAGCATAGAAAATAGAAGCTAACACATTTATTTGAGGTTCAACTAAAGCGGTTAAATTTGTAATGAAGCCACCTAAACTAATACCAATCAATATAACTTGCCCTTTTTTATTTTCTTTAAGCCAATGTATTAATCCACGCAAGTCAGCTACTGCTTGTTGAGAAGCTTCCACTGTTCGTTCAACATCAGCACTTATCATGTATTCACCACTATACAAGGAACTCTCTGGTTCTCTGTTAAAGTGATAAGGCATTGTAAAATAATACATATTCCATCCTAAATCCATCATCATCTTCTGAAATATGTTTTTAACCTTATCTATAGAATCCATTCGCCAACCATGTACAAGTATTACATTAGGTGAATCTTCATTCTTATTTATAAAAGCTTCACCTGTTACTATATCATTACACGAAATTCCAGATTTGATTGAACTTTCATATTCAAATTTACCGACTTTATAATTTTGATTATCACATTCGCCCATATTAAATTGAATAGCAACCGAACTACTTTTATAAAAATCTTGGATATTTTCTATTTCTAAATATTTATTAGAAACAGAGGAATATTGGAATTCTTGACTACGCTTCCTATGTAGATCATATAAAGCACATAGGTCTATTGCTTTTGAAAAAAACAAAATGTAAACCTCCAATTTTTTAATGA
Organism: Bacillus sp. Xin1; assembly: GCF_013314535.1. Lineage (GTDB taxonomy): Bacteria > Bacillota > Bacilli > Bacillales > Bacillaceae_G > Bacillus_A. Next base: position 7,456 of record NZ_JABUAE010000064.1, on the reverse strand, counting down.
AGTACGACAATCCACCTAATCTACAATGCTATTTTCTCTTTATTTTGCATTATATTTACATTGTATAATTTTAACAAGGTTCTGTAATCAAAAGATGAAACGACTATCCAAAAGCGTGAAAGAAAAGTTAACAAAATGGTATGAAAGACAGAAAATCATTGAAACGATGTAAGAAATATATTCACGAATAATTAAATTACTTGAAAAATAGGCTATGTTAAACAATGGTGTTGATTTTTATATTAAAAAAACTAAGTGATCTCAATTATCAGGTCACTCAGTTTAATCATATACTCTCTTTTGTTGTTTTGATAAACTACATTAAAATTGTAGTTTCTGTCAAATTTAGTACAATGCTTGTTCCAAGTGCAACTGCCCATAATGCAGTTGGTAACGATACTGTTAATGATAATAGTAAGAATGTAATACCTACTGTTAAATGAAGAGCTGTATCAATATAACATGACATTGACAACTTCTCCCCTAACAAGAGATGAAACGTATAGAGCCAAACTATTAACTAAGAAAGATAACCAGGTTGAGTTGTTCCAGGCATTACATGAAAGTTACATAACAGTATAAATAGTATGAGTGTAATGCTACTACAGCATTGCATTTATTGTTATGGATGATAAGTAGTTTATATAAGTTGTATATGTAAGTCTTATATAAACTGCTTATCGTATTGATATTGATGTAAAATTGATATGTGAAAGATAAAAAACCTTTTATAGAAAGGATTTTATATAAGTTGTATAAATAAAATGTATATATACAGCGTATATAAAATTTGTTATTTAATATGTGAGTTTCATTTTAATGTTTTATGGTGTTTTTTGAGAGATATGTTTACTTAATATAGTAATGTTAGTGCAATCTATTCTGTTAAGAGTGTAGAATGTGAATCACATGAAATATAAGATTAATATAGTATATACACGACGTATATATACGCTGTATAAATGAGGTCTTGTGAAGTAAAGGGTTTTCTAATAATAGAACTTATAAGTTCTATATATAAGTTTTATATATAATGACTTGATATACGCGTTATAATGATGTACTATGTTTCTAGGAATAATTAACCAATGGTTTAAGGGGGGGACAACTTGAACGAGGTTTTAAGCGAAAAGTATCAAACAATAAAATTTACAGATGAAGTAGTGAATATGTTCGCAGATATTCTTGAACAAGACGAGATACTATATAGTGTATTTCTATACATAGGGAACATCGTAAATAAACAATTTCAAGAAACCAAATACATGAGGGGCATATCCATTAATGAAATAGTAGAAAATGTAGTCATTGATAGGAGAGTAAAGAAAACAAAAGGAAAATCTTATTCATTAGAAGTTGAACGCACAAATATATCAAGACGTTCAGCTGAAATAAGTGTTAGTACACTATCATCAATGTCTTTAATCTATGAAAAGGTTATGCACCCGTATAAATTTTTAATCTCAACTTATAGAGGACAACAAGTACTTATTGAGTTAGGGAAGAGAAAAAAAGTAAATAAGTAAATAAGGAGAGATAAAATAATGGCGAAAAATTTCTTGAAGAATGAAGTGGCAGTTAAGATGACGATGGTTGGTTTTGGTCAAGCTGGTACTAGAATGGTAGATAAATTTGCTGAATATAAACATACAGATGGAACATCAGTATATAACTGCTTAGCATTAAACAGTAATGATGGGGATCTAGCAGAACTAAAAAATGTACCAAAAAGCAACCAAGTATCACTTAAATTAGGTGGTTTAGGTAAAAATCCTGAGCGTGCAGTAAAGGTACTTGATTCAAATGATGAGGCAAAAGAGAAATTAAAAGAATTTATCACGGAACGTGTAAGACCATCTGATGAACTTGTGTTATTCTTTGCAGGCCTAGGTGGAGGAACAGGAACTTCTACAATCATTAAGGCAATTGAAGAGTTTTCTGCTTTTCATAATAAACCTGTCATTAGACAAGAATTACAAAAAGTTGCGCAACAATACCCTATGGCAGAAATAAAAGCAAATCAAGCAAAATTTGCGAAAATTGCTTTTGAAAATGCTATTGAGCGTAAAGATTTTATTAAAATGGGGATTGTTGTAACACTTCCAGTAAGAGCAGATGGACCGGATGTACTAAGACAAGTTAATAAGTTTTCTCAGGAGATTTGGAAATTAGCTAATGATAAATCAAAAGGTGTAGCATTTGTAGTATTTGCTGATAATCAGCACTTTTATGATGAATTTAAAGAACTAAACGAAAATGAGAAAAAAGGTATTGCCAATGCACGTGATTATGCAAATCAACGCATTAGTGAAATTATTCATGAATTAAATACAGCTGCAAATGGTTCTGGAACATCTGTAATACTTGATTCTCAAGACTTTAAACGTATTTTACTTGAGAAAACAGGTTGTTTAGTAATTAATAAGGTTTCACGTAATATGAATCAGATTGAAAATAGCCATGCAATTGTAGAGATGTTTAAAGAATCATTAAGAGGAAGCTCTTTCCATCATCCAATTGATTTGATGAAAAAGCATAACGATGGTTCTGTTGAAGCATCAAAAGTGCATCATTTTGGTATGCTTGCTATCCTAGATGAACAAAAAAACATTGATGATTCCTTCATGGATGATGCTAAAGTGGAAGTTTCAAATAATTTACCTATAAACGGTACTGTTTTTAATGGATATTTAGTAAGTAAGAATGATTTCTTAGGAAGCGTATATACGTTTTATAAAACTGATGCATTACCATCAAGATTATCTAAGGGATTAGTTGAAGAGTTTAATGAATTTAAAGAGAAGCAAAGTCAAATTCAGTACAAAAAGTCTCAAATTAGTACGATAGAAAGTATAGATGAGGATGAGGACTTGGGTTTTGCCTTTGGTGATTTTATCGATATGGGTAGTGACGAAGAAAATACAGAAGCTGGAGCCAATGAGGATGCTGAATTAGCGGACTTTTTAGATCCAGATAAGATGTTTGGTACTACAAAATAACAAAAAGTCTGGAGCTCTCTCCAGACTTTTTGTTATTCCACCGTTGTATTCATAAGAGATTTTATATAATCAATGATATTATCATGTATGTACTGCTCAGTGAAGAGTTGCTTTTTAGCTAAATCTTCTTCTTTTTTAAACCATCCTACCTTTTTAATACGTTCCTCATCAGGTTTACTATTCCATATGCCTTCTGCTTGTTTTCTTAATTCCTGGCGTGCTCTATGTTCAATAATGAAATTATCTAGTCTTTCTTGACGTTGACGTATTTTTAAAGTTTCTGCATCTTCAGGTTGTGGAAGCTGTTTTAATATATTCCCTATCTTCTCCTCATACTGAGATTCAATATTTTTTAATTTTTCTTCTATCTGCTTATTCACCATCTTTTCAATGATTTCTGCAGTTGCTTGAAGGTTTAATTGGGTAGATACTTCATTTGCTTGATTCTCTAGTGGTACTGGTCTTAAATCAAATTGATGTGGTAAAAGTTCAATAATAGCATCTAAAGACCACTTCTCATCCCTTTTTTGCTTTATAAAAAGAGCGATTTCAAGATCTAAAGTATTATAGAGCTTTTCGTTTGTGTTATGGGTTCTTAGAGTTTCATGTAGCCCTTTTTCTTCTAAAATATTGAACCAATTATACACTGTGTTATGGTGACGTCCAACTAATTTAGAGAATTCTGTTATCCTCCAAGCCTTTTCAAAAACATTATCGTTTAATATATCATCATCGTTTTTTTGATCAATCATTGTCCTACCTCCTTGAAAAAATCGTCAAATACACACTTGAATTGAAATTAACATGGGAACTGAAATTGACATGTTAATAGTTATTTCGATGATATCAATGTAAATACCTACTAACTTAGGTATTTACATGAAATGTGAGATTAACATATAACCAAGAGTGTATTAACAAAACATTAACTATAAATCCACAATTTGGTTAGCGTGTATATGTTTTGTTAACTAAAAACATATAAATATTAATGTTATATTAATGATAATAAGTGTATTTTGTGCTAGAAATATGCCTTATAGTTGCCATGAGATTAACATATTATATTGCTTATTATTAATGATAAGGAAATATAAGTGTTTTGTAAACAAATTATAAGGATATAATGACTGTCTTCTGTAGAAAATGAGAAAAGTAGATTATTAAATTCCAATTTCAATGTATAAAAAGATACAAAAAGGCAACACTACTAATGTGATGATGCTAGTAGCTTAATAATACTAGTAAGTTACTGATCCTTTAATAAACAGAGTTAATGTTTATCTAGCCCTGTTATTCTTATAGAAGTGATATGAATCTTTGTATTACTGGTATGTTCCCAGTTATTTTTAGTATTGATTTCATTGTTTATTTTATATAAACCTGTAAGAGTATGTTGTCATAATATAAAATTTATTTGATTTAATGAATCTAATTTATCACGAATAAGCTTATATAAAGCGCACAAATATTATGCTCATGTACAGATAAGTGCTTATATGTAACTAAGTATAATAGTGTTTAGCTTATAGCGGGAACTTAACTTTGATTTGTAGCATGATTTAAACAAATTAAAGGGATTGAAATTGATATGTTAGACACCTTGGCCCTTTAGCATCTCAAATACCCTTAAAAACAGACATTAACATGAAATATGAAATTGACATGAAATAAAGAGTGTGTCGACAAGACATCGCTATAAAGCCAAAACATATTATCAATGTTAATGTTATATCAACTAAAACTGCACGCACATCGATATAACATTGATGATAGTGAGCTAATTATGTATTACTAAAACGACTTAAAGTTACTACGAGATTAACAAAACGATCTGTACAGTATTTGTAACAAATAAAAATAGAGATCTATACATAAAATATGATTTTATTAAAACATTGTAATAACATTAAGCTGGATACGAATCGCTACGCGGCTAGTATAGTCTTCTTCCTTGGTGATATTAATCTTTAAGTATGTCTTATCACAGTAAAAAGAATCGATCTAGTGCTTCTGGAATCTTTCATTGATAAGTTAGATGTAAAATTTCATAAATAGTATATTCGTGTAGGGTAAGCATTTTTACGCAATTGAGTACTAAATATCATTCAGCCGGTGGATTGAATTTTACTTTTGTATATATAATTTAGGTTCATTAGAGGAAACGACATTAACATGAAATGTGAAATTGATATGTAATAGAGTTGATATTAACAAGATATTAACTATAGTAATGAAAGCCTCTTTAGTTGTTAATATTATATCAATGCTAAATGTATAAACATCGATGTTTTTCGTTCTGTGGAAATTATATATAGTTGATTCTTGAGTTTTCATTAAAATTTAAACGAATAGCAGTAATCTACCAGAGGTTATTTGTAGAGAATGGTTAACACTTTTTTATTTAGTGAACTATTTATAGAGTATCTGTGAAGGTGTTTACTTTTTTACAACTATACATACTTTACAAGGGGCTATTCGTTTTATAGTTTTTTCGACCAGTGCTAATGGCCTATGATTTATTACGAGTTGAGAAAGATATCCTTCTATAAATATATTCATTAACTTTAAATCAATAATAGTTTAATAATTAAGTTACTGTTGATATGAAATTAACATTTTTTCTTTGTTTTCGTTAACATGTTAATGTCTGTTGATATGTTAATGCTAATTATTATGCTGTAATTAGTAAATTTGTTTACAAGACATTGATATTTAATGAATTATTTCTCACTTAACACCTTTGTATTTTTTTGAAGTGAAGATTTTTTGGGAAACAGATATTTGTAAGCTATTAATATTTATTTTCTCCAATCGTATGTGTAAATATAATTGATTAGTTGAAGAATTTTGTGTATTAGAGATTGAAAGAAAAATGCAACTTGTTTACATAATAATAATTATGGTTTATTTTCATTAAACTTATAATTTAAATACTTAAGATGGATGTATCGCGCAAGACTTTATAGTGCCAGTAGAAACAGCGTACTTTGTAGAAGTGAGAAGAACTAAATGGGCGGATCAATACAAAAGTGAACACTTAATCCCGAAACAAGCATACTTAGATAACGAATGGTGATGGGAATACAGATGTGGAATCCCACAATACAAAGAAGATACAATTGATATTGGAGATATGTTGTATTGCGAGAAGTGCAAGGAGAAATCCGAAATTAAAAAGAGCAGCTAGCAAAAGCTAACTGCTCAACTCCAAGGCATCTCCAAAAGGGGGACGGAGAAAGAAATTTAAATGGGTTTTGGCATACAGCCTATCTACAGTATTGACGGAATATTGAAATTTATTCACAGAGAGAAATTTATCGTTTTCCGACAGAAGACTCCTTCCTCAAAAATGTGAAGGTGTGAAAAAAACAATTTTAGGTGGGAGATGAATGTCGGTAGGCGTAAGCCTACTTTTTTTTAGTATACTGTAGGTATCCTACGAAAAAAGTGAGGTGCAGCCCATGTTAGTAAATAAGGCATATAAATTTCGTATCTATCCAAATAAGGTACAAGAAATATTAATTGCTAAAACTATCGGTTGCAGTCGCTTTATATTTAACGAATTATCCGAAAGAATTCTCCTTCCTTAAGCGTGTGCAGGGCGATAGCCCAACGATAGGGGGGAGATGAATTTCGGTTTGGCGTAGCTAAAAAGCACTTAACTTTGCTTTTTATTTTTTTGTTCTGATATAATCAGTATTATAAATTATAAAGGTTGGTATAACAGTGAAATTAGATAGTAATAATCATTCAGTGTTCCTATTGTATTATCACCTTGTATTAGTCGTGAAATACAGAAGAAATGTATTTGATGATGATATGTCAGACTATGCAAAAGACATGTTTGTACGGTTATCTGAGAAGTACAATATAACATTGGTAGAATGGAATCATGATGTTGACCATGTACATATCTTGTTCAAGGCACATCCTAATACAGAAATGACAAAATTCATCAATGCATATAAGAGTGCAACCTCTCGATTAATAAAGAGAGACTTTCCTCAAGTGAAAAAGAAGCTTTGGAAAGAGATGTTTTGGTCAAGAAGTTTTTGTTTGATTACTACAGGTGGATCACCACTAGACGTAGTTAAGAAATATATTGAAAAGCAAGGCGAAAAGTGAGGTGTAGAAAATGTTGAAAGCATACAAATATCGTATCTATCCAAATAAAGAACAACGGATGTTTTTTGCAAAAACTTTCGGATGTGTTCGGTTTGTTTACAACAAGATGCTTGCTGATAGAATCGAATCTTATCAAGAATTACAAGATAAACTTGATAAATCTATCAAATATCCTACTCCTGCACAGTATAAGGCTGCATTTCCGTTTCTAAAAGAAGTTGATAGCCTTGCGTTAGCGAATGCCCAAATGAATTTGAACAAAGCATATGCTAACTTTTTTCGTGATAAATCCGTTGGATTTCCAAAATTCAAAAGTAAGAAAGATAACC
>NZ_JABUAE010000063.1 GCF_013314535.1 Bacillus sp. Xin1 | reverse complement strand
TATTTTATCACGAGAAGATTAAAAAAGTTGTATCTCTTAGAATGAATGGTTCTGGTGCAAAAATAAAATAAAAAAGAATAAAGCACATATATTCCTAACGGAATCGTATCTTATGCTGCAAATCCAAGCAATTGATGGATGAATTCTTTCTGAGTTTGGACAGACTGATCCCGTAAATCAATCTGTTCTTTTTTAATCATATGCATGGCTTCTACTCCTGCAAGAATGGATGTAGCTGTGCCAAAAGACTTGAACCCTAACATAGAACGTACACGTTTCTTAATAAAACGATGATCTTGTTCCACAATATTATTGAGATATTTAACTTGCCTTAGTTGTATGCCTTCAGGCATACATTTCTCTTCTTTTAATTCTTGAATCGCTACAGCATAGGCAGGATTCTTATCTACTGTTATTACGCGAGGTTTACAAATATGAGAAGCAGCCAAGACTTTCTTGAAAAAGCGCTTGGCTGCTTGTTTATCTCTTGATTCACTGAGATAAAAATCAATGGTATTTCCTTCTGAATCGACTGCGCGATATAAATACATCCATTGCCCTTTTACTTTCACATACGTTTCATCGACTCTCCAAGAATCATTTGTTGTCTTAAGATGACGTCGTACTCTTTCATCTAATTCAGGTCCATATTGATGCACCCAACGCATAATAGTGGTGTGAGCAATAGACAAACCTCGTTCCTCCATCATTTCCACCAAATCACGAAAACTTAGGTTGTACCATAGGTACCATCTTACCGTTAATAAGATAATATCAGGTTGATAGTGCTTCCATTTGAACAAATTTTCTTTTTCCATACCAATCACGTACCCTTTCTAGAGTAATAGTATCAGTATGTCTAAGTTTTATAGATTTATTATAATTATCCTGAAGTTTTTGCACCAGAACCAAAACGCCACCCTTTCCTATGATTCTACAGAAAGAATAGCGTAGTTCTTCAAAAATGAGTTCTTTTATTGAAAAACTTTGATTCTATATGATAGATAAAAGGGCAACCAGTGCTAAAATAGCTGGAATTCCTTGTTTCACAATAATTGATTTATTAGATGTGAAACCTCCGAAAATAGCTGCTATCACCACACAAATTACGAAAAATAATTGAACCATATAGCCAATTGGGTTGAGCCCAAGTATAAGTCCCCAAATGAGACCAGCGGCTAAAAATCCATTATATAACCCTTGGTTTGCAAACATAATAGCTACATTTCGATCTCCTTCTAAATGCTTCGGTAATTTGAAAGCGCGTTTTGCTACTTTTGAATCAATTAAAAACATTTCAAGAATCATGATAAATAAATGTTCTAATGCTACGATCCCAACTAAAATAACTGCGATTATTTCCACACCATTCTGTCCCCCTCTACTATCAGTTTTTTACTATTTCCATTGTGCAATTCTATCAACAGGAAGACGGTATGAAGCATATCCTTCGTCGGCTGCTTTACCGATAGATAGAAGCATAACTGGTACATAGCGCTCTTTTTCAATTCCAAAGATTTCAGCAATATTTTCCTTGTCATAACCCCCGATTGGATTTGTATCATATCCGTGTGCACGTGCTGTCAGCATTAACTGCATAGAGACAAGCCCTGCGTCAATTAGAATAGTTTCGCGATTTTCTTGGGCTGGAAGTTTTTCGAAATGTGCAGTCAATGCTTGTACTTGTCTATCTTTTACCTCTTGCGGCATATATCCTAGCTTAACAGCTTTTGAATATATCTCTTCTATATAGTCACCGTTGTCCATATCTGCAAATACTGCAATAACCGCAGATGAAGTAGAAACTTGTGATTGATTGAATTTAGCGATTTTTGCAAGCTTTTCTTTTCCCTCCGGACTTTCGATAACAAGAAAGCGCCATGGTTGTGCATTCACTGAGGATGGTGCCGTAGTAGCTTCCTTTAATATTTCAGCCATCTCTTCTTTACTGATTTTGATTGTTGGATCATAATTACGTATGGATCGACGTCCTTTCATTATTTTCATAAAATCGTTTGTTTTTAATGTAGTTCCCATGTATAAACACTCCTCTATTCTTTAATATTCTCTACATTTTTTTGCATCTGTGATAGAACATGAATAAGTATATTGCGTTCTTCTACACCGATATTTACGAGCATTTCCTTCATAAAACGTTCCTTTTCTTTCTTGGAAGACTCGATTCGTTCTCGTCCTTGCTCAGATAACCGAACAAGTGTTATACGGTTATCCTCAGGCTTCTTTCTTCTTAATACAATTCCTTTGGCTTCAAGCTGCTTAACGTGTCTGGTGATGGCTGCGCCATCAATATTCACCTTTTTTTGAAGGTCGCTTTGACTAATTTCATCAACTTGATAAAGCAATGCGAGCAATTCCAATCGAGATTGACTAATACCAATGCATGCTTCAAACTTCGTACCAATTACTTTGCTCAAACTTTGTAGCTTATATAAAATTTCGGCATCTTCTGAATAACATGTTTTCAAAAATCACTCCTTCTTTCTTATTAAGAAATTAATTGACATATCAATTATTGATATGTCAATTAATATATACTTCTCTTTTTAATTCTGCAAGTTTTTTTGCTCAATTAGTTTTATTTTGTTCCAGCAGCTTTAAATTAATTCATAATATCAGTTCGCATTTCTAGAAATCATAGTTATTTTGGTTCTGTTGCAAAGATTTCTAAACTGAGATAACCTGTAGAAAAAGTGTGAGCAGGAGAATGATATAGGGGGTATTTTAAAGGAAAACAGTTTAAAAAGGATATTATTTTGGTAGCCGTCGGCTACTATTGTCGTTTTTCTTTAAGTTATCGTGATATATCTGAAATCTTGAAAGAGCGTGGTGTTTCGGTTCACCCAACAACCGTCATGCGCTGGGTTCATGAATATAGAAATCTTATCTATCAAATTTGGAAGAAGAAAAATAAAAACGTTCCATTATCTTGGAAACTAGATGAAACCTATATAAAAGTCAAAGGAAAAGGGTGTTATTTATATCGTGCAATTGATAAAGACGGGCACACATTGGATATTCAACTTCGTAAAAAACGGAATCATCAGGCTGCCTATGCCTTTATGAAAAGATTGTTCAAAATCTTTGGAGAACCAGCGGTTCTCACTACAGACAAAGCACCAGCATTACTTTGCGCATTTAACAAATTAAGGGAACAAGGCTTTTATATAAATATAACTCATTGTACAAGCAAGCATTTGAACAATCTCATTGAACAGGACCATAGGCATGTGAAGCGACGTTTTTCCAAATCCGCAGGATTTCAAAATCTTCGCCACGCTTCCCGTACCTTGAAAGGCATCGAAACCATTCATGCTTTATATAAACGAAACCGAAGTCTTGGCTCAGACTTCGGTTTTTCGACATACAATGAGTTACAGGAGCTACTAACAATCGCATAAAATATACAACTTTTTGTTAGCACCACTTAACCTTAACAAAACTTCGCAACAGAACCCGATTTTTTAATTACACCATCATATTTCCAATCCGTGTAAGGTCTTTTTTATTATTTTACTGCTTCTACTTCATGTGTAGCCGTCCCATGATGGGGTATTTCCTGTTTTCTAGAGAAAAACGCTGCCAAAATAACGAGAAGCACACCGATAGAAGATAATACTCCGAAATAGAAATACACATCAAAAACATTTTTTGTTTTATCTAACGTTACTCCGCCTAGATACGTGAAAGACATTGTACCGAGTCCATTAGCAAAGGCCCAAAATAGAGAATGAGCTGTAACCTGCACTTCTTTTGTTGTCACTTTGTTAACAAACTGCGTACATAATACCACGAATAAACCAATTGCAAGACCGTTTAACGCTAAAAGTGCCATTACAATATTATAATCCGGATTTAATCCATAATACAGCCAGCGTAATGAGACCAATACACCAGCTACGATAATTAATAATGATAAACCCAGTTTTTTCGTAAGAAAATTTGATAAAAACATCGCAGGCGCTTCAAATCCCGCAACAAGTAAAAAGGAAAACCCTACGCCCATAACGCCTCCGCCAATTTCTTTAAAGAACATAGAGTAGTATGTATTATTGGCTTGATGAGATCCGAAAATAAGAACCCCAGCTATTGCAAATAGGAGAAATCCAGGCTGGGAAGCAATTTTCTTTAAGTCTTGTAAGAAATTCGTTTTTACACCACTACTTTTATGAATGATTGGTAATGGAATAGATACGAGTAAACAACATAACATCAGTAAGGAGTATACATATAAAATCATATTAACACCCCAGTAATTCGTTAGCGCACTACTTACCCAACAGAAGAATGCATAACCTAATGCACCCCAAGCACGTAAAAAACCATATTCTCTTGGATCTTGAATACTCTCTAATGAGACACTATCAATAATAGGAGAAATTGCTACATTAAAAATGGTAAGAAGGGTAAACATAATTAATAAATACGTAAATGTGTGATTAAAAGATAAAAATATACTGCATAGTGACGTTAAAATCAAACTACCTATAAGAATGACCTTCGTTAGTTGAAATTTATCACAAATAATGCCCCAAATTGGCTGGACAATAATATGCACAAGTAAACTAATCGATATAATTTCTCCAATTTGGAGTACACTTAACTTTTGTCCTAAGAACCAAATGGAAATCATTGGATAAAACGAGCCGAATGCTCCAAAATACGCAAAATAAAAAATGCATAAAGACAACTTTGTTTTATTCTCAAATAAGCTCATGTAACGTACCTCACATTTCATATAGTAAAACGCCATGGTATAGACCGATAGGAAACAAGAACCACAGTTCTTTTGTATAAACACAAAAAATACTGTGGTTCTTGTATGGTTTACCTATTTATTCTATGATTATCGTTTGGCATCCCATTCAGCATAGAACTGATCTAAGTATGTCTCTAAAAATGCATGTCTACCCTCTGCCATTTCTTTTCCTGCAGCTGTATTCATTGTATCTTTTAGTTTCAATAATTTTTCATAGAAATGCATGATGGCTGTATCTTTACCTGAGCGGTATTCCTCTAGAGTAAGATTTTCTCTTGGCTTCATGTCAGGGTGGTGAATTGGACGACCTTTGAATCCAGAGTAGCACATAACACGAGAGATACCCATTGCGCCCATTGCATCTAAACGGTCAGCATCTTGCACGATTTTTCCTTCTACAGTACTCATGACTTTTTTAGAAGTTCCGCCTTTAAATGACATTGTAGTAATGATTTCTAAAATATGAGCTGCAGACTCTTCGTCTATCCCATTTTCGCTCATCCAGTTCTTTACTTTGTTCACTCCTGTTTCTTCATCTTGATTTAATTTTTCATCTGCAACATCATGTAATAATGCAGCAAGTTCCGCCACATAAATATTTGCATTTTCTTTTTTTGCGATTGTTTTTGCCATTTCCGTTACACGATGTACATGCCACCAGTCATGACCGCTACTATCTCCGCCTAGTTCTGCAAGTACAAATTCTCTTGCCGCTTGAATGATTTCTTCTTTAGAAATATTTAGATTTGTTCCCATGTTCCTAATCCCCTTTTGATTGATAGTTAGATTGTTAATTTGGTTGATTATTTTATACTTACTAGTTCTTTTTGCTCTAGTACAACGGATTGTTTTTCAACCACTGATTGGTAAGCTCCGTCACATAAGAGTAAATGATCAAGATGTGAAGAACCATCTTGCATTATACCATTTTTAATATTCTGAATGAAGTCGTCAATCTGAGTCCGAATTGGAAGATCCCAACTTCTATCACTTTCAATTATTTCCCCTGTTGTGCCATCAAGATTCAGGCGAGTTACTTTTGTTCTTGTAATGTGGAGTACACCTTTAGAACCGTGAACAAACAATTCTTCTTTTTTCGGTTGCGTCGCTCTAGATAAATTTAAATTTCCTAGTGCTCCACCGTTTGTTTTAAATGTAAGAATGGCAGTGTCTTCTGTTTCGTATGTGACATCTGGTCTAGCTGTGTTAGACATGTAAGCGTGCACCTCTGCAGGCAATCCAAAATACCACACAATGAGGTCTAAAACATGGTATCCCATATCTAATATTGCACCGCCTCCTGCGATATCCTTTACACCTCTCCAGCCGAAGTCGTATGGACCACCATTAAAGGTGTATTCTCCTCTAATTAGAAAAACATCGCCCAGCGAATCTAACATTTCTTTCGCTTTTACATAAGAATTGTGATTTCTTCTTTGCGTTAAGGTAATCACCGATCTCTTATAATGGTTAGACGCTTGCACAATTTGCAAACCCTCGTCATAATTACAAGCTAATGGCTTTTCCTTTAATACGTGCAATCCATGAGATAAGGCATATAATGCAATATCTTTATGCAAGTTATGCGGGACACAGATAAACACTGCATCTAATTCACACTGGTCAATCATTTCTTTATAATCAGTAAAAACTTCTGCATCACTTAGATAATCAGGTAAATCTTCTAAGATTTTTAGATTACTATCACAAATTGCTGTGACGACACCATATTTTGTATGTGTTACATGTTCCGCCTGTTCTTTTGCCTGGCCACCCAGACCGACAAAACCAACCTTGAATAACTTTTCTCCCATAGTATTAATTCCCCTTTTAATACTGAATTTGAATTGCAACTAAAAGCCGAATTTGTCACCCACCTACACGTATTATTTTTTCAAAATAAGAATATTTAAAAAGGACCACTTAAATATAGAATATGTTGGTAAAAAAATCAATAGTTTTCCAAACTAATATTCTAAAAAATATATTTATAAATGTATTTCTGATAATTCTGTTAAATAGCCAAGAAGTCTGTTGTCATGCCTCTTCATCGAATTAATCACTCACCAATCATTTGGTATTTATTTCAAAATCTAAGTGAAATGCTGATAAAATCTGTAAAACCCTAGAAAATAGTCAGGAATTTATTCATTCACTAATTACTTTATCCCTAAAATACCATTTTACTTTTACAAATTACTAAGTAAGTAAATAAACAAAAGCAGATTACTATGTTCTAATAGTAATAATTTATCTTTGCCATGATAAAAATTAGGAAAACCAGATAAAAAGTAAGGGCATCTTTCTCAAGATTTATCACATAATTGTTGAGAAACAGAAAAAGATACTACCTTTGCACTGAGCTAAAAGGGGTACCACCCCACATCCATCAACTTAAGGGTATATTTGGTTCCGGTGCAAAAAAAGACCACTTCAAAATGGGTGGTCTTTTAATTATTTTATTCTTGTGGGATAAATCATTTATGTTGTACAGATAATAAGCATTAAATATCATTTGTTTTTCCTATGAAAATTGTATTTGAACATTTTTATGAGCCGATATGACATTTATGTTTTTCAATATCTTCATATAAGAAATAGCCTTTTGATAATATAAACATGCTTTTTCAAATTTGCCTTCCTTTTGATAACAAGTTGCTAAATCAACATAAAATATAGATAATTGTTTATTATTTTTTTGATTGTAAAAAAAAGGAATAGCTATTGTCTCGAGAAAACTTTTTAGATTTGTTTGATCAAAATATAAATAATTTTGATATAAGAATAAAAAATGTAATTTAGGATATTTTTTTGTAGATTTTAAACCTTCATGTAACACCTTTTTAGCCTTATTAATTTCTTGTTTATTAAAAAGATAAATCATATCATCGTACAATTTTTCTAATTCAAATATTTCTAAGTCTGCCGTATTATTTTTGATTTCCTCTAATCTTTTATATAATGATTTTTTAATGTTACGACTTGGAACTAGCTTATTATTTTCAATTTTACTTAAATAAGATACTGTACATATTCCATAACATAGGACTTTTTGTGTAATCCCATGTTCTAGTCGTTCCTTGAGAAAGAATTCTCCTATATTTTCATTTTGATTTGCGCTATTAGACTTCAGTACCTCCATTCGCTCTGAAAATAATTGTATCATCTCTGTTTTAACCTTAATTTTATTATTTTCAATAAGGCTTAAATAAGATGTTGTGCATATTCCGTCACATAATTCTCTTTGAGATAAATTATATCTTTTTCTAAAATTACGAATTTTTTCGCCAATTGTATTCAATATCATATCCTCCCTATAATTTGGAATTTATTATAAATTAATTCCAAATTATATACTTTCGTTGACATATCGTAATCATCTTCTTTTCTTCTTTATTAGAACAAATTTCAATATATATTCTGAAAATTGTTCTGGTGCAAAAATAAAATGAAAACTAATAAAACGTATATATTCCTAACAGACTTGTATTTTATGCTACAAGTTCAAACAATTGATGGATGAATTCTTTCTGATTTTGCACAGACTGGTCCTGTAAATCAATCTGTTCTTTTTTGATCATATGCATAGCCTCTACTCCAGAAAGAATGGATGTAGCTGTATCAAAGCATTTGAACTCTAGCATAGAACGGATTCGTTTCTTTATAAAGCGATGATCTTGTTCTACTATGTTGTTAAGATATTTCACTTGCCTTATTTGGATGCCTTCTGAAATCTTTTTTCTTCTTTTAACTTCTCAAATGCTGCTGGATAAGCTGGATTCTTATCTACAGTAATGACACAAGGATTGGATACGTGCGAAAAAGACAAGGCTTTTTTGAAAAGGCGCTTGACTGATTTGGCATTTCTATTTTTACTTAAGTAAAAATCAATGGTATTCCTTTTTGAATCGACTGCACAATACAAATACATCCATTGCGCTTTACTTTTATGTATGTTTCATCTACTCTCCACGAGCCATTGCTCTGCTTGAGATGACACGGGATTCTCTTATCTAACTCAGGACCATATTGATGAACCCATCGCATAATTGTTTTGTGAGCTATCGATAGGCCTCGTTCTTCCATTATTTCCACCAAATCATGAAAACTTAAGTTGTACCGTAGGTACCATCTTACCGTTAATAAGATAACATCAGGCTGATAATGTTTCCATTTGAACAAATTTTGGTTTCCCATACTGATTATGCCCCTTTTTTAGAGTAGTAGTATCAGTATGTTCAAGTTTAAGATATTTTTTGCACCAGAACCGTATGAAGTTTACTTAGCTATCGAGTCTGTCTCTTGCTCTATATATAATTCTACTAACGTAATCGCTCTCCTTGCGGATATTAATAGAGGCGTTCCAGTCCTTGTCTGCCAAAAAAATGCACTCACATTAGAGTGAGTGCTCTGAAAAAAGTTGAGACTCCTCCATGGGGCACAATCTTTATAAGGAGAGTCTTCTACTAAAAACGTATCTTTAATTTATAATGAATACTACAAAATCTAATCAAAAAGTACATGATTTTACAAAAAAATATCAAGTGTTAGAAAATTCATTTTAGTCCAAAACCTCAAGATAACTGCATTGGGTTCTGTTACAAAGTTGAAAAATAACCGAAAATAATGAGTATACGATACATGTTCTTGTCTATTTTATAATGTTTATTCGGAACAATTGTATTTTCATTCTATATTTTGGGGGCGTTTAAAACTTTGCAACAGACCCCCTAATCGCTCTCCTTGCTGGATGTTGATAGAAGCGTTCCAGTCCTTGTCTGCAAAAAAAATGCACTCACATTAGAGTGAGTGCTCTGAAAAAGGTTGAAACTCCTCCATAGGAGTACAGTCTTTATTAGGAGAGTTTCTACTAGAAACGTATCTTTAATTTATAATGAATACTACAAAATCTAATCAAAAAGTACATGATTTTATAAAAAAAATATTAAGTAAGGGTCGCGCCCCATAGCCATCAGCCTAACGAAATTAAATGTCCAAAACAAGAACTTTACTTTTATACAGTTATTTATGAGAATTTAGCTCAAAAAAACATTCGCAAAGGTATAACCATATTAGTACATTTCATAAGTGTTTAATCAAGCGTTTGTTTAAAGGCATTTAAACTGCGAATATAAGCCACAAATATCATTATGTTCATTTTGTTTAATTTCACGTTTATTATGTAGTTTCTATATAACAAAGAAAAAGTACCCTATTTGAATGCTTATCATGAAGTATCTAAATTTATAAACTAAATACAGGTAAAAAAATATATGCTACAACTTACTGTAACTTTTAATAACTTTAGGTGAAATTAATGAGTGAATCCTCCACCAAGTTGTTGTTCCGCCATAGCTACTAAACGTTTTGTGATTTCACCACCAACAGAACCATTTGCACGAGATGTTGTATCTGGACCAAGTTGTACGCCAAATTCTTGTGCAATCTCATACTTCATTTGATTAATTGCGTTTTCAGCACCTTGAACCAATACTTCATTATTATTTCTGTTATTCTTTTTAACCATATGTATCACCTCCTACGGTTTTAATATGCTACGAAACATGGAAAAACATTTATTCCTTTTTATGGTAAATGAATGTTTGGAAGTTTCTGCTCCAATTCAATAAGAAAAACAAAAAGAACTTGTAGAAATCACTACAAGTTCTTTTTGTATTAATAAAAGCAAGGGTAATAAAACATATTTCAATAGACACAATCGGGAACTACTTAATGACTGGTGTGACAAGTTCATTATATAACAAATATTAACATTTGAAGGTTTTAATTTCGAAATTTTTGTGAATTAAGAAAACAGAACAATTTATTGTGTTGAATTCCTAGAAAATTCCATTTATACATTTCGTACAAATCACTTTAAATCAACATCGATATCATAATAAATTAGTGAAAATATAGATATAGGTAAATAGAGAAGAATGTAGTATTCTTACTGAAAGATATTTATCTATATTTAAAAATAATATAGATGTTTGTCATGTACATATAGTTATATGTAACTATTAATTATAAGCATATTGAACCGTCACTATCATTATCCTCTTTTCTTTTTAAAATGGCTCAAATATGAATTAATGTGTAATTTCTATATAACAAAGAAAAAAGTACCTACTTTCATAGATACTTTTTCATATTGGATTATGAATGCTTTGGATATTTTAAAACTTCATTTAAAAATAGATAAATAGGACATCACCATATAGTTAGCAGATTGCCTCCTCACAAAACAAAGAAATAAGTTGAATTCTCATATATAACTGTAAAACAATTAATTTTTTATTTTAGTGGTCCTTCAAAATCTTAGGTTGCTGGACATGTGATGAGTCTCTAATTTTTATCTATGAATTATAAATGATTAATGTTTATCAATATTTAAATTGAGGTTGAAAACTTAAATTTTAAAAAAATAAATTTTATAATCCAAAAATGCGGATTTTCATAAAAAGATTAAATTTTCAGATAAATAGTTTACATTTTCTCACATTCCATAATATAATTAAGTCGGTAATTATACCAAATATTAGTAGAGGGGGGGATTTATAATGGCGATTAAAATTAGCGTAAAGAAACTAGATAAGCAACCAGAAGTAACTCCATCTTGTGCACCTGTAGGCATGTGTGGTTAATTATTAATCAACTACAGCGGACAGTTATAAATTATGACTGTCCGTTGTTTTATCTAAGGAGGAAAATATGAGCCAAACAGTATATCATGATGAAATAACATCTCAATATAAACCAAGATTAAGACATTGTACTTTTGTTGAAAGAAATAATTCAGATTCACTTTTAATGATTGTAGGAACTGAATACTACGAATTAGGTCAAGAAATTGGTGACAGACAAAAATTTTATGAGATAAAAAGATATTTCGATGGTAGGCATACTATAAGTGAGATAAGTAACATCACGGATGTTCCAGAAGAAGATATTACAAGTATAGTTAGTACGTTTGTTGAAAATGATTTAATGAGGAAAGAAGAAAAAGTTGACTTTATTTCAGCACAAAAGTTTATAGATCAAATTAAAGAAAGTAGTCAAATGTGGAAAAAGCAAATTGGCTATCATCAACTATTCTCAAGAATGTATTATAAAGATGTTCCTAAAGAGGTTTTTGTAGGCTATATTCTTGAAAATTATCATTATGTTAAATCTGCATCTAAACATATTTCAACTGCTATTAACCATTGTAACGATCCAAAATACTTAGATATACTAAATGAATATTTTGTAGAAGAATATGATCATACTAAGTTAATTTTACAAGCATTAGAAAACCTAGGGTTTAGTAAAGAGGAAGTAGAAAATTCTCACCCAATTATTGGAACAATGTCATTAATAAATATGATGTCTGATATTGCTAGACAAGATACATTAGCATATTTAACTTGTACTTCTTTATTCGAAGCAAGAAAAGAAGAATACGAAAGTTCTAAGGCATCTCTAGAGAAAATTTGTGAGAATTATGGATATACTTTTGAAGATATAGACCCTTTCATTGAACACCTACGTGGTGATGTTGAAGCTGATCATAACAGCTTATTGGAAGAAGCTCTTGAACCACATGAGCTTATTCCTGCGAATAGAGCGCACTTCATTGTCAACTGTATGCACGACCTAAAACACTCGTATGACCAATACCATGATCAAATAATTCAATACTATTCTGATCCTCAAAACTATATACCTAGATTAAAGGTAGATTATTTTTCTTTATAATCCTTTTGCTCCCCATGAAATAAATATAATATTGGGGAGCTTTAAAATTTGTAAAGGGGAAATACTTAGTGTTTTATAAAAAAAATATTCTTAATAGCCAAATATGGAAATCAAAGGAATTTAATGTTTTATGGGTATCACAATCTTTAAATGTTCTAGGAAATAGAATATTTTTATTAGGATTACCTTTGTTTGTATTTGAAATTACTGGTTCAGGTGCACAAATGTCTTTCACATTTGCTATCAGTATGCTACCTCATTTGATATTTGGAATAATAGGAGGAGGTTTAGCAGATTTTTGGGATAGAAAAAAATGCTTAATTGTAGGGAATTTTTTAGCAGCTATCCCTTTAATAACTATATTTATCTTGCATAATAGACAAGCATTAGAAATATGGCATATATATATATTAGTTTTTGTGCTTTCTTGTATTGAGGGAGTAAATTTATCTATATTTGAAGCATCAATTCCTTCAATTGTAAAAAAGGAGTTATTAATAGATGCTAATTCTTTAGTAGAAGTAACAAATTCAATTTTAACTATATT
Source organism: Bacillus sp. Xin1 (assembly GCF_013314535.1). Classification (GTDB taxonomy): domain Bacteria; phylum Bacillota; class Bacilli; order Bacillales; family Bacillaceae_G; genus Bacillus_A. The sequence goes on along the minus strand of NZ_JABUAE010000063.1, from coordinate 3,305 downwards.
GGGACCAGCATTTGCAGGGGTTTTAATAGCATATTTTTCTGCTTCATCTACTATTTTATTCACTGCTTTTTCATGTTTAGCAGCAGGTATTATAGCCTTATTTATAAAAATTTCAAAAGAGTATATCGAAAAAGATAATAATAAAATCAAGAATGCTATTAATAATTTTATGGAAGGAATTTTATTTATCCCTAAACATCCCGAGTTAAGATGGGGCATAATACTAAGTACGAGCACTAATATAACTATGGGAGCCTATACAGTATTACTAATTTTTTTTATGACTAATAATTTAAAAATTGAGGCAAACTTAATAGGAATAGTCTTTTCACTTTCTAGTATTGCTACTCTTCTTTCATCTGTTTACCTTGCTTCTATATTCAGTAAGTTTAAAAAAGGTTCTGTCATGGTAATAAGTCTAGGTATGATGGGTATTGGAATAATAGGATTAGGTTTATCAATAAACATTTATACGCTAATACTAGCTCAATTTATTTATATGGGATGTATGTCTCTTTATACCATTAATTGGAGATCATTAAGGCAAATTATTACACCTAATAATATGATGGGAAGGGTCTCTGGAGTATGTAGAGGAATTGCATATTTAGGCTCAAGTTTAGGGGGCTTCCTAAGTGGAGTATTACTGACAAAATATAACCCATCAGTAATTTTTATTATTCAAGGATTACTTATTATAATATTCGCGATATTCGCGTATCGGAGTCCTTTGTATAGAAGTACAGAGGTTCTGAAAGAAACAAATATTAGTTCATAATACTCCACTTAGGATTATTTTAAAAAATTCAGGGAATGCCCTTTTTGGGCATTTTTTGCTTTCTTATAAACAATCCATGCTGCTGCCAAATCTTGAAATGGCATGCCTACTGCATGGTATATTGTATAATTATATTTTTCTATGGGGTGTTTGAGAGGCTTTTTTAAGATAAAACCTAATTCTGCATCTATACAATTGGGACTAATCCCCAAGCTACCTATAACCCCAACGGATAATGCTAATTTTTTGCTATCACATACGAAAAATGATTTTTTAATAACTTCTGCAGACACTTCTACTTTCCCCTTTTCATCACTTCCCAGTGTTGTAATATGAGCTCCATGTTGCAAAAGTTCTGGTTGTATAAACGGCTTTGTTGACCAAGTAGCAGTTATTACTATCTCAGCTTTATGTAAAGCTTCATCTACACTTTTAGCAATTACTATAGGTATATTAAGATCATTGAAAATATCAATAAATCTTTCAGATTTTTCAATATCTAAATCGTATACAGTAACTTTACTAATCTTTCTAAACTTAAGTAATGATTTTAATTGGACCTCTCCTTGTATACCTGCTCCTATAATAGTAACTTTACTATAATTAGGGTTAGCAACAATATGAGTGCCTAAGGCACCTGATATCCCTGTTCTAATAGCAGTTATATAAGTAGAATCCATTATCGCTAAAATATCACCTGTATTTATATCATTTAATTGAATAACTCCTTTTATTGAAGGTGACTGGTTAGGGTTCTTAGCATGGATTTTTATTGTATATGCAGGAATACCATCCAAAATTCCTGGGAATAAAACTACAACACTATTCATTTCACTATTTAAAGTTGATTGGTATTTTCCAATTGAATCATTTGTGGAATTTTGAATTAAATTAGCTAAAAATCCTTGTTTTATGTAGTAAAGTAATTCCTTTTCATCCATCATTTCTTCTACTTCAGTTTTTGATAAAATTAGAGTTGATTTCATTATAGTTACCGCCTTTATGAATATGAATTAGTAGTTAAATTACATTGAGAACACTTTCCATACAATAACAAATCATGTTGTTCCACTGAAACACCACTTATACTAGAAGCAACACTCTCTAGATAACTTAAAGAAGGGTAGTAGAAATCAATAACTTTATCACATTCAGTACATATTACATGATAATGATTATCAAGATTAATATCATACCTAGAACCAATTTTACTAATTAATTTATGACTTAATAAAAGACTTAAGTTTGAATACACAGCAGATACACTAAATGATGGTATTTCATCCTTCAGGTAATTTAAGATTTCTTCGGGTGTAGGATGATCTAATTTTTTAATTGCTTCATAGATTTTAATTCTTTGAAGAGTTACTGTAAGACAACTTAACTTAAATCGCTCTTTCACATCCATTTTATCCCCTCTTTTAAATAATTTAGTATAAATTCAACATTTTTTACAATTATCTATATTGAAAATACCATAAAATGCAAATTGCAACAATATTATTTGTAAATTATTAATTTTCTGATTTATAATAAGAGGTAATGTTTATAAAGGTATACCTTTACAAACGGTCAAAGAACATCTATGAAACATTGAAATATCAAGTTTATAAAGGTGATGCAAACATTTTTATAAACGTTTATTTTTAATGAATACCTTTATAAACGAAAATGTTATAATTAAGGTAACAAATGTAAGGAGGATACCAAACGTGGCGAATATTTATGGATATATACGAGTAAGTACAAAAGATCAAAATGAACAACGTCAATTACATAAGATGATGAAACGTGGGGTGGAGGCTCGGCGCATTTTTGTCGATAAAGCAAGTGGACGACATTTTGATCGTCCTCAATATCAATTATTACGAAAAATATTGAGTACAGGTGATATTGTTTACATAGATGCTTTAGATCGTATGGGCCGCAATTATGATGAGGTAATTTCAGAATGGAAGTACATAACAAGAGAATTACAAGCTGATATTGTTGTTTTAGAAAATGAAACACTGTTTGATAGTCGAAAGTTTCGTGAGATGGGGGATATGGGCTGTTTAATGGAAGACCAATTTTTATCTTTGCTATCCTATGTTGCGGATCAAGAGCGTAAAAAAATTCGCCAGCGACAAGTGGAGGGGATTGCTGTAGCCAAATCTCAAGGAAAACACTTAGGACGTCCTCGGGTAAACCTTTCGACGCTAAGCAAACAACAAATATATATAATAGAAGAAACTTATTCAAAATGGAAGAGTGGAGAAGTAACAGCTGTTATGTTTATGGAAATGTTAGAGCTACGGAAAAACACGTTTTATAAAATAATGAAGGAATATGAAGAAGCAAAGTAGCATCTCTGCTATAAGAAATGCTACTTTACCACTAGTTGCAAGAACGCTGGTACTACCTCATACTTATCAAGATAAGGATGTAAAGTATCTTCTAAACAGAAATTTTGTATTTTTATAGCATTGAAGTTCATTTTTTATCGTTTTGAAGAAGAGTTTTTTCTTAACTTGATAGAGATGTGGTG
>NZ_JABUAE010000062.1 GCF_013314535.1 Bacillus sp. Xin1 | reverse complement strand
TTCTAAGTCTCTTTTTTTCTTTGATATAGCATGTTTAGTAATTCATATATCCTATATGAATTAGGGTATATTCACCCATTTGTGCTTAAAGGTGCCCGATTGACTTAAAATTGGTTCTTTTACTTATTATGTAAATACCTTATACTAAAGTACATACATTTTAAATTGGAGCGATTAAATACGGTATGGAGATGAGAAAATTAGAGCAAATCATTGAAGTAAAAAAAGAAGAATTATTTACACTAGTATCTAATTATGGATTTCAACATGAAAAGGTGCTTACAGTAAGCCAAGAACTAGACAAATTAATTAATTATATAATGTTATTGAAAGCATAAGAAGTATGTACATTTTACGAACTTTGTCAGCTGCTAGTCGAGAAAGCTAATTTTTGGTTATAATAATAAAGAAGTTTATTATAGTATCGGTTAGGAGCGCAGTAAGTATGGAAACAGTTGTTGTCACAGGTGGAGGGATTACAGGTCTTTCTACGATGTATTACTTAGAAAGATTAAAAAAGCAATACAATATAGATTTAAAATTAGTCCTTGCAGACAAAAATGAGTATTTAGGCGGGAAAATTCACAGTGTGAAAGAAAAAGATTTTATTATGGAAACAGGGGCCGATTCGATCGTTGCTCGAAACGAAAATGTTATGCCATTTGTAAAAGAATTACATTTAGAAGAGGAATTAGTATACAACGAAACGGGCATTTCTTATATTTACGCAAATGATACGTTACATCCGATTCCTGCTGACACAGTATTTGGTATACCGATGAGTGTAGAATCGTTATTTAGTAGTACGTTAGTTTCAAAGAAGGGGAAAATCATTGCACTAAAAGACTTCATTACAAAGAACAAAGATTTTACGAAAGATACATCACTCGCCGTATTTTTAGAAAGTTTCTTAGGAAAAGAGTTAGTTGAGAAGCAGATTTCCCCCGTTCTTTCAGGAGTGTATTCTGGAAAATTGAATGAGCTTACCATGGCGTCTACACTACCGTATTTACTTGATTACAAAAATACATATGGCAGTATTATAAAAGGCTTTGAAGTAAATAAAAAACAATTTCAAGCTACTGGGAATAAGAAGTTTTTATCATTTAAAAAAGGCCTTTCTACGATTATTAATCGTTTAGAAGGGGAATTGAAGGAGACAGAAATACGAAAAGGAGTAGTAACGACGAGTGTAAAAAGAGTCGGCGATGGATATGAAGTTTCTTTTTCAAATCAAGAAACAATAAAAGCGGACTACGTTGTTTTAGCTACTCCACATGATATTGCACAAACATTATTAAGTTCTAATGAATTAGATGATGATTTCAATAAGTTGAAAAATTCTTCCCTGATTAGTGTTTATTTAGGATTTGAAATACCTGATGAGCAATTACCGGCGGATGGAACAGGTTTCATTGTTTCAGAAAACAGTGATTTACTTTGTGATGCATGCACGTGGACGAGTAGGAAATGGAAGCATACATCAGATAAGCAAAATTTATTGGTAAGGATGTTTTATAAAAGTTCAAATCCTGCTTATGAAAAAATGAAACATAAAAGTAAGGAAGAATTGGTTCAAGTTGCCTTATCTGATATTGAGAAAAGTCTTAGAATTCAAGGGGAACCGCAAGTTGTTGAAGTTACGGACTGGAAAGATTTAATGCCAAATTATCATTTAGAACATAACCATGCGGTTCAATCTTTAAATGAGAAATTATTAGCTATTTTTCCAAATGTATATTTAGCTGGGGCATCATATTATGGTGTGGGTATTGGAGCTTGTATAGGAAATGGAAAGAAAACAGCAGAGAAGATTGTAAAAGCATTAAATAATCATTTTGAATAAAGGAATCTTTATATTTTTGACGAAATCCCTCTCTAGTATAAGAGAGGGATTTCGTCTGTTTTTACTAAAAGTTCTTTACTATTTAACTTTGATTACAGTTTTAGCACGCATCGTTTTATTTTCTGTAATTGTTAATGTGACGTTCCCGGATTCTTTAAATGAATAGGGAGAGAGCCCGTAAATCTCTTTTATTTTATATTTTTCTTTTAACTCTTTTGTGGATGCGTTTTTTATTAGAGATATATTCGGTTTCCAAGAATCTTTTTTACCAGAAGGGTAGTTAATTGTAATTTGAGGATTTTCTAGATTTAATGTCTTCCAAGAAGTGAAATAAAGTTCAGCTTCTTTTTCTTTTTTGATTAATTGTTCTGTGAAGTAGCCAAATTCACCGATATCCCCTGAAATAATGTATTGTGTGTTGTTTATTTTAATATTTAGCATGGAAGGTTGATAAGTAGCTACGTGATAAAACCCATAAGAAAGTAATAATGCCGAGGCGATTACAAGTCCAATTATAAATGTTTTGAAGCTGTTTCCTTTGAAACTTGTCATCATCGCTGAGTTGGGTGCGAATTTCTGTGCGAATAAAAAAACAAGCAAAATGAACAAGAGAGCAATGCCTATAAAAATATACATTTTTCAGTCACCTCCGCAAATATAACTCTAATCTTCATGTTGAATAACAATGTGCCGTATTGTTTATGAATATTTTAACATAAATATCCAATTTTAGATGGATAAAGATGATAGGGCTGCGAATTAAGAAAATATCAAGAAATCTTGTTTCATTGATTTTGAAAATAGGTTTGTATTTATGATGAATCTTCCAATAAGAGAAGGTTTTTCTGATATAATAAATCAGTAGAAAGAAAGGGAGGGTTTTAATGGCATTTCCTGTTTTAGAAACAGAGCGGTTATGTTTAGTTGAAATTGATCAATCTTATTGTCAAAAAATATATGAAATCTTTTCGCTTGAAGAAGTAACACGTTATTATGGAATGAATTATTTTACAGAATTTGGTCAAGCGTCACGCATGATCGAATCTTTTTCAAAAAATTATTTTGAAAAACGTGCAATTCGATGGGGAATTGTATTAAAAGAAACAGGTACATTAATTGGCACAATTGGATTAAATAATTTGCAACTTTGGAGTAAACGTTCTGAAATTGGTTATGATTTACATCCTTCCTATTGGGGAAAGGGATATGCATCAGAAGCTGCTCGAAAAGTTATTGCTTATAGTTTTCAGGAGTTAGGTTTATTTAGAATTGGAGCAATTACATATCCTGAAAATGTTACCTCGTGTAAGATGTTGTCCAAAATAGGATTTCAGAAAGAGGGAATACTGCGCGGATATATTCAGCAAGGGGAAAAACAACATGATGCTTGTGTCTATTCTATAATACGAACGGATTTGGAAAAGAACCATGGTCTATAATATGCATGGTTCTTTTTATATCAGTTATGGAGAGGAATAATAAAAATCCCTCTCATCGAAAGATAAGAGGGATACGAAATCATTAACCTAATTTAGGTAATAAACGTTCTCCGCTTTTCATGTTACTTTTACATAAAGGGCATTTTGGCTCTTCTTCAAATGAAAAGTTCTTTCTCATCCATCCTAAACAATCCTCTGATTCACATTCCCAAACAGGGGTTTGTTCTGGTGGTACTTCTGCTACATCGTTCTTTCGATTGCGATACATGTGACCACTCCTTTTATGTAAAATTTTTAAATTATATATTAAAAAGGTTGTTAACCGTGCGATGGTAACAACCTTTTTATTGCTTAAATTATAGCTTTACAACGTTTTTAGCTTGAGGTCCGCGATTGCCGTCTTCAACTTCGAAGCTAACTTCTTGACCTTCGTCAAGAGATTTGAAACCGTCGCCAGTGATAGCAGAGAAGTGAACGAATACATCGTTACCGTCTTCAACTTCGATGAAACCGAAACCTTTTTCGCTGTTAAACCATTTTACTTTACCTGTTAATGTCATGGTAAATGCCTCCTAAAAATAAGAAAAATAAATTACAATATGATCCGTCTTATTTCAACGAAAATAAAAATTCACATATTATCAAAAACCGATTAGGAACACTTATGATCCATAATAGATGCTTGATAATATGTAAAGTAAAACTGTTATAAATTTGACCTTAAGACCTATCTTACAACAAATGGTGGGAAATAGCAAGTGTTGGAAACAAATGGATTTCTTTGGGGTGACTTATGTTTTAATAATGTTACTACAGCAAGGGGGTGATTGAATGGCATGTATCTAACAAAATGAAAAATAAGTTCCTTTTTATGAATGTAGTATTTCTAGTTTAAACATCCTCCTAGGTAAGTATTAGTAGCAGTCCTTGTTGCATTTAAAATTATGGGAATAATAGATGTAATGTGAAATAGGAAATATCTGTAATAGGTGGAAACTAAAAAAGAAAGAGAGGAATAACTTTGAACAATAGCCGGTTCAAAACAATCGAAGCAGCAAAGAAAGGGCGCAAGAAAGTACATCCAATTTTGGCGGTAATATTATCGGTTGTATTTTTAAGTCTAGGTGAATTGTTTATTTTATCTATGTTGTTCGTGCCAAAAGCAGAAACGACATTTATGAAGGGAATTTATAATAATTTAGAAATGTTACTCACATTTGGAGGTGCAATTGTAATTGTCTTTTTATGGGTTCGCTTTGTAGAGAAACGACCATTTTCATCAATTGGATTTTGGAAAGAACAATTTTTAAGAAAGTATTTAAAGGGAGCTCTAGTAGGGTTTATATTTATATCAATACCGGTATTACTCCTTGTTATAACAGGTTTTGTACAGTTGCAAATTCAGCATATTACTACCACCGTCATATTAGGTATTCTAGGTTCTTTAGTTGCATTTTTAGTACAAGGTGCTACAGAAGAAATTGTTGTACGTGGTTGGTTATTTCCAGTTATTTCAGTTAGGAGCCGGATATGGGTTGGAGTCGTTGTTACCTCATTTTTATTTGGATTTCTCCATCTACTTAACCCAGGTATTACAATTCTTTCTATATCAAATATCATATTAGTTGGTGTATTTGCGGCATTTTATGTGTTAAAAGAGAATAGTCTTTGGGGGATATGTGCTTGGCATTCTATATGGAACTGGGCTCAATATAATGTGTACGGTTTTGCAGTAAGTGGAATGACAATATATTCGACTCCTTTATTTAAATCAACAACGCGTGGCCCGGAAACATTACATGGGGGAGCATTTGGAATTGAAGGGAGTGTGATTACTACTTTTTTACTTACTGTTGCTTCGGTAGTACTATGGAGGAAAACTATGGGGAAGAAGGGCAAGCCAGCGTAACATTGGATAATAATAGGGGATAGATGATGACACTTCTTTGTTTAGAAAAAATCGTACATAATGTAAAAAATAACGTGTGCAACGTATCGATGTACTTGTTATTTTTTGTAATATCGATGTATATGGTTTAGATAAAGTTAATCGCATTTTGCGAAAAGAGATGAGGTGTGGAAAATTTTTATTTGAATGTTAGGAAATTACAATCTTTTTACAGAATAATCTTGCAATATGAAACTGAATCGAAATACAATAAAAGGAAACACAGGGGAAAACTAATAAAATAATACTTTTGAGGGAGAATTTTTATGAAAAAAGCATCTTAACGTATCATTTATAATGAGTTATTAAAAATCGAAATAAGTAGAAAGAAAATGCATGATAGAATGTTGGGGGGACATGTGTTCAATGAAAACACTATTAAAAATATTAGGGATAATTGCTGGAATGGCAGTAATCGGTGTGGCACTAACTTATGGAATCTTATACTATCTCAATAATAGTAAGCCAACTGCTAAAAAAACACCAATTGCGGCTCCAGCAGTGGAAGTATTAGCTGATAGTAAAGTAAAAGCAGAAAATGCAAAACTGTTAGAGAATGGGAATTACTCATTACCAAATAGTGATTTTAATAAAGACTTTAAGTGGACTGATGAAAAAATGCAAATTGCATTACATGAAATGGCACATCAAAAAGTGAAAGCAGATCAAAAATGGGGTTATATTTTTATAACACAAGAACGAATTGAAAGTTTAATAGACATTGTTAAGAATGGTAATTTGAATCAAAAAAAAGCATATATAGATATTTTAGAAAGATGGAAACAAGGGGAATATAAGAAAGTTGATGCCGATCATAATACGATTTGGAAATTACAAAGCGGTAATCTTGGTGAAGGTAAGGGCGTAATGTCACAAGATGAACAGAAAGAGTTGGTTAATAAACTCTTCATACAAAAAGAGACATTTTCTGGAAGTACGTTAATAGCAAGTGGCGAACAAGGGGGAAAATAACTTATAAAGTATACATAATCATGTTGAAAAGATTACATTGTTGTAGACCTTGTCTTGGTGGATGGGAAAGAAAAAATTCCATTGGGACAGGGTTGTTTTATTTGACATATGAAATAAATGAGAATAAGATTCACATATGAAATAAAAAAAGAAAGGCTTTTTCGAATGGATATGAAAACAAGAGAATTATACGGAAATATTCGAGATGTCTATCATCAGCTGCAAAGAAATTTGGATAAAGCGATAGAAGAGCATGATATAAGTTATGTCCAATTTGGTGTGATACAAGTACTTGCGAAGTCTGGAAAGTTATCGATGTCGAAGTTGATTGAAAACATGGGATGTGTTCCAAGTAATATGACCACCATGATTCAGCGGATGAAGAGAGACGGATATGTTGCAACGGAAAAAAATCCAAATGATCAACGTGAAACACTTGTCTTTCTAACTGAAAAGGGAGAAGAAATTAGAGAGAAAGTCGATAGGAAGTATGCAGGATTTTTACAAGAAAATTGCAGCTGTTTTACTGCTGAAGAAGAACAGAAGCTGCAAGAACTATTATTAAAATGGAAGCATCATTTAGGTTAAGTGCGATATATAAGAAAAAATATAATATGTATAAAATCGGAGGTGTAAGGGGAATTTCGGATATTTATTTCATATATGAAATAAAAAGAAGGGAATACAAGATGCAAGTAAAATCAATGTTACGTATTTTAGCAATTATCGCCTTTTTTATCGGTTTAGATTCTTTAATCATTTCACCATTATTGCCTGTGATTTCACGAACAACAGGAATACCTACTGAAAAGGCTGGGCTTTTCAGTACAGTGTACGCACTATACTATGGGGTAACAGCTCCATTTTTTGGACCATTATCTGATAAAGTCGTATGAAAGAAATTTCGGATTTACAATTGGACAGATTGGAATTGTTATTTTCTTTGCTGGTTTAGGAAGTGTAATCGGTAATATAGTTGGTGGGAAATTAGCAGATAAAACGGGAAAAAAAGTAGTGATTTCCATTGCGAGTATCATTGCTTCAGTTAGTATGATTACATTTTCACCCTATATTGATAATATAAAAATAGCGATTTTGGCACATATGGTTTGGAGTATATTCATTGGATTTGGTCAAGCATCATTAACAGCTTTGATTTCTGAATTGAGTCCAGAAATAAGAGGGACTGTTATGGCGTTGAATAGTTCTGCAATGTATATTGGAATGATGATCGCTTCGAGTGCTGCATCGTTTACTTTGAGTAAAGGGTTTCCATTTGTTACTTTAGGGATTCTTTGCGCAATTGCTAGTTTACTTGTTTTACCAATGATATATTTTCTTGTTAAGGAAGAGGCTATATCTAATAAAAAGCAAATAAGTATGTAAGAGGGAAAGTATACCTATCAAATTTATTCCCATTCCTTTTGAAACCATGTGAATTAATAAGCTGTGTTAAAAAGAAATTTTTGGATAGGAGGATAACAGGATATTTCTGTAATACTCCCATATTCGTTCGTGGCTTATGGATTTAACGGAACGCGCATTTTCAAAGGATGCAAAGGTAGATAACATTAAAGGGATCATGCATTCCTCAGGGGAAGGGAAATGGACAGTTGAAACAGTTCTTGATTTACAAACAGCGACACCTGTTATTGCACTTTCCTTATTAATGCGGTATCGTTCACTAGAAAATGATACATTTACAGGCAAAGTAGTAGCTGCACTACGTAATGAATTCGGCGGCCATGCGGTAGAAAAAAGCGATAAAAAATAAGTTATCATCACAATGTAATCGGAAAATCTTTTCTACATAAAAACAACCTCGTTCTTATAAGGACGAGGTTGTTTATTACTTATTTCACTATTCGCGGACAAGAATACAAAAGTGAAGAAGTTAGGGAGGCGATCATGACCTGTAACACTCCCAATACTTTCAAAGGTCGCTCCTTCAATAATCATATGTAAAGATTAATATGTGTACCTGTACGGACGTCAAATTTGATACGTGACTCGGTAACGTGCGCATTTGTTATTCTTGAAAACTGTGTTTGTTTTTTAGGCTTATTTTTGTAAACGGTCATTCCTTCAAATATAGGGACTGTAATATCATATATTTTCATTGTAGCTTTCTCCTGTCAAATGAGAGGTTATCGTTGGCCACCAATGAAAACCATCTTTTTCTAATAAAGCATCAGATTCTTTAGGACCCATTGAGCCGGATTCATAGTTAGGAAAATATATAGCTTGTTTATTACTCCAAACATTGGAGATTATATCAACGAATTTCCAAGAAAGGGATACTTCATCCCAATGAGTAAAGTTAGTTGAATCACCGCGCATACAATCGTATAGAAGAACCTCATATGCTTCTGGTGTATTCATCTTATCCATACAGTTATTACAATAACTTAATTGTATAGGTGTCGAAGTAGTGCTACTATCAGTTTTTTGTGCATTTAAATGAAGGGTAATTCCTTCTTCCGGTTGAATATGAATGACCAATAAATTAGGATGAACTTTTTTTTCGTTATTAAAATAGAGATTCATTGGTAAGTTTTTAAACTGTATGACAATCTCGGTGGATTTTTCCTGCATACGTTTCCCAGTTCGAATATAAAAAGGAACGCCTGACCACCTGAAATCTTCAATCATTAGTTTACCAGCAACAAATGTTTCAGTATTTGATTCTGGATCTACTGCGTTTTCTTCACGATAACGAATTACTTTTTGCTCGTCTACGATTCCTGATCCATATTGCCCACGTACAAAATTACACTCTACTGTATCTTCTGCAAGTGGTTGTAACGCACGAAGTACTTTTACTTTTTCACTTCGAATTTCATTTGCGGTTAGTTTTATTGGAGGTTCCATTGCCAGGAGCGCTACCATCTGTAACATATGATTTTGAACCATGTCACGTAGTGCACCTGAATCTTCGTAATAGCGCCCTCGTTCTTCAACCCCTAAAGTTTCACTTGAAGTAATTTGGATGTTAGCTATATATTGATTGTTCCAAAGAGGTTCAAAAATTGCATTCGCAAATCGAATGACTTTAATGTTTTGAACCATCTCTTTCCCTAAATAGTGGTCAATACGATAAATTTGATCTTCTGTGAAGGCATGACGAATTTGATCATTTAATGCTTGTGCTGATTCATAATCATGTCCAAATGGTTTTTCAATTACTAAACGAATCCAACCTTCCGTTGAAGTTAGCCCTTCTGATTTTAAATTTGTAGCAATTGTGCCAAAAAAATCAGGAGCCATAGCTAAATAAAACATACGATTTCCTTCAGTAGCATACTTTCCATCTAGAGTGCTTAACAAACTGTTTAGCTCCTGATAAGAAGATAAATTTGTTACATCAAAAGGATGATAATAGAAATGGGAAGCGAATGTATCATGAGTCATATTTTTCTCTTGTAAATTGTGAATAGATTGTTTAACATTCTCACGAAATTCCTCATTAGATAATGGCCTTCTTGCCAAACCAACAACGGCAAAATTTTCGGAGATTTTCCCTTGTCGAAAGAGCCTGAAAAGAGAAGGGAATAATTTGCGATTTGCTAAATCGCCTGTCGCACCAAAAATAACGATAATACATTTAGGGGTAGTATAATTTTCCATAGTTAAATAGCCCTCACTTTTTACGAAATTAGCTCTCACTTAGTATGTTGATTATTGAATAATACATGTAAGAGCAATATAAAATAATTTTTATTGGAAGTTGTATTCGCAGTTATCTTGAAAATCTTAACTTATTTTGGTATATTTTGTGAGGGTATGTTGACCTGAAAGAAACTTCTTTCATTTAAACACAATAGAAAACGATTACACTAATAGGAATGAACTTATGGAGGAACAATATGGGGAATCTTATTCTTTCTGAAAACTTTTTTGTGGAAGAACCGAAAAAGGAATTGTTGTTTCAATTATTTGAAGAGGTGTTTCATATTCCTGTTCAAACGTTACAAAATTTTGAGTCCAATGGATTTTGGGACAATACATACAAACCTTTTTCCTATTTACAAGAAGGTCAAGTAATAGCAAATGTATCTATGTTTGCGCTACCAATGTTAGTAAATGGAGAGAAAATTCATGCTGCTGGTATTCAATCTGTCATGACACATCCAGAATATCGTAGAAAAGGCTTGATGAAGCAGCTATTTTGTAAAGTATTACAAGAAATAGATAAAAAATATGAATGTGCAATATTATTTACAGAGAAGCCGGAATTATATGAGTCATTTGGTTTTCGAGTCGTACAAGAACATCTGATGACATTATCTTATGATAATAAGCAACCTTGTTCATCTTCACTTCGAAAATTAAACTTTCATGTTGAAAAAGATATGCGACTAATAAAAGAAATAATGGAGAACTCTCAACAGCTTTCAATGGAATTTTCCACACTAAACTATCAGTCTTCTTTTTATTTTAATATGTACGATACGAAATGGAATGGAAAACTATACTATTCAGAGAAGTTAGACGCATTGATTGTATATGAAGTGAAAGATAAAGTGCTACATTTATTTGGGATTTTTGCACAAATTATGCCGATTTTAGATGAAATATGTGCTGAAATAGCTGAATCATTTACAGCGATTGTATTTTACTTTTATCCTGATGAACTAGGGATAGAAGCGGTAACATGTAAAGAGTTTCAACCTGAAACATACTTGATGATTCGCGGTGGTGAAAAGATTAATTTTAAAGGATATAAATTTCCAATTGCAACTGAATTTTAACCCCCAAACCGCCATTAGTAGATTCTTTATGATTGGATTGTAGCAAATAATCATGAGTGAATCATGAATGCTTAAGAAACATATTTTTATGGAGGTCCTATGAAAATATCCTATATACCAAATCATATGAAACAACTAAATATTATAAATGAACCAAAATATTATGAGATACAAGAAAAAACTTTTATCGTTCATTCGAAAGAAGAAACCGATTTTTGGTTAAAAACACACTATGGATTCGAGGTAATGAATGGACATGTTTTTTATGAAGAACTGTCTACAGATTTTGTAACTGAAGTATCATTACGTATGGACCCTAAATCTACATACGACCAAGCAGGACTTTTTGTTATGTTATCGGAGAAGTGTTGGTTAAAAACATCTCTTGAATATATTCCTGAAGGACCATCACATTTAGGTGCCGTTGTAACAAATAGTGGATATTCTGATTGGTCGACGCAAAATTTTTTGAATGAGCTTGTCAAACAACAGCTACATTTTCGAATAATTCGAAAGAAAGGTGACTATACGATTTATGTAAAGACTGAACAAATGGGTGATGAATGGGAACAGATTCGAATTGCTCATCTTATAGAAGATCAGGGGGATTGTCCTATAAAAATAGGATTTTACACTTGTAGTCCATCACAAGGTAATGGTTTTGAAACAGAATTCATTAATTTTACAATTGAACATATATAATTGAGCTTGACCGCATTCTTTTATAATAGAATGCGTTTTTTTATGATTGTCTAGAAATAAGGAAGATGTATTTTCTATAAAGGTAAGGCGCATTGATTGACGGATGGAAGATTAATATTTATCATTTAATAATGTTAAATATTAATCTTTAGAATATAAATAGTAGTAATGGAAAAGTCCGTATGAATGAATAAAAAGAAGGTGGTATTTGAATTATAAACTGACAATTTCATAAGAAAAGGAGACAATGTATGAAATCATTCCGCAAATTGTTACAGTATTTAAAACCATACATGTTCTTCGCTATTATCGGACCACTGTTTATGGTACTTGAGGTTGCGATGGACTTAATTCAGCCGACGATTATGCAACATATTATTGACGTTGGAATAGCAAATCAAGATTTTCAGTATGTAATTAAAATGGGAATTCTGATGATAGGAGCAGCAGCACTTGGATTAATTGGTGGGCTTGGATGTATGATGTATTCTACGAAAGCGGCTGTTAACTTCGCGACGGATATAAGAAAGGACGTCTTTACAAAAATTGAGACGTTTTCTAGTGAAAACCGAGACTCATTTGGAACTGGAAAGTTATTAACAATTGTCACAAATGATATTACATCCATTCAAGCAGCTATGACGATGACATTGCGTGTTCTCGTTCGTGGACCCTTATTATTTATAGGTAGTATCATTATTGTTTTTGTAACAGCAAAAGATTTATTTTCTATTTTACTTGTTGTTGTACCTATTCTTTTAGTTGCAATTATTTTCATCGCTGGGAATGCAAGCGGATCATTTAGAGGGGTTCAAGAAGCTTTAGATAAAGTAAATACAAAATTACAAGAAAACCTATCCGGTGTCCGCGTTGTAAAGGCTTATGTAAGACAGAATCATGAAATTTCCCAGTTTGAAAAAGTAAATAAAAACTTAACATGCATCAACATTCGTGCGGTACAAATTGTTTCATTAATGATGCCGATCATTATGCTAGTTGTAAATGGTGGTATTGTAGCGACGTTATGGATAGGTGGCGTGAAAGTGTTTAACGGCACATTACAAGTTGGAGCAATTTTAGCGTTTATTAACTATTTAAATATTATATTAATGTCGCTTATGTCAATCAGTATGGTATTTATTCAAATTGCTCGTGCTTTCCCATCTGCTGATCGTGTACAACAAGTACTAGAGACGAAAGTTGATATTGAAAATGAAAAAAATGCGTATCAACCGGAGAAAGTAAATGGCAATATTGAGTTTAAGCATGTTAGTTACAGTTACAGCAAAAATGATGAATATGTTTTAAAAGATATTTCATTTACCGTAAGAAAAGGTGAAAAAGTAGGGATTATCGGTCCTACGGGAAGTGGGAAATCTACTTTAGTTAAATTACTTCCACGTTTATATGATGTTGATCAAGGAGTAATTTTTGTTGATGGTGTCAACGTCAAAGAGTACGATTTACCGGTGCTTCGTTCTTCAATCGGATTTGTTCCGCAAAAGGCATTGCTGTTTTCAGGAAGTGTTGAAGAAAATATGAGATATGGTAAAGAAGAAGCAACGCAAAGCGAAATAGAATCTGCTTCAGAAGCAGCTTGTGCGACGGAGTTTATTCATAAGTTTGAAAATATATATCAATATAACTTAACACAAGGAGCAACAAACCTTTCTGGTGGGCAAAAACAGCGTCTTTCAATCGCGAGAGCACTTGTTCGAAAACCATCTATCCTCGTGCTGGACGATTCTACATCAGCTGTTGATGCAAAGTCAGAAGGGATTATACAAGAAGCATTGAAAGAAGAACATACAGAAATGACAACATTTTTAATCGCCTTAAAAATAGCATCTGTTATAGATGCTGATCAAATTCTCGTTTTAGATCACGGTGAATTAGTTGGAAGTGGGACACACGAACATTTAATAGAAACATGCGAAGTGTACCAAGATATATATCTTTCCCAAGGTGGTAGTTTAGATCAAGAAGGAGGGAAAGAACATGCGTAATTTTCAAGGGCAGTTCGGGAATAAAGGTGGACGTAGCAATTCCAAATCAGGAAAACCAAAAGATACAAAAGGAACTGTAATGAGAATTTGGAACTATATGGGGTATCAAAAAGCAGCTCTTATGTTCGTTATTGTTCTTGTATTTGTTACAACATTACTTGGTTTATTAGGACCATATTATATGGGAGTTATTATTGATGAATATATCGTACCAAGAGATTTAAATGGGACAGCAAGAATGTGTATGCTTCTCATTGGGATTTATGGCATTACGGTATTATTAACGTGGCTACAAACATTCCTGATGGTTAATGTAGCATTAAAAACGATACAAAAAATACGGCAAGATATTTTTGGGAAAATCCAAACGCTTTCTCTTCGTTTCTTTGATGTTCGTTCACAGGGAGATTTAATGAGTCGCGTTACAAATGATATCGATAGTTTAAACCAAGCGTTAACACAAAGCATCGTTCAAATCATTTCGTCTGCCTTAACATTTATCGGTGTGACAATCGCAATGTTTGCACTAGATTGGATTTTAGCAATTGTGACACTTATTACAGTACCAATTATGTTTTTGGTAACAAAAAAACTGGTTGCATATAGTGGTAAAAATTTTGCGAAGCGTCAAAAAGATCTAGGAGAATTGAATGGTTTTATTGAAGAAGCAATTACAGGTGCAGATGTTATTACGCTATATGGGAAAGAAAAAGAAACAGTAAATAAATTTCATACGATTAATGAACAACTTAGAATTTCTGCTACAAAAGCTGATACATTTTCAGCGTTTATCTTCCCAAGTATGAACTTCATTAATAACTTAGGTATGGGACTTGTTATATTAGCAGGTGCTATTATGGTTTTAAATAGTATGACAACAGTTGGTGTCATCGCAGCATTTATTAATTACTCTCGTCAATTTTCAAGACCACTTAGTCAGTTTGCAACGCTTATGAATACAATTCAAGCTGCAGTTGCTGGGGGAGAGCGCGTTTTTGAAATTATGGATGAGGTACCAGAATTTCAAAATAAAAAAGATGCAATTATTGTTGAGAAGCTAAAAGGAAATGTTTCTTTCGAACATGTATCATTTGGATATACGAAAGAAAAAGAAATTTTAAAAGATGTTAACTTACATGCGTATCCAGGGGAAACGATTGCACTTGTTGGACCAACGGGGTCAGGAAAAACAACAGTTATTAATTTGTTAACACGTTTTTATGATATTCATAAAGGGCAAATTAAGATTGATGGGAAAGATATAAAAGATTACGATATTAGCTCTCTGCGAAGTAAAATAGGAGTCGTTTTGCAAGATACATATCTTTTCGCAGGTACAATTATGGATAATATTCGTTATGGACGACTAGATGCAAGTAATGAAGAAGTTATTGCGGCAGCAAAGGCAGCATCTGCACATTCATTTATTAAACATTTACCAAAGCAATATGAAACAGAAATTGCTTCAGAAGGGTCAAATTTAAGTCAAGGGCAAAAGCAATTGCTTGCAATTGCACGAGCAATCTTAACAGATGCAGACATTCTAATTCTAGATGAAGCTACATCTAACATTGATACAAGAACAGAACTTCAAATTCAATCTGGATTAAATTATTTGATGAAGGGACGTACAAGTTTTGTGATTGCCCATCGATTAAAAACGATTGAAAAAGCAGACCAAATTCTTGTTATTCAAGATGGAGAAATTATTGAGAGAGGCAATCATGAATCTTTAATTGGAAATCAAGGATTCTATCATGGGTTATATATGAGCCAATTTAAAATTTAACCTGATGTAATGCGATTTCTTATATAGGAGAAACCGCATTTTGTAGTAAAGAAGGATGACTATGAAAACATATAACGATCTAGTTGATAAATGTAAGGAAATTTTGGATAGAGGATGGACTCAGGAAGTAGTTTGTAAATGTATGGATAAAAATCCTGTATGGGCTCCTGATAGTATCATGAATGCAATTGATGATACACAAAAAAGAGCAGTTAGCAAAAAGCTAACTACTCGGCTCAAATGAGTATTAGGGATTTATTTGAAAATTAAATTCTAATTGACTCGGATTCTGACGCTACGTTTCTAACAAATATCGTTTGTAAGAGAACCAACTTCCACTTGTTGTATTTGTAAAACTTTCAAAGTAAGATCCAATACTATTTTTTCACGAATTTCCTTAAATTCCTCATCTAAATGTTTAGGGCATGGTGAGAAGTCTAATTCGAAAAAGTCTGCACGTATTAATTCACAATACGGTTGTTCATTATAAAAAGTAGTATTTTCAAAGAAAAACTTGTCCAAACGAGGTAAATCACCGTCTTTTGGATTAATGAATTGCGATCTGTTTGCTGAGCCAGCAGCAAAAAGTGAAGGAGTTAGGAAATCATCTTCAGTTAAGTCTACAAAACCGTAGAATGGGACATTTGCAGTTCGATAGCGAACGTGTCCATGACAATCCTTAGTAGCATATTCGATATTTTTGCGAATATAGCCTTCTACAAATAATTTTGCTCGCGTTACTTCACGGTATCCTGTGTCATTAAAATCTTCGAACGCAACTGGTACAAGTTTACATTGTGTTAAAAATACATCTTTTAACACTCGTTTAATTTCTACTGCTCCATCTTCAAGTTCAATATTTGCTTCTACGACAATTTGGACGATTCTTTCTGCCAAAACAACCGGGATTTTCACCCTTGCATTTTGTCTAACGATAGCTGGTGCATCTGAATCATTAAGCGGAATTTGAGTTTGAACCTTTTGATTACATTTTTAATATATTCTTTTCTTTTATATGTGACTGTGTTTGTATAATAGGAGTTTTTTTTATTTATTAACCTAAAATATTTAAAGAGAATGAAGTGGAGAGACTCGTGTGTTTAGAATAAATTGATAATTTTTATTGCAAGATTTGTATAATGAGAAACAACTTATGAAAATCATTAGTATAAACAACTTAATAAGATATTTCTTTTAATAAAAAAACATGCATTCTTTCGTATTTAATAATTATTTATTGATTATAAAAAAAGAGCACTTGTTATG
>NZ_JABUAE010000061.1 GCF_013314535.1 Bacillus sp. Xin1 | reverse complement strand
CAGAATAGGAAAAGGCTCTATCTTTTCAAACTTATTATCCCGGCGCTTCATAAAGCGGATTACTGCACTTTCTCCTTCTTGGAACCTCATTAACTCCGTTGGCGTTAATAATGGTTTTGTATCTATCCCTTCCGTCTTACTCTTATCAATTGATAATCCTTTTCCACTTCGAGATAATGAATTGATTGTTTGATTCCCTAATTTTTCGGATATTTCTTTTGCAGTTTCTTTATTACCCGATTGAATATAAATTTGATTCCCGCAATTGTCTTGAATGGTTGTACTTGCATCTCCATATTTCATTTTTAACTGTGGAAGAGCTTGCACGATTAGGTTAAAACGGATATTACGCCCTAAACAAACTGTAACGATATTCCCCATATCATCAATCGCCGGCATACTTCCAAATTCATCCAACAAATACACTACTTCTCTATGACATTTACCACCACGAGCTAAACCAGCATACTTGGAGAGCACAAAATATAGCTGTCTAATAAAGATTGAGGCAATGACATGATTACTAGAATCATAGTCTGGAACAATCATAAAGACCGCTATTGGCTTTTCAAATATGACAATGGTATCAATTTGTAAGCCATCTTGTTTCTCGACAACTTTGAATGTTGTTTCTCCTGTATCCTTGTTGATTGTTTGGATTTCTACAATCGTTTTCTTCTTCGTTTTACTCTCCATTACATGAATGCGCTGACCTTTTTTTACGTTTTGCTGGAAATTCAGTTCAAAACGCCCTACTGTATCTGTTTTGATACTTTCTTTCGATCCATCCGGGAAGATAATCTGTACACGTACCCTTGGTGTCCCTTTTCCTTGCAAGCTCTTTCCAAAGCCAACTCGTTTTAAATCGATACTATTCCGAGATGTCATTTTCGCAATGCCATCAAAAGTAAAGATGGACAGTTTACTCATTGTAGTACTAAAGATACTTCCTCGTGTTGTCCCGCCCTTTGCAAAGCTAGAAGTTGCAAATTGCATCTTCGCAACACTCTCAGCGGGAAGCATTTCAAAATATATATCTAATGCATTTTGGGTATTTCCTTTTGCATCAATTACAATTTCTTTGGAACCAAGCTCCGATAACATGTTTGCGACTGCATACATCGAAATTTTATCCTCTGTCTTTTCCTGGATACATTTATCTATAACCGCTAAAATTAATGCATTACATAAACTCATTGCACTATTATTCCAAAATGGATCTTTCACATTTGGATTGTAATAAAGAGAAAAGGATAGTGTATTACAAAGTGTCTGAGCTGTTGCTGTATCCCCTTGTTTGTAGGCGTCTTTGATAAGCTGAAGCAAATTGTAGCTCATCGACTCTAACGGGTTAATTAAATTTAAAACTTCAATATGGAAGCCCCGTTTTTCCAGCGTTTTTTTCGATGCCGCTAGCAACTCCCCCTTAGGATCGTTGACGACTAAAGACGGCTGGATTTCGGCACGAGAATATGCATCAATTGTTGGAAATACATACGTTTCCCCTTTACCAGATCTCGTTGTCCCGATGATTAAATTACTAACAGCACCATCATCAATTAATAAACGTCCTGCCTTTGCGCTATCTTTTAACTTCTTTATTTCTTTCCATTTTTCCATTCCTTTTGCTTCCATCACTTTTTTCGCTTGTCGTAAAATGGATTTCACCGAAATTTCATCATACCTAGAGATGACCACACCACCTTTTCCTTCATATCGTTCCGTTTTTTCAGGAATTGCTCGATATTGCCTTTTCACCTCATCAAGTGTTGCAAAACGAGAAGAATCTTTTTGATTCTGATTTAAATCTTTAAAACTCGAACGAATCTTGTAGGTGAATTGCATGGTACATACACTCGCAATCAGGAATAATACCAAATAAAGTAACAACGGATGTTGAAAGGTATATAGATCCTCTATCCCGATATGAAAAGGCTTTGGATGTACTAAGTCTGAAAATGTTGTCTTCACCATTTCTACGATGACGTTCCCTAGAAAATTTACAATCAAAAAAATTCCACTAAACAAAAAAGCACTCATTGGGATGAGTACCTTCCATTCAGCTAATTTGTATTTCAATGGTGCTTTTTGATGCACATTGTTCCCTCCTTTTTAGAAAATAAAAGAGCTGGTTGAAAGTTCAACCAGCTTGTTACCTTTTACTATTAAACTAAAACAGATGATTTTGGCTTATCTCCTCCGTCCTTTGGTGGATCCACTGGCGGTCTTGGCTTATCTCCTCCGTCCTTTGGTGGTTCCACTGGCGGTTTTGGCTTATCTCCTCCATCCTTTGGCGGTTCCACTGGTGGTTTCGTATCTCCCGGATCCGTTGGTAGTTCTACTGGTGGTTTTGGCTTATCTCCTCCGTCCTTTGGTGGATCCACTGGCGGTTTTGGCTTATCTCCTCCGTCCTTCGGTGGATCCACTGGTGGTTTTGGCTTATCTCCTCCGTCCTTCGGTGGATCCACTGGTGGTTTTGGCTTATCTCCTCCGTCCTTTGGTGGATCCACTGGCGGTTCTACTGGTGGCTTCGTATCTCCTGGATCCGTTGGTGGTTCCACTGGTGGTTTTGTATCTCCCGGATCCGTTGGCGGTTCCACTGGTGGTTTTGTATCTCCCGGATCCGTTGGCGGTTCCACTGGTGGTTTTGTATCTCCCGGATCCGTTGGTGGCTCTACTGGTGGTTTCGTATCTCCCGGATCCGTTGGTGGTTCTACTGGTGGCTTCGTATCTCCCGGATCTGTTGGTGGTTCTACTGGTGGTTTCGTATCTCCCGGATCCGTTGGTGGTTCTACTGGTGGTTTCGTATCTCCCGGATCTGTTGGTGGCTCTACTGGTGGTTTCGTATCTCCCGGATCCGTTGGTGGCTCTACTGGTGGTTTTGTATCTCCCGGATCCGTTGGTGGTTCTACTGGTGGTTTCGTATCTCCCGGATCCGTTGGCGGTTCCACTGGTGGTTTCGTATCTCCCGGATCTGTTGGTGGTTCTACCGGCGGTTTCGTATCCCCTGGATCCGTTGGCGGTTCTACCGGCGGTTTCGTATCCCCTGGATCCGTTGGCGGTTCCACTGGTGGTTTCGTATCTCCCGGATCTGTTGGTGGTTCTACTGGCGGTTTCTCCGTTGGAGCCACATCTACAATGCTTGCTAGTGATAAGTTTGTATTTTGATCACCAAATGCAAATTGGTCCCCCTTCACTGTTACTTGCGGACTTCCATCTGTAATAACTGCCACCACATTGTCCTTCGCTGTATCATGAATCGTTTTATCTGAAGTTTCGTTGTCAAATAGAGCTAGAACACGAGAAGTTGTTTCATCTCCATTTTGAAGAGTACTTGCAATTGTTTTATCCTTATAAGTTACTTTGTTTTTATCAATGTCTAAGACGTGTGCCACATCTTTATCCTGACTATTTATCGCACTTTCTGTCATTGTTTCAAAGTCTTTTTTATTTAGTTCTTCTTTCTTTTCTTCTGGTTTATTTTTATCAGCTTTTTTGGTTATAGCTGGCTTACTTTTTGCTGTTTCCTTACTTCCAAACCAACTACAACCAGCACTACCCAATAACAACGAACCACCTACAGCTACCATTCCCATCTGTCTAAAAAATTTCTGATAGTTTAATGGCATCGCGTTTCTTCCCCCTTTAGATCTCGCTTAATTCCTTATCAATTTTTTCGATTTTCGCTTTCTTTTCTTCTTCACTAAGAGTGGATTGCCCCACATCTTTCTTTTGTAGCTCTTTTACCTCTTTCATTAGCGTTTTGTTTCCTTGTGTTTTTGCAAAAGTAAAGCAATCATCAAATTTCTTCTGATTCACATAAGCTTCAGCTACAAGTTTTTCACGTCTACCATCCATATTGACTTTGGCTTTTAATCGAATTACATCCTCATATTTCTTATTGAGTGCCGCCTTTTCAAAATCAATCACATCATTTTTAATATTTATCTCATTTATTTTTTTCATATTGTCGATACCGATATAGTAAGCTACAACACTCTCCGCAAATTTCGCTTCATACTGTATGGCCTTATTTGCCTTTCCACTTAATAAGTAAGAGAATAAAACTGCTTTTTGACTCTCTTTATCTAGCTCTTTATAATCCAATTTCTCAAACTCTTGAATTGCCTTTGGATATTGCTGAATAGAAGCTTGTTGAAGTCCTTTCACTAAATGTGTATCCGGCTGATTTGTTCTTGCTTCAACTGAGTTTGTTGGGACAGTATACAAGGAAAAAACACTTACAGCTCCTACTACAATCCCACCAACGGCTCCCCCGATAATTTGAAACAGATGTTTTTTGTTCCTGTTTCCTTTTTCTAAAGGAAGCTCTTTATTAGCATGTTGTTTCCCTCTAGTTCCGTTGTTTTCTTCTGGTTCTTTTACCTCTTCAGGTGGAGCAATTCCCTTTAAAAACTCTTCAATATCTTGTCGCATCAGTTCTAACAGTTCTTCTTTTTGTTCCTCTTGTTCCTCATCCATTTCCATGGCAGACAGTTTGTTTTCTACATGTTCATACAAATGTGAAGCATAACCAGCCCCTAGAGACAACGTCCCTGCATACAATTCATTGTCTTGATCTAAAATATGAAAATCTACATGGACAATACTTTCTTGCTCCTGTAACCCTTGTTCGAGTTGGTACGAAATCTTACAAGCATCCTGTAACGACATCTTCTGAAAACTTTTAATCTCTGGTATTGTACTTTTGGTAAACATGACTTCTAGCATAAATTGTATCCTCCTCCCCTTTGTAACGCTCTACATTGGCATATAAAAAGAAGCTATACAATTGCATAGCTTCTTTACCCAAACGTATTTTGTTGTATCCTCACATCCAAAAGAACAAAATGGATCCAAATTTGATATTACTATTAATCCCTTCTGCCAATCCCTTTGCACCCATTACAATGATTAATCCTACTGCTGAACCAATAAACCATCCTTTACTCTGGTGTCTTCCTCTTTCCCCACCCCAGATCAGGTAGTAACCACCGATACAAAATGCGATAGCCGCACTAATGATTCCTAAACGTTGTGCCCAGGTTAATACTGATTCACCTGTTTTAACTAAACTAGCCATGCCATCTCCGGCACCTAGAATTAATTGGTTTAATTTAAACATATCCTACACTCTCCTTATATTTGTGTTATACAACTTCACTTGACTGAGAAAGATCCACCGGACGTTCAGGTGCCCTACTAGAACCTTTTTCTTCTTCTACAAATAGAGTGAGTGCTTCTAATATTAATTCTTGATTTCCTTCAATGAACTGTTGATGTTGTGCATGGAGCCAATTTTGATAACTTTCTCCTTTGACCTTCAACAACTTTTCGACCAAGTCTCGTGATTTCTTTAAATCACGTTGTGTAACAGTTGGATTAGACAATTTATTACACCGCCTCTCTATCCAATTATTTATCCATATACATTTCCTTCATATTACGTACAAACACATCTAATTCTTTTTCTAATTCAGATGGTTTGTGTTTTTCAAATTTGATTTGTTTTTTCAATTCACCTTTTTGATAAAATGCTAGAGTATCTGGATCTTGTTTTACTCCATAGTATGATTGATCTTTAGTTCCGTCATATTCTGGGTGATAACTATTTAACTCTTTACCATTTACACCATTAGAGTCAAAAACTTTCTTTACTTGATTTGTATAAAAATCTCTTTGTTCTTTATCAAAGGAGTAAACTACAAATCCTGTACCATCTTGTGACATGAATTTTTTAACCTCTAATGGTTTTAACTGTTCAAGTTCTCCTTTCTTGCTATTTGAGAATACCAGTGTGGAACCAATCCCTAAGATTGCAACCAATGCAACAATAACGGCAATGAGCTTTGATTTTCGAGTCATAATTTGACCTCCCTATTTGTATTAAACAAGCGATTTTGGAGTCTACTGAGAGTTCAGATCGTTTCTCCACATCTGGTTATTATTATAGCAAGAATATTGGGAAAATAATGATTAATTACCATTTATGGCTGATATGGTAAACCCTATATTGGCATGCATATGAACATTCATCCCGACCGAACTTCATAAGCCCAATACTGCACAACGTTTTGGCATGTCCGTAGAACCTTGTGTATCTACTGTTTTTTGTGTTCATCGCTTCTTTAGAATGTCATACTGGGATATTCCTCACGATTACTAACTCCTACAGATGATGGATACACCGTATTTTCCCCGTGATCACAGGTGTGTTTTACGTACGCACACACCGAACAATGAATCAATCGTATACCCAACCTTTTTAGTGACCGTTTCGAAAGGGGGCACGCATGTGAAGTTTTCAAAGGGCAATTGTGCTTCGATAAGGAAAAACTTTCGTTTTGAACGACTATAAAAATAGTTACGAAATTGTTTGTTTTTCCAAAATCGGATAAACCTATCTCAGCACACTCCAAAACCGCTTGTTTTTTTCTCGAAAATCATCTTATTTCCGTCGTTGGCACACAGTCGTCAATTCATCATCCTGGTTTCTTCTCTTGGCAATTACTTTTTGTTTTTCATCCATGACTGAACGGACACGGTAATAAATCTCTGCAACCCTCTCGATATTTCCTGTTGTATCTTCTACCGCTACCGCTCCTTTTAGCTGATACACTTTGCCATCGAATGTTTTGACACTTTGTGCACGTGACGACGATATATCATAGAATGCAAGTCTCTGCTCTTTTCCCATGTGTATCGCCTCCTCAAAAGGGGAAGGACTTAAAATCCCCCCTTTCATCTTGTATAGTTTTCTAGCCATCTATATATCATGAATGGCTGTGAAATCCCTAAATTCTTGATTTTTGAAAGGTAAGACTATGCTAGAACCGTTGTCTGACATGAGGTAGCAATTCGTTTTGCTCCATGTTTTCCGTATATACGCTGTAAAACGGAATGAGATTCTACTACGATGGAAGTTCGAATATTATAGGCGGCACTTTCTTTTAAAAACTGCTCCATATGAGGGATAGGATAAAGATTGAGTTGATAAAATACCAGATGAATTGGTCGGATTTTCTTCTTCTCTGTTAGGAAATGAAGAAAATGAGATAACGCTTCTCCTCGATCTTCATAGGTGCTATTACTTGTATCTATGCTGATATACGTGACAACCTTTTGATAATCTTCATAATCTAAAGAAACTGTTTCGCTTAACAAATCATACTTTACAACACGATAGCCTTGTTTTAATTTCTGTTGATGTGTATCTTCGTAAAATTGACCCGTTGGATCAAAAATGAAGATAAACTTTTGTTCTGCTTTTCTTATCCCCTCTATCACTGTTTGATACGCCTCTTGCGAAGCTTTGATTACATCTACACCCTTTTCCTCTTGATTCGAACTCTTCATTGCCTGTAGAAGCCCTGAGCACCTTTGAATGACTCCTAGCATGTCTTTCTCTCCTTTCTTACTTTGAATTATTGAGCTTTTTTACGGTTTCTTACTGCAAATACAGCTCCAATTGCGCCAAGTACGACACATACAATTCCAATCCATTTTATGTATGGATTTTCAGCTTTACCGCCTGTTGTAGGAAGATTTGCATCTACTTTTTCTACTTTCTTTGGTGTTTGTTCTAGTTGTGGTTTTGTAACAATCTGTTGTGGTTTCTCTGGTTGTGGTGTAACTGGTTTTTCTGTTACTTTTGGTTGTTCTGGTGTCTGTGGTTGTGGTGTTTCTGGCTGTTCTGGTGTTTGTGGAGTCTCTGGTGTAGATGGTGTCGGTTTCTTTTGATCCTTCACTGTATGCTTGATAATTTCTCCATCCTTTTTAATCTCAAAAGAGAAGGTTTCTTCGTTAATCAGATAACCTTCTGGCGCAAATGTTTCTTTATATGTGTACTTTCCTGCTGGGAGTTTTTCAAACTTCGCAATCCCTTCCTTGTTTGTTTTCCCTTTTACTACTTCCTTCCCTTTCTCGTTATAAATTGTAAACTCCGCTCCTGGAAGTTTGTTGTTTCCATCAGCTACGTCTACTTTCGTGATTTCTAAAATGCCTTCAATTTTTTTATCCTTTACAATATGTTTAATAATCTCGCCATCCGCCTTAATTTCGAAAGAGAAAGTCTCTTCATTCACTACATAACCTTCTGGCGCAAATGTTTCTTTATATGTGTATTTCCCCGCTGGGAGTTTTTCAAACTTTGCAATACCTTGCTCGTTTGTTTTCCCTTTTACTACTTCCTCCCCTTTCTCGTTGTAAATTGTAAACTCCGCTCCTGGAAGTTTGTTGTTTCCATCAGCTACGTCTACTTTCGTGATTTCAAGTGAGCCTTTTGCCTGTGTATTTTTTGCAATTAGTTCAATTGTTTTTCCATTCTCAGTAATATTGAAAGGAATTGGGTCTTTCGTCAAGATGTAACCAGTTGGTGAAGATTTTTCAATGAATTGATACTTTCCAAAAGGTAAGTTATTAACTTTGATTAAACCGTCTTTATCGGTTGTATATTCATGAAGTTGATTTCCTTTTTCATCTACAAGGACAAACACGGCACCCGCTAATTTCTTTTTACCATCCTGATCTACTTTTAAAAGTTGCACATTTCCTTTGATTTTTGTATTTTCTACAGTGATTGTTGCAACTTCACTAGTTTTCACTTCAAGGATTTTGGGTTGGTCATTTAATACATAACCAGTAGGAGCTTTCACTTCTTTTAAAGAATACTTTCCAGCTTCTAAACCAGAAAGGCTCGCTGTCCCCTCCTCATTGGTAGTAATCGTACCTACCTTTTCGTTTGCACTGTTGAATACTTCAAATACAGCACCTTGTAGCACTTCTTTTTGCTCTCCTACTTTTACAACCTTTAATCCACCAAGGGATTTCCAGTGTACCTGTAGATCTGTGCTTACTTTTTCCTCTGTTCTTTCTAATAAGACCGTTGCATCCTGTATTTTGTCATTTCCCTTATAAGCTACTGCATGTAACTTAGAAAGATTAGAAGATACTTTCAAGGAAAAAGTACCACTTGGAGAGGCTTTCGGTACAAGGATACGGAATTGTTCTCCTAGGTTGAACTGTTGTTTCTCTTCTCCGTTTGTTGAAACAACTTTTGTTCCAGTTGGTGCATTGGTTAGTTGGACTGTAAATACACCGTTCTTTGCGTTGCTTTCTACTTGATAGTTTGTCGTCTCAAAGTACTCACCGTTTAATTTTGCTTCTTGACTGTCTGTTGGTGTTACATTCATGTACAGTTCTTGCGTTTCCTGACTCGCATCTGCCCCAGCAATAATTGCTTTTACAGCTTTGGCAACATTCGCATTCTTATGCTGAACGTCATTAATGTCAATTTGCCCAAGTGCCGACCAAACAGAAATCTGCGTTGCATAATGCGCCTCTTGCCAGTTTGAAACACCCAGTTCTTCCGGACTCTTTTGTGGGTATCCATTTAGAAGGACTCGGTACACAATATTATCTGTGCGCCCCATCTCCGGAAGGTCGTTTCCATTGGGACTGAGTTTTCCATACGTTAAACAGTACGCAATTTGACCATTTGTATTCTTCAGTAACTCTGTTCGTAGTTCTTTCCCGTACATGGGGCTATAACTCCATTTCATTTCATATCTCTCACGATTAATGACTTCGGCACTTGCTTTCGTCAGCGGAAATACAAAATTTAGAACAACTAGAAGCATACTCATAGCAATGAGTAACGTTTGATACGATCGTTTCAACATGACTAACAGCTCCCTCATATTATGCAGTTTTCAAAGAACGAAAATCAGAATTTTCAGATTTTAAATTTAAAAAAATAACATTAAAATTGTACCTTTTCTTCATTACTGATTTACAATATAAATGTATAATTGTGTAATGCTAAGAAGTGTTTCATTCCAACTTTGCTCGATAATACGTAGCAAAGAAGATTTTTTCAATGGGCTCATTAAAGAGATTAGCAAGAACTTTTGCACGTTTCTCGATAAGTCCCTTTTTACCAGTTTCAATATGATATAGAGTTTTTACAGGTATGTCAGAGGCCTCAGATACCTCTTGAATTGTAAGACCTTTTGATTCCCTAATATAGCGTAACACGGTCAATTTCTCACCCCCTTAATTACATTCTATTCTCCTAAAAGTAGAATGTCAATCCCTTTAGGAAAGTTTTTTATCCATAAGGTGAATATTTTCCACTTAAAGTGAAAAATATTATCCCGTAAGAAAATAAGATGATTGGAGTGAAATAGATGATACAAAATTATTTTGGAGAAAATGTTAGAATCCTAAGAACACTTAAAGGATTAAGTATGAAAGAACTTGGTGATGTTCTAGGAGTCGCTAGTAGCACTATTTCCAATTGGGAAAACAACAGAAAAGAACCAAATTTTGAAATGCTTCAAAAAATCTCTATCTATTTTAATACGAGTACAGACCGACTCCTAAATAATAAAATTGGTGATAGTGAAGTGCTTCCAACTGAAGATCGAAAAATTATTGTAGAGCGTTTAGCTAAAGATTTATATGAGAGTTATAAGAGCATTCCAGATAAAGATAAACCACTATTAGAAAATGAATTAATTGAATACGCTAAATATTTAACTCATAGAATTGAAACTAAAAACAAATTGAAAAACAATTAAAACACGCTATTCCTCTTGGAAATTTTCAATTAAAAGTAACAATTCACGATAAGTTTCTAAAATTTGATTGTCCTTATCAATCATTTCATTAAACCATTCTTGATTAAAATTCATTTTGTGTTCCTCCCGTATTTTAGTTAATTATTTATATTTTTAATTGGCACGAAATTTTTCTGTTATTAAATAGTGAACCACTCTTAAAAAGTACGAAAGACGCTACTTGTTAGTAGCGTCTTTCTCATTTAAACGGCTCATCCGCCTCCGGGATCAACCATCATACTCATAACATATTTATTTGTCTCTAGTGATTGTGCATGTTGTGATTCTTTTGTGTCTGATTGAAAAAACGATGTCAATATCATTACAGTATATAATGTAACGACAAAGTATTTATTCACTTGACTTCACCTCTTCTTTTAATAGCTCTTTCTTGACATATTGCGAGTAAAATACATTACCTGTTAATTCGAAATATTCCAAAGATTTCTTTAATCCTATTATATCATTATTTACTTTAGAAAACGAATACTGCTGAAAAGCGGTGAATTCCTTTCCATCTTTTCTCAATCCCTCATATAATTTTATTCCTCTTCCCCAATCACCATGCATACATTCATAAAATGCTTCTTCAGATGTATGAATAAGATCAAACCTAATTTCATCTAAATTTATACCGTTTTCTATATACAAGTGTGCTAGCGTAGTATGAAAGGCAAGATACTTTTGTGTTTTTTGTGGAACTTCTATATTTTCACATAAAGAAATCGCCCTTTTAATGTACTTTTCAGCCGTATACGGGCATTCAAATATAAAACTTTCCCCCAAGCAACACCAGGCTGTGGCCTTAATTATAGAAATATCCATCTCAGAATCTAAAATTTCATAACATGTATTCCGACACCTTTCTAGATCATTTCTCATTAAGTATATATAAGCTAATCGTTCTTTATATTTCATTTGTAAACACTGCTTAATATAGTCCTGTTTTATCTCTTTTAAGTTAGCTTCCATACGATCAGCATGCGGAATAATAGCATTGTAATTTTGCTTATCATACATGGCTTCCATATACAAAATATTCAAGGATGCTTGACAATCGGGATCTGATGAAAAATCTTTTACATAAATTTCATCAAGAAGTTGTTGTCCTCTTGCAATATTTTGATTTCTCTTATTTTGAATCTTATAAACAGCTAAATACTTCTTTAATCCCTTTGTCTCAGCATGTTCTTCTATAATTTTTTTTATTAAATCGTATTCACCCATTGCTTGGCAATAGCATAATGCCTTCCGTACATTTAATGGAGTTTTACATAGAAGAATATATTCATGAATCATTTGTCTTTGCTCTTCAGGACTATCGCAAATGGACTGAATTAGCTTTAAGAAAACTTCAAATTTAAACTCATCTGTTTTACATTGAAGCCCGTTATCAATCGTAGTTTTACTGCTTCCAATTTCCTTTGCAAGTTTCCTACTACTTATATTCTTATCCTCTTTAAGCTTCAATAACTTTTTCATTAAATTCTCCAATGTAATTCCCCCTTCCAAGCACAAGATACATTATCCAATATTAATTACAGAAAAAAGTTCTTAATTATGGTGTAACACTCTGATATATTCTTGTAAGCTAATAAATTGCTATCGTAATTGGGCAATCGACACTTTGATATCAATATACAGTCAAAGTAACGAAGATTTATCTTGTCATTATGTTTAAACTTAATATCGCTTCCTCATAAATTATATAATTAGAATTATCTTAACATGAAGCCCTTATGGTTATGTATACACCACCTATCATAAAAATGTTTCTAATTATATTACTGAAAATTCAGTTATTTTAAGCCAAAAAAATCACTTCCTGCTAACTATATTTTAATAAAGAATTAGTATGAATTTTCACACATGGGATAACAAAACCTACCTAAGGGGATTGATATTATATTGATAACAATATAATATAAAAAGAAAGATTGTATTTTTTAGAGAGAAATGATTTTAAAAGATATATAAACAAAAAAAACCCACTACACTCAGTTTTAAATTGGTTCCTGTCGCCAAACTAGATACCAATTTAAAACTCCAAGAATAGTATGGGTCTTATTTCACATTTTTAAATGTTCACTTATAGTTAGAATTATACCATAAGGTGCATATAATGTGAATAAGAACCTCTATTTTTCTATGTTTTTTCTGTATGTGTTTAGTGGGGAAAATAGGAGGTTTTTTTGTGTTACTTCAAAACTTTTTGCTCAGTCGAGCAAAGGCCGAATTAAGTCCCCGAATCAAACACTTATCCAAAACACCTGGGGCTATTAATCAAGCAATCAAGAAAGTTACTACTTATATTGATAATATTGTCCTAGAATGTGAAGGTGTTACTACAAATGGTTACCTTACACCACGAAAATTTGAAGCTTTAGAAACCGTTTTATCATACTTGGTACAAGAAGGATATTCTCAAGTAAAACAAGATCATATCAGCAAAAAAGCTGGGATTTCAAAGCCCATTATTAACTACGTGTTTAATTGGTTGCAAGACTTGGGAGTGTGTCAACAAATCAAAGTACGAAGACATGGTAAAATTGCCCCATCAATTTACATTTTAACTCTACATAACAATTACTTAAAAATTATTGAATACTTCAAGATGAAATGGGCTGTAGCAATTGATGTATGTTCTACTTTCACTAAGTTTTTAGAGAGAAAACTCTTTAAAAAGTCTGTTGTATCAAAGCATGAGGAAAAGAATATTTCATCTAACGGCATAGATATTTTAAATTTTGAAGAAGTAGAAAAACCAAATACTAATTTACAAAATACTACTGATAGATCGCAAAATTTAAATGATTATTTAAGTGAAGATCAGAAAAAAGCATATCACTATATAACAAGTCAACGAGTAACATATTTAACAGAACAGGATGCTTATACTATAGCCTTAAGAATGCCGAAAAAAATTGACCGTTATCAAAGATGGGATTTCGAAAAATGCGTTGAATGGTTTGAATATAATCAAGCTGAAATAAGTAATCCCTCTCATTTTATAAAAATGTTCGCTGAAAAATCTAAACAGAGAAAAGACCGTAACGCTAACGTTGAATGTGAAGAAAAATATAGAACTAAATTCAATTTTTACAATTGGATTGATGATCCAAAGTTTGATCTTATCCTGCAAAAACTGAATACAAATCAATACTAATTTGCAAATTTTAAAAAACATGTATATTACAGTCTTGCTCAAAAAAATATATACAAGCAAGGCTATTTGCCGTGCCTTGATATATCTCCCTCTCAAATTACCAATTTTTCACGCAAACATCTTCTAAAGACCTTCTCATTACCTCAACTTTTTATTATTTTTCTTATCTATTTATCTATAAAATTTACACTCTATATAAGCTGAAAATTCTATTATTTACTCACAATTTAACTTTGAATTTTACTAAGAAAAAATCTTGTAATGCTTGTCAGAGTAAGAGCCATGGTTAAAAAATAAATTCTAATGTTTTTATTGAGTTTAATTTTTTAAAACAAGAATTAATAAATACGGTGCTCTTAAATCAGGATTGAAATTTAAACGGGCGTTCTGTCTCTTTTTAGGGAAAACCTACATACCTTGTCTAATACTTATATAAGCACTTGAAATAGGCACAAGGATTCCCTAAACAACTACACTATTAATGACTATATTATAAATTGAATATTTTATTCTTATCAATATTTGTAGAAATTAAGTAGCTTGATATTTTATATGGAAATATATAACGAGGCATGGGGAATTTTTTCATTTAAAAAATAAATATAAAGTGTAGGAGTTTTAACAAATAATGTGGAAGCGTTCTATATAAAAACTAAGGAGGTAGAACAGTTGCAAGAACGCTCATTTTGGACGAAGGAAGTTGCAGAACGCTTAGAAATAGGAACCAGCACACTTAGAAAGTGGTGTATTGCCTTGGAGCAAGAAAACTACTCTTTTGTTAAAGGGGCAAAAAATAGTCGTGCTTTTGTTCAAAAAGATATTCAAGTACTAGAACAGATGAAAAAGCTGATTCAAGAAGCTGGGATGAGCATTGAAAGTGCTGTGAAGGTTGTTTTATCTGTTCCGTTTGTTGAGAATGAAGAAGACAAAATTCCTGAAAAAAATAGTAGAACGCCTAGCGTTCTTCCTGAGAACACAATAATTATTAATCAAGAGTTTATAGAAAAATTACTACAAGAGCAAATATTACTGAAAGAAAAAATCCAACAACTCGAACGCTTAGAAATAATGAATGCAGAACGCTTAGAACGCATGGAGAACAGATATGATGAACGTGATTCGTTACTATTAACGCATGTTAGAGAAATTCAAGAAACAAAAAGGCTTATTGCAGCATCACAAAATAAAGAAGAAAAAAAATGGTGGAAATTCTGGAAATAACGATATTTATTTTAGTTTAAAATAAATTAAAATAAATAATTATAATTTATTTTAATTTATAATTAACGATAAGGCCATCCTTTGATTCTAAATGACAAATCATTTTTAAATAAATATAAATTATTTTAATTTAAAATAATTTATATTTATTTGTTTTATTGCGTTCAATAATGATTTACGATAAAATATAGTTAATATAATTCAAAATTAATTAAAATAAATTCTTTTCAATTAGAAAGGGGTAATATAAATGAAAATAAATTACTTTGTAGAAGATGATAACGGGAATTCAGAGAAAAAGATTACAATTAACGGAGAAATGTTGAAATTCCCAAATACATATAGTTATGTTTACAAAGAACCAGTACCAATGGAAAAGAAAATTGAGGAATTAGTATATGGTTTATTTCACAATATGGATGTAACTGTAAATTCATCAGCATTAAAAGGTCAAGTAGCTCAAAGAGTCTTCGTCGGTGAACGTGCGATTCGATCAGGTGCAGATCTTCAGAACCTGAACATTAGATCAAATCGTGGAAAGCATAAACAAGATACTACAATTATGACCACAGTTAGTGCAATTGCTTGTCGTGCAGTTCAAGATATGTTTAAAAATGAGGGTTCTTTGGAAGAGGGAGCAAATATTGAAGCTAATATTTCAATGGTCACAGCTCTACCTGCATCAGAATGGAATAAAGAAAAAGCAAAAGAACTATCTGAAAGATTTACAAATAGTAGTCATCACGTAACAGTTACTGTTGGTGATGTAAGAATTTACGTAACTTTAAAATTTGAAAAGGTTATCGTTGTACAAGAAGGAACGGTTGCACTATTTGCACTGATTGAAGATGGAAAAGGTAACTATAGAAATGACGACTTATTTGATGAATTTAAAGAAATGTATGATATGAAGGAGATAACAGGTGAATATTTCAGTGAAAAGCGTCTTCTTCATATAGATATAGGCGACGGAACTACAGAATATGTAGTTACTAAAGGATATGACTATGATAATGACCACTCTTCTGGAGAAAGACATGGTATAGGTCATGCGATTGAACGTGCTAAAAAAGACTTTGAAGATGAATGGGGATTCTCTGTAGAAAGACAAGAGTTTGCTGGGTATCTAAAAGAAGAGCATCCTAAATATTATGAAGATGCTAAGAAATTTCTAGCAAGAGCAAAGTTTAATTTAGCTGATGAAGTGTTAGATACAGCAGAAACTAAATTACAAGATTTAAAATATGATGTAGACGTGGTTGTGGTCTATGGTGGTGGAAGTATTCAGTTAAAAGAGAATCTTTTTGAAGAGCTAAAAGAAATTTGTGATTCCAAAAAGATTAAAATATTATGGATCAATCCTAAAAATGCTACAGAAATGAATGTAAAAGGTATGACCGTATTCAGCTCAATTGCACTTCAAACAGAACAAGTAAACTAGGTGATTATGATGGCAAAACCAAAAGCGATTCAAATTCCATTATCAGAAAAGATGCGTCAAAGATGCCCGGAATTATTCGTTTGGATAGATGCTCAGGAAAACCCAAACGAAGCAACAAGAAAGGTTTTAGAACATTTTATCTCATTGTATGGAACACAAAGCGTTGATAGTGAAGAAGTCAAGCTGGGAATGGCAAAAGACCTTCTTAGTGCAAAAGGGATGCTACAAGGAGATATACCAAGAGGTGTATCTTCCCTAGCGCCTTTAACATACAGAAAACAAGAAGAAGGTAGTTCAATTAAAGAAAACGAAATATCAAATAAAGTCGCTAAAGAAGAAAATAAAACGAATGATGATATTGAAAAATCGGAAGAAAAGATTGAAGAAGAGACAGTAAATAAACCTATAAAAAGAAATATGGATATAAATAAATGGCTTTAAGGATAATTTACAATATAGTATTTGTATGGGAAGAAGCAAAAGACAACAAGATAAATAATAACATGATGGAGTGCTTACTTTTTAAAGAAGGCACTCCTTTTTATATTTTTTATAAAGATAATAAAAAGAGGTGATTATGGATGAGCATTTCAGTGGCTAATAGAAGAAGATGGTTGAAAATTTTAAAATTACTTGGATATTTTACAATAGTATTCGGAGTAATTTTAAGTATATTATATTTATTAAAAACATTTCTTTT
Source organism: Bacillus sp. Xin1 (assembly GCF_013314535.1). GTDB lineage: Bacteria > Bacillota > Bacilli > Bacillales > Bacillaceae_G > Bacillus_A. Next base: position 218 of record NZ_JABUAE010000061.1, on the reverse strand, counting down.
ACAAGTATTGGGGATCTTATTGATCGTAGTATTTGTGGCAATAGGCTTTTATTATCTAGCTTACTTATTATTTGGGATTATTAGTTTACTTTTTATTATTGGAAGTGTTATAGCTGCTATTGGATTTGCAGCATATATCTTCGGTTAGTATACAAAGGGTGATAACGATTGAAAAACCGGTTTAAAATCTGCTAAAGAAGAAACCATTTTAATCAATC
>NZ_JABUAE010000060.1 GCF_013314535.1 Bacillus sp. Xin1 | reverse complement strand
GCTTGCCCTCATCCGTAATGAATATATCGGCTTTGTATTCCAGCATTTCAACTTATTGCCACGCCTTTCAGCGGTAGAAAATGTAGAGCTTCCACTTATCTATGGTGGTGTGAAGAAAGCGGAGCGCCGTCAAAGAGCTCTTGAAGCACTCGGAAAAGTTGGATTGGCCGACCGTGTACATCACTTGCCGAGTGAACTTTCAGGTGGACAAAAGCAGCGGGTCGCAATTGCAAGAGCAATTGCAAATGATCCAACGTTTATTATGGCCGATGAGCCAACTGGTGCCCTTGATACAAAGTCGGGGGAACAAGTTATGGATATTTTCACGAAGCTAAACGCAGAAGGTGCAACGATTGTTATGGTTACGCATGAAGAAGAAGTTGCGTCGTATTCTTCGCGTCGTATTGTACTAAGAGATGGAAAAATTACAGAAGATAGAAGGTGTGCGGTATGAGTTTACTAGATAGTATAAAGATTGCCCTATCTTCTATTCTAGCTCATAAACTACGTTCGGCACTTACAATGCTCGGGATTATTATCGGTGTTGGTTCCATTATTACTGTTGTGGCGATTGGACAAGGTGGAGAAGCAGCGCTGAAGTCGCAGTTTGCTGGGGCTGGCAATAATATAATTCCAATTCAGTATAGTGCTGATATAAACGATCCGTTTGGTATGGAAGTGATGGAACAACCGAAATTAACTGAGGAAGATATTTTTGAAATAAAAAAACTTCCAGAGATTGCGCATGTTCTTACAACCAATTCAAGTATGGAATCACTCGATATAGAAGATAAAAAAGAGATGGTGAGTATTACAGGGTTAGATAGTGAGTACTTTTTAGTAAATAAAGTGAAAGTAGTAAAAGGCCGTACTTTACAAGAATCAGATATTGAGCAAGGTAGTAACGTTGCAATGATCAGTCAGAGTATGGAAGAAAAGGTTTTCAAAAAGGAAAGTCCAGTCGGTAAAATTATTGAGATAAAAGGACAACCAATGCAAATTATCGGTGTCTATAAATCAGATAATGAGTTCATGGGAATGGGACCATCGGAAGCTTTAATTCCCATTACATTGTGGCCAATATTATATGGAAAAGATGAAATTCAAAGTATCTCTGTTCAAGCGAAAAATGTAGATGATTTAGAAAAAGCGGGTAAAAAAGCCGCTGATATATTAAATAATCGTAAACCAAATGATGCGTCTGGTAAATATGAAGTGAGGAATTTAAAAGAAATTCAAGAAGGTATTTCGAAAATGACAAGCATTATGACAATGATTATTGGCGGTATCGCTGGGATTTCATTAGTTGTTGGTGGTATTGGTGTTATGAACATCATGCTTGTGTCTGTAACAGAGCGTACGCGCGAAATTGGTGTACGAAAAGCACTTGGAGCAACACGCAGTAAAATTTTACTGCAATTCCTGATTGAAGCTGTTATGTTAACACTTCTTGGTGGATTAATTGGAATTGGTCTTGGTTATGGCAGCGCATATATTGTGTCTACATTTGCAAAATGGCCACCTCTTGTTTCATGGGAAGTTGTTGTTGGCGGTGTATTATTCTCAATGACGCTCGGTATTATTTTCGGGTTAATTCCAGCAAATAAAGCAGCAAAATTAGATCCGATTGAAGCACTTCGTTATGAATAAGTTGATGATTTATTAATATTATACCAACGGTAAGCGGACGAACGAAGAAAAGCGAAGTGAAGAAACAGAATAAACTTTTATGTAGAAATTTATGGTAAAATTAAAAAAGAAACCTTGCGGTAACAAGGTTTCTTTTTTTAAATCCTAGACAAGAATAATATAATTTATGTGTATCTTAACATGAAGTTTTTATTTTTAAAATGGAATATGTATACACTTTTTTAGTTTCTCGTTTTTTGTTTAGGAAGTAGGAGGAGAAACAGTGAACAAAATAGTAGATTTTGGACAAGTCAACAAAAAAGCAAAATTAAGAGATAGTAAGATTGATAATATTTATGATCAATTACAAGCTGGTGGTTATTCGGAAGAAGAGAAAATGATGCTTTTACAGTTATTAAGCAAGGTAACTGGAGGAGAAGAATATTTCATTGCAAAAAAGAAAAAGCCAATGAATCGGGTGAGGTTTGTGCAAATTATTATGGATAATTACAATTATTTAAGTGAAATTGATTATTTAACTACAGCTGAAAAAGCATTTTTAATGGATTTAATACCTTATGTAGAATTTAAAACAAATATTTTGGTTGAAAGGATAAGTAAAGAAAATGAATTTGATTCTGATAGTGCAACACCTAGTTATTTAGCTAGAAAATTAAATAGAACTAGGGGAAAAGTTTCAGAGTTAATGAATCGTTTAATGAAAAAAGGATTATTAGCAGTTGCAGAAACTGGAACAACTACAGAAGATGGTCGGATTTGTACAAGTCGTACATGGTTTGTGAATCCAAATATTATGTGTTGTTCTCCAAAAGATGGGTTAGATAAAGCAACTCAAAAAATCTTTAAAAAATCACTTAGAAATTTTGTTACTGAAGATGGTACAAAACACAAACTACCTATTTATTTATTTTAGATGTCATTTTTATATTGACATCTATTTTTTATATCGATTTTACATTTTTTAAGTGTTCCTTTTTGGGTACACAGGTGTTCCTTTTTGGGTACACCTTATGTCGCATAAACCCTTGATATTATTGAATTTTTTTATTTTCCCTATCTCACTCTATATATAAGCTAAAAGTTCCATAAGGAACTGGTTGTATTTTCTTCGCTTTGCTACATCCTTGCAAAACTTTTTTCGGCTCGAGTTGTGTCTGCACCAAGCTGATATAGCCAAAAGCAACTATTTAGGATTATCGGCTTAAATTTATTATTATACGAGCCGAACCGCTAGATCTTTCGAACAATAATTTCATTTACCATATTGGTAGGTACGTAATACTAATCCTAGTATGTTTTAAGAGGAAGAATTTTTTTAGTGGAATTAATTTGATATATATCCTAAAGAAATTAATAATATTTGTAGGATGTGTAATAGAAATTGTGTAGATAGGAGAAGTAAGTAGATGGAAATCCAATTACTAACGATTTCACAAAAGGTAGGGGAAAGAAGTATCGTCCAGAGACTGTAGAGATATTACGATTCATTGCGGAGGGATTCAATCGCAATCTAAGCGCAACGGAGATTGAAGAGGGTTTATCCCATATGGTTGCTAGGAATATTGAAGTTGAAGAGGAAACCGTAACAACAATCGCAGTAACGCAGCAACAATGGGAATCCTTAAGGATTCCCATACAAATAGAAGTTGGAGAAAAATTTCAACAAATGATGAATCAATTTACTTTAGCTATGGAAACAATAGCTGATCAAAAAAAAGAAATTGCAGAATTACGAAAAACTGTTGCAGAACTTCAAAGTAAACAAGAAAAAAAGATGGAAAATAGATTAAAATCAAATAATGAAAAATTAGTTGAAGTTATAAAAGAGGTTCAAGAAACTAAAAAACAAATAGAAACTACTAAAAATGGTTCGTGGTGGGGACAATTATGGAAGAATCACTAAATCCTATGTGTTTATGTTACGAAATTTATTTGACCATGAAAGTCTAGAGGATTGTGGTCATGCAAACCCTGAAATAAAAAGTATAGGACGTGTTTCAGAAAAAGATAAAAAACCAAGATATTTGAGCTGTAGGTTCTAATGTCGGAAAAAGAAGAATAGAAATATAGCATACATAGAATAAGGGAATGCAGTACAGATCAGCATACAAGCATTCCCTTGCTGTTATTATGTGGGAGGATGTTAATTTTACATATATACAATATTCATTGTAAAATTAAGTAATTAAATAAATAGATAGAAAGATAATTTTTAAATAATAGAGAATGTATTTGTAAAGTATTGTGTATTTCTTAATTGCGAAAGGAGTTTGATTATGATTAGTGAGGAAATCAAAGAAATTATCGAAAATTATGTTAAAGCATACAATTCATTTGATGTGAAGGGAATGATTAAACTCTTACATAATGATATCTTGTTTAGAAACCTTTCTAATGATGAACTTAACATGGAGATCAGAGGAATACAGGGTTTTAGAGAACTAGCGGAAAAATCGTCAAAAATTCTTTCAAGCCGTCATCTGAAAATTATCGACTACAGTGTTATAGATAATAAAGTAGAAGTACAAATTGATTATGAAGGAATACTTGCTATTGATGTTCCAAATGGATTAAAGATGGGTAATAAGATGAAACTAAAAGGGAAGTCAGTATTCGAGATTAAAGAAGGAAAAATATTATTAATTGAAGATTATAGTTGAATAAATATAGTGTGAATCCGAATGATCAAGATCAGATAGAAAAATAAATAATTACAGATAACACATAATTATGTAAAAAAACAAAGCGGTCCCACAGGACGGCTTTGTTTTTTGTATTTTTTGTTTAGCATATTTTTTTCAATTTGTTAATAACACCCCATATCTATTTTTATACTTTTTATTAAAGAACTATTAAGTCACTTATAAAACAAGTTACCTAATGTTACACTCTAATCATAGACTAACTTGCACAACAATCTATTGAAAGGAGATTAATTGATGCATAGCCAAATGCTAAAAGGTGTATTAGAAGGTTGTATTTTATATATTATTTCACAAGAAGAAATATACGGTTATGAATTAAGTCCAAAATTAAATCAGTATGGCTTTACGTTTGTAAGCGAGGGAAGTATTTATCCACTTTTATTACGTATGCAAAAAGAAAAGTTAATCGAAGGAATTTTAAAAACCTCTAGTCTAGGACCTAAACGTAAGTATTATCATTTAACAAAGAAGGGATTAAAGCAATTAGAGGTATTTAAGGAAAGTTGGGATATGGTATCAACAACTGTAAATCAGTTACTAGGGGGGAAAGAAAAAAATGAAACCCATTAGGGTTTATTTCATATGTAAATCTTTAAATTTTCTACACGTAGTCTTTAGAAAAAAGAAACAACCTCTACTATAATAGAAGTTGTATGAGCTTATCTGGATAGCAATGTGGTGGCACCCTTTATATAAAACTTAATTACTAGATTCAATGTCTGTCAACGGTAAGCGGACCGTAGGGAGCATTAAGGAGTTGACAGACTCACTATGCAACCCTCTTGTGGTTGTCAAAAGGTACCCTTTTGACTCTGCCAACCGGCGAGGGAGCCCCTCAAGGATTGAGGGGTTGGGGTGTTCGATGGATGGGGTCTGGGGAAGAGTTCCCCAGTGGGTTTGGGCAAAGCCCAAGGTTTGTCTTTGCCATGCTAAGCATGGCTCGGCAAAGCCGAAAAGCGTCGCAGACCCCTATCGATTTTGATGCGTTAGCGTCAAAATACGTATAGGGTTACGTTAATTGACTCCATTTCGTCGCTTTGCTAGACTTATGGTATCAATTAATCTAGGGGAAGTGGTGGCACTTTATGTTGTTCTCTATTTCATTTAATCAATCTCACCAAAGTTCATTGAGCCATAATAACAGAAAAAACGTTCATGGAAATCCTGGGATAGATCTAACCAGGCTACATGAGAATATTTACTTTGTTCAAAAGGACATTCGTAGTGTATACAAGGATGTCTTTCAAGAAGCGGTAGACAAGTATAATGAGAAGCAAAAACGAAGTGATCGTAAAATTAAAGATTACTATGACAAGATAAGAAAAGATACAAAGACACATGAGCAATGAGAACTCGTTGTAGCGATTGGGGAAGGCAAAGACGACCCAAAGTATAGGGAAGCCAAAAAGGAAGCGTTAAAACAGTATGCTGAGCGTTTCAAGAGTGAAATCTGAATCTAGCTGTCTATAACATGGTTTTACATGATGATGAAAGAGAGAATTGAATGTTGTAGATGGGAATCTTTAGTAAGGGATTCTATGTTATTATAGAGATAGACGAAAAAACCGCCCAATGTCTTGGCGGACAGGCGGTTTTTTATATTCAGGTTGGAATCAACCTAGTATATTATTCTATACACATTGTAGCATAGGTTAGTTGATTCCTTCCACTAAGGGAGAGAATTATTTTATAACAAAAGTTGTAGATTTTGGACAAGCTGAAAGAAATGCTAGAAAAAGAGATCTAGAAATTGAAAGTGAAAAAATTCGAGAGTTATATAATAATGTTTCAGAAGTTGAATTAGAAAAAGCTTTTGTAAATCCTCACATTATTTATGCAGGAGATAAGGATAATGTAAATGAAGCACTTAAAGCAATCTTTTATAAAGCTATGAAAATGAAAATATTGAAAGAGTTACCAGATAAATTATTTTAAGATTGACAATTAGTCAATCTTATTTTTTTACTCATTTTCGTGTGTATTGTTTTCGATACGAATATGTATTGTTTTCGATACACACGAAAAACGTCATAAACCTAGTTATATCAACACTTTATACCACTTTTCAAACTCTCTCTCTTCTCACTCTATATATAAAGGCTAAAAGTTCCGCAAGGAACGGGTCGTATTTTTGAGAAAACCATTCAAAAATCTCCACCCTCAACATCAAAAAGTCGGTTCGTTAATCCTCACCTAAAGGCTATCGCTTTTTCTTTTTAATGTTGTCCTTGCGAAACTTTTTTCGGCTCGTGTGCTTTTTTCGCCAAGCCGACAGACAAAAAGCAAAGCAATGGTTCTCGACTTGGACTAGCAAGTATACGAGCCGAACCGCCTAGATTAATCGTTCCGCAATTCTTCTTATTCGATGTTTAGATACGTTTAAAACGTGGGGTTTCGCCCCCACACGACGAGCCAGCACTCTAGCCAAAAAGCAAAGGAAAAAGATAAAAAATAGCGAAGCATAGGGAATCATGTATATTTAGAAGACTATTAAAAGTCCTCCAGATTGTTTAACTGGAGGGCTTTTATGTTCACATAATTCTCGTTATCAGAAGTTATCCATTTTATAAAGAGTCGATATAATTTTTAGCTTCAAGTAATGATAATCCTAAAACTTCTCGTGCCTTCTTAATAGCTTCAATTTTTTCTCCATCTCTAACTAATTGGCGAAGTTCTTCGTTGACTTCATGCTCTGGGATACCTATTTGTTTAGCAACCTGTTCTAATCTATTTTCTATTCGTTCTAGTCTTCTATTAACTCGGTTTATCTTTCGGTTTATACCATCAATAGAGATCATACCTACAATAATTAGAATTGCTAAAAACCAAGAATTCATATTGTCCTCCTTCAGAAAACGTAAGTTTCTGTTGTCTCTTTACAAAAAAGAGCAAACTCCTCCCTACATGGGAGAGGATCTAGTTTTTGAATAATTGCTTGGTAGCACTTAATCCCATAATAATTCCTCCGCCAATCCCAACTATGATGGCAAGGTTGCTCCATTGAGAAACATAGATTCCACCAAGAAATAAAAGCAACCCAATCAGCAAGAGCTTGATGTCAAATAAACTTCTAATACTCATGACTTCCCCCTTATACACAATGTTATTTAACCAAATTATACCATTCAGAAAGAGCGATGTATTGTTTTTTGGGGTTGTATATTCTATACATGCTCGGTTAACATAACACATCATTATAGGGATTCAATGTATTTAGAAGGATATTAAAAGTCCTCCCAATTGTTTAACTGGAGGACTTTTGTGTTCACATAATTTCTTGTTATCAGAAGTTAATTTATCTACTCATCAATAATAACAGTATCTGCGTTTTTATTTTCAAAGCATAGGTTTACAGTTCTTTGTTTTGCTCTAGTTCTGTGTATAGTTCCTGCTGGAATTAGTAATGTATCGTTAGGTTTTAGAACAGCTGTTTCTTTATCTTTGAAGTCAATCAATAGTTCTCCTTCAAGAACCATAAATAATTCATCTGAATTGGAATGATAATGCCACTTATATTCTCCTGAAAAGACTGCAATACGAAGACGGTGATCATTAACATCTGATACAACAAAATTTACGTGTTGATCTGTAATATCTTTTGTAATGGTATTAAGGTTAATAGTATCTAGATTTAAATTTTTTATCATGCTTTTATCTCCCTTTGTTATGTAGATTTCCCATCATTTTCATTTTAACAGTTGCATTAATTCAATGTATACTTCATTCATGTTCGGTTGACATAACGCACAATTTTATCAGTAGCAAGGAAAAGACAGATCCCTACTCTCACAAGGGATCTGTCTTTTCTTGTTCTAGAGATCTATGCATTTTTTATACATTCCTATCTTAGCGCGCCTTTTGGCCTCCCGATAGTTCCCTATGTCTTCCTATTTTTTGTATAAAATCTTGCATGCTCTTAGCGTGGTTTTTTTCTAAAATGCTGGCGGTACCCCTAACAGTAGTAAAATAAAAAAGGAACTACTCATTATTTTATAAGTCAGTTCCTTTTTTCTATAATATATGTAAAATTTCATAATAGTAAAAAGCAATATTTCATCTATCCTGTTAGTATCGGCCCCACCTACGCCAAATACCCTGATAGCCACTCGTGCCATCCAACCCATATATCATCTTATCAGAAAGTGCTTTCAATATAGAGAATTTTCTGATTATTTTAAGTTCATTATCAAATTGTAACTTAAACAAAAAAGAGATCCTTTAAAAATAAAAGACTTTTTTTCTAATAAAACTTATACAAATGATAAACTTACATTACTGCTTTTAAAAGTTCTTGCACTAATAGAATTACTCCACCTCTAAATTTCAAAACTGCCATTGCGATTTCTATACTATTTCCTATTTATTATTATATTAAAATTTTATGAATTCTTGTACCCTCATTATAGTAAGCGTTTTCAAAAGTGGCGATACTTTTTAAAATATAATATTTTATATAGTCAAACCCGACGTTCTATATAAATAAAAGTATATTAAAAAAAAACAGCATATTAATAGCAAGGGAATGCTTGTATCCTGATCTGTACTGCATTCCCTTATTCTATGTATGCTATATTCTTATTCGTCTTTTTCTAACAGTAGAACCACGAATCTTAGCGAAGACATTAGTCTTTGCCCTGTCCTAGGGTCCGTCCTCGCTTTTTATTCCACGGTTCCCTTGACCACGAGCCTCCGAACCCTCAAACCCCCAAAGCCAACCCCAGCGGGCAAAAACCGCCCTTCTGGGGCCACCTCTGGCGAGTTTGCATGAGGGTTCCCCTCATCTTCAAGGAACTTTCGCGGCATAAACGCCAGGACTCAGTACATCACTTCCAAAATTGATACCATTTCTTTTCATTATTTGCTGCAACTAGCTGTTTTACTTCTTGAAGTTCTCGCATAACAGTCATAACAGCTTTATCCCGATCAGTAACTTGTTGTTTTTCTATAGTATTAGAATGAGCCAATAACTTTTGTTGAGATTCCAATAAATTCGTTAGTTTAGCTATTTGCTCATTTTGATTCTGTAATTGTTTTTGTTGTAACTCCACTGTATCTTTTAATTCTCTCAATACTTCTTTCAAATCATCAGATCCAGGAGTTATAACAGTCATATCTGTATTATTAACTGTTAATCCTTCTTCTTCTAAAAGTAATTTGCAAGCATCTTCCAATGTAACTTGTGGCATACTTTTTAACTCTACTAATCTTTGTAATAACTTAACATCATAATCATCGAAAATAATTCGTTCTCGTTCATCTCTTTTAAAGGCATAACAGTTATAACTCTCAATTAGTAAGTAATATTTTTTAACCGTAGAAGGTGATATTTTTAATCTTTTTGCAAGCTGGGATACATTTTCATAAATAATAGGTGTCATGATAGTTATAACCTCCTTTTCAACAATTCAAATTCGTTATAACAGTTATAACTCCTTTATCTTAACACTTTAAATAAACTCAAGTTAAGTCAAACCTAATTCTTCATTCACAATATTCATTAGATCTTGTACTTACGAAATAGGTAGTTTTAATCTCTTTTTTCTTCTTTGATACCCACTTTACTTAAATTAATCAATAAAAACATACAAATAAATTAACATTTTGTTTTTTAACATAATAATTTTTGACTAAAAAACGATCTACTCTATAAAATTGGAAATTCTGAATTAAAAAAGAGAGAAGAGCATAAGGAGTTTTTGTGCCCAACTAGGGGTTGGGACTAGGCAAAGCCTAGCTTAAACGTGGGAACACGAAAATTTCCAGAATGTTGACTCACGGTCGACTCAAAATTTTCCAATTACACGTATTTTTCGTTAAAAGTAGAGTCGAGGTGTACACGAGGTACTCTTCAGAGCATCAAATGTGCACCTGCTGTAGACAACATATTTTTTATAAATTGCAATCTAACATTACTTTAAAATACTAAAAGAGATTCATCTAAATTAAGTAAATACAAAATTACAATTTAGAAACAAATAATAATAAAACACTAGATATCATTCAGACGCCTCAAAATCGATTTTAAAGAATAAAAATCTAAAATAATACTATTTACCGTGAAAATAAAAACAAACGCTTAAAAAGCAAAATAAACGGTTTTAAATAAAGGTTTTTCGTTTGCTTTTGGGGTTGAGGCTGGTTCGTCGTGTGGGGGCGAAACCCCACATATAACGTATTCTATTAATTTGGTAAGTGAAATTTTAAATCGAACCACTAGCGGTTCGGCTCGTATAATAGCAAATTCAAGCCGATGATCTAAGAAAGTTGCTTTTGGATGTGTCGGCTTGGTGCCGCCAAAACTCGAGCCGAAAAAAGTTTTGCAAGGATGTAGCAAAGCGAAAAGGGTGGAGATTTTCTGTAGCAAAGCGAAGGAAAATACGACCCGTTCCTTGCGGAACTTTTAGCTCCCTATATAGAGAGTGAGAAGAGACAAGCATAGAAAAACAGAAAAAAACCAGTAATGACAATGGATTCAGGATTTTTCGTAGTTGTCAAAAATAGCAACTTTAGTTGTCAAAAATGACAACTACGAAACAATAAAAAAAAGAACCTAAATCGGTTCTTTTAAACTTAAAATAACTGTATAGGTAACTTTTTTAATTCTTTTGGTACACGCCTAAACATTGCCTGTAGCGTTGGATTAACATTATCTCTATCCCCTGAGTAAATAATATTAGGGTTAACAAAAATAGCATATGTCCTTACATTATTTTCTTCAATACTACCTTCAGTTCTATCTAAAATCCCTTTATCAATCAAAGGCTTTATGATTTTACTCATTTGAGATTTATTTTTCCCTATTAACTTTCCTAAACCTTCTTGTGTTAATGGGATTTGTTGTTTTACTTCAGTATTTTCAACAATACAATTTGATCCAAAACCTATGTAAGGTATAATATCAACTAAAAATGCTTTTTCAGCTGTTGTTATATACTTTATTTCGTTTATGTACTTCCAATTTTGTTGAATAAATTGAGCAAACTTTGCTTTATTTTTTACTTTCCGTTCAGGAACTAATTTCATTCCTCTCGCATTAGCTTTTGATTGAAGTTCATTTGCTAATTGCATCTCTTCTTCTGACAAAATCTTCGAACTCTCAATATCTCTCAATCTTGCATTTTTTTCAGCTTGTTTTAAATTGATAGTATTTGTCATAAACTTTTCTCCTCATTCCTAGTATTTACAACTAGTACGGAGACTCTTTTTATGCTATTATGTAATTAGAATTTTATAAGAATAAAAAAGCCTCTCATTATAGTTGTTTCTCGACAATTCAATTATATCATGATTGGCTTTTTTGTTGTAACCAAAAGTAAAAAAGAGCCCTGTATACAGGGCTCTTTTTTATGTTCCTAGTAGCAATTAAGTATAGAATTCTAAAAGAGAAAAGAGAGAGGGCAAGCTACGGGAGTGGGAGCCCACTCCCCAAAAACTACGTTTTTGACTTGGTAGGAGATTCCTACAACCTTTACCGTTTTTTCGGTCTCAAAATTTCATTTTCTCGTCCTAAAACGGTTGTCGCTTCGCTCGATTTTCTATCTTTATGAAAGTAAACTTTTGAATAGAAGTTTACTTTCAAGAAAGATATAGTATTTCTTTTAATTTATATAAAAATTTTTATCTTTTGTATAATTAAACTTTACTTTTTTATAAAATAGGTTTAATATAAGTCTTAAGAAAGGAAGGTGTTACCTATGAAGGAAAAACATGGCGACTCTATAACAAATAAAGTCTATGAATATAGGGTATTAAAAAGAATGTCACAAAAAGATCTAGCTGATGCTGTTGGGGTTTCTAAACAAACGATATTCGTTATGGAAAAGAATAATTATTCTCCTTCACTAGTGTTAGCATATCGAATAGCAAATTATTTTGAAGTTGATATAAACGAAATATTCTCTTATGTAGGAAAGGAAGATAATAATGATTGATCTATTAAACAAATGGATGTTAGAAAGCACAAACAATTTCAATATCGTTGTAGGACTTACAGCAATTCTATTTTTGGGTTCAGTAATTGCACTTTTCATTATCAGCAAAAAATTTGGTCAACCAGATGAAAGAACAAATGGTATTTATTTTAAAATTATTTCTTGTATGTTTACTACTCAAATTCTAATGAATTGCATATTTATTTCTTTAGTTGGTAAAGATATCGAGAATTTCCGTCAAATCTTTATATTATTTGAAGCCTTTGTATTCTTCGTTGGAGCTATTTATTCGTTTAAATTATATAGACAGGAATTTAAATAATACACTTGCAAGAAACAATAAAAAACAGTAGTGATTTTATACACTACTGTTTTTTATTGTTCATTTTCGAATGTAAACTTTTCAATATTAGTTTACTTTCATTTTCCCTTAAACATTGACTTCTTAACAAATATCCTGATATCTTCGAAATACATAACAAAAGTATACATTCAAAACATGAAAAATAAAGAGATTAGAACATCTATTAATATAAAAAAAAAGCTAGATCCACGCGCTAGCTTTTTTACATAATTTTCGTTATCGGTAGCAAGGACATGGAGGAATCCGCTTTAAAACAAGGATTCTCGCTTGTTCTTGCTTTATTTTTCTATACATGATTTTATACATTCCTGTCATGGCGTGCCTATTTGTTTTTGAGGATATTAAGCGAATGTAGATGGATTAAATATTTAAGGGGACTTAAAAGTTAGTAAATATATATAAATTCACATATTTGTTAATAAAAGAAAAAACACAGCTAAATAAATTCAACTGTGTTTTTTCTTTTAATTATGTAAGTGTCTAATAAGTTCTTACCAAGCAATAGCAGCTTTTTTACCGCCTGCTTTAAGAGCTTCTCTAGCACCTGCAAGGATCCATGCTCCACCACTTGCAACTCCACTAATTAAGCTAAGAATAGTAGCAGCACTCATTCCCCACATAATCCAGTTTACAATAGTTGCAGCTGTACCAGAGCCAATACCAATACCAGTTAATTCGAATAACATATTTCTCACCTCCTATAATCGTATTATATAACTAAGACGATTAAAAAAACAATAGGTAAAATGTAAAATTTGTCTATTTTTATAATTTTTGCTATTTTTGCGTTTAAAATTACAGATATTAATATAAAAAGAATACTATTAATTATTGTTAATTTAGAATTATCAAGTCCGAATACATTTGATAGTGTGTTTAATATAATGAATAACAAAAATTTTAGATTTAAATTAAGGAAAAATATACTTGAAAACATTGTTTTTCTAGTTTGTTCATCATTATATATTTTTTTGAATGTCCAACGGAGTATTATATAAACTATAATTAATAATACTGATGTGAAAAATACATTTATAACAACTGATACTATTTTGAATAAATTAAGTTGTTCTGGAGAAACACCTAAACCTTTTATTTGTTCTAAAATAAGAGTTTCTTTGTTATTCATATTTATAAATAATAAAAAGGTACTGAAAAGCCATAATATAAAAAATGAAAATCTAATAACTTTTTGATTGTTTATTAACTGTAGATGCATTTAATTCTCTCCTTTTATAAATAATGATATTTTTTATAGCATTATATTAAGTGTAAATGATTCTATTGTTGCTCCTATTATGAATAGAATAATCATTATAATAAAATGTTTTTTTAACTTTTTAAAATTATTAAGAACTGAAAAATCTTCATCTTTTAGTTTTTTTATCAAGAAGGTTGAAATTGAATATGAAATAAATAGGGCAATAATTATAGCTGGTATTTCAAATATTCCATGTAGATATATACTAATTGTTTTTTTATAAGATAAGTTCATAGCCATATATAAACTTTCTCCAAAAATTATGAAATTTGAAAAAACTACAAAAGTTCCTCCAATATATATTAAGAAACTTAAGAGTATAATCAAGATAGCTACCCAAAGATTATGTATAAATATTTCATAAAAATTTATAAAGAAACCTTTGGTTTCTATAATTTGTTTCAATGTTCCATTACTTTTATTGATAAAACCTATAATAAAGCCAATTATTATAGATATCACACTTATTAATATAGAAGCATATTTAATTGTTTTTATGTTGATTCACCCTTTTTTATGGTTTATAGATAAGTTAATAGTATATTTTTTTGTCTTCTAGGTATAGGTTATCTTTTATCATGTCATTTAATGTGTTTGTGTGAGAAGTTAGTAATACGATTTTATTATTTAGTAGTTCTTTAGCATTGTTCCTTATATAATTCATGCTATTTTTGTCAATATGTTCGAAAGCTTCATCAAATAGTATAATAGGACAATTTATTAATAATGATGTGATGAATACTAGCTTTTGTTTGTTTCCTTGTGATAAATCTTTGATTAAATGATGCGAGAATTTAGAAAAGTCCAATTTTTCAAATATACTCAACATGTAATTATGTTGGATTTTTTGATTATATAATTGGGATAAAAAAGTTATATATTCTACCGGTTTTAAAAACATATAACCTTCAAAACTATCATTTATAAAGAATATTTCTTTGTTTTTAAAGACATTTATTTTTTTTTTATTTAATTCTACATTTATATCTTGGTTTTTAATCCAATCTAATTCACCATTTAAAGCTTTAAAAAGAGTTGATTTTCCTGATCCATTACTACCTTCTAATTTATATAGACCAGTATTTTTTATGTTTATATTGACTTTGTCTATTATTATTTCTGTTTGGTATCCTATATTTTTTATATTAATGGTTAATTCCATTTTAAGTTCTCCCTTTTTCTTTACTTTTATGTTGTAGGATTTTAAATATTTAAATATGTAGCTATTATTGATATTGATGTTAAAACTAAAATAATAGAAAAGACAATTACCATGTTTTTATGATATTTTTTTTGAGTATTTTTATAAGCATATCTATGTTTTAAAATTTGATGAATTTGAAATATGAATAGTATAGCTAAGAATAGATAATTAATTATTTTCATGATGTATCCCCCAAATTTTGATATTTAAATATACTTTTGTTACAGAAAAAATTAAGAATAAAAATGGTAATAAAATTGTTAAAAATGATATGTCAAATTTGATATTATTGACTTCCAATCCTAGGTTTACAAAAAATAAAATTATTAAACACATTGAGTATAGAACTTCCATTGTGCCACCATAATCGTTATCTTTATTTAACTTTAATGTTTGAAAGTCAAAAATAATAAATTTCTTTTCGGATAATGGTATTGTTAAAGAAACAATGTATACAAATGTTAAAATTAATAAATCGGTAAATTGAATGTTGTTCCAAAATATTGTTATGTATAAGCCATATATATATATAATAAGTGTTAATTGGTTTATAAGTAATATCAATAATTTTGTTTTTAGAATGTTAAATAGGTTTTTAAAATTGAGTTTAAAAAGTTGTTTTTCTTTTTTGTTTGTAAAATAATGGAAAAAATATGTGTATTGATACATAAAACGTTTTGTATAAAGACATACTATAATTCCCATAAAGATTATAAATAAATATTTTTGAGATGGGATATTTATAAATAAAGGTATAGATATAATCATCATTGGTCCTAATGGTATCCATAAAGATAATTTTCTGTTTAATGTTAACGAGTTTGAAAAATTCAAGTAAACTAATATATCTTTAGATAAGTTTTTCTTCATCTTTTTTTCCTTTTTTATATTTTTATTTGTTTTATTTATGTTGTTTATAAGTTTATAAATTAATAAAGATGTTAATGAGAGTAAAAGTATAGATGAAAAATAATATGTAAAAATTTGGTTCCAGTCTAATTTTATAATGTTTTTATTATCTTTAATAAAGTAATCTATTTTAAGTATATTATTCCATTTTATTTCAGATGATATGCTATGTAATATGTATGAGATGTATGAAAAATTGACTAGAGATAATAATTGAAAGAATACATCAATTCTTTTCGTAATAAAGTAAATAGTTAAAATGCAAGATATAATTAAAAAAGTAAATATAATATCTTGATTTAATATGGCTTTGATTAAAAAAGACAATAAAAATATTATTATAGGAATAAAATTTATTGGATTATAGATTTTAAATAAATTATATAAATATTTATTAGAGCTATATTTTATAAAGGATATTCGTTCATTTATTTTACCACTATTGATTTCAAATTTATTTATTAGATTTTTCAGGTTATATATATATATGTATATATATAGAGAATATATATAATCGTTGGTATAAATTAATAAACTTGCTAAAATTACAGACGTAATTAGAGGAACTATGAGTCCCATTATACAAAGAATTAGAGTTATAATTGGGATTATTTTCATTGGGATATAGGGATATTCTTTTTTTAATTCCTTGGATTTTATATCCATACTTTGTCTGAATTGATTTAAGATAGTGAGTTTTATTATTAATAATTTATTATGAATCATTTTACTTTACCTATTCTTTCTGGTATATATTTCAAATATCATTTTAAATATAAAGTATTTTTCATGTTAGTGCAATATATGGTTTGTTGAATTTTATTTATATATAAGAGATTCGAAAAAAATATGTTTCATATAGAAGATTATTAAAATTAAATGAAATTTAACCATTTCAAGAGAATGCTATGTAAACGTATTTTTTATATTTTTTCTTTATAATAATATTTTGTGTTTTTTATATGAGAATTTTGAGATAATTGACTTTGATAGAATATATATAAATAAAAAAGGGGATAGATATTAAATGTTTCGAAAAATAGGTTTTATAATTAAACAAAAAAAAATTGTAATTGGAATTGTTCTTTTATGTATATTTTTTGCGGCAACGAATATTTTCATGGTGCAAGGAAAAGCGAAGAGTGAAAAAAATGCAGATATAAGTTTCCAGAAGGTGACAGAACGTTCACTTAACAATACGAAGTTGATTTCTGGACAAGTAAAACCTGGAAATATTGAGAGCTTCTACGCAGATCCGACTAAAGGAAAAGTGAAGGATATTGCGGTGAAAGAAGGGCAAGAGGTAGAAAAAGGAACGAAATTATTCTCTTATGATAATGAAGAAATTAACTTACAGCTGAAGCAAGCTGC
>NZ_JABUAE010000059.1 GCF_013314535.1 Bacillus sp. Xin1 | reverse complement strand
GTATTCACTTGGTGTTGAATATTATATTATTAAACCGATTAACCGGATTGAAGTATTAACAGTCGTTCAGAAAGTCGTCGAACGAATCCGATTGGAAAAATCGATAAAAAACATTCAAGAATCGCGCAATATGGTGCTTAAATTGGATAGTGATCAAAGTACGCAGGAAAGTGAAAGCAGAAGTAAAGATTTAATGGACATGCTGGATTATTTATATTAATACGAACAAGGTAAAACGTTTGTACAAGGTTTTCCTCATCTAAAAGAGATTTTTATACATTTAGCTCAAAAAAGACTTGGAGAATCAGCCGAAGAGGTCGAATTAAAAAGATCGATTGAACCCTTCAAACAATGGATTAGAAGGACTATTTATCAATCCTTTGGACTTACAGATTTTTCAAACCCGAAGTTTGAAAAGTAAGCTTCTAGTTTTTTTGATTTTACAACCGTAAGGAAAAAGATGACGGAGTTGAATAATGAGCCAACATTACCTACTCGTATAAATACGAAAAAATTTATTCGGGTTCTTTATTTTGAAGCGAAACGGATACACTTGGAACTGCGATGACGGACTCTTGTTAATTCTTAAACTGAAATGAAGGGCTTATTTTGTTTTATTACCTCGATAGCGATGGGTAGCACCCCCAATTATTCGTAATTTTCATTGACAGGAATTATCTTAGTAACTATCATTAGTTGATGATAATGATTTTCAATTTCATTATTTTTTATTAATTTTAAGGGGGAAGTATTTACTAATGTTTAGAGAGAAAAGGAAAATCGGTATATTACTATCAGCAATGATTCTACTGCTGTCTATTGTCTTTGTGGGTTGTACACCACAAAATAATGAGCAGGAAGCTAAAAAAGAAACGAGTAATACAGAAAAAACTCTCGCTTTGTCTTGGCCAAGGGATATAGGAGAGATGAATCCGCATGTTTACAATCCTTCGCAATTGATTGCACAAGCGATGATTTACGAGCCATTGGTTAGCTATAAAGAAGGCGGTAAGCTGGAACCAGCGCTTGCTGAATCATGGACAATATCTGAGGACGGCAAGGAATATACTTTTGAACTTCGTCAAAATGTAAAATTCTCTGACGGAACCGCTTTTAATGCGAATATCATGAAAAAGAATTTTGATGCGATTATGAAAAATGTGAAAATACATAGCTGGCTAGGATTAATCAACATGATTAATAAGACTGAGGCAGTAAATGATTCTACCTTTAAAATTACATTAAAGCAGGCTTATTATCCAACATTGCAGGAGTTAGCGGTAGTCCGTCCAGTACGCTTTTTAGGTGAAGCAGGCTTCCCGGATGATGGTGATACTTCAAAAAGAGTGAAGAAACCTATTGGAACAGGCCCATGGATGCTAGAGGAATATAAGAAGGATGAATATGCGGTATTTACTCGCAACCCGAATTATTGGGGTAAAAGTCCGAATATTGAAAAAATTATAATTAAAACAATTCCTGATGCAGAGACGAGAGTGCTTGCTTTCGAAAAAGGTGAACTCGATTTAATTTATGGAGAAGGCGCTATTAGTTTAGATGCTTTTAAACAATTAAAAGAGTCAGGAAAATATAAAACAAGTATTTCTGAACCTGTTGCAACAAGACAGTTGGTTATGAACACGACAAAAGAGCAGCTTTCTGACATCAAAGTACGTTTAGCGCTTCAATATGGTTTTAACAAGCAAGCGATGGTAGAAGGAGTGACTTCTGGACTGGAAGAGAAGGCAGACAATATTTTGGCTCCAAACCTCCTATATACCAATATTAAAACAACACCTATTAAGTATGACGTAGAAAAAGCGAAGAAGTATTTAGAAGAAGCAGGATGGAAGCTGCCATCCGGAAAACGTGTTCGAGAGAAAGATGGTAAAGCATTGGAGCTGGAGTTGATGTATGATAAATCAAACCAAATCCAAAAGGCGATGGCAGAAGCCCTTCAAGCTGAGTGGGCGATGATAGGTGTTAAGCTGAATATTACTGGTGTTGAGCTGCCTGTTCAAGTAAAACGGTTTGGCGAAAATGATTTTGATTTGAACTTCTACAGTAACTATGGAGCTCCATATGATCCACATACCTTCCTTAACATTGTTTCAATGGACGGCTTTGGATTCTCAGATGCTTTGTCAAACTTGCCAGTGAAGCAACAGCTTGATCAACAAATAAAAGAAGTATTTGCCTCGACGGATGAGAAAAAGCGAAAAGAATTATACAACACTATCCTACAGACATTGCAGGACCAAGCAGCAATCGTGCCAATTTCTTATATTAAGAAAACAGCTGTGTACCAAAAGGATGTAACTAGCTTTGAATTCCCGGCAAATCGTGATGATCATCCATTCACTGGAATTAGCATTAATAACTAGGAAACGGAAGGATGAGAAATAATGGGTAGCTATATTATCAAACGATTTCTTGCCATCATTCCTATTTTTCTCTTTGCAACACTTCTTACTTTTTTATTGATTCATCTGTCGCCGGTCGACCCTGCTGAAGCATATTTGGCAGCTGCCCATATTCAGCCGACAGCTGAGATGTTAGAACAAAAAAGACAGGAGTTTGGTTTAGATCAGCCACTGTTTGTGCAATATATTCAATCTCTTATTAAGATATGCCAACTTGATTTTGGTATATCTTATCTTTCTAACAAGCCAGTTTGGCAGGAGGTTGTGTACCGGATGCCTACGACGATCCAGCTCGCCTTTAGTAGTATTTTCGTAGCTGTACTCGTTAGTGTGCCGATCGGATTTTTAGCTGCAGTGAAGAAAAATGGTGTAGTGGACCAGTTTAGTCGAGTTCTGGCTTTTTTCGGTGCTTCAATTCCGCAGTTTTGGCTCGGTTATTTATTAATTTATTTGTTTGCAGTGAAGTTTAATCTGTTTCCTGTGGAGGGGACAGGAACGTGGATGCACTTGATTCTTCCATCCGTAACACTGGCTTTGCCGCTCATTGCGATTTATACTCGTTTGCTACGCATAAGTGTACTAGAGAATTTGCAAGATTCGTATGTCTTATATGCGAGGACAAGGGGGATTCATGAGCGTGTCATTCTGATAAAGCATGTATTGAGAATTGCAATTTTACCAATGATTACAGGAATTGGGATGAATTTTGGGAAGCTACTGACTGGAACGATTATTGTTGAGTCCGTTTTTTCGTGGCCTGGGTTTGGACGTTATTTTATTGAGGCAATTTTTAACCGGGATATACCAGTCATCCAATGCTATGTGTTTCTTGCGGCCTGTCTATTTATTTTATGTAATCTGATTGTGGATATTGTGCAAATGTATATGGACCCGCGGGTTTCTTGGAAAGGAGGAACGGACTAATGATTGCAAGTATAAGAGGTGTTTTCAAGCATCAAATCATCATTGTAGTCTGCTCATTCACTTTAATCGTTCTTTTTATCCTTACGATTTTGGCTCCGTGGATTTCTCCGCATGATCCCATTCAAGTGAATTTAGCATTAAAACTAAAGCAGCCTTCCATAGAATATCCGTTGGGTACTGATTATTTAGGACGGTGTAATCTGTCTCGTCTTTTACATGGTGGTCGTATTTCTTTAGGGATTGCATCTTTAATTTTTATTTCTTCCTTAGGGATTGGTTTGCTTATCGGAACTTTTGCTGGTTACAAGGGCGGCAGGATTGATCTTATATTAATGAGATTTTGTGAGGGAGTGATGGCCTTCCCGAATCTTGTACTCATACTTGGACTTGTAGGAATATTCGGTCCAGGAATGAAACAGGTAATTTTGGCAATGGTGCTTGTGCAGTGGGTGTATTACGCGAGGATGTTCCGAGGCTTAGTACTCAGTTTAAAGGAGCATAATTTTATTACAGCTGCGAGAATAAACGGATCTTCACAATGGAAAATTATTAGACGACATATTATCCCGAATGTACTTCCTCCTATTGTCGTGATGGGGACACTTGAAATGGGGTGGGCTATTATGGATATTTCCGCTCTGTCGTTTTTAGGACTAGGTATTCAGCCACCTACACCTGAGTGGGGTGCTATGATTCATGAAGGGAAATCGTATATACGAAGTAATCCAGAGTTAATGATATATCCAGGTGTAATGATTATGCTCGTTGTTATCACTTTTAATATATTGGGAGAAGTTTTATCAGATCGGTTTGGGGCAAAACGACGTTTTTAAAAAGGAGTGAGACAATTGATAGAAAAACAGCGTAATGTTTTGGAGGTAAGTGACCTGCATGTAAAGGTAAAGACCCCCACTGGAACAATCCCCTTAGTGCAGGATATCCATTTTGAACTAAAGCCTGGGCGTGTGCTCGGGCTTGTTGGAGAAAGTGGCAGCGGCAAAACCGTTACTTCCTTGTCACTTCTGCAACTGCTAGATCGTAAAACAACAAGTATAGAAGGTAGTATACGATTGCACGATAGAGAACTAAATGAGCTGAGTGCGAAGGAGATGCGACGGATTCGAGGGAAAGAGATTGCCCTTATTATGCAAAATCCAATGAATGCTTTTACCCCTGTATATACGATTGGAAACCAATTCATTGAAACGATTCGCACTCATACTGCTTTAACAAAGAAAGAAGCATTTGAACTGGCTGTGAACTCTTTACATGATGTAAATTTGCCAAATCCTTTAGATGTTATGCGTAGATACCCATTTCAGCTAAGTGGAGGAATGCTACAGCGGGTAATGATTGCTATTTCCCTATGCCTGCGGCCATCTGTAATTATTGCTGATGAGCCAACAACAGCGCTAGATGTGACAAACCAACTGCAGGTGCTGCAGCAGTTGGATTTTATTCGTTCGGAGTATGGTACGTCTATCCTATTAATTTCTCATGATTTAGGAGTTATTTCGGAACTAGCTGACGATGTCATTGTGATGCAGTATGGACGAATTGTAGAAAAAGCAGACGTTTATCAGCTATTTGATCATCCACAGCATGAGTATACGAAAAAGTTGCTTCATGCTCGACCGACGCTGCAATTTAACGAAAGATCTCAGGATTTTCTAACATTATTGAAGTAGCATTATTATCCTAAAAACAGGGAGTGAGCCCATGAGTTTACTGCAGGTTAAGAACGTAACACATATGTATGGTTCCTATAATTTGTTTGGCAGAACGGATCAACGAAAAGAAGTACTTTCCAACGTTTCTATTTCGATAGAGCCAGGAATGTGTCTCGGTCTTCTCGGAACAAGCGGAGCTGGGAAAAGTACGCTGGGAAAAGTAATCCTTGGATTGGAGAAACCGCAAAAGGGACAAGTTCTGTTTCAGGGACATGATTTTTATAACATAGACCGTACCACCCGTAAACGGCTTCGTCGTGATCTTCAGGTAGTGTTTCAAGATTGCTACTCTTCGGTAAATCCACGAATGACTGCGGAACAAATTATTAGGGAACCGTTACAAAACTATGAAAGAATGTCCCAGGATGAACAGAGGCGGACCGTTGGAGAGTTACTAGAAAGAGTTGGTCTGAATCGTGAGGATATGCGAAAGTACCCTCATCAGTTTAGCGGGGGACAGCTGCAAAGAATTAATATTGCGAGAGCGATTTCCTTAAAACCGAAGCTAATTGTATTAGACGAGGCGGTAAGTGGTTTGGATATGGTCAACCAAACAAACATTTTAAACTTGTTGAGTGAGTTGAAGTCAGCTTTTGGTCTCTCATACCTTTTTATTACACATGATATAAAAGCTGCCTATTTTATATCTGATGCTTTGGCTGTGATGGAGAGAGGAGAAGTAGTTGAGCTATGCGAAAATAAAGACCAGTTTTTCACCTCGCGGCACCCCGTTGCGCAAACTTTGCTCTCGTCCATTCTTTCCGAGCATCCCCGTTACCGTTCTCTTTCTGGAGGGGGCATTACTCCCATCCTCTGGTATGAGAGATGAGGGAGGAAAACTATGAATCATCGATTCTATCTTACGTTAGCCATTCCCTTGATTATTTCAACTATAATAACCCCTTTATTAGGGGCTGTAGATATAGCAGCTGTCTGACCCTGCTTATATTGGGGCAGTGGTTGTAGGAACCATCATTTTTAATACGATGTATTGGTTATTGGTTTTTTTGCGAGTGAGTACATCGGGATTTGCTGCTCAAGCGTATGGAGCAAACGATGATATGCAAGGGGTTTTAGCCCTAACAAGACCATTTGCAGCGGCAATTGTAGTAGGGATTATTTTTATTCTTCTGCGGCACCCTGTCGAATATTTATTTTTAACCTTAATAAACCCGGAGTCTGACGTTCGTATGTTGACATCTGATTATTTTAGTATTCGTATATGGGGTGTTCCGTTTGCTTTAATGAATTACGTTACCCTCGGATGGTTAATGGGGATGTCTAAGGTTAAAATTTCTTTAATGATACAAGTTTCTATGAATCTTATGAATATTATTCTAGCCCTATTATTTGTCAACGTATTCTCTTGGACATTGTCTGGCATAGCTGCAGCAACCTTAATATCGGAAATAATGGCCTTTATGATAGGTATCATCATTATATGGAAGGCTGTTCCTTTTATATGTAAGCAGCTTCCTTTAAAAGAAATTTTTAATCTTGCTTAGTTCAAAAAAATGATGAGCTTTAACCGCGATTTATTCTCATTTATTTTATTTTTGCACCAGAACCGAATATAGCATACATATAATAAGGGAATGCAGTATAGATCAGTATACAAGCATTCCCTTATTATATGTATTTTAGTTTATTTCACTTACAGCTTTTTCTATATTCAGAATACCATTTCCATATTCAAAAGAAATACCTATAGGTATAGTGGTCTTTTTTAAGATATTTTCCACTTCTATGTTGGTAAGTTCTGGTTTTCTTTCTAATAATAAAGATATACTTCCTGTTACATAAGCAGCAGCCATTGAAGTACCACTTTTTATTGTATATTTTTGTTTTGGTGAAGTACTTAAAATTTTTTCTCCAGGAGCCATTATATCTATTTTGTTTCCTTGACTTGATGCAAACCATCTTTGTTTTTGTTTATTTACAGCTCCCACTGAAATAACATTTTTGTATTTTGCCGGATAAGTTATAGTATCTTCATCAAAAAAACCTGTATTACCAGCTGATGCAACTAAAATAATATTTTTTTCATGAGCTTTATTTATAGCACTTTCTAAAGCATCCGATTTTTGATATCCTCCGAAACTCATTGAAATAATCCTTATGTTATTTTTTATACACCATTCAATTGCTTGAATGATGTTGCTGTATTTTCCATTTTCTTTTTTGTCAAGAACTTTTAAAGAATAAATTTTTGAAGATGGTGCGATACCTACAACGCCAATTGAATTATCTTTTGCACCTATAATTCCTGAGATATGTGTTCCATGATCACTTTCATCAGTATAGCCATTTGTACCTTCTATAAATGTAATACTTCTTCTGATATTTATGTCTGTATGATTCATATCGACACCTGTATCTAATATGGCAATAGATATATTTTTCCCTGTTAAACCGGTATTATTTTTAATCGACGGAATATTAAGGAAATCAATTCCCCAATCATTTTTTTGCTCTAAAGCTTTAACATTTTGATTTATTTCTATACTTTTTATTTTGGGATTTTGTATCAATTCTTTAATCCTACTTTTTGAAATTTGTACGTTTGCTATATTTTCAAAATATGCTTCTTTCATTATTCCTGTGCACTCTTCTATAAGTTTAGGATCTACTTTTTCTTTGAATGTTATCAAATAATTTGTTTCATCTTCTTTACTGGATGCTAAACTTTGTACTGGAGAAAATATTATACAGATAAGTATAAGTGATATATATATAAATGTTTTTTTCATACATTTAAACCTCTAAAGTGTTTTTTATTTTTTACGTATTTGTCTAATATTAAATCTATTAATACCATAATAATGGATATAATTAATGAACCTATCATTGTTAGATGTAAGTCTTTGATAAATTTTTCAGTAATTAAATAGAAAGTAATTGTGTATATAAATATTGATCCTATGATACTTATAACTTGAGGTAATTTAAAATACTTAGAAAAACCAGTAAAGAAACCTTTAAAGAATATTTCGAATATAAAAGTTATTCCTATCGATAATATAGATAGTAAAAGAATGTCATACAAATTTTTTGATTTTAATAAGTGAGGAAAAAGATTTTCTATTCCTAGACAAATAATAAATAGTATTATAGATGGAATAATCGTAAGTAAAATTATTACAAATGAACCGACAAAGGCTGATAATATAGTTAAAAACAAACTTTCTTCATTTTTTGTTTGTTTAGAGCTGTTTTTGTCGAGGATATAGTAAAAAAACCCTAATATAATGAATGATATTAATAACATTGCTAAGAAAATTTTCATAAAATCACCTATCCATTATTTCATTTATACAAAAAAGATTCAGTGTATGCTGAATCTTTTTTGTATAATAAATTATAAACCAAAGAATAATACAATCCAATGTGCAATTATAGCGGCATCACCTGGAGGAATTCCTAAACTCACTAAAAATGATGCTAATGCCCATTCTTGAACATCTCCAGCTTTTTCAATCCAGTTAGCAATTTTATTAAGGTTGTTTGATAGAATCTTAGAAGCTTTAGGTGAAATTTTGTTACCTAATTTTGATACTAGCCATCCTGCTTTTCTAATAGCTTGCGCGGCTAATTTTGTTTTCCATCCTTGTGCTGAAACATCTCCTTCAGTAGCTGTTTGTGTTATTGGTGCTGGAGTTTTTGTTTGGGCGTTAAGATTAGATGTGTTTTCTGCTGCAAAAGATGTTGTAGGTAAAGTTGTAGCTAATACTGAAAAAGCTAATGCCCCACCTAGAACTTTAGTTTTAATTGACACTTTAAAATTCCTCCCCTATGTTGTGATACGTAACAGAATTAAAATAAAAATCTTGTACAAGTTTTAATCCCATTACAGTTTACATGCAAATATTATCATGAAAGCATTTTTTTAGATATTGAATAAAAATTATATATTTAGCATAAATATAACATTTATAAAGTTATATTTCTTTTTATATTCTTTAAATCTCATAAATAATCATGTATATATATATATGTATATACATGATTATTTACTTGTTAATTCAATAAAAGATTCTGTATTTTATTAATTAAATACAGAATCTTTTAAGTTTTTTGATCATAACACAGGAATGTCTAGTATATTATCTTTTTCTTCTATGTTAATTCTAATATAGTTAAGTGTGACTTGTGATGTACTATGATTTAAAATTTCTTGCAACATGGCTACATATTTGGTTTGTTTATAAAATCAATAGCCGAAGGTTTTTCGCATGGTGTGAGTACCAATAGATTCTACACTGACAAAGTCTCCGGCTTTTTGCCAATGTCTCATTCATGTTAGTTTGTTTACGGAATTGTTCCGGTGTCATATAAAACATATCTTTAAATGCACGAGTGAGCGCTTCTTGAGACTCGAACTGATATTTTGTGGCAAGCTCTACGATTCTTATGTTTGAATAAAACAATTCGTTAGCCGAATGAGTTAGCCTTCGCCTCCTTACATACTCGTTAATAGAACTTTTTAATGAATTTAAATATTCAATGGAAATGATAAGGAGAATAATCGATAAACCGTGCTACTTCCTCTGTCATCAATTCTTCCTGTAGGCAATCTTCAATATTGTCAATCACTTTTTTACCGAATATCTGTAATCCATTTCAAGTCCTCCTAGGTAATAAGATAACAGTATTATAGATCTAATTTTTTAGTTTTGTTTTGATATTTTTGGTGGTTTGTAAGGTTAAACTACCGCCACATTACTTGAATAGGTTAATTTCTCGTTCTGTAACAATTGTCCAATTTACATTTTTTCTTTTCCAGTAATCTTTTCAGCGTCCGTTTGGATAAGTTTTCCTTTTCTATACTAATCGCGCACTTTTTTTAGAATCATACTGCCAGTATGTCCAAGTTTAGGAGAATACTTGCAAGACTCTTGAAATTTTTGCATCAGAACCTATTTTTCTAATATTTAATTTTTAAAAAAATCTGTCTTTTTTGGTTAGATTTTGTAGTATTGATTGTAAATTAAATATACATTTCTATTAGAATTTGTTCGACAGCAATTCAAATGATGATTGTTTTACTTACATTTATATAGATGGTGGTTCACTTGAAGTGCCTGATATCAGCATTTTTAGAAGTATGGCATTGGAATCACAACAGAAGAGTCTATTTAAAATATTTGTTCATATTTTTAAATAGTATTTTCCATTTCATAATTATGAGGTGATAATTTAGCGACTATTTTTCTTAAGAATGAAAACTATCGGACGAAAGGACAGTCTATATTAAAGTTTTCCAAAAGTATAACTAGATTATAATTTGAATATTTTTATGTATATTATGTATTAGTAAAAAAGGGTGATAAATGCCGGGTCTTAAGAAAATTAACAAAAAATCACTTGATCACTATTGATTATCATCAGAGCGGATTGTTACAAACATGTAAAGGACATGTTCATAACCTTAATTTACACCAACAAACCCTTTCTTTATAAACTGTCTTCTCCATCCAATTATCTGATATCAAAAAAATCATTAAAGATTCCTGAGATAATGCAAAATGGAAAATAGATTTCATGTAAAAGAAGTATTTAAAAAAGGGTTTTGATGCAAAAACTTAGAAACAAGTGAAGGACCGTGCATCTGCTGGTATCATGTGTTGATTTCAAAGGGAATACCATTAATTTTCACCTTAATAAAACGAGAGATATCAAAGCAGTCAAGTGCTTTTTTAAGAAACCTTGGCTGCTTTTCATGGTTCAAAACTTTTAAGGAGAGGAAAGTATGGGTGAATTGCATTTTATGAGTCTAGAAGAACTGAATAATGAATTGAACAAATCCGATAGTGGTGTTTATTTAATTACAGACTATAACGACAACATTGTTTATGTAGGCAAGGCTTTTAGTATAAAGAGTAGAGTTTCAGCTCATTTTAACAGTTATTCCAACACTAAGGAGTATGCACATTTATTTAATAAAGTAGCGTACCTCATTGAAGATAGTATATTAAAACGTTCTTTATTACAGATTACTTATATGATTAAATATAAAACAGTATTAAACAAAGAAGTTCAAAAGGAATTCCCAAAATTATATAATCAATACATTAAACAGACAAATAAAAAATCCATGTTATTAGAAATTGATGAAGATAGAGAAAAAAGGAAAATAAAAAATGTAGCAAGAGATATAGAAAAAAGGGAACGACAAGAAGTTAAACTACAAAAAATTGAAATAGAAAAACAACATCAGTCTGCATTGGAATTAAAAGAACTGCAGAAGAAAAGGACCAGAGAAAGAGATAAGTTAAAGAATGACTTAGTAAAATTAGTTGGTGGAAAAACTATGTTTTATGACATAATTTCTTTGTTAGACGATGGGTATAACCATCATGTCCTCGCTAAAGTATTGAGCATAGAACTTCAAACATTAATTACAATTAAAGAATACCGAAACGATTTCCGTACACCACGTAATCATAAGAGGATGATAAAGCATCAAGATATAATGGATGCTTTATCTGGCAAAATGAATTTAAGAAATCTAAGGTTAAACCATTGACTTTAAAGTAGCAAATCTGCTGCTTTTTTTTATTTTATAAAGGGAATTACCGCGGGGGATTATTTCATTAAAAAAATGTTTTAAACTATAGAAAAAGGGTCCTGGTGCGAATATATGAAGTAGCCCAATTTCTCAATTTAATGCTAAGAAATTGGGCTACTTCATTACTTCAGAAAAGGAATAAGAATACTATAGGTTTTTATACTTCCATCAGTAATCATTTTTTAAAAGATTTTTAGAAATTTAAAGATGAAGTATTGTATACATGCAAGTATGATTAAAAATGAAAAGTTGTAAACACTGAATTTGATTAAATATTTTTTGCTCTCTTTACGGTTGGCCTGAATGAATAGTTTATAGGAGATTACACTGGCTAAAGATGCGATAATTGTTCCAAGTCCTCCGATATTTACTCCTAATAATAAGGGTTTCCAATCAGAAGTAAAGTTTGACAGGAGAATTGAAGCAGGAAAATTGCTAATCAATTGACTCAAAAATATGGAACTAAAAAAGACTGATGTGTCTCCTCTTAAATTGGTGCGAGCAAATGTCTCCATTGCATTTGAGTTAGAAATATTTCCAATAAAAACAAAAAAACAGACAAAGGTTATCAAAAGAGAATAATCAATCTTAAATAGTAATTTTCTATTTAAAATAAATACTGTCACCAATGTAATTATTAGCGCAATGTAATAATTAATGACTCCAAAAATAGATGCAATAATAATGACAAGTATCAGGATCCAGATTGTAGCTTTTTTTCGATCCTCTATAGTAATAACAGGAAGTTCTATTTTTAATTCTGTTTTATGAAGTTTTTGAGTAAATATAAACAACAAACTGATGCCAAGCACAGCTAATAACAAGATTGAACCCAAAAATGGGATGAGCTTAATTCCATAGTAAGAATAGATGTACAAATTTTGTGGATTCCCCATAGGCATCAAGCTGCTTCCGATATTTGCCGCAATTGTCTGCAGGATTATTGTATCCATCATATTCATTTGTGTCTTTTTACTAATGACAAGTGTTATTGGTACAAAAGTGAGCAAAGCGACATCATTCGTTACAAACATGGAGCAAATGAAGCATAATAAAATCAGAATAACTGATATTGACCTGCTGTTATTGCATTTATTCAATATAGCAACGGCAAGTTTGTCTAATAATTTTAGCTCTTCAAAGGCCTTTATAGCTACCATTAGATTAAATAAGCTAACCAGCACTTCAAAGTTAATATATTCAAGCCTTGGCGAATATATAAAACAGCTTATCACTGCTAGTATCAGAGAAATGGTAAGCACTATATCCTTTTTTAAAAATAGAAATTTCATAAGGATTCTTTTTTTATTTTGGACGAATATTAATTCTCTCACAATGCACCACCTGTAATCTATGTTAATAGAAGGAAACGGAAGGGCAATCCTCACCCTAAATAAGCATTCTCTAATATATATCCAACAAAGGCCATAGATTGCAATAAGTTTAATAGCTTTTCTTGTCAAATAGTTGTACCATAATCTGGCCCTTAAATGGAATAATATGACTAACGTTTTCAAAAAACAACAATAATATAAGGTGTTTTTTATTTGTGGCTCCTGCAAAACACTTTATGACATATAGAAACAGGTTCTTAGCGTGACTGAAATAAGGAATTTTTTCTTTTAGAACCCTTAACGTTGGCCGGACCCCATTAGGGGGTTAGCTGAGAAAAACTCTTTTTTTTGTTAACTTATAATATCATATATAAACCAAATGTGATGTTTTTTGAAAATTTAGTGAAACAAGTTATCAAGCCTTGATTGGTTCTGTTGCAAAGATTTCTAAACTGAGATAACCTGTAGAAAAAGTGTAAGCAGGAGAATGATATATGGGGTATTTTAAAGGAAAACAGTTTAAAAAGGATATTATTTTAGTAGCCGTGGGCTACTATTGTCGTTTTTCTTTAAGCTATCGCGATGTATCTGAAATCCTAAGAGAACGTGGTGTCTCCGTTCATCCTACAACCATTATGCGCTGGGTTCATGAATATGGAAACCTTATCTATCAAATTTGGAAGAAGAAAAATAAAAACGTTCAATTATCTTGGAAACTAGATGAAACCTATATAAAAGTCAAAGGAAAATGGTGTTATTTATATCGTGCAATTGATAAAGATGGGCACACATTGGATATTCAACTTCGTAAAAAACGGGATCATCAGGCTGCCTATGCCTTTATAAAAAGATTGGTCAAAACGTTTGGAGAACCAGCGGCTCTCACTACAGACAAAGCACCAGCATTACTTTGCGCATTTAACAAATTAAGAAAACAAGGATTTTATCAAACTACAATCCATTGTACAATCAAGCATTTAAACAATCTTATTGAACAGGATCATCGGCATGTAAAAAGACGTTTTGTCAAACCCGCAGGATTTCAAAATCTTCGTCATGCTTCACGTACGATAAAAGGTATCGAGACTATTCATGCCCTATATAAACAAAGGCGAAGTCTTCAAAGAGACTCCGCCTTTTCAACGTACAATGAACTTCAACAATTACTAGCTATTTCCTAAACATTGTTCCTCATTTACCAACCTGTTTATGCTTTTTTCAAACTTTGCAACAGAACCCTATGATCAATTGCCGCATCCTAAAAATGGTATAAGAGAGTAAAAATGATAATTAATTTTCCATAAAGATGCATTTTAGTCGTTCTTGTTTGATATGTTGTCAATGAAAGAACAAATACGAAAAAACTGCCTTTCCAAACAAAATACCAAAAAAATTGCCAACCACTTGGCCAAGTGGTTGGCAATTTTTTGATTCTTTTTTAGTTTAGCGAGAATGCTTTTTGAATAGATGAATTGCTTTTTCAGGTACATAGAATTTGCCATTGCTTTCTACAACGACACTTCCTAATTCATAATCTTTTCCATCGATACGGATAATATTTTTATTAACAAATAATTGAGCTTCCACTTTATTATGTTTTACTACAAGCACTGGGTTTGCTACATCAGTCTTATCAATCGTTACAGTTGCACCAATTTGTTTAAAGGCTGATTCAGCATCTAAGAATAATTTGTTTGTTAATTCTCCTAAGTTAAAGCCCATTGCTTTGGCCATTGTCTTCGCAATATCCGTATTTTGGACTAAACCGTATGGCTTTTGGGGACCGTAAGAATATAAGAATACATCTTCACCTGTATGACCACCTGTTGTAAAACCGATGTTTGCACGATTTGCCAATAATTTAGTAAAGATTGGACCTACATCCGCTTTCTTTTGTACAACTTTTAACTTTTCTTTTTCATCATCAGTTAAGTTGTCTAAACCGTAAAGTGCAGCTACCTCTTCTACATTAGATAAATCATCTTTTAGTTTATTTGTAGTACCTTCAAGTGTCATTTTTGCCTTTTTCAATGGATCAATGTAAGCAGATACCGGTGTGGTATCATATCCTTTAGTGGTATTGCTGTTACCAATGGAAATACCGCTGTTACCATGGTCTGCTACAGCAATGACCATAGTGTTCCCATCTTTTTTCGCAAACTCTAACGCTTCTGCAACCGCAGCATCAAATGCCAATACATCGCTAATCATCCCGATTGGGTCATTTGCATGTGCTGCCCAATCAGGCTTACTGCCTTCTACGAATAAGAAGAAGCCGTCTTTATCTTTTGATAATGTTTGAATTGCTTTGTCCGTCATCTGGGAAAGCGTTGGCTGTTCTGGATTGGTTGCTTCACGATCCATATCGAACGCAAGTGCAGTATTAGAGAAAGAACCCCAGATTTTATCGGATTTAGAGTTTAATAGGGCATCCTTTGTTTCGACAAAGTCGTAACCTTTGTCTTGAATCACTTTTACTAGATCTTCGTTGTCTTTACGAATTCCATTGCTTGCCGCAGGCTGAAGTGCTGCCTTTCCTCCACCTAATACAACTTCCATATTTTGATAGACTTGCTGTTCACCAAGCACTTCAAAATTATTGCGGTTACCATGGTGGGCAGAGAAACCAGCCGGAGTAGCATGCTGAATTTCCGATGTAGCAATGATTCCTGTTGCGCGACCTGAACGTTTTGCGCCTTCTAAGACATTGGCAACCGGACGAAACTTGTCCTCTTCTTTGATTGGTTCTAAGCCAGGTGAATTCACAGCAGAAGGTAATACGCCCACGTAGCCTGAATTTGATTTATTTCCTGTCGCCAAAGCTGTTGCTGCCGGTGCTGAATCGGTAATAGCTGATTCAGCCGAATAAGTACGAACACCTCCTGATACGATTTGATCTAGTGCAAGAGGGGCACCTTTATACCATCGAGCCAATGTTGTGGCTGAAGAGCTTGTCCCATCCATAACCATCATAATTACATTTTTAGGTTGCTGTCCTGTTTTTTTTGCCTCGGCTTTTACCTCTTTATTATTCATCAGGATTCCTGCACCTAATGAACCTAGTGCTACAGTTCCCGCTAATGTTAAGCCTATCATCTTTTTACGAAGATTAGTCATTATTGTCCCTCCATAAGTTGTTTTCGACATAAATAAATTTAACATTCGTATGTAAACAAAGTTTGGATTATTTATTAACTTTATGTAAACTTATATATTTTCTTTTGCTTTTTTATCTATTCTGATTCCCTCAAAACCCTAGTTTATAAACAAAGGCTCTGTTGCAAAGTTTTCTAAATGAGGATACACTCTAGAAAAAAGAAGCCAGGAGAATCACAAATGCGATATTTTAAAGGGAAACAGTTCAAGAAAGATATTATTTTAGTAGCCGTGGGCTACTACTGTCGTTTTTCTTTAAGCTATCGCGATGTATCTGAACTTTTGAGAGAGCGTGGAATATCGGTTCATCAAACAACTATTATGCGTTGGGTTCATGAATATGGAAATTTGATTTATCAAATTTGGAAGGAGAAAAATAAATCAGCACATTCCGAATGGCATTTAGATGAAACCTACATCAAAGTCAAAGGAGAGTGGTGTTATCTCTATCATAAGATTGATCAAGAAGGGCACACCTTGGATATCCAACTTCGTAAAACAAGGAATCATCAAGCCGCCTATATGTTTATGAAAAGGTTAGTGAAAGCTTTTGGAGAACCAACGGTACTCACAACAGACAAGGCTCCTGCCCTACTTTGTGCGTTCAAAAAACTGAAAAATAACGGTTTTTATGTGCATACGAAACATTGCACCGTTAAGCATTTCAATAATCTCATCGAACAGGATCATAGACATATCAAGCGACGTTTTTCCAAATCAGCAGGATTTCAAAATCTTCGTCATGCTTCACGTACTTTGAAAGGAATCGAAACCATTCATGCTATATATAAACGAAACCGCAGTTTACAGCCAAACTACGGTTTTTCAACGTACAAGGAATTACACAAATTATTAGTCACTGCCTAAATAGTTCCCCTCGTTTATCAATAGCTGTTTCTGCTTTTTTAAACTTTGCAACAGAACTCTAATAGAAACGTATCTTTAATTTATAATGAATACTACAAAATCTAATCAAAAAGTACATGATTTTACAAAAAAATATTAAGTAGGTCGCGCCCCATGCCCATCAAGTCAACAAAACAGATTGCCCCCAAAACGAAAAAACTGTACATTTTCACCTGCAGATGCCAATTTTCTCGTTTTGAGGTATTTGCTTTTCTTAGGTTGATGACGATGTGGGGTACTACCCCTATATAAAAGAAAAAGATAAAATGGACAAATTCAAATAGGGATGAATTTGTCCATTTTGTTTGCTATTGATAGTGAGACATAATGTGAGTCAAATGTGATAAACTTAGTTTTTACTCTTTAGTTAG
>NZ_JABUAE010000058.1 GCF_013314535.1 Bacillus sp. Xin1 | reverse complement strand
CATTATGTAAATGAGCTGTCCATATGGGTAGCTTATTGTATTTTTTGCTTAACGTGGTTTTTTTCAAAATACTGGCGGTACCCCAATATCTATTCGAAAAGATGCCACAGCTATCAGACCCGAAAGATCCGAAAGAACTGGATCGGTTACTGCCGTGGTCGTTGTCATGACCTGCCGCATATTTAAATCATAAATCATAAATCAACATAAATTAGCCCTCATCTATTTAAGGTGGGGGCTATTTGACGCTTACGAATTAATTAGCGACGGTGTTGCTATTCCGAATCGTTATGCAAAAGAAGATAATAATTGGTTGAATCTATCACGCTCCTCTAAAAAAGCGCAATGGCCGCTGTATTGGAACGGAACTAGCTTCGAATTTTTGATCAGCTTATTTGTTTCCTCAGCTTGGGTAAACGGAACGACTTTATCATGAATTCCGTGAATAATTAATGTGGGTACAACGATCTGACCGAGATCGTTGTAAACATTTTCATCTCTAAGCGTGACCATAATGGCAGAAGTTGCCCAATTCGCCGCTTGTAATCCCATTAAAACGAACCAATCGGATTTCGGTTCGGAAATATACTGAAAGAAAAAAATCCCCGTTTGGTCTTGCAGCATTTGCGGTCGGTCATGGTTTGTATCTTCGATGATTTTATTTGTAAATTCTTTTGGAACGCTAGATGGGGAGGCAGCGTCGATCAGGACGAGTTTAGATACCCCATACCCTTTGTGACGAGCCATATAACGAATCGAGATCGCGCCTCCTGTAGAGTGTCCTGCCAGTGTTATATTTCTTAACTGTAATGCCTCGATGACCATGCGGACATCATCTGCTAATCTATCGAAACTGTACCCGCTAAGAGGTTTATCCGAATTGCCATATCCCCTCCAGTCCATTCCGATACAACGATATCCAAGCGTTGGAAGGAAGTTGAACTGATATTCGAACTGGTTATGATTTAGTGGCCATCCATGAATAAAAAGTATCGTTTTATTTCCCTTCGGATTGATGTCCTCTATAAATACGTTGACGCCTGGTTCGACAGTTACAAAGTATCCCAAGTGTATCACCCCAATTATTAAAAAATAATTTTCCATTAAGGTATTCACCCAAGGCAAAGTGTATACCTAACGAGATAACAAAGGAATATAAGTCAATTCCATTTTGTATCTCTTCCCTTTGCTTTTTGGCTAGAGTGCTGGCTCGTCGTGTGGGGGCGAAACCCCACGTATTACGTATCTATTTTTGAATAAGGACTATCTTAGAACGAATAATCTAAGCGGTTCGGCTCGTATACTTGCTAGTCCAAGTCGAGAACCATTGCTTTGCTTTTTGTCTGTCGGCTTGGCGAGAAAAGCACACGAGCCGAAAAAAGTTTTGCAAGGACAGGAAAAAAAGAAAAGGCGATAGCCTTTAGGTGAGGATTAACGAACCGACTTTTTTTCTCCTGAAGGTGGAGATTTTTGAGCGTTGTTTGCTCAAAAATACTACCTGTTCCTTGCGGAACTTTTAGCCCTTAATAATAGTGATAATAGAGAACATTTACAAAAAGCGTGTAAATCCCTTGATATGACCGTGTTTAATACACTTTTTAGGGTGTCACGAAAAGGTGACACTTTTTTGTTTTTTGTCACCTTTTCGTGACACCTAAAAAATTACATAAAATCCAAAAAAGACTGTATCAAATTGATACAGTCTAAAAAAATCTAGCTGGTAATTTTACTTTTTTACCATTTTGATCTTTAAGATTTTTCAAAGAATGTTGAAATAATCTCATCGTTAATTTATCAAGTTTCACTTCATTTTTTCGAGGTGCACAAATCATTATATAGGGATTTACTATCCATGTTCTAGGACTTACAGTACGACCATTTTCAATAATTTGTCCTGCACCTTCTGGATTAAGTAAAATTTCTTTTTTCTTTAATGAATTCATAACAGTTGATGTTTTTTGTCTTGATTTTCCTATCATTTCAGCAATTTCAGAAACAGTTGCCGCTCTTGGCAACTCAAAATCATCTTCAACACTTTTTCGTTTCTTTTTAAATTTATCATCTCTACAAATAATGACATTACTTCTAAATTCCAAATAAGCTTGAATTCTAAATAAAAAACTTTCTTCTGCTTGAGTTAAATAGCCAATACTATTCAATAAATCTAAATTTCTATGCATTACTTGATTAAATGGCTCTCCAGCAAATGGATCTTTATTAGTTCCAACATAATGGTCTTCTCCAGTTAATTCTTTTAACTGTTGTAAAAGAGATTTTTTAAGTTCTTCAGCTTGATCTCTTTGTTTTCCATCTTTCTCAAAATCTCTTTTTCTAGCATTTCTATCAGCTTGATTTAAAGCTTGTCCCAATCCTTCATTCATTGTTAATTCCTCCTCTAAGTTAAGGGGAATCAACAAAAATACCTATAATTTGCTATTTGATTATAAATCAAATTATGATAATCTATAACCAGATAAATTTGCTTTAGGTATTTTCGTAGAATACCCTTTTAAAAAGAGTCATGTTCCCGCATGGCTCTTTTTTTCATTCTATCACGTTTTCAATAACCTTAAAGATGAAAACAAAGTTTCCCTAATTTTTTTATCGTTCCATGTCAAACCCTTTATGTTTATTAATTTCCTTCTTATGCTCATGCTCAAAATAATTATTTACCTCTTTATTATCTAAATCTTTTTTTATAATCGCTCTAAACGCCTTAAATTGCTCTTTAAAGGCTTTTTTCGTCTGTTGATATAAAACCCTTATATTTGCCTGTAAACCCTTTATATGAGCTTTTAACGAGCTTATTTCTTTATTTAATACACCAACTTCTTTTTGCAACTGACTTTTCTCTTGTTTCAATGTTCGATTTTCTTCCATCCATCCCTCTACATGCACTTTTAAACTTTCATTCTCTTTCACAAAATCTGTTTTTCTCAAACGCTCATAATCTTTTTTGATAGTAACAGCTGCATTCACTTGTTTTGTTAATTTTTGATATTGTTCTGGTGATAACACATAATTTCTTGTCTTTTTCTTCGTGATTTCAGCTTTTCCAAACATTTTATCCTGTACTTCTGTTATTACTTCTTTACGCAAAAACGAAATCACAACAGGTTCATTTGGCACTTGATTTGTAACACTATCTAATTCTTTTTGCTGTTGTTTCACCTTTTTTTCTAACTCTATATATCGCTGACCAATCAGCTGTAACTTTTCACTTTCACTTTTTACTTGTTGTTCCACTGCTTCTAACTCTTTGTATGTATCAGCAACATGTATTTTCACCATCTGTAATTTATTTACTTTCTCTTCAGCATGTTTCATATGATAGTCAAAAACTTCTAATTGCATTTCTTTTTCATATATTTGATTTTCAACGGTTGATTTTGCTTCAGCATATTCCTTGTATTGACGGACTTTCATGTACTTATGTGAACCTACATTCGCTCGTTCAAATTCTGGAATTTGTTCTTTAGCCAAAGATTCAATATAAGCCGTTTCTGATTGTCTCCAATTTGCAATTAACTCCGTCCCTTTTCCTTTTACGCCTTGTTGTTGCAAGGCTCTATCCATTCCGACACGCCTCGTTAATCCTCGACTACTTTCGAAATTCGGTACATAGTTAATATGTAAATGCGGATTGGCTTCATCATCATGTAAAACCATATTATAGACAGCTAGATTCAGATTTCGCTCTTGAAACGCCTCAGCATACTGTTTTAACGCTTCCTTTTTGGCTTCCCTATACTTTGGGTCGTCTTTACCTTCTCCAATCGCTACAACCAATTCTCGTTGCTCATGCGTCTTTGTATCTTTTCTTATCTTGTCATAGTAATCTTTAATTTTACGATCACTTCGTTTTTGCTTCTCATTATACTTGTCCACCGCTTCTTGAAAGACATCCTTGTATACACTTCGGATATCCTTTTGAACAAAGTAAATATTCTCATGTAGCCTGGTTAGATCTATCCCAGGATTTCCATGAACGTTTTCTCTGTTATTATGGCTCAATGAACTTTGATGAGATTGATTAAATGAAATAGAGAACAACATAAAGTGCCACCACTTCCCCTAGATTAATTGATACCATAAGTCTAGCAAATCGACGAAATGGAGTCAATTAACGTAACCCTATACGTATTTTGACGCTTTCGCATCAAAATCGATAGGGGTCTGCGACGCTTTTCGGCTTCGCCGAGCCATGCCGCGTCAAATCTCGGCATAGCAAAAACAAACCTTGGGCTTTGCCCAAACCCACTGGGGAACCCTTCCCCAGACCCCATCCATCGAACACCCCAACCCCTCAATCCTTGAGGGGCTCCCTCGCCGATTGGCAGGCCAAAACGCTTACGTTTTGACACATCAAGAGGGTTTGGGACAGTAAGTCTGTCAACTCCTTAATGCTCCTTCATTTCGCTTTCGCTTCATTCTGTCCGCTTACCGTTGACATACGCCATATATTACTAATCTACACAAGAAAGATCATCCACTTAAAAAGTCTAATAATTATGAATAATCTGGTTTCTATTTCTAAATTTTTCTATATTATTCTATATATTTACAATTTATCTCCGTTCTGTATACTTTAACTTTATAAGGAATTAAAAGTATTACATTGTAGCTACTATAAATTGATCGAAGAGGTGTAATAATGAAAACTATTAAAAATCGCCCTGAAGCAATTAAAGGAAACAGTTCTTATTCAGTAGCAGATCACTCTGGATTACCTATTAATTTCACTAATACTAAACAATTATGGGCAACTAACAACGAACCAAGATTTACCCAAACTAATCCTCTTGCATATTTTCCAACCCAATTATCAAACATGGATAATGAAATTCAATCAAGTTTTAAAGAACTCTCCTCACTATTTAAGAATCTACCAATGGATCCATATTTACAAAATGGAGCAACTTTCAGGTATCGTCGTTTTGGAAGTTTTAAATTAGATTCACATAACCCATTCAATGAACCTGAAATTCTTCCGCATAGACCATTTTTCCAAAGCTCTAAAATTAATAAGTATGCAGGTGATATAGAGCGAAATTTTGCACCTCTTGAACAAGAAATGATTGAAAATCTATATTTAAAAACATTTATAAAAAATCTTTTTAACATGATACCAACTCACGAACGTATAAAATCTCCTTTTTGGGAAGTCGAAGTACATCCGATTCGTATTATAGGTAGCGCAGAAGAGGAAGGACATGGTGCACCTGAAGGTGTTCATACTGATGGCCATTCTTTTGCCTCTATCTTACTAATAAATCGTGAAAATGTAAGTGGTGCAGATTCAATATTTGCTGACATGGATAAAGTGATTTTTTGGCAAAATCCCCTACTTAATTCTGGTGATACTGTATTATGGGATGATGCTCATTGTTTACACGATGTTACACCAATTACTCCAACTGATATAACTAAGTTAGCAATTAGAGATGTTATTAGTACATCTTGGAATCCTTTAAATAAATAAAACTTCTTTATAACATAAAAATTTTATTCATATAGAACTACAATGATAACAAAGAACCGCGACATACTAATAGCGGTTCTTTTACTTGGTTTTATATTCTATTTTATGTAAAATAATAAAATAAATTGAAAATGATATATATAGATAAAAGATTGTTTATATCAAAAATAAAGAGGGGGGAAGAAATGTCTCGTAAATTATACCTTGCACTCATTATGTTAAGTCTTATTTGGGGAGGGTCTTTCTATTTTTTCAAAGTGTTAGTTGCAGATTTTAATCCTTTAGTTGTAGCATTTTTACGTGCAACTTTTGGAGTCATAACACTTATTGTACTTATACCATTTTTCCGAAAATCTTTTAAAGGGAAAATTCCGTTTATACCTTTATTTGCTGTAGGAATACTAAATACTGTAATTCCATGGACACTTATTTGTTTTAGCGAGCAAAAAATGACTAGTAATTTAGCTTCTGTTTTAAATGCAACCCAACCTTTATGGACAATGATTTTAGGAATTTTATTTTTTGGTATACGTTCTAATCGTAATCAACTTATAGGTTTATTTATTGGATTCATAGGTATTTTAATTCTCTCAGACATACATCTATCCAATATTTTTTCAGTAAATTCTTTAAATTTTTTCGCTATGTTGACAGCAACTTTTTGCTACGGTTTAGCTACCCATATAACAAAACGTTATCTTAAAGAAATATCCATGTTTCAAATTTCTTTAGGCACATTATTAGTCGGTAGTATATGTAGCGGTTTCATAGTTTTATTGTTAGAAGATCCAATTCAAATTTTAACTAAAATATCATGGAATCATATAGGCGCATTAATTGGAATAGGTGTATTTGGATCAGGTATAGCGTATTTACTTTACTTTTACTTAATCCAAAAGGGAAGTCCAGATTTCGCTTCCATATCTACATATTTAGTACCAGTATCAGCTATTTTTTGGGGATATATTCTTTTAAATGAAGTTATAAGTTGGAAATTAATCATTGGATTAATTTTTATACTAATGGGAGTTTATATAACTAATCGCAAAATCAAATTAAATGTTCCTATTAAAAATCTACAAAAAGAATCCTAAATAATTAGGATTCTTTTTCTTATTCTCCAATGTAAACTTTTGAATATTAGTTTACATTCAAATCCCCTTAATCATTGACTTCGAACCAAAAATCCTAATATCCTTAATTTATATAATAAAAGTATACATTCGAAACATCATAAATAAGGGTTCCATAGCATCCACTTAAGTATCATTAAGATATAATATAAAAATATATGTTATAATGCATTTGAAAGGCTGGTATCCTTTTTTTTCATCTGTAGCTTCAGTCAACTCATATAATATAAGTACCCAAACGAAAATATATGAGCCTTAGTAAAAAGAACCTTTTAAAAGGTTCTTTTTACTTTAATGATTGTTTTATCTATCAATCTTATTCAGTCTATATAAAATTAACATAACTCCACTTATCGGTATTCAATGTATCTAGAAGCTTATAAAAATGCCCTCCAGATCGCTCCAGAGGGGTACTGTCAGTATGCTAAACATTATATATTTAGATCACCACAATCACTTATATAAAATCACATATTAATAGTTTTATATCTAAATTAATTGTGAATTTCATAATTCACGCCAGTATGGGATGTTTCAATCTGCTTGACTTCAAATTGATGCCAATAACCAATGGAGGCTGTAAAATATTCGTGATCATATTTATCAGCTTCTCTCCCTCCATTCCAATACCCACATTTTAAATTTCTCCATTCGCTAAATCTATAGCCACCATTTTTATAAACAATTGCTCTGACCCAAACAGTGGAGGGAGAATTTGATACACAATAACTGTGAAATGAAATGGTACTGCTCTTTGAATAAACCCATTTTGTATCAAAACTACTAGTGAATTCTACCCAGCTTCCAGGGATGACGTCTGCACTGGCATTTCCTACGTTAGTAGAAAATAATACAACACAAGAAATTGCTAAAATTAAACTTATCCTTTTGAAGAATAATTTAACTTGTTGCATTCCGATCGCTCCTCTTTATAATGCTTAAACATACTAAACGGCACGATTCAATTTTACCAAAAATATAATTCTATTCATTCGTTTTCCAATAAGTATAATATTAAATTTCTTAGATTCTAAAGTTCTTATCAAAAATGTATACCCTATAGATGCTAGGTTCACATAACGCATCATTATCAGTAGTAAAACAAAAAGGCCCACTCCTTATATAACAAAGAGTGAACCTTTTTTATTTTACTTATTAAATAAACGATTCCACAAAGATTTTTTTTGTTTTGTAATTGCAAGCTGTTGAATACTTCGTATATTTTCCATTAACATTTTATCTCTTTCATTTGCTCGATTTTCTTGGCGAGTAAATTGCTGTTCCATACGTTCTAGAATTTCTCTATCACTTTTTCGTTCTTTCTCCATCTCTTCAATTTTTTCTAATAGATGTCTATTAAGTTTATCTTGCTCTTTTATATAATCTATTAAACTTTGTATAGATTCATTTGTCACAGGAGTTAGAGAACGGCTAGAAGAGTGGGTTTCACTTTTAGATTCTTGTTGTATTTCTTGGAGAGCGTCCCCCGTTCTTGATGAAGAGCGGTTTCCTTCTCGCTTAGATATAATAACTTTTGCAGCTTGTTCTAAGTTGAATTTTTGCTCTTGTACTAAACTTTTAAACAGTATAAGTGTATCTTGATCATAGTGAGTATAATAGCGAG
Organism: Bacillus sp. Xin1; assembly: GCF_013314535.1. Lineage (GTDB taxonomy): Bacteria > Bacillota > Bacilli > Bacillales > Bacillaceae_G > Bacillus_A. The sequence continues at coordinate 10,828 of NZ_JABUAE010000058.1, read as the reverse complement.
TACCATCATCATTTTTCTCCCAGTAATATCCGTTCTTTTCTAGCGCGGCAGCCCACTTTCTTAAAGTACTTACCCCGATATTTAATCGTTCACTCATTTCTTTGTTTAACAAGATATATTCATATTCTTTCAAGCTATCACCTCACTCTTTAGAATATCACAAATTTTCTTGTAGGCACTCATTCACCCGCTCCTCAATGATTATTCGAGAATTTAAGAGAACTACCTTTTTTATACAAGATTTTATACAAATTTTTGTACTAATACAGACCACTCGTAAGCCTGAAAAATCCTACTATCTCTGCAATGTATAAAATCGTGTATAGAAAAATAAAACAAGGACAAGAGATAACCCTTGTTTTAAAGCGGATTCCCTCTTGTCCTTGCTACCGATAATGATGCGTTATGTTAACCAAACATGAATAAGATATACATAATAAAAAAATGTATTTGTTTTATATAAATTCCCTTTCGAGAAGGGTTATATTGTAAAAAACAAGAAATAGTGCTTAAAGTAGAAAGGGGTTGGATTAATGAAGAAAAGTATAGTCTTATTGACGACCGTACTATTTTTAAACTTATCTGCATGTTCAACTGAAATGAAAGATAATAAAACGTCTGTTTCCCAACAACCAAAGACAAAAGTCACATCTACAGAGCAAGAGGAAAACCCCACGCCTGCTGTTTTTCAAGGAAAAGAAGTTAAAGAAATCGGACTCATATCTATGAAAACAAGAAGTGATAGGGCCGGAATAACGCTAGATTTTGGCCAAATTCTCAAAGCTATGGAGCGAACTGGAATACATAAGGACAAAGAAAGAGTTATTCCTCTTTTACTAGATGATGAAGCTAAAAAAAATATTGACTATCAAATGACGTTGAATTATCAAGATGATTCTACTGAAACATATTTAATTTGGTTAGATAACCCAACAGTTGTAATTGCTCGTAAAGATAATCCTGAACAAAAACATCTTGAACAATACATAATAAAAGGTGAAGATGCTAAACAAATATCAGATTTATTTAAGGTTAATTAACTTCCGCTTTCGAGAATTATGTGAACACGAAAGTCCCCCAGCTAAAAAATCTGGAGGACCTTTTTTATGTAAGACGGGAAGACATTGGTCTTCCCTTCGGGTTGCCCCGATGGAAAGGGCGTTTTGTTTCCAAAACTGTTTTTCCTAATTACATAGTATGTAAAGGTTTTAATTTGGTTCTAAATTATAAAAAAAAGTTTAATATATAACTTTTCTTTTTTATGCTTTTGTTTTTAGTTAGAAACTTGCGTTTTGACTAGAGTGCTGGCTCGTCGTGTGGGGGCGAAACCCCACGTATTAAACGTACCAATATATTGAATAAAAACAATTTTTGAACGATTAATCTGAGCGGTTCGGCTCGTATACTTGCTAATCCAAGTCGATAACCATTATTTTGCGTTTTGTCTGTCGGCTTGGCAAAAAAAGCATATCGAGCCGAAAAAAGTTTTGCAAGGACAACATCAAAAAGAAAAGGCGGTAGCCTTTAGGTGAGGATTAACGAACCGACTTTTTAATGTTGAGGGTGGAGATTTTTGAATGTTTTTTTCAAAAATACGACCCGTTCCTTGCGGAACTTTTAGCTATATATATAAGAGTGAGATAGGGCAAATAAAAAAAGTCAGTAATACCAAGGGTTTATAGAAGATAGGGTGTCACTTTTTTTTGACACCGGTGTCAAAAAAAAGTGACACCTAAAAAAAGGTAAATACTAATATAAAAAAAAACGCAAGAAAATTTTTGCGTTTTTTTAAAATAAATAAATGGGTAGTTTATGTTTTTTCTTCCCTTGATCTTCGACTTTAAAATTTCTCAATGAATCTCTAAAAATATGTTGAGTTGCTTTATCTATTCCATCTTTAGGAGAGCAACACATAACATTTGGATTTACAAACCATGTACGACTAGTACAAACCCGTCCATCTTCAGTTGTAACACCTGATTGCGCGACTGCTAATACTCCCTTTTTTAATAAACCATTCATAACACTAGAAATACTTTGACGAGTCATTTTAAACTTTTCAGCTAGATATGTAGGTGATGCTGGATTATTTGTCTCACGTTCTACAAGAACATTAGTTTTAAACTCTACAGATGAAGTTAATTTAAATAAAAAAGCTTCTTCTTTACTACTTAAATAACCTATTTCAATCAAATAATCAATATTATCCATAATAATTTGCACAAATCTCACCCGATCTGTAGGCTTTTTCTTTTTACCTATGAAATATTCTTCTCCACCAGTCGCCTTACTTAACAACTGCAAAAGCATTGTTTTTTCTTCTTCCGAGTAACCACCTGCTAGCAACTGATCATAAATACTATCAATCTTACTATCTCTTATTTTCGCTTTTTTTTCAGCTTGTCCAAAATCTACAACTTTTGTCATAAAATAATTCTCTCCCTTAGTGGAAGGAATCAACTTTTATATGTTAGAATGTATATAGAATATATATTGGTTGATCCCAACCTTATTATGAAAAACCGTCTGCCGACCAAAGCATGGGCGGTTTTTCTCGTTTGTATGTCTTTCTCTATAATAACATGAAACCCCTTGTTAAAACTTTCCGTCTCTTACAAAAACACAACATTCAACCCTCTTTTTCTTCTTCAAACTAATACAATTCAATACTTTCATCATTATCACTCTTATTATCTTTCCCTATCAAAATCTCGATGTCTGCTTATTTCTTTCTTATATTCACGTTCAAATTGATTATCTATTCCCTTACTATCCAATTCATTTTTAATAATCCCTCTAAACGCCTTAAATTGCTCTTTAAAAACTTTTTTTATTTGTACATACAAAACTCTTATATTCGTCTGTAAACCCTTTATATGAGCTTTTAACGAGCTTATTTCTTTATTTAATACACCAACTTCTTTTTGCAACTGACTTTTTTCTTGTTTCAATGTTCGATTTTCTTTCATCCATCCCTCTGCATGCGCTTTTAAACTCTCATTCTCTTTCACAAAATCTGTTTTTCTCAAACGCTCATAATCTTTTTTGATAGTAACAGCTGCATTCACTTGTTTTGTTAATTTTTGATATTGTTCTGGTGATAACACATAATTTCTTGTCTTTTTCTTCGTGATTTCAGCTTTTCCAAACATTTTATCCTGTACTTCTGTTATTACTTCTTTACGTAAAAACGAAATCACAACAGGTTCATTTGGCACTTGATTTGTAACACTATCTAACTCTTTTTGCTGTTGTTTCACCTTTTTTTCTAACTCTATATATCGCTGACCGATCAGCTGTAACTTTTCATTTTCACTTTTTACTTGTTGTTCCACTGCTTCTAACTCTTTATATTTATCAGCTACATGTATTTTCACCATCTGTAATTCATTTACTTTTTCTTCAGCATGTTTCATATGATAGTCAAAAACTTCTAATTGCATTTCTTTTTCATATATTTGATTTTCAACGGTTGATTTTGCTTCAGCATATTCCTTGTATTGACGGACTTTCATGTACTTATGTGAACCTACATTCGCTCGTTCAAATTCTGGAATTTGTTCTTTAGCCAAAGATTCAATATAAGCCGTTTCTGATTGTCTCCAATTTGCAATTAACTCCGTCCCTTTTCCTTTTACGCCTTGTTGTTGCAAGGCTCTATCCATTCCGACACGCCTCGTTAATCCTCGACTACTTTCGAAATTCGGTACATAGTTAATATGTAAATGCGGATTGGCTTCATCATCATGTAAAACCATATTATAGACAGCTAGATTCAGATTTCGCTCTTGAAACGCCTCAGCATACTGTTTTAACGCTTCCTTTTTGGCTTCCCTATACTTTGGGTCGTCTTTACCTTCTCCAATCGCTACAACCAATTCTCGTTGCTCATGCGTCTTTGTATCTTTTCTTATCTTGTCATAGTAATCTTTAATTTTACGATCACTTCGTTTTTGCTTCTCATTATACTTGTCCACCGCTTCTTGAAAGACATCCTTGTATACACTTCGGATATCCTTTTGAACAAAGTAAATATTCTCATGTAGCCTGGTTAGATCTATCCCAGGATTTCCATGAACGTTTTCTCTGTTATTATGGCTCAATGAACTTTGATGAGATTGATTAAATGAAATAGAGAACAACATAAAGTGCCACCACTTCCCCTAGATTAATTGATACCATAAGTCTAGCAAATCGACGAAATGGAGTCAATTAACGTAACCCTATACGTATTTTGACGCTAACGCATCAAAATCGATAGGGGTCTGCGACGCTTTTCGGCTTTGCCGAGCCATGCCCCACATGGCAAAGACAAACCTTGGGCTTTGCCCAAACCCACTGGGGAACTCTTCCCCAGACCCCATCCATCGAACACCCCAACCCCTCAATCCTTGAGGGGCTCCCTCGCCGGTTGGCAGGAACAAACAGTAGTTTGTTCAATGCCAAGAGGGTTTGGGTATCGTTCAGTTGGTCAAGTCAAATACTCCCTTCGCTTCGCTAGGTCCGTTTTGATTGACCAACACTTATCTCTTGTTTAAAATTTCAATCTGTTTTTGTAATTCTTTAATTTGCTTTTGTAATAACTGCATTTGTTCTTCTTGTTCTTTATTTGTTTTTTGCTGAGAAATTTGTTCTTGTATGGTTTCATCTATGGCTAACTTTGCTGCATAAGTTCCTAAAACATCTCCTACTACACTAAATAAACCAGCTAACAATGCCAGTTTTAAACTATCGGCTAACTTTACTTCTTCAGCCTCATCATTTGAAGTATTTTGATTATTACTTTGCGTTTGTTGATTCATAAAAACACCCTTTGTCATTATATTTTTATGTTTTAGTCTATGAACCTTGTTTTTGGGTGTGAGTGCCCCCCAGCGACCACTTTAGCCAAAACGCAAAGATCGTACCAAGATCAAAAAATAAAGATATGAAAAATAGTATGATATAAGTGTATAAAACTTCTCCATTAGGACTCTTTTTTTACTTTTCTCGAATGTAAACTTTTAAATATTAGTTTACATTCATTCCCCCTTAATCATTGACTTTACACCGATTCCCCTGATATCCTCAATTTACACAACAAAAGTATACATTCAAAACATGATAAATAAAGAGATTAAAATACCCGTAATCAATTTGCAATTAGGATTTCTGGCGATGTAATAGTATCTTATGCTGTTTTATAAAATAAAAAAAAGACCTTAATAATACAAAGGTCTCTTAAATCTAAAGATTCTGTAATTCAATTCGATCTAATTCTTTTTGTCTTTTCTTTTTGAAACGTTCTCTGCCTGAAATCCATATACTTAAAAATGCGCATAAACCAGCTAATATCATTAGCCAAGTAGAAAAATAGTCACCATTAGCGAATAGTTTATTAAAAAAGAAGCTAATAAAACCTATGTATGCTACAGGGAGAATTCCACCTAAATAAGGGTTTTTTCGAGATGATAAAAAGCTTTGAATAACTATTATAACAACAGTAACTAGTATTCCAACTACAGGTTTCATAATTAAACATCCCTTTCTTTTTTATATTTTTCTATGATGATTTTAGCGACGTCTAGACTAATTCGTTCATCAATAACAAATCCCTTAATCATATTTACAAACTCTACATCATCTTCTTTACTATGTACTTCAATTTTTTTTATTAACCTATCTAATTTGGCACGTACTGTTGGATAAGAAACATCATACAAATTAGACATATTTTTTAAAGAGCCCGAATTCAATATAAATTTTCTAATAAATTCTAAAGACTCTTTATCTAATGAGAGAATCCATGAAGGAATTTCTTCTCTTTCCATAAAGAACCACCTCCTCACTTTAATAATATTAAACTTTTTATAAATATTATTCAATATATAATTTAATAAAAATGATTTTATTTTTAAGTTTATTTATGTTGTTGGGGGCAGTATAGAATTTTAGCTTGATAGGCATGGGGTATCGCCAGCATTTTGGAAAAAAACCATAATAGTCAAAAATACAAAAAGCCGTCTTGATAGACGGCTTTGCTTTTTACATAATTCTCGTTCTCGGAAGTTGGGGTACAGCCGAGATACGTGTAATTTTGAGTATTAAGCTTACTTTTATTTCCAAACAAAAACTATTGAACTTATAACTAGGTTTTATTACGTCAATTTACAATAAAAATTCTGTCTTTGTCTATTATGGGTTAACCCTAATCATCCATTGTTTGATTACTGAAAATACTTAATTTGAATCGTATGATTAGGGTGTATGATAATAAGTTAAACAATGAAAGATTAGATGTACCAAGGATTTGTACAAAGAAATAATGGATAAAAAACTGATTCTAAATCTAATTGGAAATAAAAGTAAGTCTATGACCTATTTTTACACGTATCTCGGCTGTACCCCAAGTTCTTTTAGAATTAATAATGAACCCGTTATCTTTGGAAAAAATACCATACAATAACAAAAACAATTGCTGTTAATCCCCATAGAATAAATTCGTTCATTGTTTTTTTTCTTTGTTCGGGACTCGATTTCTTTTTATTAGACATCTAACTTCCCTCCTACCTCTACAAAACTAACCTTTTTTACCAAATGATAACATATTTATATAAGGGACAATCAAAAAGTTTATTTGTATACCATATTCATGCTTGGTTAACATAACGTCCTATTATAGGTAGCAAGGACAAGGGGGAATCCGCTTTATAGCAAGGATTCTTCCTTGTCCTTTTCTATTTTTCTATGCATCTTTTTATACATTGTTGATATAGCAAGGATTCTATGGGTCTTTGCCCTTAGTCTATGAATTTTGAAGTTTGACTTGACCTATGTTACCGACAAATTCCACATTTCAAAGGTATTTCGTTTTATCATGTATAATGTAACTTTAGGAACGTCAATTGGAACGTTAAAAGGAGCGTGAAGAACGATGTCTGATGGAACGCGGAATGGTATACAATCCGATCCACTCCCGGCTTTCCTAACCAAGGAAGTAGCAGAAATGTTAAGTATTAGCGAAAGCTATTTGCGTAAATGGTGTTTAGAGTTAGAAAAGCATGAATACATCTTTGTAAAAGTTCGTGATCCTAAAAGTAATCGCGAATATCGAACCTTTACTTCAAAAGATATAAAAGCTTTAAAACAATTTCAAGCACTTATGAAAGATGCCGGATATAACAAGGCTGATGCTGCCAAAACCGTAGCAATAACCATAAATAATGAAAATTGGAACACGAGTGGAACGTCCCATGATCCAATTGATTCCCAATCTTTGCTTATTACGAGAGAAAAAGAAGTATTGGAACGCGAAAACAATACTAATCTGTTACGTGAATTGTTGCGCGAGGAACGCGAAGAAATAACAAAAGAACTCCAATCCATGAGAGAAGAACTACGACGAACTCAAGAAGAATTTCAAACATTGAAAGACTGTATAAAAATATATCAAAAACACAATGAACAATTGTTGCAAGAAAGAGATGAGCAACTATTACATAACATAAGATCTATTCAAGAGACTAAACAACTAGTTGCTCCTACTACGGAAAATAAACATCATTGGTGGAAATTCTGGAAATAAAAACAAGCCTTGCTTATATGCAAGGCTTGTTTTTATTTAACTATTCAATTCTAAGCGCTAAAATATCTCTACAATCTAAAACAATATTCATTATATGAAAAAGAAAGGAATCCTATGAGCAGGTTTCCTTTCTCATCAAGGAGATTTTAAAATATAAGTGTTAAACAAGTTCACCACTACTCGTCACACACTATAATGTATGTTTGCTTATTAAAAATAGTGTAATTAATTTTAGTACTATTTATCTTTTTTAAAATATAAGAAAGTTCACTAAATATTTCAAAATGAGAAAAATCACTATTACACAAGCCCTCACACAAATAAATATACTAAATATCATATTAAAGGAAATATGGAAAAGCTCTAAATATAAAATAAATGGAGGTTTTATAATTGAGTAAAGAAGAAAACCAAAGTCACAATGATCATCATAAAAATGATTGCAAGGTTAAGTCAGAAACACGGACTCCACTCCAAGATTCTGATGTAACGCCTATTCTTGCAAACAATCCAAGAGTTAAAATTCCAGTTGTGTTAGCAGAAAGAACGCTTCAAATTGTAGTAGAAGCAGATATTCCACTTTGTCCACCAGCAGTAGAAATTAAAAGAGTGTTAAAAGATGTATTTTTAACACAATGTAAACTAGTACCTGTTGAATATGAAGCAATTAATACAACAGGATATTTACAAGTAACAAGAGCAAAATTATTTGTAGAAGGTTTTATTCGTAAAAATATTGAATATGCGAGTAAAGACTGCAATGGCAAAATTCATGATAAAATTGCAAAAGTTCACTTCTCTGGCTTTGCTGATTTAAATGAAGATGACTTTCTTTCTCCAGCAATTATTGCTTTTTCTTCAGAAAATAAAGCTCGCTTTATTAATCCAAAAAAGAATGATATTCCTCGTCTAGACAAATACTTCTTTGAAAATAATGTTTTCTATAATGAACAACCATTTTGTGAATTAATTAGTGCAGAATTTTATGAGCTTGACTATTCACCATGTTTTATTGAGGATAAAAAACATGATAAAAAAGGCTCGTGTGATGAAAAATATGACGAAAGAGAATTTGACAAATTACGTGAAAAAATCGTTCTTGATTTGACTTTAAAAGTATTACAAACTCAACAAGTACAACTCGGAACCGGAAAAGACTGGTAATTAAAAATGTTTATGCACTAAAAAGAGAGAAGAATCTTAAAAAATTCTTCTCTCTTTTTTCTATTAAATTTTAAAATTTATTTACTAAATAGAACAAATTCAAAATAATTTCTTCTGTTCTATATCTGCTACACTATCTATAACAACAGTTGCTACGTCAATTCCTTCAGCAATTGATATCAATAGGTTTATAGCCTGTTCTAATGTTATGTTCTTCTTGTTTATTGCTGCTATTAGCCATTCTATAGTTGCCATATCTTTATGAAAAAAGACTCTAAAATTATTATTAACTCGCTCAAAAGGATACCCGGATTCTTCTAGGACAAGGAAATATTTACGTAAAGTACTTGAGCCAATCCCTAAGTTCTTGGCTACCTCTGATCCCCAATAAGTTTGAGCCATACTTTGTCCTCTCTCTGCTCTAAGCTGTTCTTTAGTTGCTATATAGTTTTTTCCTTCTTTAAAAAGGGAACATCTTCTTTTTTCGATTTTAAAAAAAGTTTTTATTGCCTTTTACAGCCATCAATTAATAATTATATTTTTATATATTTAATTATTCGAATTTAAATGTTAGTTTACTTTCAAATCTCTTAAAACAATATTCATTATATGAAAAAGAAAGGAATCCTATGAGCAGGTTTCCTTTCTTATCAAGGAGATTTTAAAATATAAGTGTTAAACAAGTCCACCACTACTCGTCACACACTATAATGTATGTTTGTTTATTCAAAATTGTGTAATTGATTTTAGTACTATCTATCTTTTTTAAAATATAAGAAAGTCTACTAAATATTTCAAAATGAGAAAAATCACTATTATACAAGCCCTCACATAAATAGATATATTAAATATCATATTAAAGGAAATATAGAAAAGCTCTAAATATAAAATAAATGGAGGTTTTTTTAATTGAGTAAAGAAGAAAACCATAAAGATGATTGCAGGGTTAAGTCAGAAACACGGACTCCACTCCAAGATTCTGATGTAACGCCTGTTCTTGCAAACAATCCAAGAGTTAAAATTCCAGTTGTGTTAGCAGAAAGAACGCTTCAAATTGTAGTAGAAGCAGATATTCCACTTTGTCCACCAGCAGTAGAAATTAAAAGAGTGTTAAAAGATGTATTTTTAACACAATGTAAACTAGTACCTGTTGAATATGAAGCAATTAATACAACAGGATATTTACAAGTAACAAGAGCAAAATTATTTGTAGAAGGTTTTATTCGTAAAAATATTGAATATGCGGGTAAAGACTGCAATGGCAAAATTTATGATAAAATTGCAAAAGTTCACTTCTCTGGTTTTGCTGATTTAAATGGAGATGACTTTCTTTCTCCAGCAATTATTGCTTTTTCTTCAGAAAGTAAAGCTCGCTTTATTAATCCAAAAAAGAATGATATTCCTCGTCTAGACAAATACTTCTTTGAAAATAATGTTTTCTATAATGAACAACCATTTTGTGAATTAATTAGTGCAGAATTTTATGAGCTTGACTATTCACCATGTTTTATTGAGGATAACAAACATGATAAAAGAGGCTTTTGTGATGAAAGACATGACGAAAGAGCATTTGACAAATTACGTGAAAAAATCGTTCTTGATTTGACTTTAAAAGTTTTACAAACTCAACAAGTACAACTCGGAACAAATGGATTTAACTGCTAATTAAAAATGTTTATACACTAAAAAGAGAGAAGAGTCCTAAAAAATTCTTCTCTCTTTTTTCTATTAAATTTTAAAATTTATTTACTAAATAGAACAAATTCAAAATAATTTCTTCTGTTCTATATCTGCTACACTATCTATAACAACAGCTGCTATGTCAATCCCTTCAGCAATTGATATCAATAGGTTTATAGCCTGTTCTAGTGTTATACTCTTCTTGTTCATAGCTGCTACATAGTGTTTTCTTTTATATCTATCAATTTAGTGATTTTTACAAGATTTTATACAAAAAAACAGAAAAATAAAATAGCAAAGGCCCCTAGAATCCTTGCTATATCAACAATGTATAAAATCGTGTATAGAAAAATAAAGAAAGGACAAGGTGGAATCATTGTTTTAAAGCGGATTCTACCATATCCTTGCTACCAATAATGT
>NZ_JABUAE010000057.1 GCF_013314535.1 Bacillus sp. Xin1 | reverse complement strand
CAATATATCGGCGCAAATTCAAATATATCAGCGATTCGACAAAGGATATCGACTAAACGACAAAAAACGATACAAAAACTTTCTATACAACCTCAAAAAAACTTGGCAGCGCCAAGTTTTTGATTGATCACCTATTAAGAAGTAAAAGCATTCGCTTTATTTAATATACGCATGGCATCTAAGGACAATAAAGAAAGCGTATTATCTTTCTCCCTTTCCACACAATCTTTGACAATATGAAATCCGACGCCATACCCAAGCATCTTCGGATATATTTGCATTCCATTTAGTAAACAATCGTGCTCCCTTGTGCCTCTCTTTATATCTATTCTTTCTTTTACAATCTTCTTCCAATAATGAACCGCTTCCTCTTTTGAAAAGTATGACGTCCACGGTGCATAATCCATTTCTGTATGTCTTTCATACACAGCTTGCTCTGCCAGCCCCTCCATAATGATTGTATCAAGCAATGTATAGTCTCTTTCTTTCTTTCCAATTTGATGTAACCGACATATATGATGATATTCATGCGTAAGTAAGGCTTTTAGCTCCTTCACTGAATTTCGGCCACTTACAAACAAAAAAATAACATGCCGCATGGTTAAACCAGCTTTTCCGTTATATTCCACTTGCACAGTCCGGTTATATGAATCAGATAATAAAATAAAGACAGGGACATCTGGACCTTGCAACCAGTTCTTTAGTTCTGCATACTCCTTAGCAAGCTCTTTCCAAATCTGTTTTTCTTCTAGCTGCTCGATTTCTTTTTGTCCTTCCATCACCGGACGGTACATTCCTTTAGAAATTAAAAATTGATATAACCTTTCCTTTGGCAACGGAATGTATTTCATAAACTTCTCACAAAGCTTTTCGGGACGTCCATAATAAAGGTGCAACCAATCTGCCGTTTGAATAACCCCCATCTTCACCCCTCCCTTTTCTTCTATATATATGCAAGAAAAGGAGCGAACGCGAAGTGATAAAGTAAAACTTTTGATTGGCTTTACTTTGTTCCTGGCTTCGCAACTACATCTTTCCCACATGGCATAGAGTGAAAAAAGTACTGACCGCTTCTATCCAAGATCGGACGCTCTCTTCACCCAAAAAGAAAGAGTATTTTAAGAAACAGCCTCTTTGCTACCTCCCAAAATACCCTCTTACTACTTACGCTTTAAATACTACTACTGCGTTACGGCTATGAACACAAAAACTGACCTACTCTCATTTTCTACTTTTGTTTTCACATGGCATGGGGATCAAAAAGGCACTGACCGCTTCTACGCATGGATGGACGCTCTCTTCCAACTAAAAAAGAGAGGGTATTAATCCCCTCTCTCACTACAATATACTATTGATATTTTTTAAATACTAACACTGCGTTATGACCACCGAACCCTAATGAGTTACTTAAAACAGTATTTACTTCTTGATGTCTCGCTTTATTTGGTACGTAATCTAAATCACACTCTGGATCTGGTGTTTCATAGTTAATTGTTGGCGGAATTACTCCATCTGTAATCGATTTTACTGAGAAAATCGCCTCAACAGCACCAGCTGCGCCTAATAAGTGTCCAGTCATTGATTTTGTAGAGCTAATCGCTACTTTATATGCATGTTCACCAAATGTTTCTTTAATTGCCATCGTTTCATATTTCTCATTCGCATCTGTACTTGTACCATGCGCATTAATATAATCGATATCGTCAGGCTGAAGTCCTGCATCTGCTAATGCTTGGCGCATCGCACGAACGCCGCCCTCACCGCCAGGAGCAGGCATTGTAATATGGAACGCATCACCTGTTGCACCATATCCAACAAGTTCAGCATAAATACGCGCACCACGTGCTAATGCATGTTCTAGTTCTTCAAGGATAAGAATACCTGCGCCCTCTCCCATTACAAACCCACTACGATTTTTATCAAATGGACGACAAGCAGTTGCTGGGTCGTCATTAAACGTTAATGCCTTTGCTGAACTGAATCCTGCAAACGCCATACTTGTTAACGGCGCTTCTGCTCCGCCTGTAATCATCGCGTCTGCATCACCGCGCTGAATCACTTTAAAGGCATCGCCGATTGAGTTTGCACCTGATGCACAAGCTGTTACAGAGCACGTATTAATTCCTTTTGCACCTGTAGCAATCGATACTTGGCCAGCAGCCATATCAGGAATCATCATTGGTACGAAAAATGGACTAACGCGGCGTGGTCCTTTTTCTGTAAAGATTTTAAATTGTTCTTCGTATGTTTCCATACCACCAATACCAGACCCTACCCATACACCAATGCGCGGACCATTTTCTTCTGTAATTTCTAATTTTGCATCTTCAACTGCCATTTTTGCTGCAGCTACCGCATATTGCGTAAAGCGGTCCATACGGCGCGCTTCTTTTTTATCCATATATTTCTCGACTTCAAAGTCGTTAATTTCTGCTGCTACTTTTGCAGGAAATAATTCTGGATCTATGCGTGTAATACGTCCGATTCCAGATACACCATTTTTAATGTTATTCCAAGCCGTTTCAACATCCGTTCCAATGGGTGTAACAGCTCCTAATCCTGTAATTACGACACGCTTCTTTCCCATACAAAATACACTCCTTTTTTCTCTCAGTCCTTATTTACCCCAACGAAGAGCAACTGCTCCCCAAGTTAATCCGCCACCAAAACCAACTAAGACAATTAAATCGCCATCTTGAATACGCCCATTTTGTAATTCCTCTACGATAGCAAGTGGAATTGAAGAAGCTGACGTATTCCCAAACTTTTCAATTGTTGTACTCATTTTTTCTGGCGGCAAATTTAATCGTTCCCTTGCCGATTCCATAATACGAATATTCGCCTGATGAGGCACTAAAAAGTCCACATCTTCTTTCGTAAAACCGGCTTTTTCAACAACTCGAAGACAGGATTCACCCAGTTGGCGAACAGCAAATTTAAAGACTTCTCTGCCATTCATCATAACATATTCATCTTGATAAAGGTGCTTGCCACCACTTCCATCCGCTCCTAATTCAAATGAAAGAATACCTTTCCCTTCTGAAACAGCTCCCATTACAACAGCACCCGCTCCGTCTCCAAATAATACTGCTGTATTGCGGTCATTCCAGTCTACAATTTTAGATAATTTATCACAACCAACTACTAATATGTTTTTATAAGTTCCAGTTTGAATAAATTGCTGCGCTGTAATCATTCCGTACATAAACCCTGCACATGCCGCACTTAAATCCATCGCCGCTGCATGTTTTGCACCAATTTGTTCTTGAATCACGCAAGCAACCGCTGGGAAAGGTCGATCTGGCGTTACCGTCGCTACTAAAATAAGATCAATTTGTTCTCCGCTAATCCCTGCATCTTCAAGTGCTTTCTTGGCAGCTTCTACCGCCATATATGAAGTATTTATTGTATCATCGGCAATGCGTCTCTCTGCAATTCCCGTTCTTGTACGAATCCATTCATCGGATGTATCCATAATTTTCTCTAAATCGTGATTAGTGACTACTTTTTCTGGCACATATCTACCGATCCCTAAAATGCCTACGTTCACATCGCAGCCCTCCGTTTTATATCAATTATTATGACTTGGTACTAATTCTAAAACATAAATGTTTATTTGTCTAGAATATATTTCTAATTGACCAATCCCACTCACAAATTCTGTAAAAAAAATAAGACCGACATATTGTCGACCTTATTTTCCCGCTTTTCCAAGCTCATATGCTTCATTCATTACTTTCATTAATAACTCTAGTACTGGCTGCGCTTTTTCCATATCAAGCGCAATCCCGTTATCATCTAAAATAGCTTTTGCTTCCGGCAAATGTTTCATAGCGATTTGTAAAAACTGCATATTTTTTTCGTTCATCGTTCTTCATCCTTTCTATCAAAGGAGAACTGTTCTCCTTACTTCTACACTATATCAATTCCTTTGGATTTTTCAACATATAAGTCGGTGCTACAAAAACAAAAGGTGACCGCTTCTATGCATGGGCGGATTCTCTCTTCCACTTAAAAGAGAAAGGTTTTATATCGTTTTTTCAATTTGTATTTACATAGTTTAACATGTGTTTTGGCCTTCGTATAACTCTTTATATCGTTTTAAATGTGTAAGTTGCTTATTTAAACCAAATTCTAACGGTGTGTTTTTCATAATACAAATACTCTTTATCTCTTCTTTTTTTACTTCTTTAACAATTTCTCCCACTTTATTCTCAGCATTCAAAAGGGTAATTCCTTTTTCCCATAGATTTTTTTTACCACTAATCATATTATATACACCTAAATTTTCTATACTTTTACCTTTTTCCCATAAATATTCACACACATCTTCTACGTAAAGGAGATCCGCTCTATTTTCATTTTGAACAAGCTGATATTCCTTTTCCATAATTTCAGAAAGGATGAGCCTGTGGTACGTCATAAAGGAAGGTTGCCATGGCCCATATAAAGTTGGAACACGAAGTATACTATAGCAAATCTGTGCTTTCTCAACCTCTTCCTCTATTTTCATAAATAATCGTTTATTTTCAGATTGATCTTCTACATTCGCTACTTCAATAGAAGAAAGTACATTTAGCTTTACTTGTTTTTTTTCACACATATGAATAACTCGCTTTAAATATTGTAAAATGATTCGTTCGTTCCGAAATCCAGTTTGCCTATTCGGTTCACATAAACAAAAGTAAGCTACATCAAACTGCTCCGTTTCTACTGGTTTCCACCCGTTCTCGTCTCTTATAGACGAATACGCAAACAAACTATTCCTACCAATTAAAAATAACTTTTCTTCACTTATTTTTGACATACTTTCTAGATCATCAAAATCAAGACCATATACTTCCACTTCTTCTTCAATCATTTTATTTACAAGGTGATAGCCTACAAATGAAAGTGCCCCTATAATAAGTACACGCTTCATGTCACCAACCCTTTCTTCCTCTAAACAAATAGCTCCTCATCTATGTATATTGGAGCTTCATAAATCTTCTTCATATTTTTTAAAGAAACAACATGTATGCTGAACCACTTTATATTTTACATGTTGTAAATGAAACGATAGTGACGTCTCACAACTTTCATTGATTCGTTTTTTTTCATATTCACGTAACAACTGCTTACGCGCTTTTTGTTCTTGTGTAGACACAAATATTTTTACAGGCACACAAGAATGTAAATAAGAAAAGGATTTCTTGGCAATTTCCGCTTCTAACTGCGCTTCCTTCACATCATACGCAAGCAATAGCTCTTTCACTAGCCTTTTATAGAAAAACTTATGCTCTTTTTCAAGTTCTACATGTGCAGGTAAATCTAGGCATGGATTCAGCATCACTACAGACCTGATACATTCTGGGTACCGATTCATCATTTCAAGAGCCACGAGCGCCCCCATGCCATCTGCAACGATATGGATTCGTTCGTTTAATGTTTCTTTTTTCATCACAACATGATACAAGCGCTTTGCTAAACGAACTGCTTGATCATTTCCCCAATGTCGCCCGTATAGATTAGATGAAAAAACTGTATATCCATTTTCTATCATCCCATTTAAAAAATGAGCTCGCCCTGCATGCTGCATCCATAAACTTGTACCATTCTCAATAAAATAATTGTAATCACCAAGAAGCATGACACCGAATCCATTCGGCTTCTCTGGCAAATAAATTACACATGGTTCTTGTTCTAAGTAAAAAAAACGTTCCGTAACACTCATTATTCTCCCGCCTTATTTTCTAAACATTAAAACTACTCCTTTTATAATGTATGAGCAGAATCCAAATTTGCGTTGAAAAATCCACAAATATTTTTCTATATTCTTTTTTCAATTGTGTTACAATATAGACAGATTGTACGAATAGGGGTGTGAAAAGATGCGTGTAATTTGGGCCTTTATTTGGTCGTTTATGCTTGTACATATGATGAGCTACGTAATTAGCTCTATGACTGGCGGTGTATACGATTTCCAACAAGCGTCTATTTTCTCAGTTGTTCTTGCTGTACTTGTAATGGCAATTGCAGCAGCAATTCCAAACGAACCAGTAGAACAACACTAAAAAAGAGTCCGGGTTTCATTCCGGACTCTTTTTTATTTCACATGAACAACTAGTTCATTATTTTGTACATCAACAACGACATGACTATTATCAGTGATTGTCCCTGCGATTAATTCTCTCGCTAATTTCGTCTCAATTTGACGCTGTACATATCTTTTTAGTGGACGTGCCCCGTACATCGGATCGAATCCAGATTCTACAACAAATTCTTTTGCTGATTCTGTTAATTCCACTGATATATGGCGATCCGCTAAACGACCTTGTAATTCTTTGACAATTTTATCAACGATGCCTTTAATTTCATTTGTTGTAAGTGGTTTAAATAAAATAATTTCATCCACACGGTTTAAAAACTCTGGACGGAAATGTCCTCGTAGTTGCCCCATCACAAGTTCTCTTGATTCTTCTTTAATTGTACCGTCTTCTTGTAAACCTTCTAATAAATACCCTGAACCAATATTAGATGTCATAATAATAACTGTATTTTTGAAATCTACTGTTCGTCCTTGTGAATCTGTAATACGTCCATCATCTAACATTTGCAGTAAAATGTTGAATACTTCTGGATGTGCCTTTTCAATTTCATCCAATAAGATAACGGAATACGGTTTACGACGCACCGCCTCTGTTAATTGTCCCCCTTCTTCATACCCTACATATCCAGGAGGAGCTCCAATTAAACGAGACACGGCATGTTTCTCCATATACTCAGACATATCAATGCGGATGATTTGTTCTTCACTATCAAATAAAGATTGCGCTAATGTTTTAGCGAGCTCCGTTTTACCAACACCTGTAGGTCCTAAGAAAATGAACGAACCAATTGGACGATTTGGATCTTTAATGCCTGCGCGAGCACGAAGAACCGCATCTGATACAAGATTCACTGCTTCATCTTGCCCAATCACGCGTTCTGATAAAATTTGCTCTAAACGTAGTAGTTTTTCACGTTCACCCTCTACAAGTTTGGCCACTGGAATACCAGTCCAACGTGAAACAATATTTGCAATTTCTTCTTCACTTACTTCTTCACGAAGTAAACGGTTCTCTTGTCCGTTATGTGCCCCTGTTTCTTCCGCTTCTCTTAACTCTTTTTCCACTGCTGGAATTTTGCCATGACGAAGCTCAGCTGCTTTATTTAAATCGTAATTTCCTTCTGCTTCTTCTAATTCACGACGTAAACGTTCAAGGTGTTCCCGTAAATCACGAACTTTATGGATTTCTTCTTTTTCTTTTTGCCACTGTGCTCGCATTCCACTTGCAACTTCTTTTAAATCAGATAATTCACGTTGCAATGTTTTAAGTCGCTCTTGACTACCACGGTCTGTTTCTTTTCCTAAAGCAGCTTCTTCAATTTCAAGTTGCATAATGCGGCGTGTTACTTCATCTAATTCCGTTGGCATGGAATCAATCTCTGTTCGAATCGTTGCGCACGCTTCATCGACAAGGTCAATTGCTTTATCTGGTAAAAAACGATCAGATATATATCGATCAGACAATACAGACGCTGCCACAATCGCGCGGTCATGAATATTTACACCATGATAAATTTCAAAACGCTCTTTTAAACCACGTAAAATAGAAATCGTATCTTCTACTGTTGGCTCTTCTGCTAATACTTGTTGGAAACGACGTTCTAATGCCGGGTCTTTCTCAATATATTTGCGATATTCATCTAAAGTAGTTGCGCCAATACAATGCAATTCACCACGTGCAAGCATTGGTTTTAACATATTCCCAGCATCCATCGCTCCTTCTGTTTTACCAGCACCAACAATCGTATGAAGCTCATCAATGAATAAAAGAATACGGCCTTCACTTTTTTTAATCTCATTTAAAACAGCTTGCAAACGTTCTTCAAACTCACCACGGAACTTTGCACCTGCGACAAGCGCACTCATGTCTAAAGCAAAAATTGTTCGATCTTTTAAACCTTCTGGTACATCTTTTCGCACGATCCGTTGTGCTAACCCTTCAACAATCGCTGTTTTACCAACCCCAGGTTCACCAATTAACACAGGGTTATTTTTCGTCTTACGAGAAAGAATGCGGATGACGCGACGAATCTCACTGTCACGCCCAATTACCGGATCAATTTTCCCTTGTTTTACTTCTGCCACTAAATCACGGCCATACTTTTCTAACGCTTCATATGTTACTTCTGGATTTTGACTAGTCACTCTTTGATTCCCCCTAACTTCCATTAACGATTGTAAAAGCTCGTTCTTTGTTATATGGAACGTTGTAAATAAACGTTTTATATCACTGTTCTCTTCACAAAAGGCAAGTAGTATATGCTCTACTGAAATATATTCATCTTTCAATTTTTTCGCTTCAGCTTCTGCCTTAACAAGCAATTGCTGCAAAGCATTTGTTACATACACTTTTCCGGCTTCTGCACCACTTCCGGTAACAGATGGCTTTTTTTGAACAAGTCTTTCTACTTCCTTCGTTAATTGTTCTATATTCACATTCATTTTTTGAAAAATACGTATTGCTAATCCATCTTGTTGCTCTAATAATGCAAGCAATAGATGAACAGTATCAATTTCTTGATGATCATGAGATACCGCTAAAGACTGTGCACTCATAATCGCTTCTTGTGTTTTTGTCGTCATTTGATTTAAGTCCATATCCACAAACCTCCAAACATTTCAACCTTCTTTATGTTTGACCTTTTTTGATTTTTTGACTTTCTTTGACCTTTGGCTTCATTATACTCCTGTTCCCTTTTTTATACAATCCATTTCATTCAATATTTTAGGATTATTTTTTTTAAAAATGCACATAAAAACCGCAGCTAAATCACTGCGGTTCTCTTTACGGTTTTCTTTTATACGTCCACTGACGATTTTGATTTGTATTTTCAGGAAATCTTTCGCCAGCAGTTAATTTTACCATTTGCGGATCTTTCACCATGCTCCCTGTTTCACCAATTTCTACATATATTCCATCATTCGGTGCTTTCTGTCCAGAACGAAACCTATGATTTTGTCCCATCTTCATTCTCCTTCCATGACATCTTTACACCGTTAGTATGTCCATTTTTGAAAAAGCCTTTCTGTTATGTTTAGGAAACCTGTCATATTTTTGATTACTGTTCATATGTATAAATTTACATAATAAAGCAGGAGAAAAAACATCATTCGTTGAAAAAAAAGAAACCGACCTATTCCAGGCCAGTTTCAAAGGAGAGTCAAACATATACGAGAAGATTACGTTTTTATTATACGTCTTGTTAGACGGGCAATGTAACCCTTTTCACAATTTGTACAAAATGAAAGAAACATTATTTGAACTTTCGAAAAAGTCATTGACTTTTCTGATTTTCGGCAGGAAATAGTGGACACTAACACGTTTCTCGACGTAAGATGAATATATAACGAAACTTCCATTTATGGTCGTTTCACTATATACTTTCCAACCTCTTATTTCTGCATGGTAAAACGGAAATACAGATAGAACCAAAAAATTTTTCATAAGAGGTGAAAACATGAAAAAGCAACATTTAATCGCATTAGATTTAGATGGCACTTTACTTACAGACAATAAAATCATTTCCACACGAACAAAGAAAACAATCGAAAAAGCAAAACAGCAAGGACATGTTGTTGTTATTTCAACAGGACGTCCATTTCGCGCTAGTCACGCTTATTATAAAGAACTTGGTTTGAATACACCTATCGTTAACTTTAACGGCGCTTATGTTCATCACCCTCTTGATGCAAATTGGGGAACGCATCATTCTCCCCTTGAACTTTCCACTGCACAAGAAATCGTTCGCGCTTGCTTTGATTTTGGCGTAAAAAACATTTATGCCGAAGTAATGGATGATGTATATGTTCGCGAAATTGATGAGGATAAAAAGCATATTTTCGAATTCGGCTCTCCGAAGATTTTTACAGGAGACTTATTAAATATTTTAAACGACCATCCAACTTGCTTATTAATTGACGCACATGATGAACATTCCGCTGCCATTCGCAAGCATTTAACAGATATGCATGCTGAAGTAATTGACCATAGAAAATGGGGTGCTCCTTGGCCTATTATTGAAATTGTAAAAAGCGGATTAAATAAAGCTGTCGGATTACAAAGAATTTCAAGTCATTACAACATTCCGAAAGAGCGAATCATCGCCTTTGGTGACGAAGATAATGACTTTGAAATGATTGAATATGCAGGCCACGGAATCGCAATGGGAAATGCGATTCCTGAATTAAAATCACTCGCAAATCATACAACATTAACAAATGAAGAAGACGGAATCGCTCTTTATTTAGAAGAGGTTCTTGGGTTGTAATCTAAAAATTCCCTACTTATAGTTTAACGCAAAACGCTCATACTATAATCAAGCGCAGCGATGCGTCAGTTATTTTCTGCTAAATAAGGGGGAATTCAAATTGGGTAAAAAGAACAAATCAAAACGTTTCGTCCAACAAGGTGCCGATGCTGTTATGCAGCATGCTGCAAGATTCCCGTACCGTGGTACATTAGCTGATGCAGAAAAAGAACGAAATAACTCTTCTCTCGGAGGGGTTTAAATGGGTAACTTATTATTTCAACAAGCGCGAGACGCTGTTTCTAATGCCGTTTCTTGTTCAAGCGGCACCGAGCAACAGGAACTCGTTTATCGAGCAAAAAATGCTTTGCAATCCGCTTACGCCAATTCGTCAACTGCAGAAAAGGTACAACTGCGTGAGATGCAACAGCAACTACAAAACATTACACACACACATTAAAACAAGAGGACCGATTCCCGGTCCTCTTTAATCTTTCCGAAACAATCCAAATACACCGACTGTTTGAACTATATTCGTAAAAGCACCAGGGTCTACCTGTTTAATAATTCTCTCTAGTTCATATAATTCATAACGCGTAATCACCATCATTAACATTTCTTTATTTTCATTTGTATATGCGCCCGTTGCTGGTACAGTTGTAATCCCCCTTACTAAACGAGATTGTATCGCCTTTCTTACATCAACACCATTTTTCGTAACGATAAACGCGGTAATTTTCACATAGCGTGTATGAATTGCATCGATAATCCGTGTTGACACATACAACGTCACTAACGTATATAACGCTTTTTCCCAGCCATACATATAACCAGCTGCAACAATGATAATTGCATTGAAGAAAAAGAAATACGTTCCCACTGGCTTATCTTTCACTTTTGATAAAATCATTGCAATGATATCTAAACCACCTGTGGATGCGCCCCATTTCAAAGCAATTCCGACTCCTATTGCTGAAATAATCCCTCCAAAAATGGCGTTTAATATAATATCATTTGAAACTGCCTTCACTGGCACAATTTCTAAAAATAGTGTCATGAATACGACGCATAAAAAACTAAATAACGTAAACGCTTTTCCTACCTTTTTCCACGCTAAAATAACAACCGGAATATTAAATAGGGCAAAAAGTACCCCTGTTGATATATGAATCGACGCAAAATCATTTAATACTTGTGAAAGCAATTGAGATAATCCCGCAAAACCGCTCGCATATACTTTTGCTGGTGTTAAAAATAAGTTCATTCCAATTGCATTTAACAAACCTGCAATGATAACAACAATGAGCTTCTTTATTAATTCAGCATAATTTAATTTCAAATCCATATTTCATCCACCTTTATAAATCATGAGTTCACCACTATCCGTATACATAGTCTTTACGAAAACGGAAATGATAAACGTACAACCGTTTAGAAATGGAGTTGATATGTATGCCACATACGAGCGATAATGACAAAAAAGCACGCGATAATAACGCAAAGCGTGCACTTAAAAATGAACAAGAACAAAAAAATATTCAGCAAGGAGAACGTACCTATTCTAAAAAAACAGATCATCTTTAATTATTAAGAAACCGACAGAAAACCTTCCTTTTTAGGTGGGAGAGAGCATCCGATCTTGCATAGACGCGGTCAGGGCCTATTTTTGCCCCATGCCACGCTAAAACAAAAAGAGATTATGAGTGCAAGTCTGCTTTTGGTTTCACAGCCGCAAATAGACTTTGCTGGTTATAACTGTATGTAAATAAGAAGGTGTGTTGGGAAGTAGCAAAAAGATTACTTCTTAACATACCCTCTTTTTAGGCAGGAGAGAGCGGCCAGCTATGCATAGAAGCGGTCAGATCCCTTTTCTGCCTCATGCCATATTAAAACAAAAAGAGAAAGCAAGTAGCGATCACCTTTTGTTCTTCATAACAGCGGATTATATGTTGGAAAATCAAAATGGATTTATAACGTACATCAACAATCTTGTTGATGTACTTTTTCATTTCACAAAAAACATCTCAATTTCACTTCATGTTCACTTCACTATTTTACAATAACAACAACAGAATTAGATGAGGTGTTAAAATGAAAGGAAAACAATTATGGATGGCCATGGCCGCGCTCGGAACGTTAATGCTATCTGCTTGCGGCACAAAAGATAGCTCGGATGCTATTGCCACATCCAAAGTTTCAACTATTACAAAAGGCGATTTTGACAAACAACTAAAAGAACGGTACGGAAAAGATATGTTATATGAAATGATGGCACAAGATATCATAACAAAAAAATATAAAGTATCGGACGATGAAGTTGATAAAGAGTTCAAAAAGGCAAAAGAACAATTTGGTGATCAGTTCAAAACAGTATTAGAAAGCAATCGTTTAAAAGATGAAGACGACTTTAAAAATCAAATTAGATTCAAATTAGCAATGGACAAAGCAATTAAGGAAAGCATTACAGAGAAAGATGTAAAAGCAAACTATAAACCTGAAATTAAAGCGAGTCACATTTTAGTAAATGATGAAAAAACAGCAAATGATATGAAGAAACAACTAGATGAAGGTGCTTCATTTGAAGAACTAGCAAAACAACACTCCCAGGATCCAGGTTCAAAAGAAAACGGCGGAGACCTTGGATACTTCGGCCCAGGTAAAATGGTGTCTGAATTTGAAGAAGCTGCTTACAAATTAAATGTTGGTGAAATTAGCAAACCAATCAAATCATCACACGGCTACCACATTATTAAACTGACTGATAAAAAAGAATTAAAACCATATGATGAAGTAAAAGATTCTATTCGTAAGGATCTGGAAGAAAAACGATTAGCAGATCAAACGACCGGTCAAAAAATATTATTAGATGAATTCAAGAAAGCTGATATTAAAGTAAAAGATAGCGATTTGAAAGATACATTTTCTCGTCTTTCAGAACAACAACAGCAATAATAAAAAAATCGGAACAGGTTGATGCCTGTTCCGATTTTTTTATTTCTTAAAGTAAGTCCAACCTTCTTCTTGATAAACTTTTTCTTCTTTCATTAACTTACCAAGTGCACGTTTAAATGCTGATTTACTCATATTAAAACGTTCTTTAATATCTTCTGGGTAACTCTTATCCCAAAATGGCATTGCTCCGCCGCGCGTCTCCATATACTCATAGATCACCGCAGCATCATCTTCCATTCCCTCTTCTTTACGCGGAAGAAGTGAAATATTAATCGTACCATCATCTTTCACATCAATAATACGGCCTGTTACACGCTCGCCAATACGAACTTGCTCTTTTCTTTCTGTATGGTGCAGGAAGGCACGGAAATGCTCATCCGTTAATACAAATGAACCAACTTGAAGCGAGCGATACACGCGTCCGTTCACATTTTTATTGCGCATAGATGGCGTTGCATCCACGATAATCTCCTGCATATCTGAATCTCTTGCTGGAAGAGCGATTAAACGGCCACGATTTGTTAATTTCAATGTACAATATAATTCATCGCCCTCTTCTGGCCAAACCGGCGTATAAATCGGAAACTCATCAGCTGGGATCAAGATATCCTTAGAAACACCGATATCAACGAATACACCTAGATCAGGTTTCACTTCGACAACTTTTACCCAGTTCCAGTCATGTACTGTAATGATCGGCGTCTTCATTGTGGCAGAAATTCGTTCTTTATGATCAAGGTATAAAAATACATCAATCTCATCGCCTTCTTCAATTTCTCCCGCTACTTCGTTTTTATGTAGAAATACTTCTTCATAGCCCTCTTCATCGTCAAATCCGACCATATACCCAATTTCCGTTTCACGTAAAACAGTTACCTGTTCAATCGATCCTGGTTGTAAATACATATATTTTTAATTCCCTTCTATATATAAAGTTATATGTTTATCATTCCAAAGAAAGCTTCATTATAACACGAAATTTCCTTTATTTGTCCAACTCGCCAAAATTCACTATAATAAAGTAAGACTTTAATTAAATGGGATTTCTTTCCCCTCTACTTATGAGTCATAACAGATAAGTTTTACTACTCTATCTAACTCATGTATTTTCCGCTATACTGTAATGTGGATAGTACATACCCTGTAAGATGGAATTTAATTTGGAGGTGCTTACTATGGCAAAAGATAGTTCTTTTGACATCGTTTCAAAAGTAGAATTACCAGAAGTAACAAATGCTATTAACATCGCATTAAAAGAAATTCAAAATCGATATGACTTTAAAGGAAGCAAAAGTGATATTAAATTAGAAAAAGAAGTACTTATTTTAACTTCCGATGATGAGTTTAAACTAGAGCAAGTAAAAGACGTTCTTATCTCTAAACTCGTTAAACGCGAAGTACCAATTAAAAATTTAGACTACGGAAAAGTAGAGAGCGCTACTGGTAATACAGTACGTCAACGTGCAACATTGCAACAAGGCATTGATAAAGATAACGCGAAAAAAATCAATAACATCATTAAAGAACTAAAACTAAAAGTAAAAACACAAGTACAAGATGACCAAGTACGTGTAACAGCGAAAAGCCGCGATGACTTACAAGCAGTAATCGCAGCAGTTCGTAGCGCAGATTTACCAATCGATGTACAATTCATCAACTATCGCTAAAAAAGAAAAATCCTCTATTCGGAGGATTTTTTCTTTTCGTAATAGCTGAACAGTCACTATTTATTAATTGAAAAACCTTTCTTTTTAGGCGAAAGAGAGTATCCAACCATAGACCAAAGCGGCCCCCATGGATTACGTGTACGGTTTCAGAGCCATGATTTGTATAAAAATATACACATATTGATTCTTATGATTTCTTTCGTTTCTTTACCGCGATTAAAAACGCAATAAACAGGACATTTACACTAACTAATAAAGAGATAAAAAGCCAGTTTAACCCTGTTTTTTCTCTCACCTGATATACATTTGCTTCTTCTCGCTTTAGTACAAGATAATAATTCCCATCTTCTTCCCTAATGATTTCATCTTTCAACAATCCCTTTAATTCCTGATCTTTTCCTACTTCGTTGGCAGAAAACGAAACTTTCTGCGTCTCTTTTGTGTTGTTAATCGCAATCAGTGTTTCTTCATCTTTATACTTTCTTTTGAGCACACTCATTCCAGCTTTATCATATAGCAACTCAAATGTCCCGCGGCGGAGAGAAGGTAACTGTTGACGGAGTTCTCCTAATCTCGTTACATACTGCAAAAATTTTTCATCCGTTTTAAAATCCATTAACCGGCGATTGTCTGGTATGCCACCGCCATCTAGCGCAATTTCTGTTCCGTAGTAAACTACCGGAAGCCCTGGTGATGTATATAAATACGTAAGCGCTAATTTCAAACGCGACGGCGGGTAATATGCGTTCTCTTTCGCACTTCTAACAAACCGCTTTGTATCTTGACTATCCACAAAAGTACTGGCCGCTTTTTCATTTTCTACCAAACTTGCATCATAAAGCGGTTTAATAGACATATCTGATTTCGTAAAAACATCTGTTATATGTTTATAATATTCATTATGTATCCCCTCTTCCCCATCATTCATAACGAGGAAATCCTTTTTCACTTCTTGAACACTTTGTTTTATTTCATTTAAAAAGGGAAGGGATATTTCTTTACTATGTATAAGATAACTTCCATCTATATTCGTTTCTTTTATCCACCACTTAATCGAATCAATAAGTGTTTCTTCTTGTCCACCAACAAACTGCAACACGATTTTCATATCTCGTTTATGCGCTTCCTGCACGAGCTGTTTTACATCCTGCACTGATCCAAAATGTTCATTCACCTTTTGAAAATCAACCGTACCATGCCCATCATACGTTTCACTTTTAAAAATTGGCGAAAGCATAATAGCGGAAAACCCCATGTCCTTTATATAATCTATTCTCTTTATAATCCCTTGTATATCGCCCCCTTGGTATCCTTCTAAATTCCCAACATCAAGTTGTCTATCATTTTTTGCATCTCCATTATTAAAACGGTCCACCATAATAGAATAGATCACTTCATCTTTCCATTCTCTTTTCTCTTCCGCCAATGTATGCATAGGCACCAAAAAAGCAAATATCATGCAAAAACAAATCAAAACTCCTCTTCTCCACATTTTCCTCACAGAACATCCCCCAAATCCTTTCTAATTGTAAGAATAGTATATCAATTTTCCTAACAAACCGCACTGACACAAATCATATGTCAGATTTTCTTACATATAATTTAAAATTTTCAGAAAAATGTGTTGATTTTTTATTAATTATTGAATATGATATGAAACATAACATCAAATGTAATATTTCATAACATTATAGGAGGGGAAAAGAATGAATATGGGAGATACTGTGTTTTTATTTTTAGCGACGGTAATGGTTATGATTATGACACCAGGTTTGGCCCTTTTTTACGGCGGGATGGTTCGTAGTAAAAATGTACTAAGTACAACAATGCATAGCTATAGCGCGATGGCGATTGTTTCTATTCAATGGGTGTTTATCGGCTATTCTTTATCATTTGGACCAGATTGGAACGGCATCATCGGTACATTAGATTGGTTCGGCTTACAAAATGTAACTTTCACACCAAACCCAGACTACTCCGCTACTATTCCACACAATTTATTTATGATGTTTCAACTTATGTTTGCAATCTTAACTCCAGCATTAATTTCAGGAGCTTTCGCTGAACGAATGCGATTTTCCGCTTTTCTTATTTTCATTCTTCTATGGACGACAATTGTTTATAACCCAGTTGCTCACTGGGTATGGGGCGTTGGCGGATGGCTTCGCGAACTTGGAGCATTAGATTTCGCCGGTGGCAACGTTGTTCATATCACATCTGGCGTTGCCGGGCTTGTGCTAGCGATTTTTCTCGGTAAACGAAAAGACGTAAACGGCTCTTCCCCTCACCATCTACCCTTTACACTTCTAGGCGCCGGCTTATTATGGTTCGGATGGTTCGGGTTTAACGTCGGCAGCGCCCTTACACTAAACGACGTAGCAATGACCGCATTCATTAATACGAATACCGCAGCAGCAGGTTCTGCTTTAACATGGATCTTAGCAGAGTGGTTCTTCCAATCAAAACCAACTGTAATGGGAGCAGCTTGCGGCGCTGTATCGGGTCTCGTTGCGATTACACCAGCTTGCGGGTTTGTCACCCCTTTCTCCGCTCTGTTAATCGGGGCAATCGGAGGCGTTCTTTGCTTCGGAGCTGTCTTCTTTTTAAAGCACAAACTCGGATACGATGACGCACTTGATGCATTCGGGTGTCATGGAATCGGCGGAACATGGGGCGGCATTGCAACTGGGCTATTCGCAACAACTTCGGTAAATAGCGGCGGCGCTGACGGATTATTTTACGGAAATGCCGCACTCCTTTGGAAGCAACTCGTCGCAATTGGAGCGACATACGCTTTTACAATCGTAATGACGTACGCCATTATTAAAGCTATTAACTTCTTCCTTCCTGTTCGCGCGCATGAGCATGAGGAAGAAATGGGGCTCGATATTTCGATGCATGGGGAGAAGGCTTATGAGTATAGCGAGAAATCACTGGGTGAGGTGGCAATGCAGAAAAAGGCTAAGTGAGGCATTTTATCAGTATATAACTTGTACAACAGAAAAGGTTTATCTCTTTTTTAATACGAGATAAACCTTTTTACTTGCTGTTTAAAATGATACGTTATGTAAACATGACATGAATACGATATACCTATTCCTAACTCAGAAAAGGGCGCTCTTTTAGCCACAGTTAGATTAGCTATCGATAGTATTACAGACAAGGTTTGATTGAATGGTACAGTAAGATGAGAAGCAAGTAATGGACTTTGTATTATTTTATCAAATTGTGCTCATACCTTTACACACTTCAACCTATTTACATAATATATATATATATTCATAGAAAGGAGGATATCTTTGTTTAGTATACAGAGTGTAGATGTCGCTCATTTTTTATTTGCCATGGGCTGCCTATTAGCTTTAGCTCACCTATTGGGTTTTTTAGCAGAACGTTTGATGATTCCTCGAGTTATCGGTGAAATATTGGCAGGTCTTGTTCTTGGACCAACGTTGTTAGGCTATTTTTTCCCTGACACTTTCCAATGGATGTTTTTAGGTTTCGATGGCGAAGGTAAGTTATTTGGAATTATTTATCAAATCGGCTTACTTATGCTCATGTTTAGTTCAGGGTTAAAATTCCAGACAAAATTTAATAAAGAAGATTTAAAAATTACTTCCGCATTAGTTGTAGGGGCAACCATTCCGGCATTTATTGTAGGTTGGTTTGCTGCTGATCTATTAAATATTACTTCCTATATGGGAAGCGCAAACAGTCCGCTTGCAATCAAGATCGTTATAGCTATATCTATCGCGGTTACATCCATACCCGTTATATCAAAAATATTTAACGACTTAGGAATCATGCGCACTAGATTTGCAAAAATAGTGCTCGCATGTGCTGGTATACACGATATTATTCTATGGGTAGCTTTAGGATATGCAACAGCAATAGCAAGCCAAGAAGGTATTATTACATTTAGTTTAGGACTCAAAACGACATTAATAAACCTTAGCTTTATTAGCGGAGTACTTTTAACTGCACACTTCTTATTTAATCGCTTAACATTTTTTAAAAAGAATTTCCTTTTTAAAGCATCACATCTTGGATATTTCCTATTCACCATGTTCATGTTAGCATCCCTTGCAGGGTACCTACATGTAGAGAGCATTTTTGGAGCTCTTCTCGCTGGAATTATGATTAAACTGTCCATTCCAACAGATGAAGTGGATAAAGTTGAATATATTGTTTCAAAAGTTGGCTTTTCTTGGTTTATTCCACTATATTTCGCGATTGTTGGGCTACAATTAGATCTTATTAAACACTTTAATCCATTTTATTTCCTCGGTTTTCTTTTATTTGCTTGTCTCGTACAAACTCTATCTGTTTATCTAACATCAAGGATGATCAAGCAGGATCCTTTAACTAGTCTCAATCTTGCGATAGCCATCAATGACCGTGGAGGTCCAGGAATTGTCCTTGCTTCTATTGCATATTCAACAGGGATTATCAATCAGGAGTTTTTTGCCGTACTCGTTATGTTAGCATTAATGACCTCATTCTTGCCTGGTGTTTGGTTCCGTATCGTTCTAAAAAAGAAATGGAGACTAATGCCAGGAGATGAGAATGTAGTTCCAGATCGAAATAAAGATGATTAATATTGAACTACCCCCATCTACAACGAGCTTGAGGTGGGGGATTCTCCTGCTTCTGCTCGGGCAAAAACAGTTCCCCTCGTTCAACAAAGAGGATACAACGCTATAGAGTTCGGTAGTGTCTGTATGGAATGTAAGACGA
>NZ_JABUAE010000056.1 GCF_013314535.1 Bacillus sp. Xin1 | reverse complement strand
ATGTTTGGCTCGGTAGCTCAGTCGGTAGAGCAGAGGACTGAAAATCCTCGTGTCGGCGGTTCGATTCCGTCCCGAGCCATCTTTTTTTTTGGAAAAGCCGGCTTAGCTCAATTGGTAGAGCAACTGACTTGTAATCAGTAGGTTGGGGGTTCAAGTCCTCTAGCCGGCACCACTTAGGGGCATAGTTTAAAGGTAGAACAGAGGTCTCCAAAACCTCCGGTGTGGGTTCGATTCCTACTGCCCCTGTAAGAAATATGGGCCTATAGCTCAGCTGGTTAGAGCGCACGCCTGATAAGCGTGAGGTCGATGGTTCGAGTCCATTTAGGCCCACCATATTCCGCAGTAGCTCAGTGGTAGAGCTATCGGCTGTTAACCGATCGGTCGTAGGTTCGAGTCCTACCTGCGGAGCCATGGCCCGTTGGTCAAGTGGTTAAGACACCGCCCTTTCACGGCGGTAACACGGGTTCGAATCCCGTACGGGTCATAAAAAAGAGTCAGCAATTAGCTGGCTCTTTTTTCTTGTGAAAATATAATGTGAAAGCTTTCTCTTTTTGTATATATGATAACATTAATTTAAAATTCCCTTTATTTATTTCATAATAAATAAAGGGAATTTGGAAAAACTATAGTATGTATAAAAAGGAGGGAATAAAGCTACATGACAACAGTTAGAGAATTTATGAGTACCGATATTGTACAATGTACACCGTTAGATAATGTATATGAAGCTGCTGTGAAAATGAAAGAAGAGGACATTGGAATGATTCCAGTTGTAGAGAACGATCAAGTGGTTGGTCTTGTCACTGATCGTGATTTAGTTGTTCGTGGAATTGCTGAGAAACATCCTGGGTCTAATAAAATTACAAATGTCATGACTACAGGAATTGTGTCTGTTTCTCCTGATGACTCTATTGAAAAGGCTACAGAGTTAATGGCGCATCACCGAATTAGAAGACTGCCTGTAGTTGAGAATGGCCAGCTTGTTGGGATGTTAGCGTTAGGGGATTTAGCAATAGCAGAGAAAGCTGATGATCAAGCAGGATTTGCTTTAAGCGAAATTTCCGAGCATACAGAATAAAGGAGTATATGTAGATTATTTTTCGTTTAGAGAATATGTAAGGGTGGATACGTTTTATTAATAATGCAAATAAAGCTATATTGTGATTAAAACGTATCCAAAATATTACGCATGGATATAAAGATTCTCCATTAAGTGTATCTGGAGAATGACATATGTTAAGTTCATTTGAAATTTTATTTAACAATTTCCATTACTAATTTTTGTTATGTTAAAAAATGATATAATAAATATAAGTTTTATAAGATATTTTGAATATAATAATATTAATAATATTATGATTATCTACTAAGCTATCAAAGATTTCATATATAAATAGAAACGGAGGAGAAATAATATGAGGGAGGTACAGAGTAATCCAAATTGGAATTTGGTTACAGAGGCCTATGTGGAACCAACTAATTTTGCAGATTTATTTTCTTTACTTGTACCAAATCATCCAAAAGGCGAAGGAAAAGAACGGACAATTTTAGCCTGGAAAGAAAAAGAATTTTATAAACAAGAAAACTTGGCTCCGTTTATTTTATATGGAATGAATAAAGTGAAAGACTTGCCACAGTTTCATAAAGATGAAATACCAACTTTAGTTCGCATTGTTCGTTTATGTCAGAAAATTGGTTGGTATAAGGAAGCTTATACATTTATGGTGAACCATAAATTAGATGGATTTGTACATACATCTATGGAATATGAAACGTGGGATATTTTAACACAAGTTGTGGCGTGGAACTACTTAATCATAAAATATCGTACAGGTAAATTAGAAGAGACGGATATAATGATATGGGAAAGAATTAAATTTAATGAAGAATGTATTGAAAAATCCGAAAAGTTATTATCACATAAGGAAGTAATGGAACTTACATTCTTTTATATTTGTAAACAGGCAAAACGATTGTCCAAAGAGGAATTGGATCAAGAGATGATGAATTTAGCAATATACTGTAATACATATGTTTATGACTTATATATATATGATTTATTAAAAAAATATCGTAAGTGTACGGATTTTTTAACATATTATGGACCAAGTCGCTCTGTTGTTGCATGTCAAAGAGCTGTAATTGCTCAAATTTCTGACCGTCTTAATCCGCTAAAAACTACTCATGTGGATGATTATCTGTATGTAATGAAGGAAATGATGGAGCATATGTCGTTTGAATTTATGAATCGATATGAGCACTTCATTGGAAAACTATTATCATATGTACCATTTTTTGAAATGATTCAAGTTCCGCAACATGCATATTATTGTGAAGAGTTGATGCATGTTTGTAAAGGAATTGAACATAAGGAAGAAATCTTACGGAATTATATATTTATACAATTACACGATTGTTTACCGTCATTTATTAAGCAATTTCTAAAGAATAAGCGTTATGCAACAATTCATGATATTTTATTTTACTGGTGCGATGATGCACAACGAATGGGCTTAGAAAAGAAGTATAATTTAAGTTTTATTTATGAGCGATATGCGTGTGGATAAAGAGAAGCTGTTCAATATAATGCATATATGAAAAAGGGATCTCACTTCAAACGTGAGATCCCTTTTTTAGTCATAAATGTAGAAGGTTGTTCTAAGCTTCTTGCTGATTTTTACGGTGTTCAGGAATGTAAATATATTGGGAAATAATGATTAGTACTCCTATAAAAAATACAGGGAATATAGCAGCCATATGAAAACCACTATAAATAATATTTGTTATTAAGCCGCTCATAATAATAAATGCAGTATATATATGAGAAATTCGTTTCTTCAGTCGGATTTTGAATGCTTCCATCAAAGATTCAATAGCAACAAATGAGATGACGATACCCAAAAAGACAAGGTTCGTATTGTAAATGACTAAGCAACAGATTAAACCGAGAAAAGCTATATACTCAATTATTAATGGTATATTACGTGACATATAATATTACCGAACCAAATAAGGCAGTGGATTTACTGCGTTTGTTTTTTCAAAATGATGCTGCTGCCTAAATGAATGATCTGTATTTCCCATATGTTCTAATAATTGTCCAATCAGAATTTGATCATCAACTTGTACTGAAGGGTCTTTCGTATGAGCGTGAACGGTTGTATATAGCTTAGTAGATTTAGTAAATGAAGTATTTGCTTTTTTTAAGGAATTAGTATTATTCCTTGTGTTCATTTCATTATTAGAATGTAATGTTTTTGAATTGAGTTTTATATATTGAGTGTTTTTGGTAGGCAATTGCTGAGCTGCTACAGTACGTGTATCTACTTGATTTATGGATGGAAGTAGAGATGTGACTGCCACAGTAGTTGCCGTTAAAGCTGTAGCTTTCTGTTTCATCTAATATTAGCCCCCCATAGATGTATTAATATATTTTTTATTATAGTATAAAGATATAATACTTTGCGCATTGTTCACATAACTGTAATATGAAATAAGAAAAAATAACTGTTTTTTAATGGAATCGAAATATATTACAAGAATAACAGATAAATAACTATTAGAATATGGATAAAAAGATAATCGATATTTTCTGAATAGATATATAAATATGAATTAAAAAACGAAAGAAAAGCTTTCTTTTTAGGGGGAGAGAATCCGCCCATGCATAGAGGCGGTCAGAGCCTTTTTTTGCCCCATGCCAAGTTAAAACAGAAAGAGAAAATGAAAGCAGATCTTCTTTTGTTTTTATAGCATCAACGTATATGTTGAAAAATTATTTTGTAACTGCCATAGGCCGATGGGGATTCATGCCTATATAAATATTTATTTTTCATATTTTATATAAGTGGAAAGTAGAACCTTGATGTAAAGGTTAGATCCGTTAATGCGGGATAAATGAAAACAGTTGCTGATGCCCCATGACAATGTTATACTGACTATGGTAATTTCATAATGTGCTAGGAGAGCTGGTGTTGCCAGCTGAGAGTAAGACCGGGAGTCTTAGATCCTTTCATTACCTGATCTAGATTATGCTAGCGTAGGGAAGCAATTCGGACTAAATGAGTAAGTCCCGTTTCTTTTGCGCAGAGAAACGGGGCTTTTTTATTTGATAATTGAATAATAGAAACCACTAGGGGTGCTTTATGTGCTGAGAGAGGAATAATCCTTAACCCTTACTGACCTGATCTAGATTATGCTAGCGTAGGGAAGTGGAACAATGAATAAATGTATTTTTATTTGCTGAACCACTTCTTATATAGAAGTGGTTTTTTATTTTAATAAATAGATATAAAGGAAGGGGAAATATAAATGAAATTTTGTGAGAGGTTATTTGAAACTGTGAAGCCTGTTTGGGAGAAAAGTCACAACCATCCATTTGTAACTGGAATGGGGGATGGTACGTTAGAAAAAGACAAATTCCAATATTACATCGTACAAGATTATTTATATTTGCTAGACTATGCAAAACTATATGCAATTGGAGTTGTAAAGGCAACAAATCCACATGTGATGGGTAAATTTGCAGAACAAATAGATGGCATTTTAAATGGAGAAATGACGATTCATAAACAGTATGCAAAGCGCCTTGGTATTTCTGTACAAGAGATAGAAGAGGCAAAACCATCTGCTAAAAATTTAGCGTATACAAACTATATGATGTCAGTATCTCAAAATGGTACGCTTGCAGAGTTAATTGCGGCTCTTCTTCCATGTATGTGGAGCTATTGGGAAATTGGAAAGCGTTTAAATGATATTCCAGGAGCAAGGGATCATGAGTTCTTTGGGGAGTGGATTCAAGGCTATAGCTCAGAAGAATACGGAGATCTTTGCATTTGGTTAATAGATTTATTAAATGAACTAGC
This sequence comes from Bacillus sp. Xin1, assembly GCF_013314535.1. Lineage (GTDB taxonomy): Bacteria > Bacillota > Bacilli > Bacillales > Bacillaceae_G > Bacillus_A. The sequence goes on along the minus strand of NZ_JABUAE010000056.1, from coordinate 15,354 downwards.
GATTGGAAAATCTGAACAAGAGTTAGCTAAATTAGAAGAGATTTTCTTATATTCCAGCCGATTTGAGTATTTATTCTGGGATATGGCGTATCGTAAGGAGATGTGGGGTTTTGAGGAGCAAGAGCATACTACAATTTCATAATGTTTCCTTTCATTATGATGAAAAGCCAATCATAAACGACCTAGATGCTTTCGTGCAAGAAAAAGAGTTTGTGAGCATCATTGGACCGAGTGGCTGTGGCAAAAGTACATTGTTTCGTTTAATTACAGGATTAGAAGAACCTACGGCTGGAAATATTCAACTGACAGAAACAACGAGTCATCCTGTAGGGTATATGCCACAAAAAGATATGCTTCTGCCGTGGAGAACGATTATTGAAAATGCGGCATTGCCGTTAGAGTGCCAGGGAATAAAGAAAAAAGAAGCGCATTTGAAGGCGAAAGAGCTTTTAGAACAATTTGGTTTACAAGGATATGAACGGAAATATCCGAAAGATTTGTCGGGCGGTATGCGGCAACGAGTATCTTTTGTTCGGACGCTATTAACAGGCGGGGACATTTTATTGTTAGATGAACCGTTTAGCGCATTAGATGCCTTAACAAAGGCAACTTTGCAAGAATGGTTGTTTGAACAATGGAAACAGTGGCAAAAAACAATTTTATTTATTACACACGATGTGGAGGAAGCGCTTTTTCTTTCCAATCGGATTTTTGTTGTGACAGAGCAGCCTATTACAATTTTGACGGAACGTATTGTACCACTTGGACCAGATCGCTCAAGGAAAGACTTGCATAAACCTGAAATATTAGCTTTAAAAGATGAATTACTTAGTATGCTGCAAAGGCAGGTGCTTGTATGAAACGTGTAATCGAGTTATTACCTGCACTGATTTTAAGTAGCATACTGCTCATAGCTTGGGAAGTGGGAGCTAGAATTTTGGATGAGATGTACATCTTACCTTCTCCTACTGCAATTCTAGCTAAAATGTGGGCACTGCGAGATATATTATTTACTGTGCATTTACCGGCAACGTTATACGTTGTGTTAATAGGCGTTGTGATTTCACTTGTGCTCGGTGTGGGACTCGCGATGTTGATGAATGCTAGTACATGGATGGAAAGAGCATTTTATCCATTGCTAGTTGCATCGCAAACAATTCCGATTACAGCGCTAGCACCATTATTTGTTTTATGGTTTGGATATTCTATTTGGAGCAAAGTAGTTGTGACTGTTTTGATTGCATTTTTCCCAATTGCTGTAAATACGTATGATGGGCTACGCAGTACGAAAAAGGAATGGGAAGAGCTTTTAGTTACATATGGTGCAACGAAAAAAGATATTTTTCTAAAGTTAAAGTTGCCCTCTGCACTTCCATACTTTTTCTCTGCTTTAAAAATTGCTGTTCCGCTTAGTGTAATTGGAGCAGCGATTGGGGAATGGCTTGGAGCACAAGCTGGCTTAGGATATTTTAGTAAACGAATGATGACGCAGTTAGATGGGGCAGGCGTGTTTGCACCGATTGTACTGTTATCATTACTAGCTATTTTGTTTGTATTACTTGTTTCTATATTAGAAAAGAAATTCATTAGTTGGAGGAAACATTCATGAAATTATTAAAGCGCATCTTTGTGTTTACATTATTAGTTGCAATGATTGCAGGATGTTCTAGCAATTCAGCATCAGAGAAGAAAAAGGCTGAGAAAGAAGTAACGGTTATGCTCGATTGGTATCCAAACGCAGTGCATAGTTTTATCTATGCAGCGATTGAAAAGGGCTACTTTAAAGAAGAAGGAGTAAAGGTGAATATTAAATTTCCTTCTAATCCAACCGATCCACTAACATTAGCGGCAGCAGGAAAAGTAACAGTTGGTTTATACTACCAGCCAGATGTTGTCATCGCAAGAGCCAATGAACAAATTCCAGTGAAATCAATTGGAGCTGTGGTCCGTTCACCACTAAATCATGTTGTATCGTTAAAATCAGCAGGTATTGAGTCACCGAAAGACTTAGAAGGTAAAACAGTTGGTTACTCTGGAACACCTTTAAGTGAGGCATATTTAAAAACGATGGTAAAAGAAGCGGGTGGAAATCCTGATACTGTGAAAGTAGTAGATGTTGGATTTGATTTAGTGCCAGCGTTAATTACGAAAAAAGTAGATGCTGTTACAGGTGCTTACATTAACCATGAAGTTCCTGTTATGCGCCATCAAGGCCATGAACCAGCATACTTTAACCCAGCTGATTACGGTGTGCCAAATTATCATGAACTTGTTTTTGTCACAGGTGATAAAACATTGAAGAAAGATAAAGAATCATTACAAGCATTTTTACGTGGTGCGAAAAAGGGATACGACTTCATGAAGAAAAATCCAGATGAGGCACTAAATATTTTATTAGATCATCAAGAAAAAGAAAACTTCCCGCTCGTTCCAGAAGTTGAAAAAGAAAGTATGAAAATTTTATTAGAGAAAATGGAAACGAAAGATGAGCCATTTTTATCGGATTCAAAAGAGTCATGGGAAAAACAAAATAAATGGTTGAAAGAAAAAGGCATGACAAAAGAAAGTGTTCCTGCCGATGAATTATTCGAAAACATTTTAAAGTAGGCGAATGAATATGAAAAATGAGCTCCATGTGATCTCAAATGGTCAGATGACATTCGAAGAGTTAACGAATGTAGCGATGCAAATTGAGAGTGAGATTGACTATTTGCATATTCGTGAGCGTGAGAAAAATACGAAAGAGTTGTATGAAGGTGTGGAAAGCCTTTTAAAAAGAGGCTTTCCAGCATCTAAGCTTGTGATGAATGATCGGATTGATATTGCGATTCTATTAAATATCCCTCGCGTACAATTGGGATATCGAAGCGCAGATGTTAGATTTGTGAAAGAAAAGTTTTCTTATTTGCATGTTGGGTATTCTGTGCATTCTTTGGAAGAAGCAATAGTAGCTTTCAAAAATGGTGCAGATTCCCTTGTTTATGGTCATGTATTTTTAACGAATTGTAAGAAGGGTGTTCCAGCAAGAGGGTTAGAAGAAATTTCAGATATGGCAAGGCGATTAACGGTACCGATTACAGCGATTGGTGGGATAACGCCTCAAAATGCAGCAGAGGTTCTTCGGTCTGGTGTAAGTGGTATTGCAGTTATGTCTGGAATTGTCAGTGATCGTACTCCATACGAGAAAGCAAGATTGTATAAGGAAACAATAAGAAAGTGGGCGGAAAACCATGAGTAAGATATATGATGTAGCCATTATTGGCGGTGGTGTAATTGGTAGTTCAGTTGCACATTTTCTAGCGGAAAGAGGATACCAAGTTGCAATTGTTGAGAAACAAAGGATTGCGTCTGAAGCTTCTAAAGCAGCGGCAGGTTTACTTGGTGTACAGGCGGAGTGGGATGCGTATGATCCACTATTTGAACTTGCTAGGAAAAGCCGTGAAATATTTCCACAACTTGCAAAAACTTTACGTGAAAAAACTGGCATCGATATTGGGTATGAGGAGAAAGGTATATACAGGATTGCCCAAAATGAAGATGAGAAGACAAGAATACTAGATATTATGGACTGGCAAAAGAAAACAGGTGAAGAATCATATTTTATGACTGGAGATGAGCTTCGTGAAAAAGAGCCATTTCTCTCTTTATCCATTATGGGGGCTGTATATTATCCGAAAGATGGTCATGTCATCGCGCCAGAACTTACGAAAGCATTTGCGCATTCTGCAGCCGTTTCTGGAGCTGATATATATGAACAAACAGAAGTATTTGATATCAAAATAGAGAACAACCGAGTAGTAGGGATTATTACGAATGAAGGTATGATTCTATGTGACAAGGTAGTAATTGCCGGTGGTTCATGGAGCAAAAAACTTCTTCATCATTTTGATAAAGAGTGGGGTACATATCCTGTGAAAGGAGAAGTGGTGGCTGTGAAGAGTCATAAGCCATTACTGAAATCTCCTATTTTCCAAGAACGTTTTTATATTGCACCAAAACGTGGTGGACGCTATGTAATTGGAGCAACAATGAAGCCTCATACGTTTAATAAATCTGTACAACCAGAAAGTATCACTTCAATACTAGAGCGTGCTTACACAATCTTACCAGCTTTGAAAGAAGCAGAATGGGAAAGTGCGTGGGCGGGGTTACGCCCGCAATCTAATCATGAAGTCCCTTATATGGGAGCACATGAAGAAATAAAAGGATTATATGCTTGTACGGGCCATTACCGAAACGGTATTTTATTAAGTCCTGTTTCTGGTCAATATATGACAGATGTAATAGAAGGAAAGCAAGGAAATCATTTGCTAGATTCATTGCTTTCTAAAACGGTTTAGAAAGGGGATGGAAGCTTGAACTTAAAAATTAATGGTAAGCAAGTAGAGGTGCCGGAACGTGTTAAGACAGTAGCAGAATTGCTTACGCATTTAGGATTAGATACAAAGATTGTTGTAGTAGAACGCAATGCAGATATTTTAACAAAAGAAGACCATCAGGATACATCTGTTTTTGATGGAGACCAAATTGAGATTGTAACTTTCGTAGGAGGCGGTTGATTATGTTAAACATTGGACCATTTACATTCAATTCTAGACTTTTATTAGGAACAGGGAAATTTTCAGACTATGATGTACAAAGAAAAGCAATTGAAGTATCAGAAGCAGAAATTTTAACATTTGCAGTACGTCGTATGGATATATTTGATGCACAGCAACCGAATTTACTAGAAAAAATTGATGTAAAAAAATATACATTACTTCCAAATACAGCGGGAGCGAAAAATGCTGAAGAAGCAGTTCGTATTGCAAAATTAGCAAAAGCTTCAGGACTTTGTGACATGGTAAAAGTAGAGGTAATCGGGGATGATAGAACGTTATTACCAGATCCAGTGGAGACTTTAAAAGCATCTGAAATGCTTTTAGAAGAAGGGTTTATTGTTCTTCCTTATACATCAGATGATGTTGTATTAGCTCGTAAACTACAAGAACTTGGTGTTCATGCAATTATGCCTGGTGCATCACCAATTGGTTCAGGCCTTGGTATTGTGAATCCATTAAACTTAAGCTTTATTATTGAGCAAGCAAAAGTACCAGTTATTGTTGATGCTGGTGTTGGTAGCCCAGCAGATGCTGCGTTTGCGATGGAATTGGGAGCAGATGGCGTGTTATTAAATACAGCTGTATCTGGTGCGAAAGACCCTATTAAAATGGCGGAAGCAATGAAACTAGGTATTCATGCAGGACGTCTAGGATTTGAAGCAGGGCGTATTGCACGTAAGCGCTGCGCGACGGCAAGTAGTCCTTTAGAAGGAATGAGTGTAGTTGAATAATCGATATTCTCGCCAAGAGCTATTTTCTCCAATTGGAGAAAAAGGGCAACAAAAGATAGGAGAAAAGCATGTACTAATTATCGGTGCTGGAGCGCTTGGTAGTGCGAATGCAGAGATGTTTGTGAGAGCTGGCGTTGGCCGTGTAACAATTGTCGATCGTGATTATATTGATTGGAGTAATTTACAGCGTCAGCAGTTATATTGTGAGGAGGATGTGAAAAATAATCTTCCAAAGGCTGTAGCAGCGCAAAGACGCTTGCAAGCAATTAATAGTGACGTAACTGTAGAAGCATTTGTTCAAGATGTAACAGCCGAAGAATTAGAAGAACTTGTTACGACTGTCGATGTAATGATTGATGCGACTGATAATTTTGAAACACGTTTTATCGTTAATGATATATCACAAAAGTATTCTATTCCGTGGATTTACGGGGCGTGTGTAGGAAGCTACGGTCTTTCTTATACGATTTTACCAGGGAAGACTCCGTGTCTATCTTGTTTATTACAATCCATCCCGCTTGGCGGAGCGACATGTGATACAGCAGGGATCATTTCACCTGCTGTATCTCTCGTTGTTTCTCATCAAGTAACGGAAACTCTCAAAATTTTAGTAGAGGATTACGAAGCACTTAGGGATGGGCTTGTATCGTTTGATGTATGGAAAAATGAATATTCATGTATGAATGTGCAAAAACTTCGAAAACATAATTGTCCTTCATGTGGTGAGGCAGCAGTGTATCCATATTTAAATAAGGATAATACGTCAAAAACCGCAGTTTTATGCGGAAGAAATACAGTTCAAATTAGACCTCCGCATAAAGAACGATTAGATTTTGAACGATATAAAGAACTGCTGCGCGATCGTGTAGCAGATTTAATGGTGAATCCATATTTACTATCGTTTTCAGTTGAAGATAAGAGATTGGTTGCATTTCAAGATGGCCGGGTTCTTGTACATGGAACAAAAGATATAGTAGAAGCAAAAACAATTTATCATCGTTATTTTGGATGAAAAGGATGAGTGAAATGAAAGTGAATAAAGCTTTAACAATTGCTGGATCTGATAGCGGCGGCGGTGCAGGTATTCAAGCAGATTTAAAAACATTCCAGGAGCTTGGTGTATACGGAATGACAGCTATTACAGCTATTACGGCTCAAAATACACTCGGTGTGCAAGGGGTATATCCAGTTGCTCTCGAAGGCATTCAGGAACAATTAAATTCTATTGGTACAGATTTAACCCCAGATGCTGTGAAGCTTGGTATGCTATTTAGTAGCGAAATTATTAAAGTTGTTGCAGATAATATTAAAAAATTTGGTTGGAATAATATTGTACTAGATCCTGTTATGATTGCAAAAGGTGGTGCTTCGTTATTACAGCAAGAAGCTGTGCAAGCATTGAAGGAATATTTATTACCAATTGCAACAGTAGTGACTCCGAATGTACCAGAAGCTGAAGTGTTAACTGGGCTGGAAATTCATAATATTGAAGACAGTAAGAAAGCTGCAAAGGTGTTGCATGAATTAGGGGCGAAGTATGTTCTTATGAAAGGTGGACATGCGGAATACCAAGGTAACGAAGTAATTGATTTACTTTTCGATGGTCAGCAGTTTGTTGAATTTAGAAGCGAAAGAATTGATTCAAAACAAACGCATGGTAGTGGCTGCACATTTGCATCCGCTGTAACGGCAGGACTTGCAAAAGGCTATCCAATTGAAGAGGCAGTAGGGGAAGCTAAACAATTTATTAGTATAGCAATTGAAGAGCAATTAAATATTGGAAGTGGTCATGGACCAACGAATCATTTTGCATATAAATGTCAAAAGGATCATGCATAAATATTCAAATTCCAATGAGAAAAAGCCAGTTTTATAGCTGGCTTTTTTGTTGTTTACTTTTTCCATATTTAGGAGTATTATATCAGCCAGAATCTGTTTTTTGTAACGCTGAGTCCAATTCATTTGGAGCGGAGGAACCAAATTGTGCATGGTCACTAGGGGTGAATCTTTCATGGTGAAAGTAGGGCTACTCTCAAAGTCCGAATCCGACAGCTAACTTCGTAAGCGTCTTGGGAGAGGATGGTGCATGGATGGATACATCGCTTCATCGATCGGATTAGTATAGGAGAATATCAATCTACATTCGAATTCTTTTATACTAAGGAGGATGATATACATGGATGAGGAAAAAGAAGTAACACTCATTTGTATAGGGGAAGAAAATAAAGTAAATAGTTTAAGAAAATTAGTATCTTTTCAAAGTGATTTAATCATTTTCACAGCAAATGAACAAATAGCAGATGAAGTACGAGCGTGTGGATTTGATTCAACGTATTACTGCAATGAGGAACTAAATGTAACAAGTATTTGCAGTGGAATAAAAAAAGTAATCTTGCTAGGAGATGAACTTCCAATCGTTAGCTTTTTTACCGAGCGTATTCATTTTTCTTTTCAAGCACCTATTACAGTTGTCACAAGAAATAAAAGATATCCAGTCAGGCTCTATCAAACAATTGGAGCTAAATTTGTAGTGTTTACAAATTGTGATAATATTTCTTTTTTATTTTTTGAATAGGGCGGAGGAAACGACGATGAAGGTGTTATTACGTGAGGATATAGCAAACCGTTGGGCAGTATCGAAGGAGCGAATGCAAGAATTAGCAATGGATTCTATGTTTCCAAAACCATATATGATATTGCCATCAGAAGAGAGTTTGTATTTAGAAACAGATATTATTGCATATGAAAGGTTGTATGTGGAACTAACGCGAGTCTATATTCGTGGGCGAAACTTGCGTTCATTTTTATAAAACAAAAAGGGAATGAATTCAGGGTACTATTAAAACGGTACTTAAATTCATTCTCTTTTTTTATTTCATATTAAAAGTTGATTTTAATGAAAATAAGAGAAAAGACAAGAAAACAGATGATAAAATACTAATTCTAATTAATGTAAGCGTTTAAACGGTAAAATATTTTCTTATTTTAGGTGATTTTCCTCTTTACAAGTGAAATGGAGAGGAGTATATTTACATTCATAAATCATTCATAAAATTTCCAAAAACAACCTGATATCGCTGAGTCCAATTATTTGGAGCGGGGGAACCAATTTTGTGCATTGTCACTTGGGGTGAATCTTTCATTACGAAAGTAGGGCTACTCTTTAGGCCCGAATCCGACAGCTAACCTCGTAAGCGTTTGGAGAGGAGGTTTACTTTTGTGTTGTTCATTTTTGAACACTGAGTAGAGCCTCAGTGTTCTTTTTTTGATGGGTTGATGGTAAAAATTTACATTTTAAAAACGGGGGATTGAAATGTTAGATGTAGTGATGATTGGAATCTGTATAGTATTAGTAGCGTCTATGCTAGGGCTCGCGAATTGGTCAGATAAAGTTGTGAAAGAAGGGAAGCAATCATGATGATTGCCTTATCAGTTATTGTTGCAGCGATTACTGTGTATTTAGTTTATGCGTTATTAAATCCGGAGAAGTTTTAAGTAGGAGGAAAAGGCGATGATGGTATGGGTGGCAGCTATTGTAACGATATTATTGTTTGTACTACTAGCGAAACCAATGGGGGCTTATTTAGAAAAAGCGTTTCAAGGTAGTAAAATGTTAGATAAAGTGTTTGGGCCAATCGAGAGACTTATTTTTAAAATGGGTGGTATAAAACAAAATAATCAATCTTGGATACAGTACGCATTAGCGATGCTGTTAACAAATGGATGTATGATTCTATTTGTTTATCTTGTTTTCAGATTACAAGGTATTCTCCCATTAAACCCAAGCAAAATAGAGGGTATGGAACCTACACTTGCGTTTAATACAGCAATTAGTTTTATGACGAACACAAATTTACAGCATTATAGTGGTGAAAGTGGTTTATCTTATTTATCACAAATGATCGGGATTACGTTTATGATGTTTACTGCACCAGCGACAACGTTAGCTTTAGCAATTGCATTTATTCGTGGTCTAGCAGGTAAAGGACTAGGAAATTTCTTCGTTGATTTTGTTCGAGCAATTATACGTGTATTAATGCCAATCGCATTTGTTATGGCACTTGTATTCGTAGCACAAGGAATGCCACAAACATTTAGTGGCACTGCAGTAGCACATACACTTGAAGGTGCAAAACAGATGATTCCGCGCGGTCCGTTAGCATCTTTAGAATCTATTAAAATGCTAGGAAATAATGGTGGTGGATTCTTTGGAGTTAACTCGGCACATCCTTTTGAGAATCCAACTGCAATTACAAATGTACTACAAATGATGCTTATGATGTTGATTACAACATCGCTTCCATTCACATATGGAAGAATGATAGGCAGTAAGAAACAAGGAAGAATTTTATTTGTATCAATGCTTATGATGTTTATTATTGGATTTGGTACAGTTGTAACGGCTGAATTACAAGGGAATCCAGTATTAAATCATTTAGGAATGGATAGTACAGAGGGGAATATGGAAGGGAAAGAAGTTCGATTAGGAACAGTAATGACATCTTTATTTGCGACAGTAACAACTGCTTCTGAAACAGGTGGGGTTAACGCGATGCATGATACATTTACGCCAATTGGCGGGATGTTACCACTTGTGAATATGCTACTAAATACAGTGTTTGGCGGTGTTGGAGCAGGATTTATAAACGTTATCATGTATGCGATGATTGCGGTCTTTATTTCAGGTTTAATGGTCGGACGTACACCAGAGTTTCTTGGTAAAAAGCTAGAAGGAAAAGAAATGAAGTTAATCGCGGTAACATTATTATTCCAACCATTATTAATTTTGGGAGCATCAGCGATTGCTTTTTCTACAAATTTAGGAACAGATGCAATTACAAATTCAGGATTCCATGGTATTACACAAGTAATCTATGAATTTACTTCATCGGCAGCAAATAATGGTTCTGGTTTTGAAGGATTAGCAGATAATACACCGTTTTGGAATATTTCAACCGGACTTGTGATGTATTTAGCTCGTTTCTTCGGCTTAGTCACAATGCTTGCAGTGGCAGCTTCATTGAAAGAGAAAACATTAGTACCGGAAACAGTCGGAACATTCAGAACAGATAACGGTTTATTTGGTGGGATTTTCGTTGGCACGATCTTTATTGTTGGTGCATTAACATTCTTCCCAGTATTAGTATTAGGACCAATTGCAGAGTTTCTAACTCTATAAGAAAGAAGCGAGGGGAATAAACATGAGACCAGCTATGGCTAAAGAGAAGCATATACAAGCTGTGCCATCTCCAAAACGAGAAGATGGTGAAGTAAGAAGTGCGAAAACAATGGATCGTGATATTGTATCAAATGCTTTAAAACAATCTATTGTAAAGTTAAATCCGAAGCAAATGGTTAAAAATCCAATTATGTTTGTTGTGGAAATTGGCTTTTTCATTACATTGATTTTATCAATTGTGCCGAGCTTATCAACAAACGTTCCGTTATGGTTCAATATAATGGTTACACTTGTTCTTTTATTTACAGTTCTCTTTGCAAATTTTGCAGAAGCGTTGGCAGAAGGACGAGGAAAGGCACAAGCTGATTCGTTAAAACAATCGAAAAAAGATGTCTTTGCCAATATTGTAAAAGAAAATGGAGAGGTTACGAGAGTTTCAGCATCTAGTTTGAAAAAGGGTGACATCGTTCTTGTGAAACAAGGTGAGATGATCCCAGGTGATGGAGAAGTTATACAAGGTTTAGCATCTGTAGATGAATCCGCTATTACAGGGGAATCAGCCCCAGTAATGAAAGAAGCAGGCGGCGATTTTTGTTCTGTGACAGGCGGAACGATGGTTGTGAGTGATGAAATTACGATACAGATTACAAGTAATCCAGGTGAGTCGTTTTTAGATAAAATGATTTCGTTAGTCGAAGGAGCAACACGTCAAAAAACGCCAAATGAAATTGCGTTAAATACAGTACTAACTAGCTTAACATTAATCTTTTTAATTGTAGTTGTCACACTGCCGTTATTTACGAATTATTTAGGTTTTCAAATTGATACATCGATTCTCGTTGCCTTACTTGTTTGTTTAATTCCAACAACAATTGGTGGGTTATTATCTGCGATTGGGATAGCTGGGATGGATCGTGTCACAAAGTTTAATGTACTTGCAATGAGTGGGAAAGCAGTTGAAGCAGCAGGTGATATCAATACGATCATCTTAGATAAAACAGGTACCATTACATTCGGTAATCGTATGGCGCATACGTTGTTACCTGCCGGAAATGAGACAATTGAAAAATTAGCAAAATGGGCGGCGCTTAGCTCTGTATTAGATGAAACACCAGAAGGGCGCTCCGTTATTGAGTACGTAAACTCAAAAGGTCTTTCTTACAATGCGTCAGATGCAGAAACAGGAGAATTTGTTCCATTCAAAGCAGAAACAAGAATGAGTGGTGTTGATTTAAACGATGGAGTAAAGGTAAGAAAAGGAGCTGTTGGAGCGGTCGTTGATTGGGTACAATCTCAAGGTGGAACGATTCCGAAAGATTTACATCAAAAGGCAGATTTGATTGCAAAAGAAGGTGGTACACCACTTGCAGTTGCAGCGGGTGATCGTATTTTCGGTTTAATCTATTTAAAGGATACTGTAAAACCAGGTATGCGTGAGCGATTTGAGCAACTTCGTCAAATGGGGATTAAAACCGTAATGTGTACTGGTGATAACCCATTAACGGCGGCAACGATTGCGAAAGAAGCGGGTGTAGATGAATTTGTAGCAGAATGTAAGCCAGAAGATAAAATAGCTGTTATTAAAGCAGAGCAAGAAAAAGGAAAATTAGTTGCGATGACGGGTGATGGTACGAACGATGCACCGGCACTTGCACAGGCTGATGTTGGTCTTGCGATGAATAGTGGTACAGCGGCGGCGAAAGAAGCAGCGAATATGATTGATTTAGATTCCAATCCAACGAAAATTATTGAAGTGGTTGCAATTGGGAAGCAGTTATTGATGACGCGTGGTGCATTAACGACATTTAGTATCGCAAATGATATTGCGAAGTATTTTGCGATTATACCTGCAATGTTTACAGTGGCAATTCCGCAAATGGAAGCATTAAACATTATGGGGTTACATTCGCCATTTTCAGCAATTCTTTCAGCGCTCATTTTTAACGCAATCATCATTCCGATGTTGATTCCACTAGCAATGAAAGGAATTTCCTATAAACCGATGAGTTCGAATGCATTGCTTTCTCGTAACTTATTTATTTACGGTTTTGGTGGTGTACTTGTACCATTTATCGGTATTAAACTCATTGATTTGGTCGTTGGACTATTCATTTAATAGAGAAGGGGACATATTCATGACAGAAAAACAAAGTTTCTTAGGACCCGTCGTTCGTTTAACTGGTGTGCTTGTTGTGTTATGTGGATTGATTTATCCAGCTGCGGTAACTGGGATTGCACAAGTAACGATGAAGGATAATGCACAAGGAAGTTTAATATATGATAAAGGTGAAATAATTGGTTCTAAATTAATCGGTCAAGAATTTAAATCTGCAAAATATTTTCAAGGGCGTGTATCCAGTATTGAGTATAAAGCAGAAGGTTCTGGATCTAATAACTATGCGCCTTCTAATCCAGAATTACTACAACGTACAGAACAAAGTATTGAAAAATGGAAAAAAGATAATCCTTCTGTACCAGTAACAGAGGTGCCAATGGATTTAGTAACAAACTCAGCTTCAGGACTTGATCCAGATATTAGTCCTAAATCAGCATATGCACAGGTGGATCGTGTTGCGAAGGAAACAAAAATTTCAAAAGATAAATTAAAAGATATGATTGCTTCCCATACAGAAGGTCGTGCACTTGGTTTATATGGGGAAGAACGCGTTAATGTATTAAAGCTAAACATAGAAGTACAAAAGCTAGCAAAATAATAGATAAACTACCTCAATCCATATCGATTGAGGTAGTTCGTTTTGTAAGGATGTGATAAGAATATGTACGCTGAAAATGATGAACCGCTATTTCAAAGAAGATCACCAGAGGAATATTTAGAGGAAATAAGGAGAATGAATCGAGGGAAATTGAAGTTATACGTGGGAGCGGCACCGGGTGTTGGGAAAAGTTATAAAATGTTATTTGATGCACGGGAAATGAAAAAAGAAGGTATTGATATTGTAATTGGTTTAATTGAAACACACGGAAGAAAAGAGACTGAGGAAGCAATTGCTGATTTAGAAAAAGTCCCTTTGAAAGAAATAAAGTATAAAGGAAAAGTATTTTATGAGCTTGATGTAGAGGCAATTATAAAACGAGCGCCTCAAGTGGTTGTTGTGGATGAATTGGCACATAGCAATATACCGGGATCAAAACGTAAAAAGCGTTATATGGATGTAGAGGAATTATTAGATGCTGGAATATCAGTGTTATCAGCGTTTAATATTCAACATTTAGAAAGCGTTCATGACATTGTAGAACAAATTACGAATGTAAAAGTGCGAGAGCGTATTCCTGATTTTATTTTACAAAAAGCAAATGAAATTCAACTTGTTGATGTAACACCAGAAGTGCTGCGGAAACGATTAATAGATGGAAAGATATATATAGAAGAAAAAATTCAACGGAGCTTGCAAAACTTTTTTACAATTAATAATTTAGGGGCTTTAAGAGAGTTATCATTACGGGAAGTTGCAGACGATATGGATGATAAAATTAGCCAATCGGTAATGGATCCAATAGGTGTAAAGGAAAAGATCCTCGTTTGTGTGCAATATAGTTCAACAGCAGAGAAATTAATACGGCGTGGTTGGCGTATGGCAGATCGATTAAATGCTGAATTATATGTATTAAACGTTGAAAGAGAAAATATAGAATCATTATCGGCAAGCAAAAGGCAAACAATTGATGAGTGGCAGTCGTTGACGAATCAATTTCATGCTACGTTTTTGTTGGAAGAAGCGAAAGGAAGAAAACCAGCAGATATTATTATCGCAGTGGCGAAACGATTGCAGGTTACACAAATTTTACTCGGGCAATCGGCAAGAACAAGGTGGGAGGAAATTCGAAAAGGATCTATTGTAAATGAAATTATGAGGCAAACGAAGCATATTGATATTCATATTGTTGCAGACCAAAGAGCATAAAGTGTTTCTTTGAAAGAAAGGCCTATTTATCCCCATTTTGCATCCCTATACATAGGGAGCTGAATAGGATAAAAGGTAAATGAAATCATGAGAGGAGCATGAATATGTACCGTAAATCATGGCATCACTATCAATTGGAAAACCCAATGCATAGCAACTGGAATAACAACAATTGGATATATAATTGGAATCCTTATTATTGTAATAGGAACAATAACAACTGGAATCCTTATTATGGAAGCAGCAGATTAACAGATTATGGATCAAAACCATTTGTAGTGAATATTGATCAAGCTACTAAGCAAAACAATACTTACCGCACGGCTTTATGGACAGGAAACAACTTACAAGTAACTTTGATGAGTATTAATGTTGGAGATGACATAGGTTTAGAGGTCCACCCGACAACTGATCAATTCATACGTATTGAAGAAGGTCAGGGACTTGTTCAAATGGGTGATAGCAAAGATAAATTAGATTTTCAAGAAATGGTCTATGATGATTATGCGATTATGATACCTGCTGGAAAATGGCACAATATAACCAATATGGGGAATATACCACTTAAAATTTACGCTATCTATGCGCCGCCAGAGCATCCGTATGGTACAGTTCATGAAACAAAAGCAATTGCCATGTCTACTGAAGGAAACCGCTATTACTAATCAACTAACAGGTGCTAATGTTCGATAAAACGTATATTAAAACGATCAAACTTTTTATCCCGCATTAACGGGCAGTAAGACCCCCACCTCAAGATTCAGAGAGAAACGAGGAAGATAGGTGGGGGATCAACTGCCCGTAAAAGCCCGATTGGTTCAACTAATAATCAGTGGGGGATGAAGAGAACCCCCACTGATTAAAGTTTCACTTTATAAAAAAATTAAAATTTGCATAAGAAGAATCCATTTTGATCAACT
>NZ_JABUAE010000055.1 GCF_013314535.1 Bacillus sp. Xin1 | reverse complement strand
GGTACAGCCGAGATACGTGTAAAAATAGGTTATAGGATTACTTTTATTTCCAATATAATTTAAAATTGAATTTTTTATCTATAATCACACAATTGAAACGAAGTGTTTTCAGTAACTAACCAATGGATGATTAGGGTTAACCCATAGTAGGGGGCACCATATATAAGGAATGTTCTTTCGTAACCCTGTTATTCATATTTTTTATCAATTCCAAATAAAAACAATATTCAATATAGTAATTATTTCTAATTATGTTTATAATTATGATATTACCACTACATATTCCTGGAAGGTGTGAACAAGATGGAAAAGAAAACCGTTTTGCAAACCAAAAAGATTACATTTCAAGAACCCAAGTTGATAGTAAAAGGTAGCCTCAAAGAAATGACAGGTGGGGGATCAGGTAAATACAAGGAAGCTGGAGTTGGTAGATTCCTAGATTGAAACTCCAATAGACTCAGTACATACTGAGTCTATTTCTTTATAGCAGGAGGAAGCAGATGGATTACTTTCAAATTATGATGACAGGAACAAAAGAGAAAATATATGTCCCACCATTAGGACTATGGGCAACGCTTATGATTTGGTACCACACCCTGGTCGTTATTTATCAAATGAAACGAACAGATAGCAATAAATTATTGCATCAACTTCACAATGTTTCTACCATTCGAACCTTTTCCTTTAAACGAGAAATAGACCGCTATTTGTTTGCTAGAAGAGTAGTGTTTACTTCCTCACAAGTGATTCAATTTTTTCATAAACGAGCTCTGTGTTTGGAAAGATCTATCGCTATTTCTACATCGCTTCGAATCATGGGTTTGCCTTCTCAAGTGGTTATTGGTCAACGAGCAGCGATGGCAGCAGATGAAGAATTTGAGTGCCATGCTTGGGTAGAGCTGGATGGCGTCCCTATCAATGACTATGTTTCTCGAAAGTACTGGTTTAATGAACTCTATCGTGTTCCAGAAAGTAAAGAAGGGGAGTTAGCATGAGATTTACAGAAGATATTGGTGGTGTTTTTTCAATCAATCATTCTACTAATTCCCTATTTATCAAAGGAATAGTATGGGCTAGTATGTCCAATACAACCATTCATATGGTAGATAAACTGAAAAAGCACAATATATCCAGTGCAAAACAGGAGTTTGTAGAATGGTTTACAAATGGTAAGAAAGAATGGTTACGTGATATTGATGGATCTTTTATGATGGCACTGCAAGATCCAATATTAGGAGGGATCTTATACCGTAGTTTGGAATGTAGGATGTCTCTCTATTATCGAGTGGAAAGGGAAAAGTTATATTGGTCCAGTAATCCGATAGATTTGGTAGATAAACATATTCCTCTGTTAAAGCAAGTAAACCGACAAAAAGTATTTGTTTCTTGTTTAGGTGGTTTTTTAAATGAGGAGCAAAGTCATTATAAAGGAATACGCCGCTTGCCTGCTGGCCATCTTCTGGTATATAAAGATGGTCACTATGTAGTAGAAGAACTTGATGTTCCAAGAATACAAAAAGAAACAAGTCGAAGAGATATATGGAGCTACGCGGAAGAAGCAAGGTATTTGATTCAAAAAACATTAGCAAGAAGATTAGAAAAAGGAAAAACCATTGGCATCCAATTGAGTGGTGGAATGGATTCTTCTGCTTTGTTATGTAGCCTAAAAGAGTTAGGTGCTTCTGTTGTTGCATACCATTTATCTTGTGAAGGAATTCGTTCTGCGGACGAAACCAAATATGCACGTCTTGTAGCCAATCATTTTGATGTTCCGTTATATGAAGTTCATTTGCCAACAGAGATAAACACCAATACATATTTGAATTATAATTGGCGTTTTCGTACACCTCTCATTCATAGTTGTTATCGTGGATTGGAAATGGTGCAAGAGAAGTGTCAAGAACATGGAATCGATACAATTATCCCTGGGTATATGGGAGACTTTGTTTTTGCTCCTGTGAACAAACCAAGTTTTGCACAATTATGGAACGCTTTATCCAAAAGAGAACTCATACATTATCTGTGGGAGAAATCAGGTTGTCAACTATATTTTTCTGATAAGAAAACAGTGGGGTTCTCGCGAACAAAAATCTTTGAGCCATTTTTTACTGACTCGGCATTAGACGAAATTTCTCAGGTAAATGATCGTTTGGAGTTTTCCGATCATTTGATAGATAATTTTCGTATTGTTGCCAATGATGAATCAGAATCAACTGCACAAACAAGGCTTTTTAAACAGAATATCTTATCCAATTTTGTTTTCAGTCGCGAAATCATGGAATTTTCCTTACGGCTTCCAGATGTATACAAAATTACGCCATCTAGTGGACAATGGATCATCAAACCAGTTTTGCGGCTTGCTTATTTGGATAGATTGCCAAAAGAGATTATCACGCGTAACCATGATCAGTTGTTTAATTCGATTGATGAAAACTATATTGTACACCACAACCAGCAAATTGCTTCTTTTTTATGTCATTCCCACTTGGTGGAATTTGGTATCATCGATGGAAATAAAATACAGACACTTCTATCAAATAAACGAACGGCAGCAAGTGTGACAGAAGGTTTGATGAATTGCTTGATGATGGAGATTTGGTTGCGAAATCTAAATAAACTTTCAAGATCACAGAAGAAGATGGAGGTTGGAAAACATGTATCGCCCTAGTTCCTTTATAAAAGTTTCCGAATTATATGATGAATATATGTTACTCGACACTCGCACAGGGAAGTATTTGAATTTCAATGAAACAGGTAATTTGTTTTGGAAAGTATTAGTAAAAGAGAAAAATGAGGAGGAGATGATACAACATTTATTGGAGCAGATTGATGCAGATAGAACTCAAATTGAAAGATCTTTATCGAATTTCACGGAAGAATTACTAGAACAGGGAATCATAGAAAAATGATAAAAAAATGGGCACAACACCGATTCGCACGTGCGACCGGCTGCATTTCGAGAGGCTCTAAGAAGGATCAAAACTGAATCAAAACATTCAAGGCAGCATCCAGTTGTCTTGACTCACATATGAAAGTTCACCACCTGTGAGGGTGGTTTTGTTGTGTAAAGGGCGTTTGAAAAAGTACACCTTTAGATACATTTTTTACTTTCATGTATTTGGTGTTAAGTTAGTCCTTCTATGCATCTGTAAAAGTATACTATTTCATCCATATTTAACCAGAAGTACAAAAAGAACTTGTAGAAATCACTACAAGTTCTTTTTAGGGTAGGGTAGATCATAGAGCTACATAAACAATCTCATCAGACATACTAACCTAAGGAGAACTGTCTTAATAATTTTATTATATAACAAATATTACCAGTTCAAGATTATAATTTTGAAATTTATGTGAACTATGAAAACGTTGCGTGGTGGATCTATCTAATTAAGAGACTCGTAATTTAAAGAGCAAAAAAATCGTTTTGGGTGCAATTTAAAATCTTAGCTTGATGGCTATGTTTCCGTACCCCTATGTGATTTAGCGAATAAATTAGAAATTGATTTAGAGGAAGTATTTCAGGAGAAGATGGAAATTAACCGAGATAGAGTGTGGTGAAGATACATATAATAATTCTTATGTGAAAGTTAAAAACGCTCAGGGACTATGCTCAGAGCGTTTTAATTCGTTAGATAAAAAAGGGTTTGTGAAATGATAGTTGTTTAGATGGTGTTAAATATTGTAAAATGAAAATGGTACCAACAAAAACACAGGGGTACCCAAGGTTTAGGAGGCGGATTATGAAACAAAGAATCTTAACAGAAACAATTCATCAAATTCAAACGAAGGGGTTTACATTTACAATTAGTGACTTAGCAAAACAATTAGCTGTGAGTAAGAGGACAATCTATGAGCACTTCTCTTCAAAGGATGAGATAGTAGATGAAGTTATTCGTAATGCAATAGAAAGTATTCAAGAAAAGGAAAAAAATATTGCTGAAGATGATACGTTACAAACAGTTGAAAAAATAAGACGCATCTTAATTTGTATTCCACAACAATTTAAATTCATGGATGCACGTTTATTAGTAGGACTAAAAAAACACCATTATAATCAATGGTTGAAATTAGATCAGTTTTTACGTGAAGGTTGGTCTACTGTAATCCGGTTACTAGAAGAGGGAATGAGAGAAGGGAGTATTAGACAAATTCAAGTTCCGTTTTTTATTGAAGTATATTTAGGCGCACTGAATCGCATATATGATCCTATATTTATTGAAAAGAGTGATTATACATTGGGGAGTATGCTCGAATCTATTATGGACATGTTGCTGTATGGAATTTCTAATTCAAAATAGAAGGTGGGAGAATAATGCAGTGGATTTATTTATGCTTAGCAATTTTATTTGAAGTAGCGGGTACAACTGCGATGAAACTATCTGATGGATTAACGAAACTTGTCCCAAGTATTCTTATTTTTGTATTTTATATAGTAAGTTTTTCATTTCTGTCATTTGCATTAAAGGGGATGGAGATGTCCGTTGCATATGCGGTTTGGTCAGGTATGGGAATTGTTACGATTACAATAATTGGTTTCTTTTATTTTGGAGAAAGTATCAATATCATTAAGATACTAGCGATTCTTTTTATTTTAATTGGAGTCGTGATCTTAAATTTTAATAGTGCGGCACATGAAGAGAAAAACAAAGAAATGGTGGAGGAACGTGTACATTGAACCGTTTAAAATATTTTTTCCTTATTACTGATATTGGGTTTATTATATATTGGTTCATAACAATTTTTCATATAATTCCACAAGAATATTTGTTTAAAGATTATCAAAATCCTATTTTAGTGGCATGGAACTGGTCTTTTCTACCTTTAGATTTGTTAATCTCGTTGACGGGATTTTTAAGTTTGTATTTGTATTCTAAACAAAAGCATATTTGGAGCCATTTTGCGTTCTTATCATTAATTTTAACTTTTTGTTCAGGATTACAAGCTCTAGCATTTTGGACAATCCGTTTAGATTTCGATATTTCTTGGTGGATTCCTAATTTATATTTATTAGTTTATCCATGCTTTTTCTTAAAAGGTATTTGGAGAGAGTGTGGATGGTATGAGACTAACATGAGATAATTGAGAAAAGAATTCAATAGGTATAATCGGAGTGGAGGAAGAAAGTGAACTTACAATAGAGGTCTCGTCACATCGCCATCAAGTTAAGAAATCCATTGTTCCTCAAAACGAAAAAACGAACCGAATTCCCATAGACAACTATGAAGAGATAAAATTTTCGTTTTTAGGGGTACTTTAAAATCTTAAGTTGATGGGCATGGGGTCACCATATCATTTCGGGAAAATTGTACGTTTAGACACAAATTAACCACATTTTAACTGGTTCCCTGTACGTTAAGGGATCGGTTATTTTTTTTATCAAGTTTAATTAATAACGGTCTTATTAAAGTACCACTTGTCAGCAATCCATGAATCTAGAATCATATGAAAAGCTATTCAAATTTTCGGTAGGAACTCTTCATTTACATAATCCTTATTAGAAAGTAAATAATTATAATTTGCTTATCGTAACACAGCTCTTATTGCTTCGAAATAAAGTTTGATCCAAAATACCTCGCAAACTCGTATTTTACGATAAATAAGAAGAAACCATTTTGAAAAATCTTTAATCAAAATGGTTTCCTCTATAACCTATCTAGATGTTTTTTATAATTCTTTAATCGAATAGGTACATCTTTTTGATAAACGGCACGACTTTTTAAAAGCTACAACTGTTTATTTCCTTCTAGAACTTTTGTATTGTTCAGACAGATTTTAATACGTAAATAGTAGTTAACCAATAAATAACGTATTGTCCTATACCTAATACACCAATGCTTAATAACGGAACAAGATTATTTTGAGAAAAGATGAAACAAATTAGTACAGTAACTGGAATAGCAAAGGTGTAGTATATGTACACATTACGGCAAGCCTTAAATGTTACCCACTGTTGCCCTTCATCCATTTCGCGAAATTCCGGTGGAACTATGCTCATTGATTTAATCTTATTTTTAGGATTTCTTCGGTTATAAAGCTTTATAAATAAGGACCATCCAAACGTAAAAAATATTAAAATTCCAAAACATAATTTAGCCAGAAATACCTGTGTATTCATTAGAGACAGTAGCAAAAATGCAGTAATAAATACTAATAAGCTCATAGGAAAAAATGGTGAACGTAAAATATGATTCAACATAAAGAATTAATCCTCCCCTTTTAAATAAAATACATCTTCTACAGAAACATTAAACGATTGGGCTATTTTTAATGCCATCGTAACTGACGGGGAATAGTCCCCTTTTTCAATTAATCCAATTGTTTGTCTCGTTACTCCAATTGCATCAGCTAAGTCTTTCTGAGTCCACCTAAAACGGGCGCGTAATTCTCGAACTCTATTTTCAAGCATTCAAACTTCCCTTTCTTATATGGATTCAATACCTTTATTGTAATGGATGTGTTATGAAATGCAAATAATTATTTGCATTTTGTTATAAATAATTGCATGAATTAAACATAAATAATCCCTTTCATAATTAGGACGGTATTATGTTTCTGCAATAACAATTGTGTGCGAAGTCAATAAAAATTAAACCACCTGTGCCTAAAGGGATATAGGGAACGAATGTGTTAAGTGTTTTGATGTGGGGTCCCGTTTTCAAAGTTCACTTCATAAAAATGATTTCCTAAATACATTCAGGCAATTATTTTTTACAAAATGCAAAGGATTGTTGACATTATTAATCGCTTAATTTATTATAATCGTAGTTAAATTATGGAAAGGAGTAGTGGGATGCTAATTAATAGAGTCAGAGAAATGCGTACACGCCACAGGTGATCTCAGCAAAATTTGGCTAAAAAAATTGGGACCACAAGACAAAAGATTGGATTAATTGAAAAAGGTGATTATGCACCTTCCAGAACGTTAGCCTTAAAAATTGCCAAGGCTTTTCAAGTCACAGTAGAAGAAGTTTTTTCCTTGAATAAGGTCTCTTATTATTCCAATATTTTTATTTATTCTGCTAGTTACTTTTTTTATTTCTTTCCTGTATAACCCCTAGGACGAAAAGCAGCTATTTGCTGACGATTCGTAATTTAAATAAGGATTAAAAAGGAGGTGATGTAATGCTTGAATGGGCACAAGACCAAACGACTGTCTGGCAATTCATTGTAATTTTCGTTGTTGCTTTCGCTCCGTGGATGGATGTATCTATTATAGTTCCTATCGGTGTGGCATGGGGACTTCCGCCGCTTGGAGTTGCAATAGTGGCTTTTACGGGTAACTTGCTTTTAGTTTTACTGCTAGGATTTTTCTTTAAGCAATTTTACGCATGGAGAGAAAAAGGAGAAAAACAAAAGGAATTACGGCTCCCTCCAAACAAGAAACAAGATCCAGAAAAATTTGGGAGCGATACGGTATTCCAGGTCTAGCACTTCTTGCGCCAATTTTTGTCGGTACTGATATTGCCGCTGTTTTAGCTTTAACATTTGGTTCCTCTCGGACACAAGTGGTAAGTTGGATGACTGTTAGCTTAGCTGTTTGGACAACTATATTCACTATCGGCTCCATGTATGGCTTTAGCTATCTAAACATTATTTAATATAGAGGGGTGAATTTATGGAACATCAGCTTTCTTTGCCAGAAGAAATGGTTCTATTAGGGGCGAATCATCTCCGTTTGAAATATCGTTCATACACAGAAACATATAGCGTTGGATCTATATTTATTGACCTACTTTTAAAAAGAAAAATAGAGTTGGATACAAAGGGGAAAATTGTGGTTGTTGATTCTGATATTACTGGAGTTGATTACTTGGACCAAGTTATCCTTGTTCTTGTCAAATCATTTAGAACGAGAAAATTAAAATCTTGGATTAAGTATTTTCAGTTTAAAACCCGGCTACGAGGAAAAATACACAACTCTATTCTTCAAGAACTGCAAAAAAAGGGGGCAATCACCTTAGGGTTAAAAGTCCCTTTTCTACCTCTACGAAAAATCACCGAGATTAATCAATCGAGAGAACAAGTTGTTAAACTGATTCATTCTCAGCTCATCTATAATAGAGCTCCTGATGAACAGACAGTTGTTCTTTTATATTTGCTGAAAGAGACAGGATTATTAAAAGATTATTTTGATTCAAAAGAAAGAGCAGAAATAATGGACCGTATAAACGGGCAAAAAGACCAGCTTTCAATTGATATAAATTCTATTCGACGGATTGAAAAAGCCATACAGGATATTACAGCTTGTCTTGCCTCTTTAGGTGGTGCACTTGTGACTCCTTAGACGGTAAGTAGTCCTTAATTAGATAGTGAAGGGAGATACAAAATGAACTCACTAATTATCAATACAAATAATCTAACAAAGACCTACAAAAAAAATATAGTTGTAGATTCTTTAAACATGAAAGTCAGTCAAGGTGAGATTTACGGTTTTTTAGGTCCGAACGGGGCAGGGAAAACTACGACTATTCGAATGTTGCTTGGTCTTATTCGTCCCACTAAAGGTGATGTGAAGATATTTGATCAGGATCTAAAGAAGGATCGTTTGTCAATTTTAGGGAAAGTTGGATCTCTTGTTGAAACACCGACCTACTATGGTCATCTTAGCGGCTATGAAAATTTGGAAGCTACCAGGCGACTGCTACGAATAGATAATGCAGATAGAGTAAAGGATGTACTCAAAATTGTCCAGCTGGAAGGTGCCAAGGATAAAAAGGTTAAGAATTATTCTCTAGGAATGAAACAAAGGTTGGGTATTGCAACCGCTTTGTTAAATCGCCCACAGCTTTTAATTCTAGATGAACCAACCAACGGTCTTGACCCTGCTGGTATTCATGAAATACGTGAACTTATTAAAGAAATGCCTGCAAAGTTTGGAATGACCGTTTTGGTTTCAAGCCATTTACTTAGTGAAATAGAGTTGATGGCAACTCAGGTGGGGATTATTCAAAACGGGAAGATGCTTTTTCAAGATTCTATTGAGGTTCTAAGGAAAGAAAGTGAACCTAAAATTAAAATAAAAGTCGATAAGCCTTTGGAAGCAGCTAGTTCTCTTAATCATAAAGGCATTGAGGCAAATTTTGAAGAGGAAGAAGGGACTGTGTATATTCAAGAATCTTCACCATCTATAGCCGGGGAAGCCAACAAGGTACTAGTAGAGGCTGGATTTACAGTCTCCCGCCTGGAAGGTATGAAAAAGTCACTTGAAGATATTTTCTTAGATCTTACAGGGAAAGGACAGAGCTTATAATGGGACCGATATTCTCAGCCGATTTAGTTAAAATAAAACGTTCATGGTTTTGGGGACTTGTCCTATTTTTCCCTGCTGTATTAGTAGGAGGGGTAACTCTGCTGCTTTTGCTGAATGCTGGTGATATACAGCAGGAGGTCTCAGAAGGTAGGAGTTATAACATTTGGGGTACCATATGGATGATTACATTTTACGGCAACTATTTTATTATCCACCTTTCCGTTACAATTTTATGCTCATATATTGCTAATCTAGAGCACCAGGCAAGATCGTGGAAACTTATCTTTTCTATGCCAATATCCAAGACCCAATACTATTGGACGCGCTACATGTGGATATGCCTTGGTGTGCTACTTTCGGGCTTATTTTTAATGGTTGCTATGTGCCTTTCTGGATTTTTATTTGGAGGGAGCGCTACATTTAACGCCTCCAGAATCTATTATTTTACAATGCTTCCATATCTGACTTCTTTTGCTCTTATTGGGCTGCAGCTATGGATGTCCATGGTATTAAATAATCAGGCGATACCGATGATGATGGGAGGAGTAGGAATAGCCTTGGGGCTATTTTTGATTCAGCTACCGGGGGTTACACAATATCTTCCGTGGGTCCTGCCATACCAAGTAACATTTTCAAATGAAAATATCATTACTGATTTTTCTAGTATAGTTAATTCCCCTGATTACCAGTGGGAATGGGTTTGGATTAGCGTTGGGATGGGCTTATTTTTCACTATCATTGGATCGATACATTTTTCCAGTAGAGAAGTAGATTAGGAGGAAGAGTATGTTTAAAGATGTATTATGGAATGATTGGTTGAAGCTTAGGAACTATACGCGAATTTGGCTGATTATTCTGATAACAACTCTGTTTCTTACTGTCGTTGGAGTGGCCAATTATGTTACTCATATCCATGTTTTTGAAGAGAATGGAATGGTAGGATGGACGGGGGCGTGGACCCAAGTCGAGTTTTTGTATGGAACTGTTCTTTGTCCGCTACTTTCAAGTGTGTATCTGGCAATACTCTGCCGTTTTGAACATGCAAATGGGGGGTGGAAGCAACTTTTGTCCTATCCTATTCCAAAAGTATACTTTTATCTATCAAAGATGATATGGGGTTGGCTGTTGGTGGGAATGACAAATGTTTTGATGTTTTTGTATTTCCTTATATTAGGGAAAGTGATGGGGGTGACAGGAACATTTCCGTATTTCGAATTTTTAGGCCTGTTTCTAAATGGATGGTTGTCCATTCTGCCTCTTATAGCCCTTCAAACCTGGCTGGCGATACAATGGCAAAACTTTTCTCTTCCAATTGCCTTGAACTTTGCTTTTATAATTCCGAATATCTTTGTGACAGGTTCAAAGTATGGAAGATATTATCCTTGGTCGCAGCCTGCTTATGCTATGACACCAGAAAATCAACTTGGATTTACACAGACAACCCAAGATTTGTACCTAGCAGTAATAGGTGGTTTTCTCTTGTTTAGTTTAGTCGGAGTCTGGAATTTCATGCGTACTGAAATGAAATAAATACCAATCCAAAATAAGGAGGGAATTATAGTGAAAAAAGCAACATTATTACCATTATGGCGGTAGCAGTAGTTGTTTTAGCTCTCTTATTCTTTTTTGGACCTTTAGGGGAAATGTTTGTATAAACAGGATGGCACGCACATTTCGAAAAATGTACGTGCCATCCTGCGCTATAAAAAGGTTTAATTAAAAAAGAAAAATATCGCAATTTCATTTAAAATATTACGTCTTTTTACAAACAGCATAACTTTGTTCAAACCTACAGCTCTTTTTACCAACTTGCTTTATCCTGTGTACAGAAACATAAGAGTTTGTGAACATGCAGAAAACAAAAGAATTGAAGGTGAAATTTTACAAAATATTCTTTCCAAAAATCATGGTTAATTGTACAATTTTACAAAGTAAAAAAGGAGGATCCTAATGATTGAAAAAGTTTTTAATACGGGATTTGTTAATCTAAATTATGCAGAAGGTGGTAATCCATCTAAACCACCTCTACTATTGCTTCATGCAGCTACTTCAAGGTGGCAGTCATTTCAATCCATAATTCCTGAGCTTGAGGAAAATTGGCATTTATACGCGGTAGACTTACGAGGTCATGGTAAGTCAGATCACGTTAATTCAGATTACAAGATAGAAGAGTATGTTCCAGATATATCTGCTTTTATCGAAGACTGTATTAAGGAACCTACCATTGTATTTGGTCATTCTCTTGGAGGAATGATTAGTATTTTGGTTGCAGCATATCATCCAGCTCTTGTTAAAGCATTAATAATCGGAGATTCACCAATTTCATTGGAAGTTCTAAAAGAAGGTAATAAAGATGACAATAGAGAAATGCTGATTTTACAAAGAGATCTAGCAAAAACTAAATCAGTCGAATATATCCTTTCAGAATTAAAACAAAAGTTTTTAATCCCAATTCCAAATCAAAAAGATATGGTTCTTGCTTCCAGAGTGTTGGGAGAAGATAATCCTTTATTTAATTTTATCGCAACAAGTCTAAGTCAAAATGATCCAGAGGTACTTACAGCCGTCCTGGAACGCTTTGATGAAACCTATACTGAATATAAAATAGATGAATTACTTCCTAAAATTCAATGTCCGGTTTTACTCCTTCAAAGTGATCCTATATTTGGAGGGGCAATAAGAGACGAAGATGCCGAACAAGCATTACATCTCTTACCTAAAGTAACCCACATTAAAATTAATAATGTAGGCCATGCTTTGCATATACAAAACAAAGAGTCAGTTATAAGCGCAATGCTCCCTTTTATGACATCGTTATAAAGATAGAAAATCACATGTTTTTATGACAGCATGAGGTTTTTAGTTAAAAGGAAGTAATAAATGAATAAGGAAACAACAGCCGAGTTTTCCTTAGCGCACAGGAAATCGGCTTTTTTTGTGTGAAAAATTGGTTAGCTTACAGGTAGTCGGTTTAATTATGTCCAAATCTTTTACTAAACTTCTTTATAATGAACTTAATTTATTTACATTGACATACCTGGTAAAAACTTCGTTATTAATACAATAATTGCCGCTAAGAATACCGCTTTAATAAAGGGTCCTACTACATCGCTATCAAGCTAAGAAAATACAACTCCCCCAGAACGAGATTTTGTCCTAACTTGTAATAAAAAAGCTCATTTTTTCGTTTTGGGGTGGATTTGTTTTCTTAAGTTGATGGGCATGTATGGTGACCCCTAGAAGCGTTCCAGTCCTTGTCTGCAAAAAAAATGCACTCACATTAGAGTGAGTGCTCTGAAAAAGGTTGAGACTCCTCCATGGGAGTACAGTCTTTATTAGGAGAGTTTCTACTAGAAACGTATCTTTAATTTATAATGAATACTACAAAATCTAATCAAAAAGTACATGATTTTACAAAAAAAATATTAAGTAAGGGTCGCGCCCCATAGCCATCAGCCTAACGAAATTAAATGCCCAAAACAAGAACTTTACTTTTATACAGTTATTTATGAGAATTTAGCTCAAAAAAAACAGGTTCTGGTGCAAAAACTTCAGGATAATTATAATAAATCTATAAAACTTGGACATACTGATACTATTACTTTATAAAGGTGTGTGATCGGTATGGAAAAGAAAAATTTATTCAAATGGAAACACTATCAGCCTGACATTATTTTACTAACGGTTAGATGGTATCTACAGTACAGCCTCAGTTTTCGTGATTTAGTGGAAATGATGGGGGAACGCGGCTTATCTATGGCTCACACAACGATTATGCGTTGGGTGCATCAATATGGACCTGAATTAGATGAAAGAGTACGGCGTCATCTCAAGCAAACAAATGACTCATGGAGAGTCAATGAAACCTATATAAAAGTAAAAGGACAATGGATGTACTTATATCGTGCAGTCGATTCGAGAGGAAATACGATTGACTTTTATTTAAGTAAATCTAGAGATACCAAAGCAGCCAAGCGTTTTTTCAAAAAAGCCTTGGCTGTTCGTCATTCTACAACACCACGTGTTGTTACGGTTGATAAAAATCCAGCATATCCTTTAGCCATTGAAAAGTTAAAAGAAGAAAAGATGATGCCTGAAGGCGTTAAAATCAGACGAATACGGTACCTTAACAATATAGTAGAACAAGATCATCGTTTCATTAAGAAACGTGTGCGTTCTATGTTGGGATTCCATTCGTATGAAACAGCCAATTCTATATTGAGTGGTATGGAAGCGATGCATATGATGAAAAAAGGACAACTTCACCAGCGGATGAAGTCTGCCTAAAATGAAGTCAAATTCATACATAAATTGTTTGGAGTTGCATCATAAACTGTAATGGAACAGGCCATGTAGGTTCTATGTCTTCATCAAGTAGTTTTTGCACCAGAACCGAAGTTAGAACTTCCATGAACAAAACAGTAAGTCATACATTGAAATGTATATACTAGGAGAATTTCTATATTTTATTTTGCTTATTTTTTTGCATGTCATAAACTTGGTTCAAAAACAATCATGTATTCTAAACCAGATATAAAAAGGAGGTTAACCATGGATCCTGTACTTATGGCTGTTATAGGATTACCTTTAACAATTGTTATCTTAGTGATAATTGGCTTCTATAAATTATTTATTAAAAGAAAAATATAACATCTTTCTATACCCCATTCGATAATATTACTGGTCAAACAATTTCAGAATTTCACGAAGAACAGAAAGTTTTAGTAGCTGAAGATGAAGACGGGGATGGGAAGAAGAAAAAATAATAAAAAAACAATAGTCTTCCAGATCTTGTGTCTCAACATTCTAGTAAAAGAACTACTTTATTAGGTCTTTTTTATTGTAGAAAGATTGTATAACGTATACATGTCAAGTAGACATAACCCCACTTATCAGTAGCAAAACAGAAAAGGAACTAACTCATGATCTTATGAGTCAGTTCCTTTTCCACTCTTCTTTATAATATATATAGTTTCATAATAGTAAAAAAACAATATTTCTATCCTGTCTGTAGTATCGGCCCCACCTACGCCAGATACCCTGATAGCCACTCGTGCCATCCTACCCATTATTACCATATAAGGAACCACTTGTTTGGAGAATTTTTTTTGCTAGTAAATAAATTTTATATTAGAGTTACTAGGATGTATGTAAAGATTGTTTATCTAATAGTGTATATAATGCTTGGGTTCCATTATTTTCTGCTCCTTTGTCAGCAAGCTCATCATATAATGATTTAGCTAATTGTAATCCTGGTGTTGATAATCCCATTTCTTTTGCTGATTCAAGAGCAATTCTCATATCCTTTATAAAATGTTTAATGTAAAATCCTGGTTCAAAATCTCCGTTAATTATCCGGGGAGCTAGATTACTAAGAGACCAACTTCCTGCTGCTCCTGTTTCAATACTTCTTAGTACAGCTTTTGAATCAAGACCTGCTTGCTTAGCATATACCATTGCTTCACAAACTCCTATCATATTTGAAGCAATAGCAATTTGATTACACATTTTCGTATGTTGTCCTGCCCCAGCTTTTCCTTGTAAGATAATATTGGTTCCCATTAGCTCAAATATAGGTTTCATTGTATCAAAATCTTGTTGTTCTCCTCCTACCATAATGGCTAAAGTTGCTTTTTTGGCCCCAATATCTCCTCCTGACACAGGGGCATCTAATGTATGAATTCCCTTCTCACGGGCTATTTCGTAAATGTTTCGCGCTAAAATAGGACTTGATGTAGTCATATCGATAACATATGTACCTGATTTAGCGTGGTGTAAAATCCCTTTTTCCCCGAAATAAATTCCCTCTACATCTCTCGGGTAACCTACCATTGTAATAATAATATTCGCTTGTGCAGCAATCTCAGCTACAGTTTCTTTCCAAATAGCACCATTGTCTATTAACTCTTGAGAACGGGCAGGAGTTCGATTATAAACTAAAACTGTATATCTTGCCTTTATAAGGTGGGTGGCCATACTTTTTCCCATAACACCTGTACCAATAAATCCGATGATTGCATTTTTAGTATTATACATACTTTACTTCATCTCCTATTTTTGTTTTTAATCATTTTCAAAAACAAAAAAGTATTTGATTGTTATGTTACTTACAATCAAATACTTTTGCCCAGGCGTACGACCATATGAACTATACGCTCCCTCGTGGTACTCCACGCTTCGCCAGTTACGTATAGAGGAATTATACTTAAACTGATTATAAACCAATATATATATAAATCCAATATTTAGATTAATTCCCCATAGAAAAAAGGGAAAGAAGAACAATGAATATTCTATACATATTCGGTGAACATAATGCATCATTAGCGGAAGTTACATTTTATTCAAAGTACAACCAGAATTTTTAGTAATGGTGTACATGAAGATCAAATAAAGTTCTTGTTGTAAAAATTATCATTATTATGTATAATTTCCCTATAAATCAATTGTGTGTTACTGGCGTGAACATGGAGAACCATGAGGGAGCACACAAACATCTGCCGTACGCCTGGGCAAAGTATTTGAACTTACGTTCAAATACTTTTTTTATTTTCAGAAAGGAGTTTAAGTAGATGAATAATATTGATTTACGGTATGGAATGAATCCACATCAAAAGAAAGCAAAAGTATATTCTACAAAAAAAATGCCCATTAAGATTTTAAATGGTGAGGCAAGTTACATTAATTTTTTAGACGCATTAAATGCGTTTCAACTTGTGCGAGAACTTAGACAAAGTGTCGGTCAACCGGCAGCAGCATCGTTTAAGCACGTAAGTCCAGCTGGTGCAGCTGTTTATTGTCCACTAAGTGAACGGCTTGCAAAATCTTATTTTGTTGAAGGGCTGGAATTGTCTCCATTAGCTATTGCCTACGCAAGAGCAAGAGGAGCTGACAGAATGTCTTCATTTGGTGACTGTGCGGCTTTTAGTGACCCAGTAGATATAACTGTAGCAAACCTTCTGAAAAAAGAAGTTTCTGATATGATTGTTGCACCAGGATATGATGAAGATGCGTTAGCAATTTTAAAAAAGAAAAAACAAGGAAAGTACCTTATCTTAGAGATTGCCCCCGACTATGTACCTGAGCCAATTGAAAAAAGGGCAGTATTTGGAATCACAATGGAACAAGAAAGAAATGATATACTCATCTCAGAAGGAATCTTTGATAACATTGCTACGATACAGCGTATAATTTCTGATAATGTTAAAAGGGATCTTCTTGTTTCTATGATCACACTAAAATACACCCAATCAAATTCGGTTTGTTTTGCACTAGATGGTCAAACAATTGGAATTGGTGCAGGACAACAATCACGAATCCATTGTACCCGATTAGCAGCTGAAAAAGTGGATAATTGGTGGTTAAGACAACATCCACTTGCACTCCAAATGAATTTCCGACAAGGAATATCCCATGTTGAGATAAACAATGCGATTGATGGTTGGATAAATGATGATATTACTCCTGCAGAAGAACAACAATGGAAACAATATTTTCAAGTAGTACCTGAGCGATTGACTAAAGATGAGAAAAAACAATGGTTAACAGGCTTAAAAGAAGTTTCCTACGCTTCCGATGCTTTTTTGCCATTCCGTGATAACATTGACCGAGCCGCTCAAAGTGGTGTTAAGTATGTGGTCCAAACCGGTGGTTCGTTGCGTGATGATCAAGTTATACAAGCAGCAAACGAATATGAGATGGTAATGGCTTATTCGGGTATTCGTTTATTTCATCATTAAATCAAAAAAGGGATAATCAATCTATTGAATTGATTGTTGCTATAGAATCAGTGAATAGTAGAAAAGAGGCTGTACAGCCTCTTTTTGATTTGATGTATATCGTATTCATGTAAGGTTAACATAACGTCCTATTATCGGTAGCAAGGACATGGGGGAATCCGCTTTATAGCAAGGATTTCAACTTATCCTTTTCTATTTTTCTATGTATCTTTTTATACATTTCTATTCTGATGTGCCTTTTGTCCTCCCCATCGTTCCCGATGTCTCCCGATTTTTTGCATAAAATCTTGCATGCTCTTAGCGTGGTTTTTTTTCCAAAATGCTGGCGATACCCCATCGCTATCAACCTAAAATTTTATAGTACCCTCAGAACGAAATTTTGTGTTAACTTGTAACAAAAACGCTCATTTTTTCGTTTTGGGGTAATTCCGAATTCTTAAGTTGATGGGCATGCCTCACCATACCATTTCGGGAATATTGTACGTTTAGACACAATTTGGACGCATTTTAAACGTTTCCTGTATGTTAAGAGGCATCTGTCCAGAAAACCCTAAGTTATGAACATGAGTGTTGTTGGAACTATACATCATCTTAATAAGATGTAAATAAAAAATTGTCACTTTACCTATAAGTTGGCCGCAGTTGGAAGCATAAGTTGGCCAGAAAACACTTATTTTTGTAGGTGATTATCTAATTATTCAACGGAATTGGAAGCATAAATTGGCCGTGAGTTAATTATTAACTCATAAGCTGGCCGTGAATTCTACAAAACAGCAAATAACAAAAACTATTAGCAGCATAGTGTTCCATTAAAAAAATTCAATCATGTTCTAACCGTATATTTCAAAATTACGATCGATTGTGAAATATACGACATAAAGTCAGTTCCTACTAGAAGGACTAATATTCATCAGAATCATCCGCAAACATTAAAATTCATCACATGATAAGAGATATGTGGTCTAAACTTAACCTATTCGAAGCGCTAAATTTTTCAGGAGAAATAGTGAATTATTGATATAATTAAATTTATAATATATTTTAGGGAGGAACTCAATTTGAAGAAAACATTAATTGTTGGAGCATTATGCTTATCGCTCGCTTCTTTAACTGCATGTAGTAATGGCGGTGAAGAGGCATCCACTGAAGCGAACAAAAATGAGATTATTATACATATACCTAAAGAAAAATCTAGAAACCTAGAACGATTTGAAACATTTTCTCAAAATGTAAAGGATAAGAAAAATGACGAAATACAAATTAAAGATTATTTAACTGACGAGGAAGCAAAAGTACCAACTTTAAAAACTGTAACTTATAAAGATGAAAAATTCACTTTTACTTACAAGTACAAAAACGACTATAGAAAGGATATATGTAATAAGCTTGTTACTCCTCAAGAAACACATGGTATAGCATATATGCTAAGAGATTGCGCCCAGTCAGAAGAGGGTATTGTACTTGATTATACAGCGGAGGATGGTGAAGGAATACACTCCATAAAAGATAAATCTATTGAATTTATTGAAGTTGAGGGGGATAAGACCTACATATTCGTAAAGCAATTTGATGTTGGAGCTTTCGTGAACGCTATCCAAACTACAAACTTTGATACACCTTCAAATACATCTAATACGCAAAAGTCAAATTACAAAGTAAATGTTCACTTTTTAAGTGGAACAACTCAAACATACTATTTGTGGATTGACAAAGAGAAATCACAAGGAATAATGATGGATTCAGAACAAACAAATCAAGGACATGAAATTGATAAAATATTTGTAGGTGACATCATAAAAGCATTAAATTAAAACGACATATTTTAATGCGCCTCGTTAAGATGCACTTTTTAGATGATTACATGAACTCCATTACTACGTTAAAAATTGACCGCCATCATAGGCAGTTTTCTTATACGCTGCTATCCTTCCAACCCCGCCAGTCATCTCGTCCAACACATTCGCCTTTAGGTAGGGGTACAGCCAATTACAAAACAAACGTCTTTGTTCATTTATAATTTCAATAATCATATTTCTCAACTTGTTTTATAAGATTTATCTTTTGAGAAGTTACATAAAATGGTATTTTAAGTATGCTGTTGAATATCTTTTAAGGGGGATACGTAATGAACAATATTGTAAAAATGGATAATCAAAATTTGATTATGAATGGTGACTTCGAACAGAATTTTACAGGATGGCAAGTGGAAGGTTCAGCAGGAGAGCAAAAGATTATTGATTCGAGTATAAATAAACTTTTACAACTTAGTTCATTAGGACGAATCTCTCAAGAAGTCACAATTACGCCAAATAAAACTTATACACTAAGTTTTAATACACAAGCTCTTTATGTAGGCGGGAAATCAAATGTGACAGTAGGTACAAATGATACAGGACATTTATTTGATGAGCATTATGAAAATAATCAAATGGAATCCAAAGAAATTATCTTTAAAGCTGGCTCAAATGATTCTTTACTTAAACTAACTTTACACTGTGGTGGTGGAGAAGCAAGGTTTGATAATATAGTTGTAATACAGGATATTCCAACAGTAAGTAGTGCCTATGTATATAATGGGGGTTACGTTGCAATCAATTTCGCTTCACCTTTAAGTGATCAAACTCTATTTACAATGTATGTAAATGGAGAAAGAAGAAGGTCTATGACATTTGATATTGGACGCAAATATTGGCGTGGTGATGTTTCATTTTGGGGAGGTACTTGGGCAGAAGCTAAAGATTCTAATACTAGATTCACATTAAAAACTATGATTGGTGATACAGAACAAACTTTATTTGAATTTAATGGTGTTAGCCCATCGCTATCAAGCTAACAAAACAAAATACCCCCTAAAATGAAAAAATACGCTATTCTTTCTGTAGAATCATAGGAAAGGATGGCGTTTTTGTATGTCTATTTCTGTAGCTGATGAATTACAACTATTTGCTCAAGAAATTCAAAACTTCTTATCTCCCAATATTTTACGAGATTTTGCTAGAGAGGTTGGTTTTGTACAACGAACCAGTAAGTACCAAGCAAAAGATTTAGTCGCTTTATGTGTATGGATGAGCCAAAATGTCGCTACAACTTCTTTAACTCAGTTATCTAGTCGTTTAGAAGCATCGACAGAAGTACTCATCAGTCCCGAGGGACTGAATCAACGATTTAATAAAGCGGCCGTTCAACTTTTACAACACGTATTAGCTGAACTATTAAACCAAAAATTGGCCTCATCTATGCCGCTTTCTTCTCCATATACTTCTGTTTTCAAACGTATTCGTATTTTAGATTCAACCGCATTTCAACTCCCAGATTCTTTTTCATTTGTTTATCCAGGTGCAGGAGGATGTAGCCATACAGCGGGGATAAAGATTCAACTTGAGTATGATTTATTAAGTGGAAAGTTCCTTCATATTCATACAGGTCCAGGTAAACAACATGATCGAACCTACGGTTCCCTGTGTGTCCCAACTGTAACAGCGAATGATTTATGTATCCGAGATTTAGGTTATTTTCATTTGAAAGATCTTCAACATATACAAGATAAAAAGGCTTATTATATCTCACGTATCAAATCGAATACACGTATTTATCAAAAAAATCCTAACCCTGATTATTTTCAAGATGGCAGAATCAAGAAAGGTACAGAGTATATCCAGATAGATATGGAGGTTTTAATGAATTCTCTTCAACCAGGACAAACATGTGAAATATCCAACGCTTATGTAGGAATGACTGATAAAGTCTCAACTCGTGTGATTGTTCATCGACTAACAAAAAAACAACAACAAAAACGATTACAAGATCAAACTGTAAGAGAAAAAAAGAAAGGAATGAAGTATTCTCCTCGTAGTAAACGACTTAGCGGTATCAATGTATATATGACAAATACTCCTACAGATATTGTCCCAATGGGACAAGTACATGATTGGTATTCTTTACGTTGGCAAATCGAGATTTTATTTAAAACGTGGAAATCATTCTTTCATATTCATCATTGTAAAAAGATAAAACGAGAACGGTTGGAATGCCATTTGTATGGGCAACTGATTGCCATTCTACTCTGTTCTTCTACCATGTTTCAAATGCGGCAATTACTTCTTAGA
>NZ_JABUAE010000054.1 GCF_013314535.1 Bacillus sp. Xin1 | reverse complement strand
TATTAAGTAAGGGTCGCGCCCCATAGTCATCAGCCTAACGAAATTAAATGTCCAAAACAAGAACTTTACTTTTATACAGTTATTTATGAGAATTTAGCTCAAAAAAACATTCGCAAAGGTATAACCATATTAATACATTTCATAAGTGTTTAATCAAGCGTTTGTTTAAAGGCATTTAAACTGCGAATATAAGCCACAAATATCATTATGTTCATTTTGTTTAATTTCACGTTTATTATGTAGTTTCTATATAACAAAGAAAAAGTACCCTATTTGAATGCTTATCGTGAAGTATCTAAATTTATAAACTAAATACAGGTAAAAAAATATATGCTACAACTTACTGTAACTTTTAATAACTTTAGGTGAAATTAATGAGTGAATCCTCCACCAAGTTGTTGTTCCGCCATAGCTACTAAACGTTTTGTGATTTCACCACCAACAGAACCATTTGCACGAGATGTTGTATCTGGACCAAGTTGTACGCCAAATTCTTGTGCAATCTCGTACTTCATTTGATTAATTGCGTTCTCAGCACCTTGAACCAATACTTCATTATTATTTCTGTTATTCTTTTTAACCATATGTATCACCTCCTACGGTTTTAATATGCTACGAAACATGGAAAAATATTTATTCCTTTTTATGGTAAATGAATGTTTGAAAGTTTCTGTTCCAATTCAATAAGAAAAACAAAAAGAACTTGTAGAAATCACTACAAGTTCTTTTTGAGATAATGTTAATAAGGGACAAACAAACTATTTCAACAGACATAACAGGGAAACTACTTAATGACTGGTGTGACAAGTTCATTATATAACAAATATTAACATTTAAAGATTTTATTTTTGAAATTTTTGTGAATTAAGAAAACAGAACAATTCATTGTGTTGAATTCCTAGAAAATTCCATTTTTACATTTCGTACAAATCACTTTAAATCAACATCGATATCATAATAAATTAGTAAAAATATAGATATGTGTAGATATAGAAGAATATGGGATTCTTACCTAAAAACCTATATTTATATTCATATTTAATAAACTATAAGAAAATGAATTTCTTGTTATCACTAAATATAATTCTTTAATATATATAAGTCACTGACATTATGACCATGAATTTTTGAAAGGATTGAAAATTGTATATTTTTCACAAAATGTAAGTTATAATTTTTTTGAAGAGCAATCTGTAAGTCCCATTGAAATATGTGGTAAATTCACATGGGATATGAAATGCATATTCGAAAAGAGATAATGCACTTAAAAAAAGTGTTCTTATCTCTTTTTTACTTATATGATGAGGAAATCAATTGTGGAAAAATTAAACAAACGTTTGTTTAAAACATTTTGGCTATGAATCAATATATGAGGTACTATATTTTCAATTGTCCACTTTGTTCAATTTCATGTTTATTATATAAATTTTATATAACAAAGAAAAAAGCATCCTATTTGGATGCTTCCTCTAAAAATTTATGACCACAAGCTCTTCTTAAGTGTTTCGCTAACAACAGTATTAATACTTTTAAAAATTCAAATTCCACTTAGTTCAGATAAAGCTGACGCATTGCTGGAAATCTATTAAGATATTACCACTTTATATCCCAAATAGTGCAGATAAAACTACAATTGTTCAAAACTTAACATTGATCATTGATGCATTTACATCCCACATAGTTCAGATAAAACTCAACTTAAACAATGGCTGTTCACCTTACATTGTATCATTTATATCCCGTATAGTTTAGATAAAACTACCTCGTCGACATACGTGTTGTCGTTATAACAGTACTTTATATCCCACATAGTTCAGATAAACCGGGGGAGTTTTGTATGTTAAGTACATTCAATTCATTCTTTATATCCCACTTAGTTTAGATAAAGCAAAAATACTAAATCTCCGGGTGCTGGGTTATCAACCTTTATATCCTACATAGTTCAGATAAAACAACAGAATTTTTTGTATCGTCTATATCTATACGATCATTTATATCCCACTAAGTTTAGATAAAACGCTCTTCCTGCCCAAACATAAGGATAGCCGTCGTAATTTAAATCCCACGTAGTTTAGATAAAACTGGTATACCAATCGGCATTTACTTGTTCCTATCAAAATTTAAATCCCACATAGCTCAGATAAAACAAGTCAGTTGAGGAAGCTATTAGTTTAAGCGTGGTATTTAAATCCCACATAGCTCAGATAAAACAAGTCAGTTGAGGAAGCTATTAGTTTAAGCGTGGTATTTAAATCCCACATAGTTCAGATAAAACCTTTTGTTACACCACCATCTTGAGGCGTGGCATTTACATTTAAATCCCACATAGTTCAGATAAAACCCTATCTAGATACGGATGATACACCTTATGATAGCAACATTTTGCCATAGGTATCAATCAGTATTTTGCAGTGAACCATTGATTGTGTTTTTGAATTCTCTTAAAACATGCCGAAAGACCTTGTCACATCAAGGGTTTCTGCATTTTCTGTAAAAACGAGGTTCACTGCAAAATTACGGAAGTACAATTCCTGTTCCTGTTATCTTTTCTTTATCAAAATCGTACTTACAATTTAAAAGGTGAATGTATTGAAGTCCGGGAATATCAATTTCTTTTGTTTCGATTCCGTATCGTTGAACCTGTTTTCTAGAAATAGAGGTTGTAAGCTTTTCGATTTGCATTCGTAATAATTTTCGCTGTTTCGAATCTTTTTCCTGTTTAAATGTAGTAAATAGCTCACGATTCTCTACATATATAGAACAGGGAATAACTTGATAATTATCAATATCACGCAGCAACTTTTGTGCTTCTGTATTTCCCATATCGTTTAGTGGAAGTTTATCTAATATCTTTAAAGCTTGATAGAATTCGTCTAAGTATTTTTTACTTAGGTTTTCTGTTTTATATAATGTTTCGACAAGCTCCATTTTTGTTTTTTCATGTAGTTTTTGTTCATTAAAGGGTTCTAAAAGTCTTAAACCGTTATTTACAATATCCTCATGATAAACGGTCCCTATCCCTTCTGCTTTTGTATAAACAAAAACATTAGGTTCTATGTCCTTATATTCTCTTCCGCGATAACAACGACCTAAACGCTGAAATAAGCTATCTAATGTAGAGATTTCAGTAAATAACAAATCAAAATCAATATCTAATGAAGCTTCTACAAGCTGTGTGGCAATCCAAATACCACTCTGTTTTTCACGGTTTTTATCATTTGGTGCGAATTTCTTAATTTCTTCTTCTAAGACAGCACGATCCTTCTGAATAAATTGCGTGTGCAACAACCTTACATTTTCATTATTAAGTAACCCGTATATACGTTTTGCTTCTTTTACGGTATTAGCAATAATCAATACACGTTTATTTCGTCCAGCTTCGCGAATATGTTCTAAATCCTCATCGATCTTTGTTTTACGTATAGATATGCGATGACGAATTAAGTCATTATAGAACGCTCCTTTTATATAATCACTTACCTTGATTTTGCCTCGCTTCTCCATTGTTTCCATAAAAACAGTAGGAAGTGTAGCGGTCATAATCATAAATCTGCCACCTATCTGGTGAATCATTTCCATTGCTTTGAGTATAACAGCTAAGATTTTCGGAGAATAACCTTGTATTTCATCTAAAACTATCTTAGAGTACGCCATTGTTGCCAAGTATTTCTCATACCCTCGAAATAAAAATGGAAACTTTAAAATTTGATCAATGGTGCTAAATGTTAACTTTTTACTCAATAAACGAGACTGTTCATAGATAAGTTCATTGGTTTCGTAATCATTGTTTAATGTCTGTAGAAAATCCACGCTTCCACTATGTAGCAATCCAGCAATCGCTTGCCCCTCTTCATCTACATATCCCATTCCATTTGTTATACGCTCATACAAGGCATTTAAACTTACGCGTATAGGAAGTGTAATAAACCCTTTAGCTTCATCAATCCAAAATAGAGAAGCTTCTGTTTTTCCCATACCAGTTTGTGCAACAGCCACAATATTCTTGTTTCGATTCTCGTAAGAAAAGAGTTGTAGATTGCGTGGTTTATGACCATTCTTTTTTAGGAATTCATCGACATAAGTCCCAACTCCCTTGTCCGCATGATATTCCACAAGTTCTCCTGCAGAAGCCGCATGATCTACACGATTTAAAAGTCCCTTTACAAGCACAAGAAGAAGATATTCTTTATCTTTTTTCTTAATTGGCTTCCAACCTATAGTTGTAGTATCAAGATCTTTATTAACAGAACAGCACAATTCTTGCTTCAAACGGTCTATTTTCCCTTTTAAATCTGGTAAAACTACATTTAGTATTTGGGCATCAAACATTACGTTTCGTACATGATGATGTGCAATTGCCTCTTTCACAACCCGTTCTGTACTTTGGGAATAATGTAATTCTAAGAATGGAACACAAAGTAAGGAAATAAAAGCATGAGGAACATTAGGATATTTCTTTTCAATTTCTTGTTTCGTTAAAAGGGATAACCCCATATTGAGCTTAATAATTTGTTGAAACCCCTCATAAATTTTTCCTGCATCGTGGTATTGTGCAGCTACTTGTGCCAGTTGCCAGATCTCTTCTGACAAAAAAGAACCATACGAGTGTTTTAGTAAAGATAAATTTTCTAATACCCGCCCTATATGTTCTTGTAATGTTTCAAACTCTCTTGTTTGCTGATCCCACTTTGCGTAAATGAAATCTTCCATGTTTTTTCCTCCTGAAAAAAATCCATGCCTACTCATAAGGCATGGAAAAATACAATATAGCCATCTTCATCTTCCATATACTGAGGTGAATTTAATCCTTCTCCTTTACGGAAGAACTGCGTTTGAACCGTCTCCCAAGTACGAATTCCTTGTTTCACTTGATATACCGTATTTAATCGATATGAAATCCCTTTATAATTCATATAATCAAGGCGATCAACAATACAATGACGTGGTATAAAGAAATCATTTTTTAGTGTAATGATTTCTTTTGTATGTCTTTCTTTCAACGTTACTTTTTTCACGTCTTCAATGACCGCCAAATCTTCACGTCGACCAAGGCTTGGTGCTTCATTGATATTTTCTAATGCTTTTTGTAATTGTTCCAATACACCTTGTTCGGCACGTACATGGAAAATAAGGGAGATTTCTTTCAACATATGAACATGCATGGGCATTGTTGTAACTTCTTTTGACTTGTAAAAATGATGTGTTTGCAAATCAAACAGCTTTCCTTCGTGAGTACCTTGGATGCTGATTTCCATTGGAATTAATTCATTTGCACCTAATACATAGTGAAGGAACCCCTTCACCGTACTATACGGTGGAAGAGGATAGGTTTCCTTTGCTTTTTGTGCCATTGGTTTCTTGTAACACGCGGTTTGTTGATATAACTCTATTCGTAACGCTGCACTAGCCGACATAATAATTCTCCACTTGTTGTAATAGATAATCTAGCATACCTTGAATTGTATGGGTTGAGTCGCTTGAAACAAGATTTCGTAACTCCCCTTCATTTACGAAAACACCAGATAACAGACCAACATGCGTTTGTTCTTGTACAGTCCGTCCCATACTGCGACGTTCTAAAATTTCTTGTAGCATAATAGAATTTAAACGGTATTCACGTTTTGTCGGAACTAATTGTGTACGTCCTAAGAAATATGGTTGATTAATAGCATACAGACCACCAATTACAAACAAAGGGGATAAATCTTCTTGTCGCCCTCGGATATTACGATTTAAGGAAAATACAATTTCTAAGAATTCTTTGATTCGTCTTGCCTTTTCTTCACGTGGTAATTCAATTTCTCCATCTACACCAATTTTATCTAAATCAATAGTAATGGTATAAGAATATAAACTTGTATGCCGCTCAGATGTTGCGATATTTGGGTTTTCTTTGATACGTGAAGCATGTCCTAAATTTGTTAAGAATTCTAAGTCTCCCCGGTACGGTTCAAGAGAAACAGCATGAGACAACCGAATGCTAGCCGGGCGTTTGTTCCCCATGTCACCTTTTACAGTTTTCATGTACCCAAATAAATCCATTTCTTCTGATTCTTGAATGGTAGCACTAGGAGAATATTGGACTACGCTTTTACTTTTTCCTTCCCCTTCACCTTTGTCTCGGCCAACTGTATCCAAGTTCCAACCATAACGCTCGGCTCCTAAACGAATCATATCGTATCGAATAGCTTGCCTTGAAGCAAATGTATGAACATCTCCATTTCCACGATTAAATTTCTTTAATTCGGAGATGTTACCAATTCCTTCTCCATAATTTAATGAATCTCCTTGAAATACGATCGTTAATGTTAATCCAGCCATTAGTTTGCTTCCTCCACTTCTTTTTTATAGGGTTTGTCATTTAATCCGGATAGTAAAGCACTTGCAATACCTTCAAATTCATTACTATGTTCCCTTGTAGCATCCACATACATAGAAGTGTTCTTTTCAACTAATAAAAAGGTGCGGAATAATGTTTCAAAGAATTGTTGACGGTTATTGGTAGTTAAGGCATTTAACAGACGGTAAGTAATGCCTGGAATCTTATTCTCCATTCTACGTTCAGTAAGTCTTCTACGTACTTCGCGTCCATCCATTAGTGCATACTGGACTCTCTTTTGCATAGATTCATATTGCGCTTCTCGTGTTTCGTTAGACATGCCGTAACACTCCTTTATTCTATTTAAATGAAACATAGCCAAAGTGGCCGCATACGTATCATAACTGGAATAATTGTTATCTACGTTTTTCCTCAATTGGTTAGTGATATCACGAAAAAAATGCTCTCCATTTAATAATTTACGTAGGATTACGTTCCGAAACGGTGGATATTTAATATGATCGAGCTCTTT
This sequence comes from Bacillus sp. Xin1, assembly GCF_013314535.1. Taxonomy (GTDB): domain Bacteria; phylum Bacillota; class Bacilli; order Bacillales; family Bacillaceae_G; genus Bacillus_A. Next base: position 14,905 of record NZ_JABUAE010000054.1, on the reverse strand, counting down.
CCCTCCACGCTCTTGAAGGTATTGAATGGCATGTTCTGATAAAAAATTCTGAGTAAGATTCGTCTTTTTTCCACTGTTTTGGAATTCAACAATTAACATATTTTTAGAGATCCAATTTGCTTTATCTTTGGATTCTTTTAATGTGTCGTATAAAAACACTTCAAAAGGATTGTTTTGCTTTTTATTAGTGACAAATAAATCATTTATTTCCGCTAGTGTATCAAAATCCTCATCGGTTTGAATAAAGGAATAAACTACTGTATCTTTGTCTATTTGATCTCTATGGAGCCCAAAAACAGAACAAAACATGATTAATCGATAAAGATTAGATATAGGAAACGTTTTTTGATTATTCCATGTGTAATTCGTTGCATTTGCAATACTGACTGCATTCGGAAGAAATACCGCCTCTGTGTAATCTGTAAGAGCAAATTGCCCCTCAATAACAGGACAATACAGTAATTCATCCTTCTTTAGTTTCGTAATTGTTTGTTTCGCTAACTTTTTAAAATTGTTATCATCAGATTGATGTATCACTTTGTTTAAGCTTTCTATTGCTTCATTTGTACTGTTAAAAGAATGAAGAACAGCAAGAACCTCTTGTTCTAGTAAAATAGGTTGGACGAAATCTTTTGTAAGGAATTCTTCATGTTCTGAACGATTCAGGGTACTGCGTGATCTTTGTAAAAAACTTGTTTGACCATGCAGTTCTCCTAAATGAAACCGAATCATATTTAATGTTAGTACTTCATTTACTTGATCTTGCTTTAACAACGCTAGATAATCACTTGTGACTGTTTTTAATTCTTCAATAGTTGATACATCTTTTTTTCTGCTAAACAGCTCTTTTAAGGTTCCACCTTCAATTGGTAAACGTTTATTCAACTTATTTTCTGTACTTTTAATATCAGCAAAGATAAAATCTTTAAAACGTTTAAAGTTGGATGTAGCGTATGTTAGATAAGCATTCATCTTATCTTCTTTTTCATTTGCAACAGAAAACATATCAAAAGCATAATTGAAAAACCATTCCGGAAAGTCTTGAAGCAATTTTGGATCAAAGTCTATATATGTCTCTTCGACTTCAAATAAATCTGTTTCAGCATGCTCTAAAATACGATAAAACCCCAAAATACCAGTGTTCGTAGCCCAATCCTCTAAATATAACCGAATCATTGGTACTCCACGGACACGCAGCCGTACCCTTGTGACTTTTTGAAGGATGTACCAATTTGTCGAAGGATTTCTAAGTCTTCTGGGTCTCCTTTTAACAAGAATGTTCCTTTATAAGCTTCAAAGTGCTGGTGATTGGGGGTATTATCAAATTTTTCTTTTACAACTTGTTTTGTTAAATTCATAGGTATGAATTGCAAAGGTTTTTTCAAGCCTTCTCCATGATAATTACGCAAAGTCATATCACAAATATAATTGAAACTCTCTTCATAACCTTCTTCTGTTGGAGCAAGAGGTTTCCCATCTCGGTCTTTAATAAAAATAGGGGAAAGGGTGCGGAATACAACCGTATCACTTTTCACTTTGACTTCCGGTAGTATAGATATGTTCTTCTTCTGTAGTTTGTATCCTTTGTACTGAAATTCTTTAATTTCGTTTAAACCATCTACTAAGTAAGAAATGAATTCAGAATCAGGTGAACTAATAATCCAGTCCAATCCGTTCTGAAGGAGGAATTCATCATTTTCTAAAACATAGTCTTTAAGATAAACGGAAAACGTAAAATTCTTACTTTTTTTATTCGGTTTATTCTCAAAGATATATAGATTCTCTGCATATACTGCGTTTGATGTTTTTAGAGCTTCTTTGATAAAACTCACAAACATAAAACGATACGAGAGAGGAATTACTTTGCAAGTAAAGCTTACTTTCAATCTCATTATTTCCCTCCTTAATCTTCCATATAGAATTATTATAATGTATTCAAAAATTAAGATTCAATAAATCTGTAGAAATAAATGGAAAAATATTTCTGTGCAAAGAAAGATTTTTTTGCTTCCATATAGTAAAGATAAAAATCATGTGGTACTTTCATAATTTTGCAGTAAACCTCGTCTTTATAAAACATGCTGAAAACCTTGATATGACAAGCTCTTTCAGCATGTTGTAAGAGAATACAAAAACACAATCAATGGTTCGCTGCAAAATACGGATTGATACACATAGTAAAATGTTGATATCATAAGGTGTATCATCCGTATATGGATAGGGTTTTATCTGAACTATGTGGGATATAAAGGCATATAACGTTGCAACTGATAGATTATTAATGTCAGTTTTATCTGAACTATGTGGGATATAAAGTTAGCTTCTTCTTTGGAGTAAACTTCTGTTTTCTTGTTTTATCTGAACTATGTGGGATATAAAGTAAATTCCTTCCGCTACGCTCCAGTCAGACATTTACGTTTTATCTGAACTATATGGGATATAAAGCTCAAAGTATGAGCACTTATCAAGGGAGTGCCCAAGAGTTTTATCTGAACTATATGGGATATAAAGAATAATAATGCAATTATTCAATATGTAGATGCAGTGGTTTTATCTGAACTATATGGGATATAAAGTTAAATGTAAAACTGATACTAGGCAATAAAAAAGAAGGTTTTATCTGAACTGTATGGGATATAAAGACTGCTGTTAGAGTTTGAGTTTTTAAGATAACCTGAGTTTTATCTGAACCATGTGGGATATAAACCAATACATTACATGGGATGGTCAATTACAAAATGCAGTTTTATCTGAATTATGCGGGATTTAAATTCAAAAGTTACCCTAAAGTAATAAAAAAGGTAATTTAATTTTATCTGAACGGTGTGGGATATAAAGTAACCTACTTAGCTTTATTAGGGTATCTTTGCCCATCCCCCCGAACTGGGGGATGGGCAAACAAATTATTGAAAAAATCTTTATAAATCAAGGGTTGTAACTTCTTTTAAAAATGAGTATGTCAAAACATATACATTTCAATTGAAACATTTCAAATAATTATAAGTCGTATTTTTGAAATGAAAAATTCTAAATTTTTAGCTATGTCATAAAGTGTATTTTTACAAACAAAAAGACCACAATGACTGAGTGGTCTTTTCCAACAAAGGATTAATGGCTATTTATCTGTTTAAAATGATTTCTGCTGCTCTTAAGCGAATTAGAGGATCTTCACTATCAAGATATTCTTTGATGACTTGTAATGCTTTCTCCTCAAGAGAAGTATCACCTTGAGGCTTTTTATTACCATTTATTACACCTAAGATGATTTCGTAGTGTTTAGTTAGATCCGCTATAGTTCCAGGATAACGCATTGAACCTTTTAGTTCCTCAGGTAGTTCAGAACGTAACAGTGGTTTTTTGTTAAAGAACCATTTAACAACTCGCTGATGAGGGTATCCACTTCCTTCCTTATCTTCATCAAGTGAAGACTCGTAAATATAGTCACTATCTATTTGACCGAAATAAACGTCTTTTTTGTTACCATCTGGAACAACAACTAAGTCGCCAACTTTCATTATGTGTACAAGCGAGTTCAAATTACCGATTCCCTCTTCCCAACTATGTTGATGAAGAAGTTCACGAATTTGCTCATAACTGAATTTGGATAAGTTCTTTCCTACTGGATAACCTACAGCAATTCGATTTAGCCTTAAGAAATCTTGCATGTGATTGGAACCGTGGGGCAGGGGGCGTACTAACCAAACATTAGACTTCATCTTTATTCCACCTTTAATATCAATTTGTGTTCACATGTGATTACATGTTTATAATATCACACATGAATCTGTGTGTAAACATGTGAATTCATGTGTTCACATGTGGTGTTAATTTGTTAAAATTTGTTTTAAGTTCCATAGCAGAGTGTTTTTGCCCATCCCCTCGAAAAAAGGGGGGGATAAGAAAAGTACTTTTAAGAAGTGTCCCAGGGTATGTCTGCTTAAACCTGTATATTATTTGGACTACTATATTTATTTAGTGTTATTTAGTACAATTTGATTGGATACCATTATTTATAGATTGGGGGATTGGTTTATGGATTATTCAAAAGATCAATTAGAAGAGGAATTAACGAGATCTAGTAAACATTATTCAGATTCAAAGTTTTGGGATAAAGTAAAAAAGTATGGTAAAAAAGCAGGAGCTAATGTGGTTTATGCGGTTTTATTATTGTATTACACTCTTCAAAAAGATACCGTTCCAATGAAGACAAAAGGGATTATCCTTGGTGCTTTAGGTTATTTTATTCTTCCGTTAGATTTGATTCCAGATGCTATTCCAGTGATTGGTTATGCAGATGATTTAGGCACATTAGGAATTGCTCTTATGCAAGTTGTTATGTATATTGATCAGGATATTAAGGATTTAGCTAAAAACAAGTTATGTGATTGGTTTGGAGAAGGTGTAGATACTTCAGAAATAGATAATAAATTAGCAGGAAAAGAGAGCTAAAGAGAATAATTCTTTAGTTCTTTTTTATGGAAATCAGTTAGAATTTTCTCTATTTCAAATCCATGCTTGCTATTCCCCCATTCCGAGGGGATGGGCAAAGAAACCCTAGTAATCTTTTTTGGTTTTAGAAAAGCTATTCCCTTCAATACACAAAAAGTAAATAAGCAGGAAGTAAAGATACATGAAGAGAATAATACATACACGGTGGTTTATACATCTTTTACTAATCCAACAAGTAAGTTAATAACATATGACCAATCAGGTAAGGCTATAGAAGAATTTCCTGTTAAAGATATTGGTTTAGAAAACCTAATATTTCAAAACAATATATTATATTTCTCGTCCAGATATAGTGGTAACTACTATACCTTTGATAACAAGAGTGTTCAAAAGCATAGCATTCCTTCTAGTTGGGGAATTACTAATTCATTTGCTAACCCAAACGGAATACATTTTATAACGAATGGTGGTCAATTTGTTAAAGACAATAAACCTTATTACAAAAGTGGTTTAGTCAATGTTGAAGGAGAGAACCAAAAAGAATTTAAGTATGAGAAAGGCTTTTTTACCACTGGTATAAGTTACAAAGATTTTTATTATGTACTAACCTTCGATCCATCAATTGAGCAGGAACAAGTATTAAAAATAGATTCAAATGGAGAAGCGGTTAAAGCATTTAACTTAGGAAATAAACCACAAGTCGGTCATAAGAGTATGGCTGTATCTGGTGATAAGATATATTTAGTTTCTGATAAAGGAAAAATGTTTACCATTTTTGAGGATTCCATAAAAGAATTAGAACTTCCTACAAAATCAAAAGTATTTCAAGTACTTGAAGATAATGGTAAAGTCTTTATATTGTATTATAGTGGAGAAGTTGTCGTTATATCTGGAGAAGAAATTACCAATCATTTTAAATTAGAACAAAAAAATAAAAATCCAATTATAAATATGAAAGCTTTAATTAACAAAAATTCCTTACATATTTTATCTTTATACGATGGGGAAAATAAGAGTGAAGGGATAATTCAAAAGTACAATATCAATAATGGTAAATTAGAACAGAGTGTTACTTTACCAAAAGAAAAAGATTTAAAAATATCTACCTTTGAATTAACTAGATAGAAGGAGCGAAGCGGTAATGGATATTCAAGTTTTGCTTATTATTCAAGTAACACTCTTTGGTTTGATTCTTTTATTATTAATTGGAGGTTTACAGTATTTTCTACATCAAGTACATTTCCCTAAAATTTTTTTGGGTTTATATCTGATTGGTTCGATATATTGCTTAATCACTAGAAATATTTCTCTCTTTATTATTATTACAGTATGTTTTGCCTTTGCATATATAGGCGGTATTATTGGAAGGTATTTTAAAGCTGTTAATAAGCGTATTGATGAAGAATTTGATAAAATTTCTAAGCAAAAATAACAACGTTGTACTGAGCCATAGAAATCATGGTTCTGTTGCAAAGTTTAAAAAAAGCATAAACAGGTTGGTAAATGAGGAACAATTTTTAGGAAGTAGCTAGTAATTGTCGAAGTTCATTGTACGTTGAAAAGGCGGAGTCTCTTTGAAGGGGTACAGCCGAGATACGTGTAAAAATAGGTCATAGACTTACTTTTATTCCCAATTCAATTTCGAATCGGATTTTTTGTTTTTTATAAAACTCCTTTATCGGGTACCGGCAAGAAAATGTGCATTCATAACGGTAGGCCCATTTTCAAGACAATTCCCCCGTTTTTAACAACGCTAAGAAAGTTTCAACGGTCTTAAAGAATCTAACGAGACTAACGAGACCAACTTTCTCTGAATTAAAATGGTATTCTCCTAGTAAATTAATATGTTCCCAACCTAGTGTTGACATACAATAAAGTTGTTTAATCTTGAAAATCTAAATACACATAGAACACTGTTCGAAAATAGAATGGTGTTCTAAAATAGTTGTTTAATTTTCTTCATTTAATATTATTTTTCTCAAACCAACAACAATAAAGTCATTTAAAAACTAAGTGTTCTTCCACAATTGCGCCTGTTTCTTGAATATGTACATAACTCATATTAGCTTAGTACTTAGGACACATTGAACTAAAACTACCTTTAGTAGCAAGATACAGTGCTTCACTTTAAACAATATCTATGATTTTAAATTTATTATCTCGATATTCTCCAAAACTCCGGTCCATAATTCTTGTTACAAAATTCAACTGGAATTCGTGTCTTTTGAAAATTATCACCAACGTTTATCTGATATAATTTATTATGTAAAGGAGAACCATAGGAAAACTCCAGTTGGCAATCAGTTAGATTAAACAAAATTGAATGCACTGTTCCAAAGTTTTCTGTATAATTATGAATGGACACCCCTTTCGGAAACTCAGTTGAAAGAAGTTCTTTAATTTCACAAGCAGTTCTTTTACCATTGGCACTAAATTTATTCTCTAAAATATTATATCGTAGTTGAGATTGTTCTAGCTTGCCTGGTTCAAGATTTTCAATTTCAGGAAATAGCCCATGATTTGTTGCAATTAAATAATCCAGTTCTGCTTTTTTAACTATTTTAACTCCGTCATATGTTCCAACTAAAGCTGCCTCACCATTTGCATCCGCTAAAAGTAAATTCATATTGGTCCCAACAGGCATATTTTTCACAGCATAGACGGCTTCTTCACTATTTTTACACGTCTCTAGTATGGCCCTAACAACCACCATAAACTGCAACCCAATAACTACTGGTTTTCTCATACCTGGATATTTACCTATCGGCATGCCACACGAAGCAAACGCTACACATAAGCCTTTCTCGTTTAATCCTTCACTTCGACCAAATGTAGAAACAGAGAAACCGGTATGCGTGTATCTTCCATCTACTTTAGTTGTACAAAGGCGCATATCTGAAATATCAGGAGAGAGGTCGTAGTTTCGTAATACGTATGTTTTACCATCAGACATTTTTGGGGGCAAAATGGCCCCTAGACTACACCCTCCAGGTATTAACCAGGCATCATCATAAAACTTTAATTGGTTTGGTTTATAACCAAAACCTTCCGCAAAACCCTCTAATTCCTCATTTAATCCCGGGCAATACTCCTCAATTTGGGACCTGATTTCTAGATACGCTTTGGTAGGATCAGATTGTCCTCTAAAAAAAATTTCCTTAATGTGTGCACTTTCATAGTATTCTAATGCTTGCTGTTTTCCAATTTCATACGAACTTCCCTTAAGATAAGTAAATTCCCCTGTATACGCATTCATTCAAAGCTCCCCATTCTGCATTTTAATAGCAAGACATATATACCTTGCTATAAGCAGAATAAACTCTCCAGTAAATGGAGAGTTAACCTCAATTCGTTATTCACTTACTCTGCGTCTTTACCTTTACAAACACTTTTGTCAAAAAATCATTTGGATGTACCTCATTGTTCGGCTTAATATTTATTGGATTCACTACTTTGGATGGAACGAGTCCCTTTATATACTGTTCCATATACATTCCTTTAACATGAAGGGATTGTTCTGCCACCCATGCCTTTAAACGATTGTAACCATAGTGGAGTTCTGAATAAGGACCTTTTACATTGACACATGCATACATTCCTCCAGGTACTCTCGTAAGATACTCCGCATTTTTATCGACTTTTACGGGTAAAAGTAATTCAACATCTGCTTTCTTTTGTCTCCAGTCTTTTTGATGAAAAATAGCTAGTAGCTCCCCATCCATATTAAACTGATATGCATATATCCTTTCAAACAACATTTTAACGAGTTTGTCCATTTCAAACATGTTTATTGTTTTGCGAATAGACACAACCTGCATATCTTTTCGCTCCTCTATGTAACAACTTGACAGAGTGGGCTCAGGAATGAATGTTTCATCATTCTTTATGAACTTCTGTATTTGCTGGATGTTGTTAATTTGCTTGTTGATTTGTTCTTGTTGATACTTTAACTCTTCTGTTTTTTTCTTTAATCTTACATCTAGACCTTTCATATCTTTATCTTTTAAAACTTGCTCAATTTCGTTTAACGAAAACTGGCAGTCTTTAAGCACTAGGATAGTTTTTAACTCTTTCATCTTATCGTAGTCATAGTAACGATAGCTCGTCTCAGGATCTACATAAGAAGGTTCGAGTAAACCAATATCACTATAGTAACGAATTGTTTTCACAGGTACATCACACAGATTTGAAAACCTTCCAATGGTATACATAAAAAAGCACCTTTCCAAACGACATTTATTTCTAAACAATTTGCTCCAATAAATCCCATTATAAATCAAAAATAAGTCAACCTGACACTGCAACTTTCCACTTGAGATTCTTATTGATTCTCGTTGAAATAGGAATTCAATGTAAATAACATGACTGGTGTTTTTAAATGACTTTATTGTTAATTAAACTTTATTGTTTGTAAACATCTAGAGGTGACATATGGTGCGATAAGCCTTTATTAAAACTATCGGAATTAATAAAATTTCATCAAGGTATATTATAATAGGTTATATCAATAGTGATGGGAGTGTTATTGGATGCAAACAAAAAAAGTTTATCTTTATGTATTTAATACAATGTCAGACTGGGAATATGGGTACTTAATTGCTGAATTAAACTCAGGAAGATATTTCAAAAAAGATGTAGCACCTTTAAAAGTAGTTACAGTAGGAACGAATAAAGAAGGTATTACTACGATGGGAGGGCTGAGCATACAACCAGATATTTCCCTTGATGAATGTACTCTTGAGAATAAAGACCTTTTAGTCTTACCTGGAGGGAATACTTGGAGAGAAGATATTCATCAACCTATCTTAAAAAAAATTGGTGAAGCTTTAAAGATTGGCACTATTGTTGCTGCAATTTGTGGTGCAACTGAGGCCCTCGCGAATATGGGATACTTAGATTCTAGAAAGCATACAAGCAATGACTTAGAGTATATTAAAATGGTCTGTCCTAATTATAAAGGAGAAAAATTTTATGAGATGAGACCTGCGGTATCTGGTGAGAATTTGGTTACTGCATCAGGAATAGCACCTTTGGAATTTACAATGGAAGTACTGAAAAAACTAGATGTATTTGCACCCGATACATTACATGCATGGTATAACCTAAATAAGACTCATAACTCTGAATACTTCTTCCAGTTAATGAATTCAATAAATAGATGAGCTAAAAAAATCAACTTAGCAGTTTTATATTAGTTTAAATAATTACCATGCTTTAGACGGTGTCAAAGCATGGTTTTTGTATATAACTTAAAAATGTTTATAGAAGTAAAAAAATTACAAAGCACTCCTGAAGTTGTTATAAATAGAACTGGTAACTAAATCTCTTTTTAATATTGAAATTTCCTTGACGTTGTAAATTTCCTGACGATACCCCTTCATGCGTCTAAGTTTTCATTCTCATTTATCACGTAAACGTTTGTTTACGTGATAAATGAGAACCAGGATAAAATAATCACTGTTTTAACTAGATATATCGTGCTTTATTCTGTAGACGGTTTGCCTAGTTATACCGTTTTCTTTTGCAATATGAGAAATGGCTTCGCCATCATTTAACATTTCAACCACTCGATTGTACACTAACCTTTTTTGAGGGTCTTTTGCTGTTGGAGAATAGATAGTTGGCCTTCCTTTATAGACACCTTTCTGTTTGGCTATCGAAATTCCTTGTGCTTGTCTCCTTTTCGTTTCTGTTCGTTCCTGTTCCGCAATCATAGCCAAGATTTGAATGATTAAATCTTTGATGAATTTATCTAATAAAGAATTTCCAATTGCTTCTGCCATAATAGGTAGGCTAGTAATAATTAACTTTACTTCCTTTCTTTTTAGATAATTAACAGACTGAATAATTTCATCATAATTACGTCCAAGTCTGTCGATCGCTTCTACCATAAATGTATCTCCACTTCGAACAAATTGTAATGCCTCTTGAAATGCTTCTCTATTGTGAACAGATGCACCAGATTTTTGTTCAGTGAATATTTTTTCCGCTCCAAATTCTCTTAATTTTTGTATCTGTCTATCTAAATTTTGATCTAAAGTTGAAACTCTAGCATAAGCAATTTTCATTTTTAGAAATCCACCTCATTTTTCTAATCTTTTATCATACACCCTAATCATACAGTTGAAACCGAGTGTTTTCAATAACCAACCGATGGATGATTAGGGTCTACCCATAATAGACAAAAGTAAGCGTTTTAGCGTAAGATGAAATAATCGATAATTACTTTTGTCATAATTCTAACCAGGAGGAATAAAAGTGACTTCAGTTGAACGTACAGCATATCCCAGATTTAAACAAAATATATCTAAGAAAGAACTTGCAGCAATTTATACAATTACACATGAAGAAAATATATTTGCACATCGTGTAGCACGTGGAGAGAGTTCAGTTTTTATTTGTTTAGTTATGTTGAAATCTTTTCAACGATTAGGCTATTTTCCACGGCCTCAGGATATTCCACCAATAGTGCTTCAACATATTCAATCATGTCTTAATATACCTGATGAAGTAGAACTTAAATTCAATTCAAAAGTGATGTATCGACATCAAAAAGAAATCCGTCAATATTTAAAAGTATATGCATTTGGAAAAGATGCTTTGCATGTAGCTACAAAAGCTATCTATAATGCTTCTCATGTGATGGATCATCCTCCAGACTTAATTAATGTTGCCATTGAAGAATTAATTAAAGAACGTTATGAGTTGCCAGCATTCAGCACTTTAGATAGACTTGTTCGTCGAGTCCGAACGTTAGTTAACAATCGATTGTGTCATACTGTTATGAATCGGTTGTCAAAACAAGAAAAACATAAACTTGATGAATTACTTCGCACTTCGCAAGAAACCAAGCATTCAGGTTTTAATTATTTTAAAGAACTACCTAAAAGTTCCTCAATCTCTCACATGAAAGAGCTACAAAACAAACTAGATTTTATTACATCGTTTATGTCAAACATCGAGGAATTATTAAAAGAAATTCCAAATTCTAAGATCAAGAACTTCGCATCAGAAGCACTAGCTTTAGATGCATCGGAAATGAAAGATTTTAATATGGCCAAAAGGTATACACTACTATTATCTGTTATTTATCGTTCACAAATTGTAACAAGAGATAACTTAATAGATATGTTTTTAAAAAGGGTTGCTAGGATACATAAAAAGGGAAAAGAAGAATTAGGTCTTTTACGAGAACAACAGCGTTCAATAAGTGAAAATCTTATTTCTATATTGAGTGAAGTTTTACATACGACTCATATGTATGATGATACGAAAATAATAGGAAATGAAATAACAGAATTATTCGAAAGAAGAGGTGGTATAGATTCTTTACAACAAGATTGCTTGGCCATTTCTTCGTATAACGGGAATAATTATTTTCCTCTATTAGAAAAATTCTATAACAGTCATAGAAAGACCTTATTTCGATTGATTTCATTGTTAAAAATAGATTCAACAACTCAGGATGATTCTCTCATAAAAGCTTTACAATTTTTATTGCTAAATGAAAATCGAAGAGTAGAACACCTTCCTACTAATCTTGATTTATCATTCGCAAACGAGCAATGGAGACAAACTCTTCGAATTGGAAAGGTTTCTAATTTATTGTATCGTAAACGTCTTGAAATCTGTATATTTTCCTATTTAGCTTCAGAATTAAAAACAGGTGATGTAAGTGTACAAGGTTCTGAAAAATACGCTGATTATAGGGAACAGTTACTACCTTGGGAAGAATGTGAACCGCTAGTTAAGGAGTATTGTAAAGAACTTAATTTCCCTTCATCTCCTACTCATTTTGTTAAACAATTGAAACAGAAATTAACTGCTGTTGCCAATGCCGTAGATTTAAATTATCCGAATAATGGCCAGGTAATTATAACAGAAGATGGAGAACCGATTTTAAAACGATTAGTACGAAAAAATGTGTCTACGAGTAGTAAATTATTAGAAAAAGAAATTATACAACGTTTACCAGAACGAACCGTATTAGATATACTTTGCAATGTAGAACATTGGACTCATTGGACAAGACATTTTGGTCCTTTATCTGGGTCGGATCCTAAATTAGAAGATCCAACGGAGCGTTACATTGTTACTACATTTGGATATGGATGTAATTTAGGACCAACACAAACAGCCAAACATATGCGTAATATGATTACAGCTCACATGCTTTCTTTTGTTAATCGTAGGCATATTCATATTCCGAAATTAAATGCGGCACTTCAGGATGTTTTGAATCAATATAATACATTTAGTTTACCAAAACTATGGGGAACGGGAAAAGTAGCTTCAGCTGATGGAACAAAACATGATATGTATATAGAAAATTTAGTATCAGAATTCCACATCCGTTATGGCGGATATGGAGGGATTGCCTATCATCATGTTGCGGATAATTATATCGCTCTTTTTAGTCATTTTATCCCCTGTGGTGTTTGGGAAGCGGTATATATTATTGATGGGCTATTAAAAAATAAATCTGATATTCAACCAGATACCCTTCATGCGGATACACAAGGACAATCGACACCTGTATTTGCCTTATCCTATCTATTAGGAATTCATCTTATGCCTAGAATTCGCAATTGGAAAGATTTAAAATTTTTCCGTCCAGATAAACATACACATTATAAACATATAGACCCTTTATTTAAAGATGTAATTAATTGGAGGGTAATTGAAACACATTGGAAAGACTTATTCCAAGTGGTTATTTCAATTAAGATGGGGAAAATATTACCTTCAACGCTTCTTAGGAAGTTAAGTAGCAATAGTAAGAAAAACCGATTATATCAAGCGTTTCGAGAGCTTGGAAGAGTGATTCGAACAATCTTCCTTCTTCAGTATATTTCAGATATGAAATTACGCGAACAAATTACAGCTAGTACCAATAAAGTAGAAGCCTATAATGGTTTTTCAAAATGGTTGTTTTTTGGTGGCGATGGTATTATTACGGAAAACGATCCAATCGAACAGGAAAAACGTATTAAATACAATGATTTAATCACCAATTCTGTAATTTTTCAAAATGTAGTAGATATCACTATGATTTTATGGCAATTAAAAAAAGAAGGTTATCGCTTTTCACGCCAAGATTTAGAAAGGCTAAGTCCTTATATGACTAGACATATAAAACGCTTTGGGGATTATGTAATTGATTTACAGAAAATCCCTCAACCAATAGAAGAAACGATCCCTCTATAAGCTCAATAGGTCATAGTTGGAAATAAAAGTAAGCCTATGACCTATTTTTACACGTATCTCGGCTATACCCCTTTGTTGGCACCATTTAACCTTAATAAAACTTCGCAACAGAACCCCACAAACTAAGACTACTGGATTGGCAGTACAAGTATTTCAAAATAGTTCGTTGTGGGAAGAATATGTAGTTAAAGGTTCCTTTTCAAGTGGATTAAACATTCCTATTTCTCACCTTTTAACTGCTTCTAGTAATTATTATCAACTTAGACTTAAAAATTATGGTGGGGGAACTATATATCTCTCTAGTGGACAAGTATATTATAAATAATACAATTTCTTAAATTTAATAGTTATATACAAGTAAAAAAGACTGGGCATTGTTTATCCAGTCTTTTTTGTCAAATACTAACCTATTAATACTAAGTTTCCTATATTCTGTTCATAGATTTGTTAGTTGATTTTTTGATTATCTTGACTATAAACTTCAATAGTATATAAATCATTTTCAATCCATTTTTGTGCTTGCGGTGTTTTAAGTAAATTATCGATTTCTTTCTCAATCTTCTTCCCAAACTCTTTAGCACCTGAATCAGTACTATTTATAGGAGTATATATAGCAAACGGGATAGATTGATTCAATTCTATATAAGCCCGTATTGAAAAACCTTTGTATCCTTTTTTATGGAACAATTCTTCCACAATATAACTGGAAATGTTGTCCCATCTGTTCTCTATTTTTACAATGTCCATATCTCTTTGACTAACATTTATAGTATAGGGTCTAATATATTAGCTCTTTAACTGAGTGTTAATATTCTTTTTTAATTCACTTGTATTTACTGTATCAGCTATTTCAAGTTCTACTATTTTTGTTTTGTCGTCCACGGTGGCACTAAGAAAGTCCTTTTTATCTACTGTGTTCATTACCGTGTCCATTACTTTTGAATCTTCACTTTTGGATTCTTCTAAATCGCTCTGTTGACATGCACCAAATAAAATAGCTAATACAAGAGGGAGAATTAACCCTTTTCTTTTTTTCATTTCAATCTCCTTTCTCGTGATTGCTTTGTTATATATTTGAGTCTTAGTTCGTAAAAAACATTATAAAAGTGTAATCGGTCTAATTACTATTTTCATATTTGGTTAGGTATTCTTCAAAGCAAACGAAAAACCTTCACTTAATTTTTACAGGATTGAAAAATTAATGTACACACGGTTCTGGTGCAAAAATCATTTGATAGAGGCATAGAAG
>NZ_JABUAE010000053.1 GCF_013314535.1 Bacillus sp. Xin1 | reverse complement strand
ATAAAACCAATCGGTATTCCGATTGGTTTTATTGTATTTTTTATTTGAAAGTACTAGGAAAACGGTATGCATAAAATTCCCTCCAAAGGAGATACTTTACACTGTACAGCAACTCCCGATAGGAGGGAACACTTTGACGAGAAACAAAGTAGAAATTTGCGGTGTTGATACAGCTAAACTTCCAGTACTAAAAAATGAAGAAATGCGTAAATTATTCCGAGAAATGCAAAGTGGAGAGATAAGCGCAAGAGAGAAATTAGTAAATGGAAACTTACGTCTTGTACTGAGCGTCATTCAGCGATTTAACAACAGAGGAGAATTTGTTGATGATTTATTTCAAGTCGGCTGCATTGGACTTATGAAATCCATTGATAACTTTGACTTAAGCCAAAATGTTAAATTTTCAACATATGCTGTGCCAATGATTATTGGGGAAATCCGTAGATATTTGCGTGATAACAATCCAATCCGCGTCTCTCGTTCACTGCGAGATATCGCGTATAAAGCATTACAGGTAAGAGAAAAGTTAATTGCTGAAAATTCAAAAGAGCCAACGGCAATGGATATTGCAAAAGTGCTTGAAGTAACACATGAAGAGATTGTTTTTGCACTTGATGCCATTCAAGATCCAGTATCATTATTTGAACCAATCTATAATGATGGGGGCGACCCTATATTTGTAATGGATCAACTAAGTGATGATAAACAAAGGGACGAGCAATGGGTCGAAGAATTGGCATTGAAAGAAGGAATGAAACGATTAAATGATCGTGAAAAAATGATCATTCGAAAACGTTTTTTTCAAGGGAAAACACAAATGGAAGTTGCCGAAGAAATTGGAATTTCTCAAGCACAAGTATCACGCCTTGAAAAATCAGCAATTAAACAAATGAATAAGACAATTCAAGGATAAGGTCTCATCAGTTAAGATGAGATCTTTTTTATGTTGCGTGCCTTGAGATTCTGTTCATAGGAAAGATTACGTGTTCATATAATAACAATAAAGTAAAATTGAAGGAGAAAACTTATCAACTACAAATAGTGACATAGAAGGGGAGAATGGCAATGATGCGGATTTCAGAGTTTCAAATTAAGGATGTTGTAAATGTTTCTGATGGAAAAAAGCTTGGAAACATTAGCGATATAGATATTGATATGAACACTGGGAAGATTCAAGCTGTTATTATTTCAAAACAAGCACGAATGCTAGGTATATTTGGAAAAGAGGCGGAGTTTGTTATTCCGTGGAAACAAATTGTAAAAATTGGAGAGGATGTAATATTAGTAAGGGCTGATCATGTCAATTCTGTAACAGAATCAATACAAACACCGACAATTTCTTAAAGAATATTACAAATTCCTCTTTTTTTTATGTTGTCATTATGGAAAAATAAAAGTATGGTAAAATAGACAGGAAGTACCATGCTTTTTTATGTTATTTTATTAAAAGGAGCCGCTTTATGAGAGAACCATTTATATATGAGGACGGTATATTATATTTACAAGCGTGGAAAGAACTTGGAAATATTTTTGCAGGATTTACGACGAAAGATGGTGGAGTAAGTACAGGTTCCTTCCAGGCGATGAATTTAGGATTACATGTGAATGATACGATGGAGAATGTTCATGAAAATAGACGGATTTTAGCGGGCAAGTTACAAAAACCATTAGAAAATTGGATTTGTTCAGAGCAAGTTCATGATCATCACGTTGAAAAAGTAGGCCAAGGGGAAAAAGGGCGAGGAATCTACTTGTATGAAGATGGTATTCCAAATACAGATGGTATTTATACAACTGATAGAGATGTATGTTTAACATCTTGCTATGCCGATTGTGTTCCACTCTATTTCTATGCGCCATCACATGGTATGATAGGACTTGCACATGCTGGATGGAAAGGAACTGTAAAAGAAATTGCAAAAGAAATGATTCAAAAGTGGAGTGCAGAAGGGATACCAGCTCATGAGATTTATGTTGCAATTGGACCAGCCATTGGGTCCTGCTGTTATGTAGTTGATGATCGTGTATTATCAGCAGCAAAACAAGCGATAAACGGACCTGTTCCATATAAAGTGATTTCAGACGGGCAATATGCAATTGATTTAAAAGAAATCAATCGTATATTATGCTTACAAGCGGGCATAAAAGATGAGCATATTGTGATGTCATCTCTTTGTACAAGCTGTGAAGAACAATTGTTTTTCTCACATCGTCGTGATCGAGGAAAAACAGGAAGAATGTTGAGTTTCATAGGCTTTAAGGAGGATTGAAAACAAGTGGTAGTGCAAGAGAATTTAGCATTTGTAAATGAGGAAATCAAAAAAGCGTGTGAACGAGCAGAGCGCTTGGCAGAAGAGATTAAGCTCGTTGCAGTAACAAAAACGGTAGGAATTGAAAAAACAAATGAAGTAATAGAAGCTGGACTTACTGATTTAGGTGAGAATCGTAATGAAGGTTTTTTACAGAAGTATGAGCATTTTGGTTCAAAAGTAAATTGGCATTTCATCGGTTCATTACAAACGAGAAAAGTAAAAGAAATTATTAATGAGATTGATTATTTGCATTCATTAGATCGTATTTCACTTGCAAAAGAAATTCAAAAGCGTGCTACAAAGCAGGTTCGATGTTTTGTACAAGTAAAAACGTCGTCTGAAGAATCAAAGCAAGGGATAGCAGTTGAAGAAACAATTGCGTTTATTCGTGCTCTGCAAGAATTTGATAAAATTGAAGTTGTTGGATTAATGACAATGGCACCATTTACTGGGGAAGAAGCAGGGATTCGTCATTGTTTTAGGACATTGCGTGGATTGCAAAAGCAAGTGCAAGAACTAGGGTTATCATATGCTCCGTGTAAAGAACTATCGATGGGAATGTCAAATGATTATACAATTGCCATTGAAGAAGGTGCTACATATATTCGTTTGGGAACGATTTTAGTAGGAAAAGCGTAAAAGGAAGGAGAATGTTATTATGAGTTGGTCAAAAGTAAAATACTTCTTTTTTGACACACCAGAAGAGCGAGAAGCTTACGAAAAGGAAAAGGAGCAAGTTGAAATGAAAAAACAACAAGATCCCCCAGAGCAGCAGGATATTCCACTTACGAAAGCACAGCCGAAACAAAACATTGTAAGTATCGAAACAGCCAAACAGTCTTCTAAAGTTGTTTTATTAGAGCCGCGTACATATTCGGAAGCACAAGGGATTGCGGATCATTTAAAGGGAAGAAGAGCGGTTGTCATTAATTTGCAAAGAATGTCAACAGATCAAGCTGTGCGTATCGTTGACTTTTTAAGTGGTACTGTATACGCTATAGGCGGGGATATTCAAAAACTAGGACCGAAAACATTTATTTGTACACCTGAGACTGTGGATATTGTTGGGGCCATTTCTGAGTTGTTCGGTGAAGAGGAAGAGACAAATATAAAGAGGTGGTAATAAGCCATGACAATTATTTTACAAGCGTTGCTTTGGATCATCCAGATTTATTCCTGGGCGCTTATTATCTATATTCTTCTATCATGGTTTCCAGGAGCAAGAGAATCAACATTTGGGGATTTTCTATCGCGTATTTGTGAACCATATTTAGAACCATTTCGGAGGTTTATCCCACCTTTCGGAATGATTGATATTTCTCCAATTGTTGCAATTATTGCGTTGAGATTGGCTAGTAGTGGTTTAGTAAGTTTGTTTAATTATTTCCTGTAATAAGAGGTTAAATGAATGAACATCTATGAGCATTTTAGACCTGAAGAAGCTGTCTTTGTTGACAAAGCGTTAGAATGGAAACAGATGGCTGAAGAGTATCATCAAGTGAAATTAACGGATTTTCTTGATCCGCGTCAGCAGCAGATTGTTTCGACGATTATGGGGAATCAAGGAGACGCTACTTTGAAGTTTTATGGTGTAGCGCCAAAAGCAGAAAGAAAAAGAGCTCTTATTTATCCGAATTATCTCGATTTAAATGAAGAAGAGTTTCAAATTGAAGTATTAGAAATTGACTATCCTTCCAAATTTTATACGCTTGAACATCGGCAAATATTAGGTGCATTTATGTCTCTTGGTTTAACAAGAGAAAAGTGCGGTGATATTTTGCTTCAAGAAAATCGTGCCCAAATTGTAGTTGCAAAAGAAGTTGCTTCATACATTGAAATGAATTTACAATCCATAGGTAAAATGAAGGTCTCACTTTCCTCTGTGCAAGCAGAGAAAATATTGCGGTTACAAGAAGAATGGAAAGAGCAGTCTGGGACTGTTTCATCACTTCGTTTAGATGTTGTGCTAGCTGAAATGCTTCATATATCACGTCAAAAGGTACAACCACTCATAAAAAATGGTCTTGTGAAGGTGAATTGGAAAATAACAGAACAAACGGCATATGAGTGCTTTCCTGGAGATGTTTTTTCAGTAAAGGGATATGGCCGAAGTAAATTATTTTCTGTAGAAGGAAAAACGAAACGTGATAAATGGAGAGTTTTGTATGGTATACTAAAATGATTGGTTTTTTAGAAGGAAAATCTCTTATTTTGTCGAAGAAAAGATATAATTAAAAGAGGAAAATTTAGATAACTACTTGGAGGTGGCGTTTGTGCCGTTAACACCATTAGATATTCATAACAAAGAATTTGGTCGCGGATTCCGTGGCTATGATGAGGATCAAGTAAATGAGTTTCTTGATCAAATCATCAAAGATTATGAATTAGTCATTCGTGAGAAGAAAGCATTAGAAGAAAAAGTTGCGCAATTAGAAGGAAAGTTAGATCATTTCTCTAACATTGAAGATACGCTAAATAAATCTATCGTTGTTGCACAAGAAGCGGCGGAAGAAGTAAAGCGTAATGCACAAAAAGAAGCAAAATTAATTGTACGAGAAGCAGAGAAGAATGCAGATCGTATCATTAATGAAGCTTTAGTAAAATCAAGAAAAGTTGCATTTGATATTGAAGAATTAAAGAAGCAGGCGAAAGTATTCCGCACTCGTTTCCGTATGCTATTAGAAGCACAGCTTGAAATGCTAAACAATGATGATTGGGATAAATTAATTGAGTTAGAAGAAGAAGTGGACGAGCTGTTAAAGAAAGAAGAAACAGTGTAAGCTTGACGTTTTTCTCATTATTACATATAATTTTAAACAACATATTTATTAAGAAAAACGAAGATAGGGATAAGTACCTTTTTCATACCTTATATAGCGAACTGAGGATGGTGTAAGCTCAGGATAAGGAGATAAATGGGAATATCACCCTGGAGTTCCGCGCTGAACAAAAAGTAAGCGTAGGCGTATATTCGCGTTAAGAATATAAAGAGGATCATTGCATACACGCATGGTCTACTAGGGTGGTACCGCGGGAGACTTTCTCGTCCCTTTTTGGGGGATGAGAAGGTCTCTTTTTTATTCTATTTATTTAGAAAAAAGGTCTTTTTCTTTTATAGATTCGAGGAGGAATTGAGCATGGAGTACAAAAATACATTACTAATGCCGAAAACAGAATTCCCAATGCGTGGGAATTTACCAAAACGTGAGCCAGCAATGCAAGAAAAATGGGCTGAGATGAACATTTATGAAAAAGTACAAGAACATACAAAAGGGCGTCCTTTATTTGTACTGCATGATGGTCCTCCATATGCGAATGGTGACATTCATATGGGACACGCTTTAAATAAAGTATTAAAAGATTTTATTGTTCGTTACAAATCGATGACTGGATATTGCGCACCATATGTACCAGGATGGGATACACATGGGTTGCCGATTGAACAAGCTTTAACAAATAAAGGCGTAAAGCGTAAAGAGATGACGGTTGCAGAATTCCGTAAATTATGTGCAGAGTATGCATACGAACAAGTAGATCGTCAACGTGAGCAGTTTAAACGTCTAGGTGTACGTGCAGATTGGGATAATCCATATATCACTTTAGAGCCAGCATATGAAGCACAACAAATTAAAGTGTTTGGTGAAATGGCGAAAAAAGGTTACATCTATAAAGGGCAAAAGCCTGTTTATTGGTCTCCAACAAGTGAATCTGCTTTAGCCGAAGCTGAAATTGAATATAAAGATAAAAAATCAGCATCTATTTACGTAGCATTCCCAGTAAAAGACGGGAAAAACGTATTAGAAGGTGATGAGAAATTTATCATTTGGACAACAACGCCTTGGACTTTGCCGGCAAACTTAGGTATTTCTGTTCATCCAGAGCTTGAATATAGCATTGTGAAAGTAAATGATGAAAAATATATCATTGCTTCTGAGCTATTTGACACAGTTTCAAAAACGCTTGAATGGGAAAATGCGGAAGTTGTGAAAACAGTTAAAGGTAGCGAACTTGAATATACAGTTGCGAAGCATCCATTCTATGACCGTGATTCGTTAGTTATGCTTGGAGAGCATGTTACAACAGATGCTGGTACAGGTTGTGTACATACAGCACCTGGACACGGGGAAGATGACTTCCTTGTTGGTAAGCAATACGGCTTAGAAGTTCTTTGCCCAGTTGATGATAAAGGTGTACTAACAAGTGAAGCACCTGGATTTGAAGGCTTATTCTATGATAAAGCGAATAAACCTATTACAGAAAAATTAGAAGAAGTTGGTGCGTTATTAAAATTAACATTTATTACGCATTCTTATCCACATGACTGGAGAACGAAAAAACCAATTATCTTCCGTGCGACAGCGCAGTGGTTTGCATCTATTGAAGCATTCCGTAAGGAGTTATTGCAAGCTGTTGAAGAAACGAAATGGGTACCAGCATGGGGTGAAACACGTCTTCATAATATGGTTCGTGACCGTGGTGACTGGTGTATTTCTCGTCAACGTGCTTGGGGTGTACCAATTCCTGTCTTCTATGCAGAAAATGGCGATCCAATTATTACAGATGAAACAATTAATCATGTAGCGGATCTATTCCGTGCGAACGGTTCTAACGTATGGTTTGAACGTGAAGCAAAAGATTTATTACCAGAAGGATTTACACATCCATCTAGTCCAAATGGTGAATTCCGTAAAGAAACAGACATTATGGATGTATGGTTTGATTCAGGTTCTTCTCACCAAGCTGTATTAGAAGAGCGTGAGGACTTGCAACGTCCTGCTGATTTATACTTAGAAGGATCTGATCAATATCGTGGTTGGTTTAACTCTTCTTTATCAACAGCAGTTGCAGTAACTGGTAAAGCGCCATATAAAGGTGTTCTAAGTCATGGGTTCGTACTAGACGGTGAAGGTCGTAAAATGAGTAAATCTATCGGGAATATTGTTGTACCGAAGAAAATTATGGATCAATTAGGCGGAGATATTTTACGCTTATGGGTATCTTCTGTTGATTACCAATCTGATGTACGTATTTCAGATGACATTTTAAAACAAGTTGCAGAAGTATATCGTAAAATCCGTAACACATTCCGTTTCTTATTAGGAAACTTAGCTGACTTTAATCCAAGTCAAGATGCAGTAGCAAAAGCTGAACTACGTGAAGTAGATCGCTACATGTTAGTGAAATTAAATGACTTAATTACAAAAGTAAAAGAAGCATATGAAACATATGATTTTGCGGCAGTATATCATGCAATTCATAACTTCTGTACAATTGATTTAAGTTCATTCTATTTAGACTTTGCAAAAGACATTTTATATATTGAAGCTGCGAATCATTCGGACCGCCGTGCAATTCAAACAGTACTGTATGATGTTCTTGTTGCATTAACAAAGCTTGTAACACCAATCTTACCTCATACAGCGGATGAAGTATGGCCATACATTCCTGGTGTTGTAGAAGAAAGTGTTCAGCTAACTAATATGCCAGAAGCAGTGGAAGTAGAAGGCGCTGAAGCGTTAAAAACAAAATGGGATGCATTTATGACACTTCGCGACGACGTATTAAAAGCGTTAGAAGTTGCTCGTAATGAAAAAGTAATTGGTAAGTCATTGAATGCAAGTATTACACTTTATCCAACTGCAGAAATGAAACAAATGTTAGAGTCTATCAGCGAAGATTTAAAACAATTGTTTATTGTTTCTGAGTACAAACTAGGTGGCACAATGGAGGAGGCCCCAGAAGGTGCTCCAAAATATGAGCATACAGCTGTTGTTGTAGTGCAGGCAACTGGTGAAACATGTGAACGTTGCTGGGTTGTTTCTGAAACAATTGGCAAAGACGCTGAGCATGAAACATTATGTGAGCGTTGTGCGACAGTTGTAAAAGAAAATTATGTGAAATAATGATGTGATAGTAAAAAAACTGACTGCTAATTACTGCAGTCAGTTTTTGTATTCAGTAAAGGTTCTTCTTGGCATGCGGTAGATGTATCGAGAATTTGATTGTTAAAGGTTTCTATTGGATTTTAAGCACTTTCCTATGAAGGAAAAATGTGTGAGCGGTAAGTGAGAAAATTTCGGACACACTAACGGTACATTGCAGCCGGGAGGAATGTACACGTGAATGAAATCTACATGGAAATCAAAGAAGAATTGCAATTGATGAAAAAAGAATTACAGGAGCGACTGGCAAAAGAAGCGATGCACGCGTATCATGTGGAATTTGGACAAGAGCTAGGATATGAAATGAAGGAAGATGCAAAAAAGAAATTATTTTTACATGATATAAGAGAAGATTTAAAAGATGTGGAACGAGCGTTATTTAAAATGGAAATCGATATGTATGGGATTTGTGAAGAAACTGGGAAGTATATTCCTGTAAAGCAAATGCAAATGATGCCCACAGCACGTACAGTTCATGAATTTTTATATGAAAAAGTAAATATTTGATAAGCACAATGATATTATGTTACCTTTTTTCGTTTTATTTTATTCTTCCGTAAAGGTTCATTGTGAAAAGACCGTAGCTATGCTAAAATTTTGAGGTACACTGTCTTTGTGGGGGAAATGAAAATGATATATTATTTAATAGCCTTATTTGTCATTGCTATCGATCAAGTATCGAAATGGTTAATTGTAAAGAACATGGAATTAGGTACAAGTATCCCGATTATCGATAATGTATTATACATAACATCACATCGGAATAGAGGAGCTGCTTGGGGGATTTTAGAAGGTCAAATGTGGTTCTTCTATATTATTACAATTGTTTTTGTAGGTTTTATCGTAATTTATATGAAAAAGTATGCAAAAACAGATAGGCTCCTAGGGGTTTCATTAGGTCTTATTTTAGGCGGAGCAATTGGCAATTTTATTGATCGTGTATTTAGACAAGAAGTGGTGGATTTCATTCACGTGTATATTTTTTCATACAATTATCCGGTATTTAACATAGCTGACTCAGCTTTATGTATTGGTGTTGTATTAATTATTATTCAAACATTATTAGAAGGAAAGAAAATGAAGGAGTAATTGAATGAGCGAAGTAGTACAAGTAACAGTTAAAGAAGAACAAAAGAGCGAACGGATTGATAAGTTTCTTGCGGGAATAAACAACGAATGGTCACGTTCACAGGTACAACAGTGGATTAAAGATGGCGTTGTAACCGTAAATGGAAACGACATTAAAGGGAATTATAAAGTAAAAGAAAATGATGAAATTGCGGTAGCGATTCCAGAACCAGAAGAACTAGATATTCGTGCAGAAGATATGAACTTAGAAATTTATTATGAGGATGCAGATGTATTAGTTGTTAATAAACCACGCGGTATGGTTGTACATCCAGCTCCTGGACATATAAGTGGCACACTTGTAAATGGATTAATGTATCATTGCACAGATTTATCAGGTATTAACGGTGTAATGCGTCCTGGTATTGTGCATCGTATTGATAAAGACACATCTGGTTTATTAATGGTTGCTAAAAATGACATGGCGCATGAATCTCTTGTAAATCAGCTTGTGGAAAAAACAGTAACAAGACGCTATAAAGCAATTGTTCACGGCGTAATTCCACATGATAAAGGAACAATCGATGCTCCGATTGGTCGTGATAAGAAAGAACGTCAAAGTATGGCCGTTGATGAAAATGGTAAGAATGCTGTTACGCATTTTCAAGTATTAGAACGATTTAAAGATTTCACACTTGTTGAATGTCGTTTAGAAACAGGGCGTACACATCAAATCCGTGTTCATATGAAATATATTGGATATCCACTTGCAGGAGATCCAAAATATGGTCCGAAAAAAACATTAGATATAAATGGACAGGCGCTTCATGCAGGGATTTTAGGGTTTGATCACCCTCGTACTGGTGAATATATTGAGTTTGAGGCACCGATTCCAGAAGTATTTGAAGAAACGCTAAATATTTTACGGAAATAGTATTGACAAATCATAAGAAAACTGAGATACTGACTACAGTTAAATAATGATCCTTTAACACAGCCCCGTGAGGTTGAGAAGGTAACGGTTTGAAATACTCAGGGTATGCTGTACCCTTTTTTCAAAAGTCCTCTCGCACACGCTGAGAGGACTTTTTTTATACCATTCCTCTCACGCAAGAAAAAAGCTTGGAGGTGTAGAGCATGCAAGAAAAAGCTGTCGTTTTAGATGACCAAATGATTCGCCGCGCTTTAACACGTATTAGTCATGAAATTGTGGAACGTAATAAAGGTGTTGATAATTGTGTTCTTGTCGGAATTAAAACACGTGGTATCTTTATTGCAAAGCGTTTAGCAGAGCGCATTGGTCAAATTGAAGGAAAAGAGATTGAAGTAGGGGAATTAGACATTACACTATATCGTGATGATTTAACCCTTCAATCAAAAAATAAAGAACCGTTAGTAAAAGGTTCAGATATCCCTGTAGATATTACGAAGAAGAAAGTAATCCTTGTAGATGATGTATTATATACAGGAAGAACAGTTCGAGCTGCGATGGATGCTCTTATGGATTTAGGAAGACCATCACAAATTCAATTAGCTGTTCTTGTAGATAGAGGTCACCGTGAATTACCGATTCGCGCTGATTACGTAGGAAAGAACATTCCAACATCAAGTGAAGAGCGTATCGAAGTTGATTTGCAAGAGACAGATCAACAAGATCGAGTAAGTATATATGATAAGTAAGCCCTTTTAAATGTAGTCCTGTGAGGCTGCCAAAGGGTCTTGGCTTTCGTATGTCAAATTTGGCATACGAAAGTATAGGACTCTTTGTGCACAGTCACAAAGAGTTTTTTTATTGCAAAGTTTTAAACTGAAGGAGGATGTAACAATGGAGCAAAAGCCAGTGTTAGACATTCATGAAGTACCGAAGCCGGGAACATGGTTATTTTTAAGTATACAACATTTATTTGCGATGTTCGGATCAACAGTGCTTGTTCCGTTTTTAACAGGACTGAATCCATCAGTTGCTTTAATCTCAAGTGGATTAGGAACATTAGCGTTCCTTCTTATAACAAAAGGTCAAGTACCAGCATATCTAGGATCATCATTCGCGTTTATCGCACCAATTATTACAGCAAAAACAGCGGGTGGACCGGGAGCTGCGATGCTTGGTGGAATACTAGCAGGACTTGTGTATCTCTTAATTTCAATCGGAATTAAAAAATCTGGTTCAGAATGGATTATGAAATTACTTCCGCCAATCGTAGTTGGTCCAGTCGTAATGGTTATCGGTTTAGCTTTAGCACACACAGCAGTTAACATGGCGATGAACGGTGCGGATGGCAAGTACAGCTTTACACACTTTTCAGTAGCGTTAGTAACATTAGCTATTACAATCATTTGCTCCATATTTGGAAGAGGATTTTTCAGTATCATACCAGTATTGCTTGGAATCATCGGAGGATATATCTTCGCTTACTTCCAAGGGCTTGTAGATTTAAAACCGGTAGCTGAGGCAAAATGGTTTGACGTACCAGACTTCACAATACCATTTGTAACATATACTCCAGAGTTTTCATGGAAGATTGTACTCTTAATGGTACCAGTCGCACTCGTAACAATCTCAGAACATATCGGACATCAAATTGTACTTGGAAATGTTATTAAAAGAGATCTAATTGAAAAACCAGGCTTACATCGCTCAATCTTCGGTGATGGTGTGGCAACATTGATCGCATCATTAATAGGTGGACCACCGAATACAACATACGGTGAAAACATCGGTGTGCTAGCAATTACGAGAGCGTACAGTGTATACTTATTCATCGGTTCAGCAGTATTCGCCATTATGTTCGGGTTTATCGGTAAGATTTCAGCACTAATTCATTCGATTCCAACACCGGTTATGGGTGGTGTATCAATCTTATTATTCGGTGTAATCGCATCAAGCGGTTTACGCATGATGGTAGACGATAAAACAGATTTAAGTGACAAACGCAACTTAATGATCGCATCGGTTATACTTGTAATCGGTATTGGTGGGGCGGTACTTCGTGTCGGAGAATCATTCCAAGTAGAAGGCATGGCGCTGGCAGCAATCGTTGGTGTACTATTAAATCTACTGTTACCTGAAATGAAACAGAAACAACAATCTAAGCAGATTGCTTCATAACAACAACCTTTTAATTGAGTCCTGTGAGACGAAAAAGGGGAGCTTCTTTCTTGCACCCTAGTCTCACATGACTAGGGTATTTTTATGCGATTATTGTTATATTAATACAAAAGTGTTATCATAAAAACGAGAAAGATGAGGGATGACAATGAGCCATTTGTTAACGATGAGTGAACTATCGAAACAAGAGATTTCAGAAATCCTAAAAGACGCAGAAGATTTTGCGAATGGAAAAGAGAAAAAAACAACAGAGCAAACATTTGTAGCGAACTTATTCTTTGAAAACAGTACAAGAACAAAGTTTAGCTTCGAAGTTGCCGAGAAGAAATTAGGACTTGATGTGTTAAATTTCGAAGCAGATTCATCTAGCGTACAAAAAGGAGAAACGTTATACGATACGATAAGAACACTAGAATCAATCGGAACAAAAGCAGTAGTCATCCGCCATCAGCAAGATCGCTACTTTGACGAGTTAAAAAATAAAGTAAACATTCCAATCCTAAATGCAGGCGATGGATGTGGAAATCACCCAACGCAATGTCTATTAGACCTTCTAACAATTAAACAAGAGTTTGGGAGCTTCGAAGGATTAAAGATTGCAATTGTTGGAGATATTCGCCATAGCCGAGTAGCACGATCTAATGCTGAAGCATTAACGAAACTAGGAGCAACAATTTACTTTGCTAGCCCGGAAGAGTGGAAAGATGAAACAAACACATTCGGAACATACAAAAGTTTAGATGCACTTGTTCCAGAAGTTGATGTGATGATGTTACTTCGTGTGCAACATGAGCGTCATGACCATTATGAAACAGACATCATGAAAGAATATCATAACGAGCACGGTTTAACAATTGAACGAGAAAAACGTATGAAACAAGGAAGCATTATTATGCATCCAGCTCCTGTAAACCGTGATGTAGAAATTGCGAGTGAGCTCGTTGAGTGTGAGCGTTCTCGCATATTCAAACAGATGGAAAACGGAGTTTACGTAAGAATGGCTGTACTAAAACGTGCATTACCAAATGTATTAGGAGGAATGAAATATGAATTATTTGTTTAAAAATGGACGTTACCTAAATGAAGAAGGAAATATTGTAGCAACAGATCTTCTCGTACAAGACGGTAAAATTGCGAAAGTAGCAGAAAATATTACGGCAGATAATGCTGAAGTAATCGATGTAAACGGAAAGTTAATCTCACCTGGACTAGTAGATGTACACGTTCATCTTCGCGAACCGGGTGGTGAACATAAAGAAACAATTGAAACTGGTACACTTGCAGCAGCAAAAGGTGGTTTCACAACAATTTGTGCAATGCCAAATACACGCCCAGTACCAGACAGCAAAGAACATATGGAAGACTTGCAAAAGCGAATTAAGGAAAAAGCACATGTAAATGTACTCCCATATGGAGCAATAACAGTACGCCAAGCAGGTTCTGAAATAACAGACTTTGAAACATTAAAAGAACTTGGTGCATTCGCGTTTACTGACGATGGAGTAGGCGTACAAGATGCAAGCATGATGCTAGCTGCTATGAAGCGTGCAGCGAAATTAAATATGGCAGTCGTGGCACACTGCGAAGAAAATACATTGATTAATAAAGGTTGTGTACATGAAGGGAAGTTTTCTGAGAAGCATGGATTAAACGGTATCCCATCAGTATGTGAATCTGTACATATTGCCCGGGACATATTGCTTGCGGAAGCAGCAGATTGTCACTATCACGTATGTCACGTAAGTACAAAAGGATCTGTACGAGTGATTCGTGATGCAAAACGTGCTGGAATTAAAGTAACAGCAGAAGTAACACCGCACCACTTAGTATTATGTGAAGATGATATCCCGTCAGCTGATCCAAACTTTAAAATGAACCCACCGCTTCGTGGAAAAGAAGATCACGCAGCGTTAATTGAAGGGCTATTAGATGGAACGATTGATATGATCGCAACTGATCATGCACCGCATACAGCGGAAGAGAAAGCACAGGGTATTGAAAGAGCACCATTCGGAATTACTGGTTTTGAAACAGCATTCCCACTTTTATATACGAACCTTGTGAAAAAAGGAATTATCACACTAGAACAGTTAATTCAATTCTTAACAGAAAAACCAGCGGATACATTCGGCTTAGAAGCAGGTCGCCTGAAAGAAGGAAGATCCGCTGATATTACAATCATTGATTTAGAACAAGAAGAAGAGATTGACCCAACAACATTCTTATCAAAAGGAAAAAATACACCATTCGCAGGTTGGAAATGCCAAGGATGGCCGGTAATGACAATCGTTGGTGGTAAGATCGCATGGCAAAAGGAGAGTGCATTAGTATGAAAAGACAACTTATCTTAGAAGATGGAACAGTATTAATTGGAAAAGGTTTCGGAGGAGAAATCGAAAAGTCAGGTGAGGTTGTATTTACAACAGGAATGACTGGATATCAAGAAACATTATCTGATCCATCATATTGCGGTCAAATTGTAACATTTACGTACCCATTAATCGGAAACTACGGCATTAACCGTGACGATTTTGAATCAATTCACCCATCTGTAAATGGCTTAATCGTAAACGAAATTTGTGATCACCCATCAAACTTCCGTAATGAAATTTCGTTAAATGATTACTTAAAAGAAAGAAACATTCCAGGACTCGCAGGAATTGATACAAGAAAATTAACACGAAAAATTCGTCAATATGGAACATTACGCGGTCGCCTTTGCAACATGGATGCGGATGTAGAGTATATCGTTAGCCAATTAAAAGCGACAGTCTTTACAGATCATGTAAAACGCGTGTCAACAAAAGATCCATACCCAAGCCCAGGCCGCGGTCATCGTGTTGTACTTGTTGACTTCGGAATGAAACATGGTATCTTGCGAGAATTAAATAAACGCGATTGTGATGTGATTGTTGTACCTTACAATACAACAGCAGAAGAAATTTTACGCCTAAGCCCAGATGGAATTATGTTAAGTAATGGACCTGGGGATCCAAAAGATGTACCAGAAGCAATTGAAATGTTAAAAGACATTATCGGTAAAGTTCCTTTATTCGGAATTTGCCTAGGACATCAATTGTTCGCTCTAGCATCTGGTGCGAATACAAGTAAGTTGAAATTCGGTCACCGTGGTTTAAACCATCCAGTAAAACATCTTGCAACTGGAAAAGTAGCAATTACTTCTCAAAACCACGGTTACGCAGTAGAAGAAGAATCAGTTAAAAATACAGAGCTTGAAATTACACATGTAGCTTTAAATGATGGAACAGTAGAAGGGCTTCGTCATAAGAAGTTCCCAGCATTTACAGTACAATATCATCCAGAAGCTTCAGCAGGACCAGAAGATGCAAATGATTTATTCGAAGATTTCTTAACAATGATTGAAAACTTCAAGAAAGAAGGGGAAGAGTTATGCCAAAACGCCTAGACATTAACACAATTTTAGTAATCGGATCAGGACCAATTGTAATTGGGCAAGCAGCGGAGTTTGATTACTCTGGTACACAAGCTTGTCAATCTCTTAAAGAGGAAGGTTACAAAGTAATCCTTGTTAACTCTAACCCAGCAACAATTATGACAGATACTGCAACAGCAGATAAAGTATACATTGAGCCATTAACATTAGAATTCGTAAGCCGTATTATTCGTAAAGAACGCCCAGATGCAATCTTACCAACATTAGGTGGTCAAACAGGCTTAAACATGGCGGTTGAACTTGCAAAGTCAGGCGTACTTGACGAGTGCGGAGTTGAAATTTTAGGAACAAAATTATCAGCAATCGAGCAAGCGGAAGATCGTGATTTATTCCGTACATTAATGCAAGATTTAAATGAACCAACACCACCAAGTGAAATCATTCATAACCTTGATGAAGCATATGGGTTCGTAAACGAAATTGGTTACCCAGTAATTGTTCGTCCGGCATTCACGTTAGGCGGAACGGGCGGCGGTATTTGCCATAACGAAGAAGAGTTAATTGAAATCGTAACAAGTGGTTTAAAACATAGCCCAGTAACACAATGTTTATTAGAGAAAAGTATTGCTGGGTGTAAGGAAATTGAATACGAAGTAATGCGTGATTCAAATGATAACGCAATTGTAGTATGTAACATGGAAAATATCGATCCGGTTGGGGTTCACACAGGTGATTCTATCGTTGTAGCACCGAGCCAAACATTAAGTGATCGTGAGTATCAAATGTTACGTAACACTTCATTACGAATTATTCGTGCATTAGGAATTGAAGGTGGATGTAACGTTCAGCTAGCGCTTGATCCATATAGCTTCCAATACTATGTAATTGAAGTAAATCCACGTGTAAGTCGTTCATCTGCACTTGCATCTAAAGCAACTGGATACCCAATTGCGAAATTAGCAGCGAAAATTGCAGTCGGCTTAACATTAGATGAAATTGTAAACCCAGTAACTCAAAAAACATATGCTTGTTTCGAGCCAGCATTAGACTATGTTGTTTCAAAAATTCCACGTTGGCCATTTGATAAGTTTGAATCAGCGAACAGAACGCTTGGCACACAGATGAAGGCAACTGGTGAAGTTATGTCAATCGGACGTAACTTAGAAGAATCATTATTAAAGGCGGTTCGTTCTTTAGAGTTAGGTATTTATCATCTAGAGTTAGACCACTTAAAAGAGCTTGATAAAGAAACAATGAAAAAACGTATTATAAAAGCTGATGATGAGCGCTTGTTTATTGTAGCAGAAGCAATCCGTCAAGGTGTAACGAAAGAAGAAATCAACTCATGGTGTGAAATGGACTTCTTCTTCTTACAAAAAGTTGAAAACATCGTAAACATGGAACGCGAAGTAAAAGCGAATGTAGGAAATATGGAAGTGTTACAATCTGCGAAAGAAATGGGCTTCAGCGACCACTACATCGCAGCAGCTTGGAACAAAACTGAGCGCGAAATTTACGATATGCGTAAAGAAAATAATATGACACCAGTATTTAAAATGGTAGATACTTGTGCGGCAGAGTTTGAATCTGCAACACCATACTACTACAGCACATATGGTGATGAGAATGAATCAATTGTAACAGATCGTAAAAGTGTAGTTGTACTAGGATCTGGTCCAATCCGTATCGGTCAAGGTGTGGAGTTTGACTACGCAACAGTTCACTCAGTATGGGCAATTAAAGAAGCTGGATATGAAGCAATTATTATAAACAATAACCCAGAAACAGTTTCAACAGACTTCAGTATTTCTGACAAATTATACTTTGAACCATTAACGATTGAAGATGTAATGCACATCATTGATTTAGAAAAGCCAGAAGGTGTTATCGTTCAGTTCGGTGGACAAACGGCGATTAACTTAGCTGCAAAATTAGAAGCGCATGGTGTGAAAATTTTAGGAACATCACTTGAAGATTTAGACCGTGCAGAAGATCGGGATAAATTCGAAGCTGCATTAACACAGCTAGGTATCCCACAACCAGTTGGTAAAACAGCAACAACTGTAGAACAAGCGGTAGCAATCGCTGAAGAAATTGGTTACCCAGTATTAGTAAGACCATCTTACGTACTAGGTGGACGTGCGATGGAAATCGTATACCGTCAAGAAGAACTACTGCACTACATGAAAAATGCGGTTAAAGTGCATGCAGATCACCCAGTATTAATTGACCGCTACATGGTAGGTAAAGAAATTGAAGTAGATGCAATTTCAGACGGAGAAAATGTGTTCATTCCAGGTATTATGGAACATATTGAACGTGCTGGTGTTCACTCTGGTGACTCAATTGGAGTATATCCACCACAAAGCTTATCTGCAAAACTGAAAGAGCAAATTATCGAAAATACAATTGCACTTGGAAAAGGATTAAACATTGTTGGATTACTAAATATCCAGTTTGTATTATTCGAAGATCAAGTGTATGTAATTGAAGTAAATCCACGTGCGAGCCGTACAGTACCATTCTTAAGTAAAATTACAGGCGTACCGATGGCGAATGTTGCAACGAAAGTTATTTTAGGTCAAAACCTTGTAGAACAAGGATATGGAACTGGCTATCACCCAGAAGAGAAGGAAGTGTATGTGAAGGCTCCAGTATTCTCATTTGCGAAACTACGCTCAGTTGATACAACATTAGGACCTGAAATGAAATCAACAGGGGAAGTAATGGGTAAAGACTTAACACTTGAAAAAGCACTATATAAAGGTCTTGTTGCTTCAGGAATTAACATTCCAACCCACGGATCAGTAATTATTACTGTAGCAGATAAAGACAAAGAAGAAGCAATGGAAATTGCAAAACGTTTCCATGAAATCGGCTATAACTTATTAGCAACAGCTGGAACAGCAAAATCGTTAACAGAGCAAAACATTCCGGTGCAAGTTGTAAACAAAATTGATTCTGAAGACTACAACTTACTTGATATCATTCGTCAAGGAAAAGCACAGTTTGTAATCAATACATTAACAAAAGGAAAACAACCAGCACGTGATGGTTTCCGAATTCGCCGTGAGTCTGTAGAGAATGGTGTAGCTTGCTTAACATCACTTGATACAACGAGAGCAATCTTAAGAGTATTAGAATCTATGACATTCTCAGCTCATTCAATGAAAGAAATCGCGCCAAAGCAAGAGGTGGTACATGCATGATGCAAAAGCAAAATATGATCGTCGTTAATCAAAAAGAAATCGCAAAAAACATTTACGAATTAGTGCTTCAAGGAAATCTAGTACAGCAAATGAACGAACCAGGGCAGTTTGTACACATTAAGGTAGCAGAGGGCATTGCGCCCCTTCTGCGCCGCCCGATTAGTATTTGTAATGTCGATCAAGAGAAGAACGAATTTACAATGCTATATCGTGCGGAGGGACAAGGGACAAAAACATTAGCAAATAGAAAACAAGGTGAAATGGTAGACGTGCTAGGGCCACTAGGACACGGCTTTCCTGTAGAAGAAGCGGAAGCTGAACAAACTGCTTTGTTAGTAGGCGGGGGAATTGGTGTACCACCACTTTATGAGTTATCACAGCGTCTTGTTGCAAAAGGTGTACGTGTCATTCACATCTTAGGTTTCCAAACAAAAGATGTTGTTTTCTATGAAGAAAAATTTGCAGAACTTGGTGATACGTACGTTGCGACAGTTGACGGTACACACGGTACAAAAGGATTTGTCACAGATGTAATTGATAACTATGGAATTGACTTTGATATTCTGTATTCATGTGGCCCGTTAGCGATGCTTCGTGCATTAGAAGGCCGTTACAAAGAGAGAAAAGCCTATATTTCATTAGAAGAACGTATGGGTTGTGGTATTGGAGCTTGTTTCGCCTGCGTATGCCACTTACAAGAAGATCCAAGTGGACATTCTTACAAGAAGGTGTGTAGCGACGGACCAGTATTTCCAATCGGGGAGGTTGTACTATGAGCAGACTGCAAGTTGAATTACCAGGATTATCATTAAAAAATCCAATAATACCGGCATCTGGATGCTTTGGATTTGGTCGTGAGTACGCACAGTTTTACGATTTAAGTATACTAGGCTCAATCATGATTAAAGCAACGACAGAACAACCGCGCTATGGAAATCCAACACCTCGTGTTGCTGAAACACCAGGTGGAATGTTAAATGCGATAGGACTTCAAAACCCAGGATTAGAAAAAGTAATGAGTTCTGAATTACCGTGGTTAGAACAATTTGACCTTCCAATCATTGCGAACGTTGCAGGTTCACAAGCTGAGGATTACGTAGCGGTTGCAAAGGAAATTTCTAAAGCGCCTAATGTTTATGCACTAGAATTGAATATATCTTGCCCAAACGTAAAAACAGGTGGTATCGCTTTTGGTACTAATCCTGAAGTTGCTGCTGATTTAACGAAGCGAGTAAAAGAGGTTTCTGAAGTACCTGTATATGTGAAGTTGTCACCGAACGTGGCAAACATTGTGGAAATTGCAAAAGCAATTGAAAATGCAGGTGCAGATGGTTTAACGATGATTAATACATTGCTTGGTATGCGTCTAGATTTAAAAACAGCTAAACCAATTTTAGCAAACCGTACAGGCGGACTATCAGGTCCTGCAATTAAGCCAGTAGCGATTCGTATGGTACATGAAGTAAGCCAAGCGGTTAATATTCCAATTATCGGAATGGGTGGTATTGAATCAGCGGAAGATGTAATTGAATTCTTCTATGCAGGTGCAAGTGCAGTTGCAGTTGGTACAGCGAACTTTGTTGATCCATTTGTATGTCCAACAATTATTGAAGAATTACCAGCATTACTAGATGAATTAGGATTTGATCACATTTCGGAATGTCAAGGAAGGAGCTGGAAGCAAGTATGTCACAGTCGCTAATTGTTGCACTAGATTTTCCAGGGAAACAAGAGGTGGAACAATTTTTACAACACTTTGAAGGGGAAGAGTTATTTGTCAAAGTTGGTATGGAGTTGTTTTATAAAGAAGGACCAGCAATTATTACGCACTTAAAAGAAAAAGGACATAAAATCTTTCTAGATTTAAAGCTTCATGATATTCCGAATACAGTAAAAAGCGCTATGCGCAGCCTAGCTAGTCTAGATGTTGATATGGTGAACGTTCATGCTGCTGGGGGAAGTAGTATGATGAAAGCTGCGATCGAGGGATTAGAGGAAGGTAAGCAAGAAGGAAAAGAGAGACCGATTTGTATTGCAGTTACACAATTAACAAGCACTTCGGAAGCTATGATGAAAAAAGAGATCGGCATTGAGAAAACGTTAGAAGAAGCGGTTGCTCATTATGCAAAATTAACGAAAGAAAGTGGACTTGATGGAGTTGTTTGTTCAACGCTTGAAGTTCCAAAATTACGTGAAGTATGCGGAGATGAATTTGTAACAGTAACACCGGGGATTCGTCTTGCAAGTGATGATGTAAATGACCAAGTGCGTGTTGCAACACCGAAACGTGCGAAGGAACTTGGTTCAAGTTACATCGTAGTTGGGCGTAGTATTACAAAAGCAGAAAATCCGCTTGAAGCGTATAAAACAGTAAAACAACAGTGGGAAGGTGTAACAGTATGAAAAAAGAAATCGCATCGCATTTATTAGAAATTGGAGCAGTATTTTTACAACCAAATGATCCATTCACTTGGTCTTCTGGTATGAAATCACCAATTTATTGTGATAACCGTTTAACATTATCTTATCCAAAAGTACGTCAAGCGATTGCTTCAGGATTAGAGACGTTAATCAAAGAGCACTTCCCAACTGTAGAAGTTATTGCAGGAACAGCAACTGCTGGTATTGCGCACGCAGCATGGGTAAGCGATCGTATGGATTTACCAATGTGCTACGTACGTAGTAAAGCAAAAGGTCATGGTAAAGGGAACCAAATTGAAGGAAAAGCAGAAAAAGGTCAAAAAGTAGTTGTAGTAGAAGACCTTATTTCAACTGGTGGTAGTGCAATTACTTGTGTAGAAGCACTTCGTGAAGCAGGTTGTGAAGTATTAGGAATCGTATCAATCTTCACATACGAGCTTGAAGCAGGAAAAGAAAAACTAGCAGCAGCAAACGTAGCATCATATTCTTTAAGTGACTACAGTGCATTAACTGAAGTAGCAGCTGAAAAAGGTATGATCGGAGAAGCTGAAACGAAGAAATTACAAGAATGGCGTAAAAATCCAGCTGATGAGGCTTGGATTACAGCGTAATGATAAAAAAAGACCGCG
>NZ_JABUAE010000052.1 GCF_013314535.1 Bacillus sp. Xin1 | reverse complement strand
TATGAATGGCAGAGAAGAAGGGATTCGAACCCTCGCACCGCGTTAGCGATCTACTCCCTTAGCAGGGGAGCCCCTTGAGCCACTTGGGTACTTCTCTGTATGGCTCCGCAGGTAGGACTCGAACCTACGACCGATCGGTTAACAGCCGATAGCTCTACCACTGAGCTACTGCGGAATAAAAAAGACAATTTACATCTTATATAAATACATATTATTAGTCAAGTCATTTATACAATATCTTGTACAAACGTGACATGTTTATAATATACTGGATTGCTTTTTAACTGTCAAGGTGTTTTTTTATCTCTTTTAATCTTCCTTTACACTTTCCGCAAACATATCTTTTTGTATTCATTTGACGTCTTCTTACATATTGAAGAGCACATTCTATACATTCATACACATATGTTTTTGACTCTTTTTTCACTCCAGGTATTCTCTTGCAAAATCTAGGGGCTCCAATTTCCTTCAATAACTGACGAAAATCTCCATCACGATGTTGATACCCCTTCCCCATAATATGCAAATGATAATGACACAACTCATGCTTAATAACGCCAATCAATTCTTCTTTTCCATACACTTCATAGTAATGATAGTTTAATTCTATATTATGGCTTCGCAACAAATACCTTCCACCAGTTGTTCGTAATCGTTTATTAAACATTGCTTTATGTGAAAAATCCCTCCCGAAATATTGTAACGATATTTCTTCTACAAGTCTTTGAACTTCTTTTTCATTCATTTTATTCCCCCCAAAAACTAAAAATAAACTTACACTTTTCTTCTTTCTTATACATATATTAAGTAGTACATATACCCATCCTCATTCAAAAAGTGTAGCTTCTATGAAACACCTTCTCCTTCATTTATTCATAGAACTCCACTAACCAAACTCTTATAAGCAGTTCCCAAGACGGAGCTTTTCACTCACTTCAAATCTTTATCTCAGTCCATAGGGGGCTATTTGTTAGAGCCGGATTAAACAAGGAGGGATGCTTATGCCTACATGGCTCCGAAAACAAATGCAACGCGCATATTTCGAAAAAAACCGGTATCAAATTAAGTTACTAAATGAATGCTGGTTTTATTATAGCAAAATACATCAAAATTCCTGATAAAGTGAATGTTTAATCGGTGGGGGCTGAATCCTCCCCCACCGATTAAATCCCCAATAACATCCGTTCATGAAAAAAGAGCAGCGCTATACCTGCCCTCTCCTCATTATTATTCAATAGGTAACATCGATAAGGCAACGCGCCCTTTTTTCATATCAACATCATCTACCCATACCTTTACAATCTGTCCGACAGACACTACATCTAACGGATGCTTCACAAACTGTTTGCTCAGTTTAGAAATATGCACTAAACCATCTTGCTTCACACCAATATCAACAAATGCGCCGAAGTCAACAACATTTCGAACCGTTCCTTCCAACTCCATGCCACGCTTTAAATCTTCTAATTTGAGAATTCCCTTTTTCAAAAGTGGTTTTGGTAATTCATCACGCATATCTCGTTCTGGACTAATTAAAGCGTCTATAATATCGATTAATGTTGGCTCACCAATATTCGTGTCTTGAGAT
Organism: Bacillus sp. Xin1; assembly: GCF_013314535.1. Classification (GTDB taxonomy): domain Bacteria; phylum Bacillota; class Bacilli; order Bacillales; family Bacillaceae_G; genus Bacillus_A. The sequence goes on along the minus strand of NZ_JABUAE010000052.1, from coordinate 20,878 downwards.
AATTTAGAAAGTTCCACCTCCTCTAAACACTTTTGTAAATGTGGTTGTCCTACATCATCAAGCGATAACCCTAGGCTTTTTAATAGTAATTCAACATTTTTATACTGCTCTGGATGAATACTTGTTCTATCAAGTGCATTTTTACCTTCTAGTATACGTAAGAAACCAATACATTGCTCATACGTTTTGGCACCTAAACGTGGTATTTTCTTTAACTCTGTGCGCTTTGTAAATTTCCCGTCTTCTTCACGTTTGTTTACAATATTTTTCGCAACTGTTTTTGATAATCCTGAAACGTATTGCAATAGTGCCACAGAAGCTGTATTCACGTTCACTCCCACTTGGTTAACAGCTGTTTCCACGACAAATGTTAAAGAATCATTCAATTTCTTTTGTGATACATCATGTTGATATTGTCCTACCCCAACTGATTTTGGATCAATTTTCACAAGTTCAGCAAGCGGATCTTGCAGACGCCGTCCAATTGAAACAGCACTTCTTTCCTCAACTTGCAGATCTGGAAACTCTTCACGAGCCAAATCAGAAGCGGAATATACACTAGCACCGGCTTCATTAACAATAATATAAAATACGTCTTGCTGTACAAATTGTAAAACATCTACTATAAACTCTTCTGTTTCTCTAGAAGCTGTACCATTTCCAATCGCAATCATCTGAACTTGATATTTGTCTATAATAGAAATAACTTTTGTTTTTGCATCTTCATATTTCCGAACAGGTGGATGTGGATAAATAACATCAATATGCAGAACTTTTCCTGTATCATCTACTACCGCTAACTTACACCCTGTTCGATACGCAGGATCTACCGCTAATACTACTTTCCCCTTCATCGGTGGCTGCAATAATAAATTACGTAAATTCTCAGAGAAAATGTGAATCGCTTGCTCTTCTGCAGTTTCAGTTAATTCTTTACGAATCTCCCTTTCAATTGATGGTTGAATTAATCGCTTATATCCATCTTCAATTGCTAGCTGTACATATAATGCACTTTTAGAAGATTCATCAAGAATCACTTTTTTATGTAAAAATCGAATAATCTCTTCTGTTGGTGGTGCGACAGAAATTTTTAAAATCTCTTCTTTTTCACCACGATTCATAGCTAATACGCGATGTGGCACAACCTTTTGCAAAGGCTCTTCATAGCCGTAATACATTTCATATATATTTTTTTCATCTTTTTCTTCATCTTTTACAGAGGACGCAACCATTCCTTTTCTAAAGGTGACATTTCGAATCCAGCTGCGATACGCCGCATCATCTGATACAATTTCTGCAATAATATCTTGCGAAAATTGCAATGCTTCTTGAGCGGACTGCACTTCTTTCTCAGCATTAATAAACTCCTTCGCCTTTTCTTCCGGGTCTTCTTTTGTAAACAGAAGTAACCACTCTGCTAAAGGTTCAAGTCCCTTATCCTTTGCAATTGTCGCTTTTGTTCTTCTTTTTTCTTTATAAGGACGATACAAATCTTCTACTTCTTGTAGCTTTGTTGCAGATACAATATGACGACGCAGGTCTTCTGTTAATTTTCCCTTTTCATGAATCAGACGAAGAACTTCTTCTTTCCGATCTTCGAGTTGCATCATATATTGCCATCTTTCTAAGATTGCACGAATTTGTACTTCATCTAAAGAACCTGTCCACTCTTTTCGGTAACGAGCAATAAATGGAACTGTGTTACCTTCTTCTGTTAATTGAATAACATGACGAACTTGCTTTTCTGTAAAGCCTAATTCTTTCACTAACATTTTCATTAACGCTTGTCGATTATCTACCATTTCCATATACAACCGAAACCTCCTCTAATAAAAAAAGTTGCCCCTAAAGAGAGCAACTTAAACTGCCGATTTAAAAATCTATTAGTCCTAAACTGATTTGCAAAGCTTCATCTACACGACTCATCATCATCTCATCTAAATGAGTGATTTTGTCTGTTAAACGTTGCTTATCGATTGTTCGAATCTGCTCGAGCAAGATAACTGAATCCCTCTCAAACCCATACTTTTTCGCATCAATTTCCACATGTGTGGGCAATTTTGCTTTCTGAATCTGTGCAGTAATAGCCGCCACAATCACAGTCGGACTAAAACGATTTCCGATGTCATTTTGAATGACAAGAACCGGACGAACGCCTCCTTGCTCAGAACCAACAACTGGGGAAAGGTCTGCAAAATACACGTCGCCGCGTTTTACAATCAAAATATTACCCCCCGCTAACTAAGCGTTCTACTGTATGAGCTGCTTCATACTCTGCTAAGAAAGCTTCAGATGCAATACCAAGATTAATTTTTCCCATTTCAATATACCCACGTCGCATAGATTCATGTTGGTAGCGTTTCTTCGTCTTATGTTGACGCAATAACAGTTGTGTTGCCTGGCAAATTAGTTCATGGCGATTCTTATTCTCTTGTTTTCCAATTCCGTCCAATTCCGTTACCACTTGCTTTGGCAACCGAACCACGATTTCAGTAGTTACACTTGATTCGGACACAAAAATACACCTCCACCGTCAACTACACACCCAAATATATATATGACACCTATTGTAATAATACCATTGTATGGGGCCTGTTGCAAAGACTTCCTTATTCCTTGTTTATGTTTTCCAATTCACAAATAAAACATTCACTCTCTTTTACTTTTTATCTCTTTCTAATAAGAAGTAAAGCGAAATCCCCATACGCGGGAACTTCCATCCCTATTGATAACTAGCAGGTAATAGCTGTCGTAAAGTCACTTACTTATATATCATTCAAATAATTTATGACTTCGACAATTTTACCATCTCGAATAAATATACGAGGAACTCGGAAGCTTATTGTTGTAATAATTTCATAGTTAATGGTTCCTGAATACTCTGCAACCTCAGTCGCACTAATACATTGGTCACCCTGCCTTCCGATAAGCGTTACCTTTGTTCCAATAGGAACCTCGCAAGGAAGATGGATCATAAATTGATCCATTGTAATTCGGCCTACAATAGGAACTCTTTTCCCATTCACAAGTACTTTAAACCCTTGCAATCTTCTAAGCCAACCATCTGCATATCCAATCGGTACCGTTGCTATCCACTCTTCTGTCTTCGTTCGATAAGTGATACCATAACTAATCCCATCACCTTTAATAACTTTTTTAATATGAGCAACCGTCGTATGAAGTGAAAGAGCTGGTTCTAATTTAATCGGTAAAAAAGGACGTATTTCCACAGAAGGTGTTAATCCATACATTACAATTCCCAGTCTAACAGCATTGAATGTAATGCCACGGAACCTCATAGTAGCCGCACTATTAGCTGCATGAATAAACTCTGGATTCACTCCAAATTCCTCAAGCCAACTTAACTGCTCCAAAAAAGTATTATATTGCTTATCAAAATAAGAGGTTTCCACTTCGTCTGCTGTTGAAAAGTGCGTATACACGCCTTCCAATTCGAAAAACGGAGCATCTTCTAAGCTACGCAAAAAACCTTTTAATTCTTTGCGCTCCCGAATTCCAATTCTTCCCATACCGCTATCGAAATTAATATGAAAACGTAACGGTACCGAACTATCCCAAATTTCTAGCGCTTTCTCAACCCACTCTCTTTGAAAAACAGTTAATGCCACATCATTTTCAGCAGCTACATTCACAACACGCGGTGACGATGGTCCTAACACTAAAATCGGCGCGGTAATACCTGCTCGGCGAAGCACTAATGCTTCATCCAAAAAAGCAACTGCTAACCGTGTTGCTCCAGCCTCTAATACAGTTTTAGCCACCGGCACATAGTCATGTCCATATGCATTCCCTTTTACTACAGCAAAAATCTCAACACTTTCCGAGATAATTTCTTTAATATGCGTTACATTGTTATAAATAGCATCCAAATTCACTTCTACCCACGTATCACGGTAAAATGATGATTCTTCCACAAAAAACACTTCCTTATATACGATATGCGAAGCTTATTCTTTTATATTCGTCTTTTTAGGAAATCCGTTCTTCAAAACAAGAAAAAACGTGATGCATATACATCACCACGTCTAAGAAGTTTATTTCACCTGTTTTGCCGCAACAGAACGTGCTATCATTAATAATTCATCCGGTTTTAAACCTTTAGACACGAGCATATATTCCACTCCGTTATGCGACCATGTTAACGAGTCTTTTGCTAGAGCACCAATTGTAAAACCAAGATCGACTAACTCTCCACTTACACTTATTGACGCTGAAGCTTCAGCGACCTTCGCCTTTTCTTGTATTAATGTAAAGGATTTCTTATTTCCAGTGTATGTGAGTATTGCACGTTTGCCACTATCTGTCTTTAACTCCTTCTCTTCATTTAAAACCATTCCTTGCGGAGTATCACGTGGATATAGAACAGCAAATGGTTTGTCTTCTTTTACTGTTGTTTGTACATCTACTTGCGCCCTAGACATATTTTGCTTCGTATCAAATGCACCCTTATCAAATTTTGTGTCAAACTTTACTTTTGAAAAATCTACTTTCACAAGAACATTTTGATCATTATCCATCAATTTTACTGAAACAGGCGCTAAATCACTTTTATTGAATTTAATTTCTTGCTTCGGTAGCATATTTTGATGGTGGTAATTCGTTTTTGTCTTAAACACGTAGTATTTATCTGTCTTCTCAAATGAAAGATTTTTCTTATCCTTTAAAATGTCTCTTACAAGTGATTCATATAAGTAAGCCTGACTGCTATTTTGTGGCCAGTCACTTTGAAATCGAAAACTTTTATTAAGAGCTGGTGTTAATACAAATACACCTTCATTATTTCTTAAAATGATTTGACTCTGATCTTTCTTTGTATTTTTTAAATTCACACGATAATAAGAAGGTTCTTTATGCCAAACTTCCACGTTATACTCTTGTGGTTCATTCCCCGTTTTAATAGATAATTTCGCTTCAGCTTGATAACTCTTCATGCCCTTAACCTTCGCTTCTAAATCTCGCACGACATCTTCTTGTTTCTTTTCCATACAACCCGCTAACAAGAAAACGGTCAATAAACCGACAATCACTAAAAATAGCCGCCTTTTCATCCTTTCAGCCCCTTTGCCCCTATAAATGAATGGAAGATATTCCTTCCTTATCGCTAACTCAAATATATGAGACAAAGATATAAAATATGCAGACTAGCGTGACGAGCTTTCTAAAACAACCTGGGCCACTGCAAATTCTCTACTATGACTAATTGATAAATGAATGATATGTTCCGTATTTGCAGTGAGAATCGGCTTGCCTCTATCATCATTTTTTATTTCAATATCTAAAAAGCTCACTTCTTTTCCGATACCAGTTCCAACAGCTTTCGAATACGCTTCTTTCGCTGCGAACCTTCCCGCTACAAATTCTACAAGACGCTTCCCTTTTAATTCAGAAGCAACACTACGTTCCTCCGGAGTTAAAATGCGATCCATAAATTTAAGCTTTCCATCTAGCATTTTTTCAATTCGATCCAGTTCGATAATATCAATTCCAATCCCTATAATCATTTCAAAAGTCCCCTTCTTCTATTTGTCTTCCTTCATTCATATTGTAAGAATAACAGAGAATCTTTCCGATGCAAAAGGAGTGAAAATATAAAATGCCAATATCACATATGCGGACCACCTTACAACCCGTCGTCCTCTCTTTACTTTGCTTGCAACTCATCATGATGATATTAGAGGATTTTTTCTTTTCTGATTTAGCTGCTTACAATGAATATATTTCTGTCGGGGAATGGTGGCGACTTATAACTTCTCTATTTATACATGTAGACTTTCAACACTTTCTTTCCAATAGCATTTGCCTATTTCTGCTCGGTCAATCTATCGAAAAACAGCTAGGTAGCATTCGCTTTCCTATCTTATTTTTCACCGCCGGCATTAGCGGCAATATTTCTTCTTATATGATTATGCCTATCGGATATATTCATGCCGGTGCATCAGGTGGGATTTTTGGTTTACTTGGTGCACAACTTTTTCTTTTATATAGTCGCTATCGTTCTTTTCAACCAAAAGAGTTAATTTTCTTTTCTTCAATTATATTTCTATTACTTCTTTTCACCTTCTTTAATCCTTCCGCTAACCCTATTAGCCATTTAACAGGACTACTAATCGGGGGGATTTGCACTCCATTTTTAACAAAAAAAACGATGGTGTAGAGCTTATTTTACATAAAAGCTCCCACCATCGATTATTTCCACCTCTGATTTTGTACCAAGACCTTGTATTAATTGAAATAAAGCTTCATCCTTCTTTTTGGCTTCAATCATACAATCAATTTGTGGAACACTACCTTTGATTTTCTGTAAAAAGGATAAAAATGCATCTACATCAATAAAATCTGCATGAGCTCTAGGATCATTTCCTTCCCGCGGACTAGAAATATGCATTTTGATTGGCAATAAAGAAGTTTCCCACGTCCCCACTACACGACCCCAATGTTCATACCAATCTTCTTCATCGTTATTCATCATATGATGATGCAAGTCAAACACGACGGGAACCGCCAACTTTTCACCTAGATATAACGTTTCTTTTAAGGAAAAAGTCGTATCATCATTTTCTAACATAATCATTTCTTGAATACTCACAGGAACATTTGACCAATTTTCAATAAAACGTTCTAACGCGAGTTCTTTATCATCATATCCACCACCAACATGTAACACGCAGCGATGCCTCTGCTTTATCCCCATTCCTTTCAGTAACTTCCGATGCATTTGAAGCGTCTTTATTGACTGTTTAAAAATATGTTCTTGCGGCGAATTTAATACAACAAAATGATCCGGATGAAAATCAAGCCTCGTCTTCATCTGATGCGCAAATTCCCCTAATTTTTTTAAATTCTCCTTTAAGGGACGAATATAGTTCCAATCCAGCAATTCTTCATGGTTTGCTAAAGGAATTAACTTTGAACTAAGCCGAAAAAAAGATATATCATGTCCCTTATTATGTTTTAATAACCTCAAACAATTTTCTAAATTAGAATTAGCAATCCTCTCAAGTTTATGAATCGCCGCTTCTCGATCCTTCATACGCTGAAACTGTGCGTACGTCATCGTTTGAGACGGAGATGCATTTTTCAAATGTACACTCATCGCTACATAACCAAGTCTTACAAGCATAAAGCCCCTCTTTTCTATACAACCTACTATGTAGTATGTACAATTACATAAATAAAAAAGAGGATATCCTTTTTTGGACATCCTCACTTTTATTAAGCTTGTGGCTTACGGCTATGATGTTTTCTTTCGCCGCGTCCATTTGAAGATCCTGGGCGACCTTGACCTTCACCTTTACGACCACGGTTGCGGTTACCATCACGGTTACCGTCACGATTACGACCATCACGGTTACGATCACGATTACGACCATCTCCGCCACGTCCATCACGACTACGGTTACGGTTACCATCACGGTATCCACTTCCGTTACCACCGCGTTTTTTAGAACCGCCACCTCTTGAAACAACTGGTGGTTCTGATGTTAAAGCGATTGGAGTTGTATCTGGCTCTTTTGTCATCATTTTTAAAGCAGCAGCTACTACTGTTACAGAGTCATTCTCTTCTAACATTTCTTCTGCAATACGCTTGTAGTATGATAAGTTATCATTTTCAATTGTGCTTTGAAGTTTTTCTGCGATTAAACGTTGTTGACCTTCTAATGCTTCGTCAAGTGTCGGTGCATTCATGCGGTCCATTTTACGTTTTGTTGTACGCTCGATATTTTTTAATTGTCCTGATTCACGTGGTGTTACAAATAGCATTGCAATACCTTTTTTACCAGCACGGCCAGTACGACCAATACGGTGAACATATGACTCTGGATCTTGTGGAATATCAAAGTTGTATACGTGAGTTACACCTGAAATATCAAGACCACGCGCTGCAACGTCTGTTGCAACAAGAACTTCGATAGAACCTTCTTTAAATTTACGTAATACAGACATACGTTTTGCTTGTGTTAAATCACCATGAATACCTTCTGCTGCATAACCACGTAAGTTTAATGCTTCTGATAATTCATCAACACGACGCTTTGTGCGACCGAATACGATTGCAAGCTCTGGAGATTGAATATCTAATAAGCGTGTTAATACGTCAAACTTTTTCTTTTCTTGCACTTCTAAATAGAACTGCTGAATGTTTGGCATTGTTACTTCTTTTGCTTTTACTTTAATGTGTTGTGGTTCAGTCATGAAACGCTCAGCAATACGACGGATTGGATCTGGCATTGTTGCTGAGAATAATAATGTTTGATGTGTTTCTGGCACATCTGTTAAAATTGCTTCAATATCTTCAATGAAGCCCATGTTTAACATTTCATCTGCTTCGTCAAGAACAACCGTCTCTACGTTTTGTAGACGAAGTGTTTTACGGTTAATATGATCTAAAATACGACCCGGCGTACCAACAATAATGTGTGGGTGTTTTTTTAGAGCACGAATTTGGCGGTTAATATCTTGACCACCATAAATTGGTAAAATACGAACACGTTTATGTTTACCAATTTTGTATAGCTCTTCTCCAACTTGAATTGCTAATTCACGCGTTGGCGCGATAACAATACCTTGAACCGATTCTTTATGTGTATCCACTTTGTCTAATAGTGGTAATCCGAATGCTGCTGTTTTCCCTGTACCTGTTTGTGCCTGTCCAATAATATCTTTACCTTGCAATGCATGTGGAATTGTTTCAGCTTGAATCGGCGTAGCCTCTTCAAAGCCCATACTTTCAACAGATTGCAGTAAAGACTCACTTAATCCTAATTCTCGAAATGTTGTCAATGTTACTTCTCCTTTTCTATCCTATACTTATCATTTAAAAAAAGGCGTTTTCCGAAATTGCGGAAAAGCCCTTTTCCTGAATGCTCACGTATATAAACGGGCGTATATTCTTCGCGAAAATACTTCTAAACGTTATTACACTTTATCAATTATAAGTTTTGTATGTGTAAAAAGCAAACCCAACTGTTACCTTATTTCATAATAAAGGGCTTTTTCTTTACTTTTATTTTTCAATTATTTACTGTAAGCGCTTATTAGAAGTTTCTACTATTTTTTCATCTGTCATCCCTATTTATATCCACCAATTATTTCAACATCGTAATAACTTCTTCTAACTTCATTCCGCGAGATGCTTTTACTAATACAACATCTTTCACATCAACAACTGCTTGTAAATCTTTCACAAGCTCTTCTTTATTGTCATATGCTTTTACACGCTCATTAGAAAAGTTAATTTTTGCCCCTTCAGCAATTTGCGCTCCTAATTTACCGTACGTAAATACATAGGAAATTCGAGCTGGATCAATTAATTTTCCCACTTCATAATGAAATTGTACTTCTTGATCACCAAGTTCTAACATATCACCAAGAACAACAACTTTTTTCGAAAATCCATCTAAACCATTCATTAAATGGAACGCTGCTTCCATTGCTGTTGGACTTGCATTATATGCGTCATTAATAATCGTTAATCCACTATCTGTTTTTACAATTTCCATACGCATACCCGTCATTTGAAGTGTTACTAAACCTTGTTTCATTTCTTCCCATGTTATACCGAAGTATTTCGCAATCGCCATTGATGCAAGGGTATTATACACATTATGTTTCCCAAGAACCGGTAGATAAAATACAGCATTCTCATCCTGATTCATCTTAAAGTACGTTCCTGTTGCCTGCAATGTTACAGAAGTTGGATAATAATCATTCGCCATTGCATCACCAAATGTAATCGTCTCAGCAGCTAGATCCATGTTCGGAACACGATTTGTTAAAAGCGGCTCATCACCATTGTATACAAATACTCCACCATCCTGTAATCCTGTAACAATTTCGAGTTTCGCTTCAGCAATCGCATCGCGAGATCCTAAATCCATTAAATGCGCTTCTCCGATATTTGTAATGATTGCAGCATTCGGACGAGCTAACTTAGATAAAAATTCAATTTCACCACGGCTAGACATTCCCATCTCTAATACAGCCATTTCTGTATTTTCTTCTAAATTTAAAATAGTAAGCGGCAAACCGATATGGTTATTAAAGTTACCCTCTGTTTTTTGAACCTTGAATTTGGTTGCAAGGAGACTTGTCACAATATCCTTCGTAGACGTTTTACCGTTACTTCCTGTTACACCTATAACTTTCACATCTAACTGATCACGATAGCTTTTCGCTAAGGTTTGTAACGCTTCAAGTGTGTCTTCTACAAAGATCACCGGTATATTCGTAGGAGGATTTTGTACATCCTTTTTCCAAAGCGTAGCTACAGCACCATTTTCAATTGCTTTTTCTACAAAAGAATGACCATCAAAACGATCCCCTTGAATCGGAACATATAAATTACCTTTTTCAATTTTTCGTGTATCGATTGATACACCTTGTACGGTAATTTCAGCATATTCCTCTACTAAACCCGTTCCATTCGTCATTTTCTCTACTTGTTTTAACGTTCGCTTTATCATAAAAACACTCCTTACATAGAGGAAGCACTATTCTTTTGAATAGTGCTTCCTCCTTTTTTTGTTAGATTGTATATTTAATTTTTTGCTTTTCTTCGTGACGCTCAATTGCCAAACGAATCAATTCTTCAATTAATTCTGGATACGGCAAGTCAGTATGTTGCCATAATAATGGGAACATACTAAATGGTGTAAATCCTGGCATTGTATTTACTTCATTAATATATACTTCTCCATCTTTCGTTAAGAAGAAATCAGCTCTTGTTAAGCCCGCACCATCTAAAGACTGGAATGCACGAATTGCATCTCTTTGAATCGTAGCTGACTCTTCTTCTGTCATTTCAGCTGGAATAATTAACGCTGTATCACCATCAATGTATTTTGATTTATAATCATAGAATTCTTTCTTAGGTACAATTTCACCTACAACAGAACATTTCGGCTCATCGTTCCCTAAAACGCCAACTTCCACTTCACGACCAACAATATTTTCTTCTACGATAATTTTGCGATCAAATTGGAATGCTTCTTCAAATGCTTTCTCTAATTCTTCACGATCATTACATTTATTAATACCAACACTTGATCCAAGGTTTGCTGGTTTTACAAAGCATGGATAGCCTAGCTTTTCTTCTACCTTTTCATAAGCTACTTGTGCATTTTTCTCCCATACACTGCGAATGAAAGATGCGTACTTTGCTTGCTTTAATCCGGCTTCCGCGAAAATATTTTTCATAACAACTTTATCCATACCGGCCGCAGATGCTAATACACCGTTACCAACGTATGGGATATTCATTAATTCTAATAATCCCTGTACCGTTCCGTCTTCACCGTTTGGCCCGTGTAACAATGGGAAAATAACATCAATTGTATCTTCCTTCTCAGAAGAAACAGGAATGATTTCTGTGCCTAATGATAATGGAGAAATTGCATTTTCCTCTCCGTTCATTTGTAATGCTTGCACACTTGTTACTTCACCTTCAATACGTTCACCACGCATCCACTGGCCTTGCTCTGTAATATAAATTGGATGAATCTCGAATTTATCTTGATTTAATGCTTTAATAGCAGCAAGAGCTGTTTGTAATGAAACTTGATGCTCTGCTGATTTTCCACCATATAATAAACCTAATTTAATTTTCGTCAATGAAATCACCCTAACCAATTGTTTTCATTTTTCTATTTTAGCACTTTTTATAAAAATAGGTAGTTCCTATTTGAAATAAAATGAAACTTCCATGAGTGATAGGCCCGTTTCCTTCATTATATCTTTTAAGCAATAATTCTAATCTCCTTGCACTTTCTTACAATAAATCCCATCCCATATTCTAGTTATGTACCTAAAATATATGAAGAAACGCTTCTTTTGGTGTATGTCACTTATTGATTAAGAAGATTGTTTCGCTACCGTTCCTTTTTGTCTCTGTTCTACAAGACGATCTAAAGAAATATATACAAGACCCGCTACTACACAGCCTACTCCTAATATCGTAAACAATAAATGCCCTAACAATCGATCAAGTAAAAATCCGCCAAGAAGCGGTCCAAATGCATTTCCTGTAATCCACTGTAAACTTGCTGCACCCATATATGTCCCGCGTAAATGTTCTGGTGCTAAATTGGCCACAAATGTCATTTGTACAGGCGACATAATCATTTCACCTAGCGTATATACCGCATAAACGACTAATAATGTTATTAAAATAACCGTAGCGTTTGTCCCAAGTTCACCAAACCACTTTGGAAGCCAACCGATGAAAAACAACCCAACTCCAAATAACCACGCCCCATATAACATCGTTCTTCCAACAGGTTTATCTGTTGCCCATTTTGAAATTTGAAATTGAAATAAGACAACTAGTAAGCCATTTAAAGCCATTAAATATGGATAAGGATTATTTTTACCAAACATCTCTTTCATTTCATTATCAAAATGAAGAGGAAGCATACCTTCTGTTTGGGAAAAACCCATCGAAATAATAATACCTGCCAACAAATAAATCATTAACACCTTATCTCGCAGGACAATTTTCCAGACAGCTTCTGATTCCTTTTCTTTATCCTTCCGTTCTTTCAATACAGTTTTCGGCATCGTTTCTTGAATAAGTATTAACACAAGAAGCGCATAAATCAGCATTGTGGATGAAGCAATAATAAACACCAGATTTTTTGAAAGCACAACTACCGAAGCACCCATAATTGGCCCGATGGCTGCTCCAATATTATGCCCCATTCGTAATAAACCGTACGCCTCCGTCCTTTTCTCAGGCGCTGTCACATCCGCTACCATCGCTGATGCCGCTGGATGAAATAACGAATTACTTAATCCTAAAAGAATAGACAAAATAGCATAAGGAATAAATCCTTCTATAAATAAAAAGCCGAGCATCAACACTGCATTACTCGCCATTGAAACGATCATAATCGGCTTTCTACCATATATATCAGCAATTCTGCCTCCTATCAAAGAACCAAAACTTGCCGCAATTGGAGAAAGCGCCATAATAATCCCCACTTGTAATAAAGAATCTACCTTATCTTTTAAATACAATGCAAAAAATGGCATTAACATCATCATTGCAATTCCATTCAATGTTTCCCCGATAAAACGGATCCATACGTTGCGATCCATCGCTTGTAACTCACGCCATGTCTGTTTCATTTACAACACTCCTTTAATTGGCCACTCCTTATCTTATATTAATTTTAGAAAAATGTAAATTTTCAAAACAAAAGATCCGTTCTATTCTATTTAGAACGGATCTTTTCTCTATAAATTCGCTACATCTTCTTCATCTTTTTTATTATTTAAAACACTATGCTTTCGACTATATAGGAAGTAAACGGCTACACCAATCACCATCCAGATACCAAAGCTCATCCATGCAGTTGCTGATAATTGAAGCATTAAATATAAACAAAAGATAACTGTTAACGCAGGTAAAACTGGTACAAGTGGCGCTTTAAAAGCACGTGGTAGATCTGGATGTGTTTTTCTCATTACGATAACTGCAACCGCCACAAGTGCAAAAGCAGATAATGTTCCCATGTTTACAAGGTGTGCTAATACATTTAAATCGATAAGCCCCGAAATAAGTGCTGCAATAATCCCTGTTGTCCATGTATTTAAAAATGGTGTTTTAAATTTCGGATGAACTTTTGCAAGACGCTTCGGTAATAACCCATCACGACTCATTGCATATGAAACACGAACCTGCCCATACATCATAACTAACATTACAGTTGTAATCCCTGTAATTGCTCCTACCGAGATAACACCCGCTAAACCATCTTGTCCAATAAACTGAAGTGCGAAAGCTACCGGATCAGAAATATTCAGCTGACCATAAGGTACAATCCCTGTCAAAATAAGTGAAACAATGATATAAAGAATTGTACAAATAAGTAATGATGCTATAATGCCAATTGGTAAATCACGTTGCGGACGTTTTACCTCCTCAGCTGCCGTTGATACAGCATCAAATCCAATGAATGCAAAGAATACTGTTGCAGCCCCAGCCATTACACCATCAAGACCAAACGGCATGAACGGTGTCCAGTTTTCCGGCTTTACATAATTAAAGCCAGCAAAGATAAAGAGTAATACAACTGCTATCTTAATAAAAACCATAATATTGTTTACGCGGGCACTTTCACGTACACCTCTAGATAAAAGAGCAGTCATAATTAAAATGATAATGACAGCTGGTAAATCAATAAGGCCACCCTTTCCTGTTCCAGGTGCAGAAGATAAAATGGTCGGAATATGAATTCCAAAGCCTTTTAATAAGGATTGGAAATAAGCAGACCATCCATTGGCTACCGCAGATGTCGCTAATAGATATTCCAACATTAAATCCCATCCAATTAAAAATGCAAATACCTCTCCCATCGTCGCGTACGTATACGTGTAAACGCTTCCCGAAACCGGGACAGAAGATGCAAATTCTGCGTAGCAAAATGCAGCAAAGGCACATGCTAATGCAGCTATAGCAAATGATAAAATGATAGCTGGTCCAGAATGTTTCGCTGCCACAACACCAGTAAGAACAAAAATCCCTGTTCCAACAATAGCTCCAATCCCAAGCATTGTTAAATCCAGTGCTCCCAATGTTCTTGCTAATGTTTTCTGTTTACTTTCTTGCATTAGTTTCGCAATCGGCTTTTTTTGGAAAATTTGTTTCATAGCATGCACCTCTAGTTTTTTAATTTTCAGAAAATTTTTAATTCGTGTTTTTATTTTACTCATAACATGTTTTTTAGTCAATACTTTTGTCGAAATAAACAGAAAAATACCTAAACAACAAAAAGAATGTAATATAATCAATGCATAGCCCCCCTCATTATCACATTTGTTCACCACATTAAATAAATTTATCATTCGACATAAAAAGGTAAGTAATATACAAATAATGTATATAGTTACATTACTATATCTTTTTATAATTATTTTTGATATTCTATACATTGTCGATTCCAACTAAAAAGAGGCATACTCATAAAATGAGCATGCCTCTTTCTTTTATTTCGTAGTATATGAACCTTCTTCAATCCAACTATACATATATTTCTCATCTTCCGTTTCATGCGCTTGTTTCACAATGCGAAGCGGACGGAATGTATCGATCATCACTGCTAATTCAATTGTTTCTTTTTTTCCTAAGCTCGCTTCTGTTTTTCCAGGATGCGGCCCATGCGGGATACCACTCGGGTGAAGCGTAATTGAGCCTTCTTCTACACCTTTTCTACTCATGAAGTTCCCTTCCACATAATAAAGAACCTCATCACTATTTACGTTACTATGATAATATGGCGCTGGAATTGCGTCTGGATGATAATCATATAAACGCGGCACAAAAGAACAAATAACAAAGTTATGCCCTTCAAAAGTTTGATGGACTGGCGGTGGCTGATGAATACGACCTGTAATTGGTTCAAAATCCTCCACATTAAAGACCCAAGGATATAAGTAGCCATCCCATCCGACAACATCTAATGGGTGATGCTGCATAATATGTTTATGCATATATCCTCTCGACTTTGTCATGACCACAAATTCGCCTTTTTCATCATATGTCTCTAACTTCTCTGGCCCCCTGATATCTCTTTCACAGAAAGGACTATGCTCTAACAATTGACCATATTCATTACGATAACGACGCGGTGTTGTAATTTGGCTATTCGCTTCTACAACAAGAAACTTAGACTCTCCCTCATCTGGAAGAACGCGATAAATTGTTCCGATTGGAATCGTTACATAATCACCTTTACGATAATGAATCGTTCCAAACATTGTCTCAATTTTCCCAGTTCCATAATGAACAAATAACATTTCATCTCCATCACCATTGCGATAGAAATAATCCATTTTTTCTGTCGGATTCACAACGCCTATTAATAAATCCTCATTCCCTAATATAAAGTTCCTTCCACTTACTGCATCACCAGTTTTTCTATTCTCTTTCGTGCGAAAATGACGATGAGCAAGCGCTACATCTTCTTCATACTGCAACTGACAGGAATGCGCTAGCGCGGCGTGTCCTACTTCAGTTGGCATATAATGATGATACAAAATAGATTGTGTACCAGAGAAACCTTTCGTTCCCATCACCTGTTCACGATAAAGTGATCCATCTTCTTTACGAAATTGCACATGTCGTTTATGAGGAAGCTCCCCCATGTGACGATAATACATGCCCATCACCCGCTTTCATTTCTTTTTTCACTGTATTACGCAATGTGCCAAGCCCAGTGATTGTAAGTTCTACAACGTCACCATCTTGTAACCACTTTTCTGTACCAAGTTCTAAAATACAGCCAGTACCAACCGTTCCTGAACCAATTACATCTCCTGGATATAACGTAACATCCGCTGAGGCACGTTCTATCATTTCTGCAAACGTATAGTAAATATCCTGAAAATTCCCTTTAGACAAAAGTTCTCCGTTGACGTGAGTGGTCATTTCTAAATTATACTGTTCACCTATGCGATAAGCTTCTAACTCCTCTTTCGTAACAAGATATGCTCCTAATGAAGTCGCAAAGTCTTTTCCTTTTGCAGGACCAAGCCCCACTTTCATTTCCTCAGCTTGCAAATCCCTTGCACTCCAATCATTCATAATACAGTAACCGAAAATATATTCTTCGGCTCGTTCACGCGAAATATTTCTTCCCTCTTTCCCAATGACACAAGCAATTTCTAATTCATAGTCAAGCTTTTGAGATTGTTTCGGGCAAGAAACCGTAACGTCTGGTCCAATAACAGCACGGTGATTTGTAAAATAAAAAACCGGAATATCATACCACTCAGGAACAACATCTAAACCACGTCGCCCACGAGCCGTTTTGACATGTTGCTCAAATGCATAAAAATCACGAATACTACCTGGATTGGGAATGGCTGCACAAAGCTGCACATCTTCCAAAGTGTACACGCCACTTGTTGGTTTTCGAATACCACGTACGATTTCTATATATTCATCCGCTTTCTCTAAAAAAGCGAGCATAGATGAAGGAAGAGTTCCATTACTCGCTAGATTCATATCGATGACTTTGTCACCTTCCAGCCAACCTGCACGCATTTCTCCTGAAGGAAGACGAAATGTAATAAATTTCATCACTATTCCTCCTCATCGTTTATATAAAGTGCAACTTTAATCAGTGGGGAGATCTCCCCACTGACCGATAACAATTTTATAGATTTCCGCGGCGCTCTTGTTCTCTTTCAATGGATTCGAATAAAGCCTTAAAGTTTCCTTCTCCGAATCCACGAGAACCTTTACGCTGAATAATTTCAATAAATAATGTTGGACGATCCACGATTGGCTTCGTGAAGATTTGTAGCAAGTAACCTTCTTCATCACGATCCACAAGAATCTTCAGTTCTTTTAACTTATCAACTTCTTCATCGATTTCACCAACGCGCGCTGTTAACTCATCATAATATGTGTCTGGTGTATCTAAAAATTCAACTCCATTGGCACGAAGCGCTTTAACTGTTTTCACAATATCATTTGTCAATAATGCTAAATGCTGTACACCTGCACCATTATAAAACTCTAAGTATTCTTGGATTTGTGATTTACGCTTTCCATCTGCCGGTTCATTAATTGGGAACTTAATACGACTTCCATTTGTCATAACTTTTGACATTAAAGCGGAATATTCCGTACTAATATCATCATCATCAAAATGAATCATTTGTTTAAAGCCCATAACGTTTTCATAATAGCTAACCCATTCTTCCATTTTTTCAACGTTACCAACAACGTGATCCACAGCGATTAATCCTGATTCTTCACTTGGAATATTGAATTCAACTTCTTCATAACCAGGCATAAATTTACCTTTATAATTTTTACGCTCCACAAGAGTATGGATTGTATCGCCATACGTACCGATAACAGCCTTTTTTAATGTTCCATGCTCATCCGTTAATTCTTCCGGCGGAGCAATCGAAACAGCACCTCGTTTTACAGCCTCCGAATAGGCCTTTTCAACATCGTCAACAAGTAAAGCTACGTCTTTTACTCCATCACCATGAGTTTTTACAAATTCCGCAATACGGCTCTCACTATTTAAAGTTCCAGACACAACAAAACGCATGTTTTTTTGCACAAGAACATACGATACCTTTTCGCGATTTCCTGTTTCCAATCCAGAATAGGCAACAATTTTAAACCCAAACGCTCTCGCAAGGTAATAACTTGATTGCTTTGCATTTCCTACATAAAATTCTAAATGATCGACATCACGTACCGGAAAGAAATCCTCCATTTGTGCAGCTAACGTATCCATAGATTTTTGTTTCATAAATTCCTCATCCCCCTGTAAATAAATTAAATATTACATACTTTAAAGAAATCGAAAACGCTTCCAGATATCACTAAAAAATTAGTTAGCAAGCTAACAAATTTCTGACTCTTAAAATTTTCTATCTTTTCTGTCAAATTCCTCTTTTTTTCTCTCATATAAAATTCGACTTTTTTCTCTTTACAGTAATAGGGAATTCCTACATATAAGGATATGATTGAATGATGTGGGTATAGAACAAATGAAAAAGCTAGTAGAATACAAAAAAGACTCTAACATATTAACTATCTATAATATGTTAGAGTCTTTATTTTTTTTGAATAATGGTACGAATAACATATGAGAAATTCCTCTTATCTATACTCATCATACTAATACATTTGCAAGGAATACAATAAATGCTGTTAATACTGCCGCTCCACCTGCTGCCCCTAATAAATCCATTTTTGTTACTTGTAATACTTGTTCCATACTCCTCATTCTCCTTTCAACTTTATTTTAAAACTCCTTATACAACTTCATTACTTGTACAAAACTTCTATTATACTAAAACGTTAGAAAGAAATACGATTAATGCTGTTAATACTGCTGTTCCACCTGCTGCCCCTAATAAATCCATTTTTGTTACTTGTAATACTTGTTCCATACTCCTCATTCTCCTTTCAACTTTATTTTAAAACTCCTTACACAACTTCATTACTTGTACAAAACTTCTATTATACTAAAACGTTAGAAAGAAATACGATTAATGCTGTTAATACTGCTGTTCCACCTGCTGCCCCTAATAAATCCATTTTTGTTACTTGTAATACTTGTTCCATACTCCTCATTCTCCTTTCAACTTTATTTTAAAACTCCTTACACAACTTCATTACTTGTACAAAACTTCTATTATACTAATGCACTTGAAAGAAATACGATTAATGCTGTTAGTACTGTTGCTACTCCTGCTGATCCTAATAAATCCATTTTTGTTAGTTGTAATACTTCTTTGTTTTCCATATTTCCCATTCTCCCTTCAATTCATAACTTTCTTTTTATGTAATACGATTCGTTCTACTGCTTGTACAAAGTTTCTATTATACTAAAACGTTAGAAAGAAGTACGATTAATGCTGTTAATACTGCCGCTCCACCCGCTGATCCTAAGAAATCCATTTTTGTTACTTGTAATACTTGTTCGATTTTCATATTTACCCTCTCCTTATTAATAGATATTTATATGTAATTCCGAAGAAATGATTAATTCATAGTTTTTATCTTAACGTTACATTAAATTATTTCGTGTAACGTTTGTAACATTAATGTAACATAATTTTTTCTACACTGCAATATAAATACGTAAAATTTATTACATTTTTTTTACGAAATTATTCAAAGGTATTCATAAACCCCTTTATATAGCATTTTTAAACACGTACACGTTTGTAACATTAATGTAATATTACAGTTACACAATAAAAAAGTAGTAAAAAGAGTCATAAATAGCTCTTCTACTACTTTTTATTTCAAAAATATAATTCTTCTATACACTAACATTTCCATAAAGTCCAAGATAAGTTTATATGTTTCCTAAAGATAACTATGTATAATAAAACCAAAGAGGTGGTCATTTTGAAATTAATCGCACTAGATATGGATGGTACATTACTATCATCTAATCTCGAAATCTCCAAAGAGAACTTACAAGCTATCCGCACTGCTCAAGCAGCTGGTCATATTGTAATGATTTGTTCTGGTCGTGCAAAAGAAGATGCTTTAAAGCTATTGGAAGAGTATCAATTATCACTTCCAGTTGGAGCAAGCAATGGGGCAATTGTTTATGTTGACGGAAAAGTAATTAACGCACGTTGTTTACAAAATGATAAAGTATACAAACTTGCAAAATTGCTAGAATCTGAAGGGTTTCCATATAAGTTGTACACAAATAAAGGAGTTTATGCTCCTTCTACATGGCAAGAAAAAGTTATGCATGCATTTGAGGAAAACAAGCATACACTAGATGTTTCACTAGAAGAACTTGAACGAATCACAGAAAAACAAAAGAAATCAAACTTAATTACCGATTTCCAAAAAATTGAGGATGTTGTAAATAATCCTGAATTAGAAATCTCGAAATTCTTCATTTTAACGTTTAATGCAGAGCATCGTTCACAACTACTGCATGTTTTACAAGAAGATACGGAAATTATGGTCACAGCATCCGCTTCAACAAATTTAGAAATCATGGACAAGCATGGCCATAAAGGAAATGGATTGCAAGAAATGGCATCTTATTTCAACATTCCAATTCAAGATACAATCGCAATCGGAGACAACTTTAACGATGTACCAATGCTTGAAGTCGCTGGTTTATCTGTTGCAATGGGAAATGCTGAGGAAGATGTAAAGAAATTATGTGATGTTATTACATTAACAAATGACGAGCATGGTGTTGCACATGCAATTGAGCAATATGTATTGCAACCATCATCAAGTAAATAAAATAAGGACTCTTTCATAATCGGAAAGAGTCCTTTTCTCTTATTTTTGTGTCGCTATTTGCCGAATAGTCGATATCCTTTGTCGAATCGCTCATATATT
>NZ_JABUAE010000051.1 GCF_013314535.1 Bacillus sp. Xin1 | reverse complement strand
GCGTGGTTTTTTTCCAAAATGCTGGCGATACCCATGCCCATCAACTTAAGAAATTAGGTATTCCCCAAAACGAAAAAAATGAGCTGAATTCTAATAGGGGTACAGCCGAGATACTTGTAAAAATAGGTTATAGGATTACTTTTATTTTCAGTATGGTTTTAAAATTGAATTTTTTATCTATAATCACACAATTGAAACGAAGTGTTTTCAGTAACTAACCAACGGATGATTAGGGTTAACCCATAGTAGACAAAGCCAGGATTTTCATTGTAAATAAACTTTATTTGGAATAAAATAAAGTTATCAATAAATGTCATAGATAAATATGGTAAAATATACATAGAGTAACAACTCAAAAAGTAAAATAGTGATTCAAGTTAAAAAAGTACTCATGTGGGTGCTTTTTTTGCTGTCTTACAAATACAGAGGGGATTTCATCATGAATATTATCGACTTAGAACTAGTACGAAAGAGAAAGAGCAAGGAAAATAAAATGATTACAATACCCATTATCGAACGGGTTTTTGAAGTAAATGGAGAAATTCAGTTTGAAGTAGCTGGCGAAAAAGAAATTCCCATTTCTTGGCTAGAAAAGGCATAGATATTCTTAATAGGAAATCCACCCTTAGCTTGATGGGCATGTGACGTGACCCCATATAGATGATGAATAAACACTAAAAAGGTATAATAAGACTAAAATGTTGGTGGTGAGTTTATGGCAACAATTACAGATGTGGCAGCAAAAGCTGGTGTTTCTGTACAAACGGTTTCCCGCGTGCTGAATAATAGAGGCTATATCAGTCACTCTACAAGAGAAAAGGTACACCAGGCTATGGAGGAATTAAATTACCTACCTAACGAACTCGCTCGTTCTTTGTTTAAAAAAAAATCAAATATGATTGGATTAATTGTACCAAAAATTTCACATCCTTTTTTTAGTGAACTAGCCTATTTTCTTGAGCATTATGCATATCAAAAGGGGTATAAATTACTACTATGTAATTCAAATCGTAATAAATCTAAAGAAAGCAGCTATCTTGAATTATTAAGGAAAAACCAAGTCGATGGTATTATTATGGGTAGCCACAGTTTGGATGTGAATGAATATATTAATCTAAAATTGCCGATTATATCTTTAGATCGCATTATCTCTGAAGATATCCCATATGTTGCCTCAGATAACTTTATGGGAGGAAGACTTGCATCACAATTATTAATCAAGAAAAATTGCAAAAAGCTTGCTTTTGTTTATGGTGGCATCGGAGCACAACATCACAATGCACTGCTCGCAAGTGATAGGTTCAAAGGCTTCATGGAAGAAATAAAAGACACTGGGATTGAATATACCACTTTGGAACTAGATGGAACTGATTCAAAACTAGAATACAATGTAGATAAGATTGCTCGGTTCCTTCAAAAGTACCAGGAAGTTGATGGTTTATTTGCCAGCAGTGATGTAATTGCAGCCCAGGTCATTCAAGCTTGTCTTCAATTAAAAAAGACAATCCCGGAAGAAATCAAAGTCATAGGATACGATGATATTGGTATCGCATCTTTAATATGGCCGCGTCTAACAACTATAAGTCAACCAATTGAAAAATTGAGTGAGCTAACAATCGATTTGATTACAAGGCAAATCGAAGGGGACGAGGTACCACTTGAAAATATTATACCGGTCTCTACCATTGAGAGGGGTACCACTTAGACTTTCAGTAAATAATAGAAAGTGCTTATTATTTTACAGGTACAAGCCAAACTCGATCTCTTTAACCATAATCCATTTCTTTAAAAAACTACCGAGCGTGTCACTCGGTAGTTTTTTCTGTTTTTAAATAAAATTTTAAAATTCTAATTTCACATAAGATTATGTTAAATGATTGACACATGTATGTTAACCGATTAACATATAAATAACAACCGGTTGATTTAGAATTGTTATAATACATGTAAACGCTTTATAGTATTGGTTTGTAGTGAGAATTAATATCCCTAACGTAACTTAAAAAGTTTAATTGGTTTTTAGTTTGATTTGGCATGTGGTATTGGAATGAAATATGAATAATCACCTTTTTTACCCTTAAATTAGATGAAAACTAAAATTATAGTTGTATCTTGTTGGGGACTACAATAAAATGTTGACCTCTTTATCAGAATTAATGGTATGGATGTAAAGATACATTCATAATTCGTTTTTTTGTAAGCGCTTTATATTTATGGAGGTGCGTTGCAGTTGTGCATGGTTATCGACCTGAGTATATAGCTTTAAAACGCAAGATAATATTATTAAAAAGGGGGGGATTTAATCATGAATGAATCGAGAAAAATACCAAAATTGAGATGGTTTTACTTTTTACCTGTATTATTTTTAATGGGCTTTTTTACATTTTTGAGTTCGTCACTCTTAGCTATTGCCTTACCTGGAGGTATGATGAAAGATTTAGGAATTGCTGCAAGCGTTGCTGGGCTTGCGAGTGGAGTAACGGGTATTGGAGGTATGATTTTACAAATTTCTGGTGGACACAGTGCCCAAAAAGGAACACTTAGAAAATTTTTAGGCATTACAACGATATGCTGGAGCGTAATAACCATTCTTACAGCATTTGTTACAAACGGTTGGCAACTCATTGTACTCAGATTTCTACTTGGTGTTGCAGAGGGAGCTAGTGTACCAGGCATCATGACTCTTTTGACATACTGGTTTCCTGAAAAGAATGGTGAAAGGAGTCGAGCCATAGCGGTTGTGTTCAGTGCCTCCGGCATCGCAGCAACACTTACTGGCCCTATTGCTGGGTTTCTAATAGCAATGTTTAACTGGAAAATGATGTTTATCATCTTAGGAGTTATCAGTTTAATTATTGGTGTTATATGGTTTGCTGTAATGTATGACAGACCTGAAGAAGCTAGATGGCTAAGCAAAGAAGAAAGAGACTATATTACTACAACCATTCAAAAGGAACAGAGTGCTTTTGTGAAAGATGAGAACGATAATTTAAGTGGGGATAAGCTGTTACCTATTTTAGGGTATCTTTTAAGAAATAAGTATAGCTGGGCTTTAAGTATAATTGGCTTTTGCGGGGTGTTCGGTCAGATAGGATTTTTTACTTGGATGCCCACAGCTATTCAATCTGTTACACATGCAGGGATTGGTAATATTGGGCTACTAAGTGCACTTCCATCTATATCTGCGATTTTAGGATTGGCAGTATGGTCTAAATTAACAGTGAAGATAAAGCAGCGTCGCCTTAGTACTGGGATACCGCTACTGTTGTTTGCTATTACTCTTGCTTCCTTAGGTCTTTTTTCTAATAGTACAAATGCCGCTTTGTACATCGTTTTAATGTGTATAGTAGGCTTTTTTATACAGGCCTTTATGCCTAGTTTTCACTCAATACCATCTCTTATTTTCTCAAAGGAAGTTGAAGGTGCCGGTAGAGGGATAACAGGAGTTACTTCAGCAATCGGTGGTTTTGCTGGTCCATATCTTGCAGGTATTATTATTTCAATAACAGGTTCGCAAGCCGGCGCCATGTACGTTATGACAATGATTTTAGTCGTTGGCATGTTAGCATCTTTCATTCTTCCTAAGAATCTTGGTTTAGAAGAACAAGTTGAAAAAAATAATGTATCAGCTTGACTTTCTATTAAAAAAGCTAAGAAAAATATTATTTCAAATTAATAGTGTTCACCCTCTATATAAATTCATCTTAAGTTTTCAACATACTGCTAAAGATATGTTGATTTAAGGGAGGTGATTAAAATACTTTCGACATTAAGTAAAGAAGCTTTATTTCACGCCTATGTACAGGCAATAGCGCAAAAACTTGACCCTTATTTTGTTTTTTTATTGGAAGAAGAGATGTATAGAAGGAATTTACGATTCCAGGACTATGGAATATCTCAATTTCAACACGCTACTTGATTTATTTTTTATTTTAATTTAAAAGATGAAAGTAGGAAATAGTAAATGAATGTACAACAAGTGATCGAGACAGTTCTCTCAGATTCATGTGGCGATATGAGACTTGAAAAAACAGGTGATCAGTTAATATGCGGGAATCATAATACTGAGGTCCAAGGAATTGTCACTACGTTTATGGCAACGATAGATGTTATTAAGCAGGCTATTGCGGTCGGTGCAAATATGATAATTACACATGAACCCACTTTCTATACAGGGTCGGATGAGACGGATTGGCTTGAGGATGACTCGTTATATCTTGCAAAGAAAATGCTGATTGAAGAAAACAATATAGTAATTTGGCGGTACCATGATTATATGCATATGGCGAAAACGGATAGAATTTATGATGGGCTTCTGCAAGAAATTGGATGGGAAAATAATTTGCTAGAGAAGAACTCGCCTTTCACATACGAAATTAATGAAGTCACTTTAGCTGAACTTGCCGGATTTTTTAAACAGAAACTATCAATGGATGTTATTCAAATTGTCGGCAACCCTGAAATGAAATGTTCGAGAGTAGGAGTGTTAGTTGGTGGAGGAAGCTTAGGTTTAGGCAGAGAACAAATGCCAATGGAGCTAATGAGAAATCATAACTTGGATGTTATGGTGTGTGGTGAAATCACAGAATGGACACTCTGTGCTTATGTCAATGATGCAACCATGCTCGGACTTAACAAGGGAATGATTGTTGTTGGTCATGAGCGGAGTGAGGAATGGGGAATGAAATACATGGCAGAATGGTTGAAGCCCTTGGTAAAGGACATTCCTGTCACTTTTATTGATACGAAAGAACCGTTTCTTTATTTATAAACCTCCATTTTTATAAAATTTAATAGACACAAGGAGTGAGTCAATTGGCCATATCACAAGTTAATTTTTACTCAAAGGCTTTAAAAAGGGATGTTACTTTTAATGCACTATTACCGCTAGATCGCAATGAGATGTTTGGGCATGTAAATGCTGAGGAGCGCCCATTAAAAGCTCTTTATCTTTTACATGGATATTCCGGTAGTTATCTGGATTGGCTTAGCTTTTCAAGAATTCGGGAACTATCTGATAAATATAACATAGCTGTGTTTATGCCGTCAGGTGAAAATCATTTTTACTTGGATGATATTGATAAAGGAGAGTTATTTGGTGAATACATTGGAAATGAATTGGTAATGTTTACACGAAAAATGTTTCCTTTATCCACAAAGAGAGAGGATACCTTTATTGGTGGATTATCAATGGGCGGATATGGAGCAATTCGCAACGGATTAAAGTACTCTGATAATTTCAGTCGTATAATTGCCTTGTCCTCCGCAATCATAACTTACCGGATAGCAGGAATATCTAGCGACTATAAAGATGAAGTAGCAGATTATAAATATTATAGAAGAGTTTTTGGCGACTTAAATCAGCTTATGGGCAGTGATAGAGATCCGGAGGCACTTGTCCTTGAGTTGATAAAGGCTAAAGTGGAAATACCCCAAATATATATGGCATGTGGAACGGAGGACTTCCTGTTAGATGTAAACCAGAAATTTCATGAATTTTTAGTTTCGAAAAAAGTAAATGTCACATATAGAGAAACAAAGGGGGACCATTCAAATGATTTTTGGAACGAATATATTGAAAAGGCTATATCTTGGGTTAGCCTTGATAGGGAAAATTGAGCGGTAATTAATTTTATATATAAAAACAAAGACAATAGTCCTCACTTCGAAGGAACAGTGTGCATAAAACCGACATATAGTGATTCCAGTAGAGGGGACTTCCTCAATTTTCAATTAGTTGAAGAGGTTGAAAGAAATGAAACCAAAATTGGAAGATGTAGCAAAACATGTTGGAGTTTCACCAGCCACCGTTTCCAGAGTATTGAACAACCGCGGCTATATTAGTGACAAAACTCGCAAGCGAGTTAATGATTCAATGAAAGAAATCCATTATTTTTCTAATGAGATGGCGCGATCTTTGTCTACACAAAAAAGTAACATAATTGGGCTGATTTTTCCAACAGTGAAAAACCCGTTTTTTCTGAATTAATATTT
This sequence comes from Bacillus sp. Xin1, assembly GCF_013314535.1. Taxonomy (GTDB): domain Bacteria; phylum Bacillota; class Bacilli; order Bacillales; family Bacillaceae_G; genus Bacillus_A. The sequence continues at coordinate 17,317 of NZ_JABUAE010000051.1, read as the reverse complement.
AATCTTGAAATGGTATGCGAGAAATTAGGTTATAAAGTATTTTTATGCAATAGCTTGAATCATGCACAGAAAGAAAAAAGTATTTAGATATGCTTCTACAGAATCAAGTGGACGGCATCATTGTTGGTAGTCATGATAGGAGGATATTTGATCAAGTTTTAACAAGGTTACCAATTGTCGCAATTGACCAATATATTTCTGATTCTGCTCCCATTGTATCTTCTGATAATTACTTAGGAGGTAATTTGGCAACAGAACATTTGATAAAAAAAGATTGTAAAACAATCATTCATATGGATGGTCCAGCTAGTTTAAAGACGCCAATAATTTTAAGTACATCCGTATATAAAGATGTAATGGAAGTTTGCGGTTTTACGCCAATCATTTATGAAACTAATCAACCATTAAATTCTAAAGTATATCATGAATTGATTACTCAAATCTTTCTAGAAAACCCTGATATAGATGGTATTTTTGCAAGTGACGATATTCTAGCAACAAACATTTATTATAAGGCTCTAAGCCTTATAATAAATGTTCCGGATTAGTTAAAAATTGTTGGTGATGATGGTACTGATATAGCAAAAAATTTCCTTCCGAACCTTACTACAATACAACAGCCTATATCTGATATGGCAGAAAGAGCAGTAAAATTATTAGATAGTAGAATAAACAATGATGATAATCTTATAGATTTTACTCAACCACTTGATGTAAAACTAGTTGAAGGCGGTACAACATAGGTTTAGGTTAATGAAGAAGATGGAGGATCAAATGATGGAGTTTTTAGGTAGGATAAATCCTGAATTAAGAGAGGTTTTAACAACAGCACCAGTAATTCAACTCCCTGATGACTTGGTTATGGCAAGACAAATGCTAATACCCCCAACAGGGAATTCAAAACTTGTTCGAACTACCGAACGGTTTATTTCCGGTGGGGATGGACAAGAAATGCTGATCAAGATTTACGAACCTGCTCGGAGAGATCAGACAAAATTACCAGCTGTTCTATGGAGCCATGGAGGTGGATATGTCTTAGGTCATCCAAACGGAGAAGACAGCCTGTGTGAAAATTTTGTAGGAGCGGCCAACTGTATTGTCATATCTCCAGATTATCGGCTCGCCCCTGAGCATCCTTATCCGGCAGCTATAGAAGACTGTTATTCTGCATTGATATGGATGACTAACTCAGCGGAAGAATTAAATATCGATTTGAGTCGAGTAGCGATTGGAGGGGGCAGTGCAGGGGGAGGATTAACTGCTGCATTGGCATTAATGGCTCGTGATAAAGGGGGACCTGCCATCTGTTTTCAAATGCCGTTATATCCAATGATTGATGATAGAAATATTACGTTCTCCAGCAACGAAATTAAGGACAAGCAAGCAATATGGTACACATCTAATAATTTGGCGGCTTGGGGTATGTATTTAGGCGAGCATGCAAATGGTGAAATCTCTCCATATGCCGCACCAACGCGGGAGGAGGATCTGTCAGGGCTTCCTCCGACATATACGTGTGTAGGTCAATTGGATCCTTTCCGGGATGAAACGATTGACTATGTTACACGTCTTGCGCAAGCCGGCGTTGAAGTAGAATTTCATCTATATCCGGGTTGTTTTCATGCTTTCGAACATATTGTTCCAAATGCAGAAATCAGCCAGCGTGCTAAAAGTGAATATATTAATGCACTTAAAAGGGCATTAAGTTTTAAAGATAAGTAATGCGTGAAGTATATAGAGCATTGTAAAGAGTGAAGTAAAACCTCATAGAAACTGTTTATTGTTTTGAAAATCAAAATTGTTTTAATAAGTAGGAGTAATTGTTGTTTTACTACTCCTTTTTAATAGAAATAAAAGTGAAACTTATTTCTGAAAAAATTAGATGAGGCAGAAAAAATGATACATGAAATTATCGATATTCGAACAGAGAATTCTGAAGCTAAGTTATATACTTATTTTTTAAATAATTCCCCAGAAATAGATAGTAATCGAAAACGTCCAACGGTCATTATATGTCCTGGCGGGGGATATGAATTTACCTCTGACAGAGAAGCAGAACCGATTGCCATTAGAATGATGGCAATCGGTTTTAATGCATGTGTTTTACGATATAGCGTTCACCCAGCTACTTTTCCAACAGCACTGTTAGAACTTTCCATGGCAGTTTCACTTATTAGGCAGAATGCAGAACAATGGCATGTTGACAAGAATAAGATCATTGTTGTTGGTTTTTCAGCTGGTGGTCACTTAGCAGCAAGTTTGGGGGTATTCTGGAATAGAAGTTTTTTATCTGAAAGTTTAGGGATTTCGAATGATGAGATAAAGCCCAACGGAATTCTATTAAGTTACCCAGTTATTACATCTGGACCATATCGACATAAGGATTCTTTTACTGCATTGTTAGGAGAAAACCATGATAAATCTTTACAAGAGGTATCATTGGAAAATCACGTTTCCACCGACACCCCGCCAACTTTCCTATGGCACACTTATACGGACGAGCCTGTTCCTGTTGAAAATAGTTTTTTATTTGCTAATGCTCTTCTTAAACATAAAGTGCATTTGGAAATGCACATTTACCCTAATGGGATTCATGGTTTGTCCCTTGGAACAGAGGAAACTAAGGAAAAAAATAACGAATGGACCATCCAGCCAGAAGTAGCTAATTGGATTGAAATGGCTGGACGTTGGATAAAAGGACTTTGATAATAAAAAGGGTTCTGATGCAAGAAATCTAGTAAATTTGGACATACTGATACTAGTACTCTAAAAAGGGGCGTGATCAGTATGGAAAAGCAAAATTTATTCAAGTAGAAACATTATCAACCCGAGGTTCTGGTGCAAAGTTTGAAAAAAACATAAACAGGTTGGTAAATGAGGAGCAATGTTTAAGAAGTAGCTAATAATTGTTGAAGTTCATTGTACGTTGAAAAGGCGGAGTCTCTTTGAAGACTTCGCCTTTGTTTATATAGGGCATGAATGGTTTCAATACTTTTTATCGTACGTGAAGCATGGCGAAGATTTTGAAATCCTGCAGATTTGGCAAAACGTCTTTTTACATGCCTATGATCCTGTTCAATAAGATTGTTTAAATGCTTGATTGTACAATGGATAGTAGTTTGATAAAATCCTTGTTTTCTTAATTTGTTAAATGCGCAAAGTAATGCTGGCGCTTTGTCTGTAGTGAGAACCTTAGGTTCTCCAAAATGTTTTACTAATCTTTTCATAAAGGCATAGGCAGCCTGATGATCCCGTTTTTTACGAAGTTGAATATCCAATGTGTGTCCATCTTTATTAATTGCACGATAGAGATAACACCACTCGCCCTTAACTTTGATATAAGTCTCATCCAAATGCCAAGATAAGCGTGCAGATTTATTTTTCACTTTCCAAATTTGATAGATGAGATTGCCATATTCATGAACCCATCGCATGATGGTTGTTGGGTGCACTGAAATACCACGTTCTTTCAGGATTTCAGATACATCGCGATAACTTAAAGAAAAACGACAGTAGTAGCCGACAGCTACTAAAATAATATCTTTCTTGAATTGTTTTCCTTTAAAATATCTCATGTCTGATTCTCCTAGATCCTGTTTTCTAGAGTGTAGCTTCATGTAGAAAACTTTGCAACAGAACCAACAATTCTCTATCAAATTCAAATGAGAGCCAACCATCGTGTATACATCCATCAATCCCCAAAATATAAGGTGCCCAATTAAGAACTTTAATACAACTCAAGAGAATGGTGTAAATTGGATTTAGATTGGAGATGCAACTAAAGGCGGTAAATATGTAACATCTGTAAAAGAGAAAATAACTCCTGAAGGAGCAAAGCGGTCTGTTTATTTAAAAGCAGGAGCGCTTATAATGAGTAATAGCATGAGTTTTTCAATTTTGATATACAATGCCTTTACAATTACAACATTAGACAAAAAACGTCAAACTAATTGTTTCATTTTATTTGGAGAGGATTCGATACTAAAAAAAATGCCATCCTTCCTAATTATAGGATAGAAAGAATAGCATTTTGCTTACTTAAAGTTAAGCTGTATAAAAGCTCTTTGGCACGAGGAGTGTTGCGGCTTCCACCACCTTAGTCGCCATTGTTATTGGTGTAATTAATACAGCTGCACTTACTTAAAAATAGAAGTCCACGCTTATTAATAGGCTTACCCTCTTTAATCTTCTCAATGAATATTTCTTTTAGCAAAGTAACATGGTCAGAAGAAAACGATATTTTGTCTTGTCCCTTTTCTTCGAAATAGTATACAAGTTCGTCCCAAAGATCATTTTCTGCAACAGCTTTCATTGCTAAAACAAACCGATAAATGGATATAGTACATAATTTAGGGTTGGGGTGAAGGACGGAACGAATCTGGCTTTGTTCCTCATGAGGATTTAGTTCCTCATGAGGATTTAGTTCCTCTTGAGGATTTAGTTCTTCTTGAGGATTTAGTTCTTCTTGAGGATTCAAATTAATTACAAATGGTTTTTGATTATCAAAAGTTGAATTTTCTTTTCCAATATCTAGAAGGTTTGGAGTTTGTTTAGGAGGCATTAACTTTTCAATTTGTTTTAGAAATTTTTTATAGTTCCCCACAAATTCTCCATTTTTCCATACTGATAATAAAGTTGCAGTGAACAATCCGTTATAAGATCCATCTGCTGCAAGTTGATTGTCTTGACAACCCGATATTAATTTAACAGAGCATTTGATTTCACTTGTATTTTTTTCAATAAGCAGACTCTTTTTTTCAGTATAAAATTTTCTATTCTTTTCGAACGTTCTATTAGTTATACCGATTGGCATAAATCTATATGTTATATTATTAAACGGATCAATATTCGAGTAATCACTTAAACCGTAATAATGAGCTCTAGTTATTGTTCCACTATGACAAGAATCTGATAAAACTATAACTCGTACATCTTCCTTAAAAAGATGCCAAAATGAGTATAATTCATCGTCTGTTAATTGCCCATCATATAAACACCAAGTTTCATCTAAACCATCTGATTCATCATTATCTTGATCAGGAATCTTTCCACCGTGTCCAGAATAAGTAAGAAAAAAAATATCACCGCTTTCTAAAGAAGATGCGGCGTTTGTTATTTCTTTAACCACATTATCTATTGTTGCATTGCTTGTTAAGAGCTTAGAGATATTTTCATAATTTAATGATTTTGCAATTAATTCCATAGATTCTGCGTCTGCTTCACATGCCTCTAATTCACCACTCCATCCTGAATAATGTTGTGGATCAACTGAATTTAATCCAATATGTAATGAGCATCCTTTAGGCACTTTTAGTTAAACCTCCCAATTGTTTAAAAATTTTAAAAATATAAATATTTTAGGCGTTTTTTAGTAAAGATATGTACAAATGAAATATTAAGGGGGGTGCTTGTCACCAAAGAAAAAATAGAAAAAATATAAAGCTGGAAACATTTTTTAGATTTATTACGACATGGTAAAAGGTAAGAAGAAATTATCAAATAAATCATGAAAATTAAAGGATAAGATTAAGTAAAAAACGGCGGTAGACTTATTACAAAAAAGATGAAATAATCTCTAGTTTTTTAATTTCTACTTAGTCTGCTGTTAAGAATAGTACACAAAGCAGTGTATTTTATCATTTAAGTCGACCCGGAATCGTTAGACCTTCACCGCGGTTAGTACCCAGTTATAGTTGTAATCAACGACAGCTGCACTTACTTTACAATAGAAGTCCACGCTTATTAATAGGCTTACCCTCTTTAATCTTCTCAATGAATATTTCTTTTAGCAAAGTAACATGGTCAGAAGAAAACGATATCTTGTCTTGTCTCTTTTCTTCGAAATAGTATACAAGGTCGTCCCAAAGATCGTTTTCAGCAATTGCTTTCATGGCGAATACAAACTGATAAATCGATATTGTACTTATATTATCCTCTATACTATTCTGAAAATTTTTATATCCCATCTCATCTTCAGTCGATAAATTTATTAATTCATCTACAATGTGGGTTTTGATAATTTGTCTATAAAATGCATCGGTAGTAATTTCTCTCCATTTGAAGCTGTCGCGGATTGTTTGCTCATATTTGCCGTTACTTAATTCCTGGTCAGCCACAATCATATTGTTCAGCACTTTCCAATAATATAAATCATTAGGAGAGGTTTTACTCCAAGCTTTTGCCATTAGTTGACCGAAATAGTCGCGTGCCTTAAGTAATGCATCTTTGAACTCGCCTTCCCTTCCTTGATAACACTGTTCAAACTCCCTTTGAATATCTCGTACTTCCTCGGGTTTATTAACATGATAGGAACGCTTTCCCAATTCTTTAGAGATAAGACCTTTTTCAATTAGATTATGTTGAAAAACTTCCACCAACACATCAAAAGCTCCGCCAGTAAATGGCTCAGAGAGTTGATGTTCCTCTCTTACCCACTTTCCTCGACGCTCATCGAATATTGGTTTAATATCAGATAATTTTTTACCATTGAAAGCAATACGAATTGTACGAGTCTTATCTAATTCACCCACTCGCGATAACTCATGAACAGAAAAGAGATTTCCTTTTGTATTCTCAAGGAGATGCTCGACTATTGAATTAAAGTGCAAGGAAGCGACAATAGCCACTATATCTCCAAATGCTTCATGATGTCCTTGATACTCTTCGGTTTCTTTGGCTTCTGAGTCTGGCTGTTTAATAACAGCGTTTTTGATTATATGACCAATTTCATGGGCAAGAACATCAAAGTTCTCACAATAAGGGTTACTATAGTCTAAAGTCTTACAATTAAAAGACTTTCTTTCCCTTTCTACACATGGAAAACCAAATTCAATAAACCCTGGTCCCGAATGTGCATTATCCCATTCTACCCGAGGAATTAGCTCTAGTTTAGAAAAACTGAAAGGCCACTTAATACGATGTCCGAAATAATCTTCCCAAATCTCTAAGGTACGTCTAACCATGGCAAACATAGTCATAGAGGAAAACGCACGCTCATCGGGTTTAATATGATCAAAATGTCCTTGGGCGTTTGGTTGTACAGGCGGAAAACGGGAACCTACATAACCAGGACCTTCACCTTTAAACCTATAGGGTTTCTTATTTTTTGCATCGATTACATACATTCTATCATCCTCTGGTCCAGCTTTAATTGAACCCGGTGGTACGTTTAAATAAACTACTTCAGGTTGTGCAAACCCTTCTAACTTTTTATTTTGTGGATAAATGAGAAACCTGGTCCCTCTTTCCCTTGCTTCAGCATCTAAAAATTCCGACATTTTAAATCCCCTTATAGATTGAATTATAATGAGAGTTGTGAGATCCTACTATCCACAGTCTCTGACAATTGATTTTATAAGCATGCCAAAAATGAATTTTATACCCATTCGATTAAAACATTGGAATAAAAAACTAAAACCCAAACGCAGGGTCTTAGTTTTTTCGAATCATAAAATGGTTGGAGTTAGGTTAACCCACCACCGAGTCTTTCACCTTAAGCCTTGTCGTCTTTTCGAAGAACCGACTCCTGTGCCTCCACTTTAGCCAACGCGCTCTTCAACTCATCCTTCATCGCGGAAAGTAAATCCGGTGATGCATTTCGCGCCTGTTCATCACCTACTGTTCGTGGGCATGTGCTTGTACATGTGAATGGACATGTTCCTTCAGCACAAATGTTAGGGGATGCTATGTTTGCCGCCAAGTCCACCGCCCTAAACATGTCTCTTTGTGGATGAGTCTGTTCCCGTGCCTCCACTTTGGCCAACACGTTCTTCAACTCATCCTTCAACGTGTCAAGTAAAGCCGGTGATGCATTTCCCGCCACCTGTTCAGCAAATGAGACTCCGCATGTCCCTCCTCCGCATGTAAATGTGCATCCTTCATCACGATTGTTAGGGGATGCTATGTTTGCCGCCAAGTCCACCGTCCTAAACATGTTTCTTTGTGGATGAGTCGACTCTTGTGCCTCCACTTTGGCCAACGCGTCCTTTAACTCATCCTTCATCGCGGAAAGTAAATCCGGTGATGCATTTCGCGCCTGTTCATCACCCACTGTTCGTGGGCATGTGCTTGTACATGTGAATGGGCATGTTCCTTCAGCACAAATGTTAGGGGATGCTACGTTTGCCGCCAAGTCCACCGTCCTAAACATATCTCTTTGTGGATGTGCCGACTCCTGTGCCTCCACTTTGGCTAACGCGTTTAGTAATTCAAGTTTCATCCTAGTAAGTTTAAGCTGTGACTGGATGTCAGACATTTTATCAGCAACCTTTCTGTATTGATATGGCAGTAGAAGACTGATTCCCTATTCGATTATATTATTTGAAAAGATATGAGGTACTATGCTTCACAACCCAATAATTTAATAAAGGTCGATTCTGAATGGTTGTTTCCTTCAAGGTAATAACAATCACAATATTAAAACATCTCTTTTTCAAACAGTGGGAGGCAGGAGGATTCAGGTTTGGCCAAATCAGAAAGTAATACAGCTACTCCAATCTCTCCCTTGTAGAGACTGTTCGATATGTTCATCGGATTTGACTTAATATTGACTGACGCCCGTTTAGCAAATTCTTGTGCACGGTACAACCAATTGGTGTCCCCTGCGTGTTTGTACAGATGCAACATCCCATAAGCTTGCCCTGCCAGCCCACAGCACAGGTTGCCTGAGAATATAGGCTCTTCCCAAACGTTCCATGCTGTTTTTTCGGCGAGAACCAAGAATTTTTCATCCTTGAGCATTCGATGAGCCAGAGTCCAGAGGAAGATCATACCCGCACTTCCATTGCACCAGCCTGGTAAATAATCAGGTTGCTTGTACTTGGAATACTCTCTTCGCCAACCGATTCCATTTCCTTTTATATCGCCTAGTTCAGCCAGTTGGTACAGACGATTGACAATGTGGGACGGAATCGGGATGCTTGAAGATTCACACCATCGCATGGCCGCATACAGCAATCCGCCCCAGCCGTGGGCAATGCCAAGAAGGGGAAGCCCCCGGCATTCTTGAATCATTGGCAACAGGCTGAGCTGATTCCAAATGCTTGTCATCAACTCATTCCCCAGTGCAAGCAACGAATTCTTGTCTGCCAATTCATTGTCAGTGATGGAATCAAGCAAAATGGAACATGCAAGAAGTACGCTCGACTTGCCAAGTGTAAGGTCTAAGTTGTCACAAGGTAGTACACTCGACTTGCCAATTTTAAAGTCTAAGTTGTCAAAAGGTGCATTTGTTGCAGCCATAAATTTTTCAATCGCCGATTGTTGTTCGAAGAAATCCCCCCGTGCACGGCTAATCAAGGCTTGCACTAGATAAACTCCGCTTGCCGTGTGGTACGGAGAGATACGCCCTACAGTTTCCGCGGTCAGCTCTAGCTGCACATTGGTAAAGGCCCGCTCAGCTTTGGCTTCGGTTTGCGCAACGGCTTTGCTCAACCAAACATCCGCAACTGAAAGTAATTCAGCATCCTTACGATTCATAGCTATTCGATACAACCCATATGCAATGCCTGCCATTCCATAGTTAACAGAGCATGTAGGAGCCGTTGGGTAATCTTCCGACAGCAAAGGGCTTGACAAATGACCCATTCTTTCCAGCACATCGTCCAACAAGCGCTGGGTATCGCTCAAGTCGACAGGTTCTGCCGTTTCTTCAGGTTGCATCCGCGTAATTACCGGCTCCGTTGTAATTTTGCTGAAGCATTTCAAAAATTCGGAAACAGACTGAAAGCGTTGGGCTGGTGTCTTGCTTAAAGCTTTTCTGAGCACATTTTCTACCTCGGGCCATTCGATTCCATGATTGGAGAAAGGCAACGGGTCATCCTTTGCTATTTGTCTGAACAATTCATTTTTGTCATAGGAAAAGTCTAGGTAATAAGAATCTGTCAAGATGTAATACAGCAGTGCAGCCAACGAATACTGATCTGACAAATAGTTTGCACGGGGAGGCAACTGTCGGGCCAAATGGGATTCTACAAATTCTGGTTCAAAATAAAAAGCAAACCCTGCTCGATGTGCTTCTATTAAATCGGAATCGTTCCTATCCATTAAGGAAATCCCAAAATCAATGATTTTGATGTTTGCATCATCATCCACCAAGATGTTCCTGTCGTGAATATCTCCATGAATGATACCGTTCTCGTGAAGGTAAGCGTATGCTTCAAGGATGTTTCGACACAAACGAAAGCGTGTTTTACAATCTTTCCCTTCAGGTAGATTGCGCAAATTTTGAACCGATACGGACAGAGTAGCACCGTCGAACCATTCAAGTACGAGATAGTCTGCATTTTGGAAAGTTCCAGAGTCCAACAATTTCGGGACATGCTGACCATCCAAGTATTTCAGGATAGCAGCCTCCCGTACCAAGAGGTTTTTCATTTCCTCGTTGCGTTCGGGACGGGCGATTTTCAGTGCCGCCAAATGACCGTTTACATCCTTGACTTGGTAGAGCTCCGTGTCTTCCGTATAGCTAATACATTGTATCACCTCATATTCCGCGATGTGGACACCAGGTTCAAAGGAAGAAGTGATGGTTTTGGCTTTTTCAGAGTTTTCCGGTACCAGTATATCCGCATGAATAAAACGCTGAATCATTGGAAATCCGTTTTCCAATGTCTGTTCTGGATCCATTTTTTTTGCCTTGCTAAAGCCGATAATCGCTTGAACAATGGTCTTGGCAGTTTTGAACTCCCGAATCAAGTCTGCAAATTCTGCGTCGATGATTCTGGATCTGTGACGTGACGACACGCGGGAGATTACATAGTCGGTTTCCTCATACTCCACCTGTTTCAAGATATGCTTGGGCATATCTCTTACAGGGATTAAAACCACATCTTCTGGAAGAATGAAAGCATCTTGATTGGACATCGGTTAATCCTCCTTACAAGTTTTGCCAAATTGTTTTATTCGGTGTCCAGGTGTCGGTGTTGACCTCCTCTAGATGGAGGCGTTGCAACGCGAATCGCCACGGTTCAATCCGGCTGTCGGATGTGGCTTTGGCCACATGCAGGGCAGTAGCTAAACGGGAACTCACCCAGATGCGCCAGCTGGAAGTATCCTGCCAGCCGGACCCGTGCGTGTTGTGAGGAGGGTCCATTCCCCAAGAGAGTAGACCATCTTTTGTAAATTCGGCTGTAAATGGTGTTCCTTGTGCCGGGCAACCTTGCAGTTTTTGTTGGAGACGGCGGGCCGTTTCCTCACATTCTTCAAAAGTGGTAAAATACGCAACCATCTTGTCAGGACGCAACAGGCCAACAGCATCCTTTCCAACTTTGAAATGCCGCACCTGCAGGTCTGTAAAAACGGCTGTACATTCTTGAAATGCCGCACACATAAACTCAGGCTCGGGTCGGGGGCTGATATAAAGTTTATAATAAAAATCGGACCGGTCTATTTGGCCTGACTGCTTCAAACTCCAGCTCAACCATCCTCCATTGGTTCCGTCCGAGGTTTTTGTCCAATTTGTGTCCAACAATTTTTTTAAGTTGGGACCTGATTGGACAACCAACCGCTCAAAGACCACATCCGTTGACGGATATATCCGTATCCACTCAGAGGATAATGGAATTCGGTTGTAGGAATACAGGCGTTCTGTTAGTTGATTCACATCATCAATCTCTAGGAACTGTGCATATTGGAGCGCCTGCCTTGAGAGTTGTGGGATCCTGCTATCCACAGTCTCTGACAATTGATTTTCACCATAAAGAAATTCATACGCATTCACGCCGCATACGAAAGACTCACCGTGCTGAACCTCCAGGATACCATCCAGTACAAACTTGGCAATCAACTGATTGCATCGTTCTTGAAGTGTTTCTTTTACAAATTCAGGAAGGTGATTAGGCTGTTGGAGTATGTTCAATAATATTGCAGTCTCTTCGCTAATGGACTTGGGAGTAAGTCTGGATGAGCGGGGTTTGAGTATCCCGTAGTGATTAGGGTCACTCTTGAGGAACTCGAGATTCTTTCTCTCTTCCAACAGCAAGGTGTCAAGCGATACCAATTCATATTCAGGATTCGCTCGGAAGATCGACCTTTCCAGATTTGTAAAGACATCGTTATGCATTATGGTCCACCTCCTTATCTCAATACAATCACAATCACAATCTGTCGTTCATAAGCATGCCAATAAAAATGGATTTTATACCCACTCAGTGAAAAATTTGGAATAACAAATTAAAACCCACACGCAAGGTCTTAGTTTTTTTCAGATCATAAATGTTTGGAGTTAGGTTAACCCATCATAAAGTCTAAACCTTAAGTCTTGTCGTTAACCTTGTTGTCTTTTCGAAGAGCCGAATCCTGCGCCTCCACTTCAGCTACAACGTTCTTCAACTCATCCTTCATCCTGGCAAGTAAAGCTGGTGAAGTAGCAATAGGATTTGCAAGTTGTTCTTTTCTTGTAAATCTAATTGTACATACGCATGACCGACTTGGAAAACATGTGACTACGCAAGCAAATGGTTCTACGTTTGTTGCCAAGTCTACTGTCCTAAACATGCCAACTTGTCGAGGAGCCGACTCCTGTGCCTCCACTTCGGCCAACTCTTTTAGTAACTCAGGTTTCATCTCAGTAAGTTTAAGTTGTTTCTGGATGTCAGACATTTTACCAACAACCCTTCTGATTAGATATGGGGTAGGAAATTGATTCCTAACCATACGGATACATTGTTTGTAAAGATATAAGGTGTTATATTTTAGCCAAACAATCAGCTTTCGATAAACAAAAAATCCTAAAAGCATAATTCCTTATGATTTAAATCCCATGAAAATAAACAATTGCATTTGGACAGCTTGCTTACTAAGGGATTTATAAAGGTCATAGATGCTTAATAAACGTTTACAAATGGTTTGCAACATGTTTATAAACGTTACAAACCTTGATTTTATAAGGATTAAAGTTATGTCCTTAAAGGTATACCTTTATAAACGTGTTGTTCATATTGACTTTTCAGTACCAAATAGACCCTATTTAATAGGAAAAATAGGCTTAGCATACACCAAACACCTTGAAATGTGTCCAAATTGTATTTAAACGTACAATTTTCTTTTTTTGATATGGTGAGGCCATGTAGCCCTTTTTCTCCTTTTTCCGTAAAATTACATAGAAATAAAAGTAAGACTATGACCTATATTTACACGTATCTCGGATGTAAATTTAACGAAATGCAGGGAATTGAGGATACACAACGTTTTCTGAATAATCAGAAAAAAGGTAGACATCTCTTATGAAGGAGATGTCTACCTTTTATTGTTCTAAAATATTGCGTACTTCTGAAATATCCATATTTGTAAACTTCGCAATATCTTCTATATCCATTCCATTTTTATGCATACCACGGATTAATTGTTCTCTTTCAGCTAATTTCCCCTTTTCAATACCTTCTTCGATACCGACTTCACGAGCATGTGCCAATTTAGCTTGTTCATCAAATAATACCTTTTCTCTGGCTTCATATGCTAAACGAAAGGAACTACTCTGACTCATATTTTCCCATTTGTGGATCGCTTTTTTTAACATTGGGTCTTGTTTCATGGCGATATCCTCCAATGTGTGGGTCAAATGTTCATCTTCATGCGCTGGTAACAAGAGTAACCAACGAGCAAATTCATTTTCCCACGGATTAATTTTCTCTTCTCTCCATTGCTGAAGCAATTTTGGAATCTCAATAAAATGGATTTCCAAATCATCGAGTAAGACTTGTTTTTGCTGTTTACTCCAAAACTGTCCAATTGTATGCATATCTTCATAATCAGGAAAGAGATGAAAATCTAATAAGTTAATTGCAATCGTTTTTCGGAGCGACCGATAAGACATTCCTTTTTCAAGCTGAGACGTATAGAGTTTACTCCAATAGTAAAGGGAACGTTTTACAATCTCTTGTGTATTTCTTAGTTGGATTTCGATGTTGACTTTTGTTCCGTCATTAAGTGTGGCAAGTATATCTAGTATGGATAATTTATCTTCTTCATATTCTTTATGCAAATGTGGATCTTCAATTTTTAGCGATACAATCGGTGTAGATAAAGACTCATGCAAGATTGCATTTAAAAAGGAAATCAGTAATTCCTCTTGTCCTTGTACACCAAATAATTGCTTAAAAGCAAAATCGACTCGTAAATTTACTAAAGGTTGATTCATAGAGTGAGTCACCTTTCTGTTTCATATTCATATGTCTATTGTATCGAAGAGTAAAGAGAAGAAGCAACCCCTGATGACTGGTTGATGAGTTTTATTTTTATTAAATATTCCGGTATGTGAAATTATGAATTATACTTCAACATACTACAGATTATTCTTCCAAAAAGGGGCATTTCGATCTATTTTATCTCGCAAATAACTCCCATTCATTTTAATGGTCTATTTGTTTCGTATAGCATGTTTTATCTCTCCTACATATAAAACCATTTCGAATCCTGCTTCTTTGTCTTACAGAGCAAAATGAGAGGTCATTTTTCTTATCTTTCTCAAATTTCACCTTTCTGCATATCCTCATCCCTAATTATTTACAGATTCATAGTCACACAGGCTATCTTGCACCGTTCTATTCTTCCCTTTATACTAAAATAATATATCTATCACAATGAGGTGTTTATATGAACAAAACAGAATTAATCAAAAAAGTTGCAATGGAGTCTGAACTGCCAAAATCAAAAGCGAGTCTTGCTGTAGATGCTGTTTTTCGGTTCTGTTGCAAAGATTTCTAAACAGAGATAACCTGTAGAAAAAGTGTGAGCAGGAGAATGATATATGGGGTATTTTAAAGGAAAACAGTTTAAAAAGGATATTATTTTGCTAGCCGTCGGCTACTATTGTCGTTTTTCTTTAAGTTATCGTGATGTATCTGAAATCTTGAAAGAGCGTGGTGTTTCGGTTCACCCAACAACCATCATGCGCTGGGTTCATGAATATGGAAATCTTATCTATCAAATTGGGAAGAAGAAAAATAAAAACGTTCCATTATCTTGGAAACTAGATGAAACCTATATAAAAGTCAAGGGAAAATGGTGTTATTTATATCGTGCAATTGATAAAGACGGGCACACATTGGATATTCAACTTCGTAAAAAACGGGATCATCAGGCTGCCTATGCCTTTATGAAAAGATTGGTCAAAATCTTTGGAGAACCAGCGATTCTCACTACAGACAAAGCACCAGCATTACTTTGCGCATTTAACAAATTAAGGGAACAAGGCTTTTATATAAATACAATTCATTGTACAATCAAGCTTTTGAACAATCTCATTGAACAGGACCATAGGCATGTGAAGCGAAGATTTTCCAAATCCGCAGGATTTCAAAATCTTCGCCACGCTTCCCGTACCTTGAAAGGCATCGAAACCATTCATGCTTTATATAAACGAAACCGAAGTCTTGGCTCAGACTTCGGTTTTTCGACGTACAATGAATTACAGGAGCTACTAACAACCGCATAAAATATACAACTTTTTGTTGGCACCACTTAACCTTAACAAAACTTTGCAACAGAATCGTAAGAACTATATGGGGGAAAACGAAAAAAGGCGTCTAGCCGAAAAAGACTAAACGCAAAAGGGAAAAAAAAGAAAAAAGTGCATAGAGAGGAATGAATCCCCTAGCCCTATTATTAGTATATCATAGAACCAGATTATAAAGAATAAGAGAAAAAGAAAACAAAAACGATTATGATCGCGACTAGGTTTGTTAATCGTTGGGGGAAGTAAGCCCGTAGGGACAGCAACCGAAGGGCGGTAGTATTACGAAAAATACGGGAATTTCTATTAGTATCTAATTTAAATGGTTAAACTGGGGAGGGCGAGTTACACATATTTTAAGTTTATGACTTGAAATAAAGGAAGTATTGTAAGTATAATAAAGATGTGTTAACCCACATGAGTCATTCATGTTGAAGGGTGTAAGCATTTTTGAGAATTCTTATTGATAATAATTATTGATGTAATAGGTGTAAAGAAAAAAGCATACCAAGTTGTAGGAGACTTGATATGCCAAAAATAAAGTTACTTTTTACCCGAGGTGTGAATTACTAGGATTACTTGCTTAACTTAACTATGCCTAGTACAACAGTGAAGATTGCACATAAAGCAAGAATTGTTTGTGTGTCCATCAAATTTTTCACCACCTTATATGAGGTTTACCATTGTAGGAGATGGTAAGCCTTTTTGTAATTCTCTTATCTCCCGATATTAGCAATTAACTTGCACAGCCGACATATTAGATTACTAGCAACTCGGATTAAGAGAATTTGTTGCATTTCGTGTTAATTCTATGATGTTTTCCCTAAATATTGTATTACGTTTCAAAACAAGACACAAGATATATGTATAAATTCTTTCTTTTTATAACTTTTACTTTTCGACATAACATGTCGCTTTTTTCAATACAAAGACTATGAAATCACATTTTAAAACTCATAGCAATAAAGTGCTTTCTAAAAAAGTTGTCAACGAATTTAACCATTTTCACGAAAATGTTAACAGTATGTTTTGTAAAAAAACGATAAATGTAGGGGAATTTATCTCTTTAATATTACACAAAAAAGAACAGACACTATTAAGCAATCTATTTCAATGTAAAAATTCTTTCCCCTCCCTTCCCTTTCTTTTGAAAAACATCTTACATTCTTATTTGTTCCAGATAACTCGAATCTTGATACAATAGGTACTTCGTATCTGGTTGAGATTTTATCTACAATACGTAAAATACCTTTCTATAACCACAATAATTAAAAGATTATCTATTCTATGTACATGAAAAGGCATTGTATTTATAATTAATTTTGAATACACAAAAATATCTATTTTTAGGAGTCTGTTATGGGATATATTATGGATTTAAGAAAGGTAGTAGGTAGTCGCCCGTTAATTATGGCAGGAGCATGCGTCGTTTTATTATATAAAAATCATAAATTATTATTACAGTTAAGGAAGGATAATAATTGTTGGGGATTACCGGGAGGTTCGTTAGAATGTGGAGAGACCTTAGAAGAAGTAGCAAAGAGAGAATTGTATGAGGAAACAGGCTTAATAGCCAATAATTTAAGATTATTTAACATCTTCTCTGGCAAAGAATTTTACTACAAATATCCTCACGGTGATGAAGTATATAACGTAGTTGCTGCTTACATATGTAATGATTATGAAGGTGAATTAAAAATAGACAAAAGAGAAGTTGAAAATCTACACTTTTTCGACCTTAGTGAACTTCCAAGTAATATCAGCCCTCCTGACTTTCCAATAGTAAAGGAACTTATGAAAATAATTAAACGTACTAATGAATATTAAATAATGTTTAAGTGAACTACATTTCCTCACTTCCGAGAA
>NZ_JABUAE010000050.1 GCF_013314535.1 Bacillus sp. Xin1 | reverse complement strand
GCATAGCTGAGGTCTTTTTTTATGAAAATATTTCTAATTTTCCATTGACGTTTACATCGTAAGTTGTTAATATACTGAATAATTTTGTAAAATTATAAAACTGATTCGATAGAAAACGAATCAAAGAGGGGAGAAATTATGTCACAAGTTACATCATGGTTTCAACGACATGTCAAAGTTGTATATTCACCATTTCGCGAAATGCTAGTAAGTTTACATGTCCTGTGTAATCCCGCTCATCATATGAAACGATTAGAGTGGGCGGAAGATATATTAAATCAAATGAAAGAAGAAGAAAGAGAAATTATGCACGCAATTAATAATGCGAGCGATGATTGGTTTCGTTTTATAGATTGGTGCTCTGAATTACAGCAAGAAGCCTATGTAGAAGAAGGAATTGAAAAATTACGAGTAGCAGATAGAAAAAAGTTTCAGGAAATGTTCCCGAATTTAGAAAAAGAAATCGTATGTGATTTTTTACTTCAATATCATCAACGTTATTTTGCACGCGAGCTGTTTCGGATTGAACCGTGGTTAGAACAATCTGTATACGATGTGAAAGAAATATTGAAGCAAAATCCGATGTCTCTTTCTAAAAAGCTGCATCCGAGATGTTTAATTGATGAAAAGGAGATAACATTTTTAAAGGCCCGTACTTGGCAATACCGTTATGAGGATTTATCAGCAATTACGTTATATCCATCAACTTTTGTCGCGCCGCATTTACTAATAGATAATCTTATTTCAACACATATAAAAGTATATTATGAGGTGGAAATTGCATCGTCATCTGCAGATGAGGTACCAAAGGATCTTTTAGGAATTTTACAGGCGATATCAGATGAAACGAGATTAAAAATGTTAAGAGATTTATCCTTTCAATCTTTTTGTACACAGCAATTAACAGAGCGATATAGTCTTACAAAATCAACAGTTTCCAATCATTTAAAAATGTTAGAGTCTACAGGGCTTATCGAAAAGGAACGAAAAGGTTACTACGTATTTTACAAAACAAATCGAGAACGATTAGAGCAAATTCGTGTTGATTTAGACCAATTTATGGATTTTCCAATTGTTCAAAAATCAGAGGAGGGAAGAACATGTGGCTAACGTTTAAAGCGACATTTCGCCGTGATTTCTATACGATGCGTAGAGCATACCCATGGTCATTTTTTCTAGGACATATTTTAACTGGTGTATATATCGTATTGTTTGCTTATTTAACATATCATTTTATGTTTCAAGGAGAGTTAGATGCAAATTTTGCAAAGCTAGGGAAGACGGATGATTATCTTTCTTACGTTATATTAGGAGCTGTTTTTTATTCATTTGCTGTTTCTTTATTAATGATAGTGAGCCGGACATTGATTACGGAACTGCGAGAAGGAACGCTAGATGTTTTATTACTAACGCCATCGTCTCGGCAAGGGTATTTTCTAGGAGCGGCGGCACAAGGTGTATTACGATTAGGACTTGAATTTCTTGCGATTTTTATTTTTGGTGTGTTTTTTGGATTACATTTTCGAGAAGTGAATATGACCTCAATATTACTTTTATTCGTAATTTTCTTTTTTTCTATCTTTGCTCAAGCGTTAGTACTTGGCGCTTTTATGCTATATTTCCGTGATACGTATTTAACACAAAATACATTGTTTATTTTTATGAGCCTTGTAAGTGGTGTGTTTTTTCCAGTAGGTTATTTGCCTGCATTTTTACAGCCTATGAGTGTGTTGATGCCATTATCACATGGTTTATCAGCATTTCGATTGTGCGTGATTGAGGGAGGAAATGTAGCTTCCATGCAAATGGAACTGATGTGGTTATCGGGATTAGGAGCGGCGTATTTTATTACAGGTGTATGGACGATGAAACGAATGGAGAAGTATGTAATTGAAAAACATTTTGCATAGGGGGAGAATTCGTATGATACAAGCAAAGCAACTTGTGAAGCGGTATGAGTTGAAAGAGAAAGTAGGTTTTTTTCGTAAAAAGAAAAGAGTGGTTGAAGCGGTAAATGGATTGGATTTAACCATTCAAAAAGGGGAGATTGTAGGATTATTAGGTGTGAATGGTGCTGGGAAGACGACAACGATAAAAATGCTAGCAACACTTCTAGAACCAACTTCAGGTACGATTGAAATTGATGGGATGGATAGCATGAAACAAGATTTACTTATAAAGAAAAAGATTAATATGATTGCAGGTGGAGAACGCATGTTATATTGGCGTTTAACAGGATATGAAAACTTGCAGTATTTTGGAAGTTTATATGGATTAAAAGGGATTGAATTAGAAGAGCGTATTCAGTTTCTTCTGCAGCAAGTAGAGCTAAAAGAAGCAGCTCATACACCTGTAGAACGATATTCAAAAGGGATGAAGCAACGCCTGCAAATTGCAAGAGGTCTTATTAATGACCCGGACTTTTTATTTCTTGATGAACCAACACTAGGGTTAGATGCACCTGTAGCGAAAAAATTGAGAGAAATGGTCTATCGTTTGGCAAAGGAACAAAATAAAGGGATTTTATTAACAAGTCATTATCTTGAAGAAGTAGAGGAGCTTTGTGATCGTCTTTATATAATTGAAAAGGGGAAATTATTGTATGAAGGAACGCCAGAGAATATTATTCAATCAATTGTCCGTGAATACCGTTTAGAAATTGTAATTCCAGAAATAAAGAGTGAAACAATAGAGCGATTCGAACATTCTTTAGGAATGAAAAAAATCCAATATGAGAAAGAATATATGGGAGAACATATACGTTATCAATTAAAAGCTTCTTTTGATATGACAGCAACGGTACTATCATTATTAACAAAATATCAAATTCGTATATTGCAGTTAGAAACACATAAAGCAAGATTAGAAGATGCAATATTAAAAATTGCAAATGAGGTGAGTGCATGAATATGTTTTTGGCGGAATGGAAAAAGAGTCACCGCAATCATTTTCATAGTAAGATGGTCTATTTCTCTTTATTCATTTGGCCGGTATTACTCTTTGCAACTGCTTATTTTTCGGTAAAACCATTCGATACGTCAAGTAGCAGTCCACTTGCCAAGTGGATGGATCCAAAGCAAATTACCTTTTTTCTTCTTACCGGTTATATTGGATATGTTTTCTTTTGGAGCCTCGTGCAATCTGCATGGCAAATGTCATGGGAGCGTCAAAATGGCACACTTGAACTTATCTTTTTGACACCAGCATCACGCGTATGGATGATGTACTGCAGGGCCGGAGCGAACTTAATAGAAGGTGTTTGGATGTTCACATTTTTCTCTATTCTAATTGCATTGCTTCTAAATGAAAGACCGATGCCGCCGGTTGAAAATATTATATTTGCCTTTCTCATTTTATGTATTTCAGCTGTTGTTTGGGGAGGTTGTTTAAATACGATTTTCTTGTTTTCACGAGATGCTAGTATTCTATTTACAATACTAGAGGAACCGATGCAATTTTTTGCTGGCGTACGAATACCGATTGTTGTATTACCGTTATGGGGAAAAATACTAGCAGCACTCTTTCCGTTAACATATGTACTTCAAATTTTTCGTTCATTATTAATGGAAGGGAAAGGTATTATAAATGTACTTCCAGAGTTAGGTTTATTAGCTAGCTTATTAATTGTTTTAGTTGGCGTATCATACGTGCTTGTTCGAAAAGCAGAAAAGCATGCGAAACGAACAGGGAATATGGTTTTATTTTAAGGAATATGAGATCCAGATGGATTAATTTATGAAGTAGATTGGAAAAGTAGTGAAGAAATGGCAGGTATTATCTTTTTCTTTCCAGAAAATAGAGGGTTAGTGCAGAGATTCATAGAGTGTACAGTAAGTGATGAAACCTAAGCTCTGATAAAGTGAAACTTTAATCAGGGGGGGGCTTCATCCCCCACTGATTATTACCCCTCACCAATTGGATTTTTACGGGGCAGTAGTACTCCCACCTATCTTCTTTACTTTCGCCGAATTTTGAGGTGGGAGTACTACTGCCCGCAAATAGCGGGATAAATAGGAAAGGAAAGAAAAAAGATGATATACGAATTGCAGAAAGACCAGTTTATGAATTGTAAGCTCCTTCTAGACAAGGAAAGGCATATTGAAGTGCAAGCGATCATTGAAGGGAATAATCCGGGCCGCATATTTGTTGATAATGTGAGTGAACCACAGTCGGGTTTAGTTTGGCTAGGAAATTTAGATGGTTTTGTATTTATTGGTGATGCAGACAATAAAATATTTAACTTTGAAATAAAAAAGGTTTTAAGAGAACAAATTGCCCAAGAAGCAGCCTATTTGGACTTGAAGTGGTTTGAAGGATTTGGTCATCAAGTAGGGTGGGATTGTGCAATTAGAGAAATATTGTGTGAACAATCATACGAGGAATCTAACCAAAAAGTATACACATTATATGAAGATGCGTATAAAACATATAATGAGC
This sequence comes from Bacillus sp. Xin1, assembly GCF_013314535.1. Lineage (GTDB taxonomy): Bacteria > Bacillota > Bacilli > Bacillales > Bacillaceae_G > Bacillus_A. Next base: position 18,986 of record NZ_JABUAE010000050.1, on the reverse strand, counting down.
CAACGATTAATGAGACATATACAGTATTAAAAGTAACGAAGGAAAATCTTGTAACATACTCTTTACTTGAACAATCATTTTTCGTTTCGCAAATTACATCATTTTGGAATTCGGTAGAATTATTTTTTGAAAAAGGAATCGGATGTGTCATTTTACATGGGAATCAAGTTGTGAGTCTTTGCTTTTCAGGATTTGTAAGTGGGAATACGCATACGGCAAATATTGAGACTATTTCGGAACATAGAGGGAAGAATCTTGCCAAGAAAGTCGCACATGCATTTGTTCAAGAATGTTTCAAACAAGGATATGTGCCTTGTTGGGACTGTATGGAAGTGAATAAACCTTCAATTGCTATAGCAGAGAGCTTAGGATTTACAAATATTTTTGATTACAATGTATATGAGTATCAATTTTAACGTAAATAAAGAAAATAAGAATATACTATCTCATTTACAGCGACTTGAATAGAACAACTAAAAAGCTAGTATATGTATCATGTATGCTAGCTTTTTGGTTGCTTTTCTAAAAGTTGAGTCCACTCTTCTAAAGAAAGTTTCTCTGTCATATGTTTTAATTCATCTGGAACATGAACGAAACTAATAAACTCAATACTATTATCATCCGGATCTTTAAAATAAACGGAAGCATTGCCTTGGTTAGGGCGAACAAAAGGTTCGGTGGTAGTTCGATTGCCAAATGGGACTGGCTCAATATTTCGGTCTTCCAGCCACTGGATAGATGCATGAAGAAACTCAATGTCTACTTGAAACGCAATATGGCGAAGGGAAGGATGATACGGAGTTTTATATTCTTCTCCTTCCCAAAGCCCGAGCCAACTTTGTTCTTCTACAATCCAAAAGAAGGCAGTATCCTCATATCTTTTATATAGTTTTAATCCTAATGATTCATAGAATGGTATGGATTTTTCTAAGTTGTGAACGGGTAGATGTGCTTCGTATAATCCTTTAATCATAAATACTCCTCCTTGTATGTTCTTGTACTTTTATTTTAATCTATATATTTCTATATAAAATCGGTAAAAAGGAGGGCGTTTTTTCATACTTTTGTATGAAAAAACAGCTCATTTAGAATGAGCTGTTCAAAGAGTCTAGAAATAAATTCATATTTTTGTGCCGTTATTTGATGAATAATCGATATTCCTTGTCGAATCGCTGATATATTTGTAAAATCGCCGATAAAATTTCATTTACCATATTTTATAATTATCTAGTTATATGATATTTCACATCATAGAGTTATTGTTTACTGTTTGCACGCCTCCACATTAATGCCGGCAGCGATTAGTTTCTTTTCGCCTTCTTGTTCAATCATTTTTTGTAATTTTGATAAGAACGAGTCAAAGTTTGTATGTTTAGCAACTTGGAATGTCATTTTATGTTCAATTGGAAGCCACGTATCAATGTCTGCTTCGTTATGCTGAATTTTTACTTCTAGCTTATCTAAAGCGTTCGCGACCTTTGCTTCATATGTTTCTTTTTCCTCAAATTCCATCCATAAATCATACAGCTCATTCCCAAGAGGACCTTCTAATGTATGTTTAATATTTAAAATCGCTTTTTGTTCATTTTCCTGTTTTTGCAATTGTAATTGTTCGCTGTTCATTGTGTCAAAAGCAGGGATGTCTCCAGCCTCCGCTTCCACAAGGTCATGGATAATAACCATTTTTAATAAATTTTCCATGTTTACTTCTTTATCTAAATAAGGCTGAACTAAAACAGCCATAAGCGACATACGCCAAGTATGTTCCGCAACACTTTCCTGACGTCCGTTTGAAAGCCAGCTATGTCTCATTTCATATTTTAGCTTTTCTGCTAGTGCAATGACTTTTAAAATATTATGTTCCATCTAGATCCCCCTCACATTGCTATAAATTAATCTTAATATAAAAATAGAATGTGTCAATTTCACGGAAGTTTGACTAATAATTCAGAAATATTATAAAATATTTTTATAATATTTTTTTATTTTTATAAAAGAGAAAAAAGAAGTTGAAATTGCAAAAATGTTGAGTGGGAGTGGAATGAAAATGTACCAACAGACAGCAATTCATGCACTAGATCTTTTGAAAAATATTACAAATAGAACAAAAAATATTCAAAAGGTAGAAGAGGAATGCAGAAAAATAGAGAGAGAACTCCATGTAACGTATGAAGAATTAATGGATTTATATAATAAAATGATAACTTTTCAAAGAGATGTTGAAAAAATGGGTGGTTTATTTGCATATGAACATTCTCAAATCATGTGGTTGAAATCTGAATTAGAACTTTTATATGCTACGTATCAATTTTGTCAGCAGCACCATTTAAATATTGCAGGTACTTCAAAGGCGATTAGTAAGGAACAGTTGCAATTATTTCCGAAAACAGAAAGTCAACTGCAGAATACGTATTATAAGTTAAAGAACAAAGAGCTATTATTTGAAAACATCAAAAAGGGAAAGCCAGGTCGTAAGAAAAAGCATGAATCAGAGCATTATGTGAATGAGACGGAAGTAGAAAGTATAGTGATTCAAGGTGAAAAGACAGAAGTTAATCTAGTTACTATATTATCTGGGATTGTGAATAATTTTGAAACAATTGGTACAGAGGGGAAAAAACAAGAACTATATCAATTTATGGAAGGCATTTATACACTTTCAAGTATGGCAGCTGGGCATATAAAAGAAGATAATACACACGATATACAGAAAGAGCTTCAAAACTTACGTGCTGAAAACGAGAGATTGAGGAAGGAAAGAGAAGAGCTGATTGCTAGTATGGGTGAAATGACAAATCAAATGAATCAGTTTATTGAGAGTTCAGATATTGATCAAATTCGAACTTTACCATCTTTTGTGAATATGTGTAAGCAATATTTGGAGAAAAACAAACATCAGTATGGCAAAATGGATGAACAAGAACAAATAGTGCATATGAAACAATGAGAGCTACTTTCTATTGGTTTTTATGAAGCTGATAGAAAGTAGTTCTGTTATTTTGTATGTTAAAATCAAGCAAACTTATAAATTAAGAGGAGAAGTTAATATGAACCAACAATTATATCCACGCGTCGGTGTCGGGGCATTTATTTTAAACGAGCAGGGGGAATTGCTGCTTGTGCAGCGAAAGAAGGCACCGGAGCAAGGACACTGGAGTCTTCCTGGTGGGAAAGTAGAATGGATGGAAAAAGTAGATGATACAGTTATTAGGGAAATTAAAGAAGAGGTAGGACTAGAGATCGCACTCACGTCGCTATTATGTGTGACGAATCACATTTTACCTGATGAAGAAGCACATTGGGTATGTCCGACGTATATTGCAAAAGTAACGAATGGGATAGCAGAAAACTTGGAACAACATGCTATTAATAAGGTTGACTGGTTTTCACTAGATTATCTTCCAGAACCATTAACCTTAACTCTACAAAATGCTTTGAAAGAATATGAGAAACTGAAATAAGTATATGAGAATGTTAGTAAGAAATAAGAAAGGAATAGCTGCTGTTATTAGCAGTGAAATAATATAGTTGGGCTACCTTGTTGTAAAGGTAGTCTATTTTTAATCAATTAAAACAAAATTCAGAATCTTATTGACTATCTATTTTTTTCTTTTTATATTAGTAGGTATAACAATAACTACTATTTAAGGAATTCGTACTGTAACGATTCAAGATATTGATGAGCAAGCATTCGGAGGAACACATGTAAACCATACAAATGAAATTGGTACTCTTGTTATAGATAAAGTAAAGAGTAAGGGAAAGCAAAATCGTCGTTTTGAAGTACGTGCTGTCATGTAAATACAAATAGAAGTAAATTGAAGTGAGGGATTACAATGGATGAAGTCATGAAAGAATTGCAAAAATTAGGGTTTTCGCAATATGAATGTAAAGCGTATATCGGTTTATTAAAGCATTATCCGGCAACGGGATATGAAATTAGTAAGCAAACGGGAGTACCGCGTTCTATGATTTATGAAGTACTCGGTAAATTAATGGATAAAGGTGCAGTGCATTTAGTACCTTCAGAACCAGTTAAATATGTCCCTGTATCGGCAACTGAATTAATGAACCGCATGAGAAAGGATTTTGAAAAATCATTTGATTTTCTTGATCAAAAATTAAATTGTTTGGAGCAAGAGCGCCAAGTAGATGTAATCTCTCATATTCGTACGGATAAACAAATTTTAAAGGAAATAAGTAACATGATTGAGCGTGCAGAAGAAGAGTTATGGATTTCTGTATGGGACCAGCAGGTAACTGAGCTAGAGTCTCTTATTCACAAAAAAGAACAGGCTGGTGTACATGTTTTTTCAATACTTTTTGGGGCACCTCAAACGAAAATTGGCACAACCTTTCATCATAATTATATGACCCCGGATGTTGTGAAAGAGCGGATGGGTGGACAGTTAACAGTTGTTGCACGAGATGGGAAAGAGGTACTTATTGCTAATTTTTCAGAACATAGTACATCATGGGCTGTTACAACATATGATCCAGCATTAGTGCTTGTCGCCACAGAATATATTCGTCATGATATCATGGTTGAAGAAATTACCCAGGAATTTGGTCCTGATAAATTAGATGCACTATGGCGTGGTAATGCAGATTTAGTTCACGTTGTAACGGGTAAACGCTTGATGCACGAAATGAAGGGGGAAGAGTGATGGCGAGAGCTGAAGTGCAGATGTCAATGAATAGGAATGAAACATTTCAGCAAGGAGTGAAAGACTGTTTACCAACTGTACTAGGGTATTTAAGTATTGGTATCGCAGCTGGTGTAATTGAAAAAACAGCGGGATTTTCATTAGTAGAAATAGCATTAATGTCTACTTTGATTTATGCTGGTTCCTCACAATTTATACTTGCTGGTATGTTTGCAGCTGGAGCACCTACTTCTGCAATTATTTTCACTGTATTTTTTGTGAATTTACGTCACCTGTTAATGAGTGCTGCGCTCGCACCGTATTTAATGAAAGTCCCTTTCTTGAAAAATATGATTATTGGCTCGCAAATTACAGATGAAACATTTGGTCTTGCGGTTCAGCAAGCTTCAAAAAAGAAGTATTTAAGTGAGAGATGGATGCTTGGTTTAAATGTGACAGCATACTTAAACTGGATCATTGCAAATGTCATAGGTGGTATTTTTGGTGAATGGATACCAAATCCTCATACGTATGGTATGGATTATGCATTACCAGCTATGTTTATTGGATTATTTGTGCTGCAATTAATGAGTAGTCATCCGAAAGTAGCAATTCATCTTAGTGTTGCGATTGCAGCAATGGTAATCGCATATAGCATACATTTCTTCGTTCCAGCAAGCATTGCAGTAATAATTGCAACACTTACAGCAGCAACGATAGGGGTGGTGATTGAAAAATGGAAGTAAGACTGGATGTGTTATTACTTTTAATTGGAGCAGGTGTAGTTACTTTAATTCCTCGCTTATTGCCGCTCATTGTATTTAGTAAAATACAAATTCCAGATTGGGGACTAAAATGGTTAAGTTATATACCAATTGCAATACTCGCAGCGCTTCTTGCTGAGGTGCTTTTTATGAATAAAGCGATGCAATGGGATTATTTACTTGCTGCAATTCCAACATTCCTTGTTGCCATCTATACACGAAGTTTGTTGGGAACCGTGTTAACGGGGGTAATTGTGATTATTTTGTTACGTTTGTTCATATAACAAGGATTCCATTCATATTATAGCGAAAAGTGTAATATCGTGATTAAAAAAGGGGTGGTGTTATGATCATTTTAACAATAGGTGTTATTCTGTTTACGTTGTTTATCTTCTTCATCATTGGTCTACTTACTTTTACAATGCTCGTTAATAAAGCAACTCCGCAAATATATTACACACCTTGTGATTCTATGACTATGCAATCCTATAAAAAAAATAGGGGGAAGAGAAGTTGATTTTCGGCTTTTCTTCCTCTTTTTATTTATTTGTATCATTTAGGAAAAGGAGCAGACCCTCAAAGTTCAGCTCCTACTTACATTTTAGAAATTCCTTGTAATAGTATACCAAAGAGTAGACTGATAAAAGAAAAAGCACCGACGGATACAGAAATGATTCGGTTGTTTTTCCATTCTTTTATGAAAACCATAAATCCTAAAATGCAAAGAAAGTACCAGATTGGTAGAAAAATAAAATCACTAATATAGTCAGGGAGTAACGTATAAAAACTAGTCAAAACTAGAATCCAATGTCCAAGAAATAGAGTCATAACGATAAAGGAATGGCGATAAGGACGGTTTACATATTTTTGATTTTTAAGAGTGATGAAAATGAAAGCTAATGTTATGAGAATGATTAGAAAAACGAAAGCAAACAAAAGTAATGTAAATGACATATTAAAACTCCTTTAATACATTTGTTTCATTATAGTTTTTTCAAGAAATGAATCTATTATGTTATATGCTTGTTTTGTAGATTCTTTGTTATATTTTACAGAATAGGGGTCTAGAAATCCATGGTCTCCTGGAAGTTGCTTTATATGTAGAGATGGGTTGTTTTGTTCTTGTAATGTTGTAATAAGAGAAGAAACAGAACAGTTCAATTCTGTTTCTGGAAAAATTAAAAGAGTAGGACAGGTAGGGATCATATAAGAATAGTCTCGTATGCGAGAGCCGTAGCAACCGATAATAAACTGAACTTTTGGGTTGTTACTGCATAGCCAAGAGATGGTTGCCCCAATACTAAAGCCTATGAGTCCTATATACGAATAGGATTTTGAAAGTGTTTCAATCATTTCTTCAATTTTCTCTTTTCCATGTTGGAATCCAATGTTTTGCATAAAATGGGAGTAAGCTTTTTGTTCATCATCATAATGAAAAGGAGAATCTAGTTGTAAAAGATTCGGACAGAATACATCAACCAGTGTTGAAGAGAAATTTGATATGATATCCTGCATATGTTCATTTACGCCGTATATTTCATGTACAACAATAAGAGCTATTTTTTGATTCATAAGTTACAAGCCTTTCCTATGGAAGTCATATTCTTTTTTAACAAGACAAATCCGCATATGGAACTGTTCGTACCATTGTTCACGGCCTCTTTTCCTTGCTATAGTATGCGTTGCATTTTCTCTCCATTGTTTAATTGCTCCAAGTGATTCCCAGTATGAAATGGTAATGCCAAAGCCAGATTGATCCCGTACGCTTTCAACGTTTATGAATCCAGGTTGCTCTTTAGCGAGTTTCTCCATTTCCTCAGCCACATCGCTATAATCAGTCGTGTCTTGTGAAAGCTGGGAAGTGAATATGACTGCATAATAAGATTCATTACTTTGCTTTGTATCTCCCATCGTATCCCCCCAATTATACTTATGGATTGTATCATATCATAAAGATTGAATAGTGTGTCTTTTGCGTATAAAGATGTTTTGTGAAATATCACGTATCGTATTGGATAGATATTGAAAAAATAGAAATTTACTTTAATTGTGTAGTGATAGTAAAAATATTTGGAAAGACAAATTGATGGCCTTTCATTTCATACGGTACAAAAGAAAAACCCTACTTCAAATAAAATTGAAGTGGGGTTTCTTATATTTCTTCCAGGCTATTAATTGGAACAGTTAATTCACGATTTGGATTTGTTGCATCATATACTCGGGAGGTTTCATTGCTTTCATCCACATGTTGAATCATTACAGACATACCTTGAAAACTAACATGCGCTTGTTCTGATGACTGGGAAATTTCTTTTGCACGTTGTACATTCATTCTTACATTCCTCCCATCTTTATTATTTTTGCTAAAAAGGAGGAATAATATACCATTTTGAGGTGAGTTTAAAGTTTTTGTATTATTTGTAACGTTTCTTTAATAAACACGGTAAATGTCGAATCAGGAAATTCTTGTATCGCATGAAAAGCTTCTGTTGCTTCTTGAAGCGCTTTTTGATTATTTTGGAGCTCCATATAACAAAGGGCACGATAAGCTCCACCAGTGATAATCCATGCTTGATCTAGTGGATGGAACATATAATCTGGAATTGTTGCTCGTTCTAACGCTTGCAATGCCTCTTCGTATCGTTTGAGACCATATAAAGATTTTCCTTTTTCAACGTAGTATGCTCCATCTTCTCGGAACAGATGTTCATCTTTGAGTTTTTTTCTGAACATTTCCAGATGTTGGAGGGCCAATGTGTATTCATTTGTAATTGTGTTGTAGTAATAAGCTTTTAATATATCTACAATCGCAAGGGATAAAGTGTTTTCCGTAAAAATAGCAAATTGCTCGGATTTTTTTATATAGTGTAAATATTTCTCCTTATCAGCTACTAATACATTTTGATAAGAGAGAATTCGATAAAACTCGTCTGTTTTATAATACACTTGATTTTCTTTTGAGAAATTAAGGGCTTGTAAGATGACTTTTTCGCATCCCTCATAATTACCGTATGCGAGTAAAACCACTGCTTCACATAAGAAAAGTTCTATTTGTATAATGAGGTCCATTTCTAATTGTTTTTCTTCATATTCTTTGCGGATAGAGGTAAGAAGTTGTAGGCATTCTTCGTATTTTTTCTGAACAAATAATAAATAACAAAGTTTTAAACTAGTTTGAGTACTCTCGCGATATAAAGTATATTTTTGAAAAATTTCCACAGCTTTTTCAATATAGGAATGAATGTTGTAATCTTTCATATGAAATGCAACGCTTATAAATTGTTTATATAAACGAGCTGTACTTAAAATAGGTGATAGCTCTTTTTGAACAATAGGTAGTAGTGTACGATACACTTCCTCAAATTGATTGTTTTTTATAGCTTGTTCCATTTTTGGAATCAGCTTTGTTACTTCTTCATTGTCTTCCTCAAGTAAAAAACTTGCTTCACATTCAAGCTTACTAGCAAGATATTGTAATGTTTTCATGGAAGGTGTTGCTTTCCCATTTTCAATTTGACTCAGCATGCTTTTCGTTAGCTCTGAGCCAGCTAATTGCGTCTGAGTAAGACGCTTTTCTTTTCGTAATGCTTTGATTTTTTCACCAAGAGTAGTCATAATGTTGCTCCTTTATTATAAAAAGTTAAATACAATTAAACTTTTTGTTGTCAAAATTTGAAAAGTAATTATATAATAAGTTTAACACAATTTAACTTTTAAAGGGAGAGTGGCATAATGGCAGATGCAAGCATAAGCCAAAATGATTCAAAAATGAAAGTCGAAACAAGAAATATCATTTTGATGATGATTGGGAAAATAAGTTCTTTATTAGGAGCAGGTATTTATACGTTTGCAATGGGGTTATATGTTTTAAAAACAACAGGGTCAGGAGTTGGATTTGCAATTACACTTATTTGTGGCTCGATTCCAAGGATGATATGTGGACCGATTGCAGGGGCAGTAGCGGATCGGGTAAATAGAAGGTGGCTTGTTATTGGTGCTGATTTATTAAGTAGTGTTATCATGTTCACCATGTTTGCACTTTCTACTTTATTTGGCCTTTCACTTCTATTCATCTATGTATCGGCAGCACTGTTATCGATATGTGCGAGTTTCTACTCTGTTTCTTTTACAGCTTCTATTCCAACTTTAGTTAATAGTGAACGTATTCAACAAGCAAGTTCTTTAAATCAAACAGCGACAGCACTTTCGACGATTTTAGCGCCAGTTATTGGTGGAATGGTGTTTGGTTTGTTTTCAATGAAATTCTTTTTTCTTTTAAATGGTATTACATTTTTCTTAGCGGTCATTGTACAGTTATTTATTGCATTTGATCTGTATAATGTACAAGGAGAACAAGATAAAGCTCATTTTTTATCTAGTATTAAAGAAGGTTTTTCATATGTAAAGAGACGTGATGATATGTATACAATGTTAAAAGTCTTTATTTGGGTTAATTTCTTTGGCAGTGCATTGTTTGTTGCACTTCCGTATATTATCATTCAAAACTTACGTTTACCATCTCAGCAGCTAGGTATTGTGGAAGGAATGTTGGCGGTAGGAATGTTGGTTGCATCAGTTATTTTATCTATGCGTAAGGAAATGAATAATTTATTTCGCGCGGTTCGCATTGGTTTATTGATCTTAGCGGGTTTGTACTTGTTTACTGTATTTCCGTTATTAGTTACCATTCCAAAGACGATAAGTTTTATTTACTATATAATTTTTATGCTTATTTTTGGAATGACGAGTATTTCCATCAATGTTCCCCTTCAAGTATATGTTCAGAAAACAACTGATTCACAATATTTAGGACGGGTTTTTGGGTTAATTGAAACAATTTCTACAGCGATTACACCTCTTGGAATTATTTTATATGGATTTTTATTAGATATAATGCCAACTAGTATCGTAATGATTATTTCAGCTATCGGAGTATGGATGGTAGTGTTATTGGGAATGAAACAAATAGATGTGAAAAAACAAGTAGATGTATCAGCCTAGGCGTAGAATTCATTTTATAAAAAGACTTCATTATTAAGGATGAAGTTTTTTCTTTTTTTGAAAGTGTTTTTTAGTTATGATACATTAATTGAAGAAGTCTATGTGGAATACTGAGAAAGGGAGAAGTGCAACATGAAGTACAAAATATTCGTTATGCTATGTGCATTGTTTGCTATGGTTGGCTGTAGCAATTATAATACTCAAATTGAAACAGGCATGCAGGCATTAAAAGATGAAAAATATAGTGATGCAATTATGTGGTTTGAAAAGGCTGAAGAGGAAAAATTTACGGAAGAAACAAAATCCTATAAGGATGTTGCCAAGCTAATGGATCACGGTGCAACAGCGTTAAAAGATGGTAAATATTTAGAAGCAAAAGATGATGCAAATCAAGTATTACAAAAGAAGAAGGATGCTACTCTTGAGAAAGCTGTAAAATCAAACGCAGAAAATATGCTTCAGAAGGCAAAGGACATTGAAGAAAAAGAAAAGGAAAGAGTTGCGAAGCAGAGAAAAGTGGATGAAGAAGGTATTGATAAAGTAATCAAAGCTGTAGATAGTATTGATGAAGCAAGGGAAAAACAGAAAAAAGTCGGGGAAGCATTAGATAAGGCTGAAAATGCAAAAGAAAAAATAGAAGCGAAGAAAAATCAATAGAATAATAATTTAAAAATGTATGAGCTGTCGTTTGTTACGACGGCTTTTTTTGAACGTTTTTTGACAAATGGAACAATTTTAAAAATTACAGGTAATATTTGGTATGATGAGATTGTTAAAAAAGTTTTCTACAAATCATAAGGGGGCTATGAAATGGGAAAATTAGATGGGAAAGTAGCTTTTGTTACCGGTGCTGCAATGGGAAATGGCGCTGGAATTGCTCATGTGTTTGCAGAGCTAGGAGCAAAGGTATTACTAGTTGATATTTCTGAAAAGGTTCATGAAACAGCGAAGGAGATTGTTAGTAAAGGATTAGAAGCAGCAAGTTATGAAGTAGATGTTACTGATTTTGCTACTGTAAAAGAAATCACAAAAGATGCATATGAGAAGTATGGGAAAATTGATATATTAGTGAATAATGCAGGAGTGATTCGACTCGCTAATTTTTTAGATATGTCAGATGAGATACGCGATTTCCAATTTCAAGTGAATATTAATGGTGTATGGAACTTTTCGAAAGCAGTTCTGCCATTCATGATTGAGAAAAATTACGGAAAAATCGTAAATATGTCTTCTGTGACAGGGACGTTAGTTGCAGATGAGGGAGAAACAGCGTATGCAACGACAAAAGCAGCAATTTGGGGATTTACGAAAGCATTAGCTCGTGAAGTAGCAAAGCATCATATAACTGTGAATGCGATTTGTCCAGGTTATATTATGACGCCAATGGCAGAGCAAATTGCAAATGAATCTGATCCAAATGAACCGAATCATGTGATTGATGGAATCGCTTCAGGAGTTCCATTAGGACGATTAGGAAAAATTGAAGAAGTCGGACAATTGGCTGGTTTTCTTGCATCTGACGAATCAAGTTACATAACAGGCACACATATTGTAATTGATGGTGGGAGCACGTTGCCAGAAACTGTTTCTGTTGGGGTAGAATAGTATTTAAGTTGAGGAGAAACCTTAATATTCGTAAGGTTTCTCCTATTAAAACTTGCGTAGAAAATACTTTTTAATATAATTAGAAAATTTAATTTTGTTACAAAAACTTGAATTTCCGACATTTCATAAGAAAAAGGATTATAATAAAATCATAACCTATTACAAGGAAGTGTAACTAATGAATACTGTAACTGTTGTATATGGTATTATTCTTTCTACTATTTTCACTTTATTTGTTGTTGGAGTATCACGTTATATTCATAAATGGAAAGAAGGGATTGCAAAGTTAAATCATATTGAAGAAGAATTTGATGATTTAATGTTACATCACAGCAAGTAATATGGGTTTATTTTTTAGTTAAATAATGTGAAGTGTATCACAAAACATGCTAGCATTCTGGAGCATGTTTTTTTGTTATAAAAAACAATAATAGATAGGCACATCAGTTTTGTTTTTCCATATGACGCCAATAGTATGGGGTGCTGGGAATAGAAAAGAGGGATTGAATGGCTAATTCAGGATATGTTCCAGATAATAAAAATTTAAAGAAAAGCTCTGGGACATCAAATCTATTCTTTGACTCAAGAGAAAATGTATTTTTTAAACGAGATGATAAAAACATTGCCTATGAAGTGACTTCAACACAATTACCAGCAATGATTGGAGGAGCGTTTGTCGATCTTTTTATGACAAAAGGTCATATGAGAGAACCACATTGGCATCCAAATGCTTGGGAGTTAGATGTCGTTGTTTCAGGAGAAGCAATTACTTCTATTTTGAATCCTGAAACGAATCAACTGCAAAATTATCGAGCAAAAGCTGGGCAAACAGTATTTATTCCAATGGGGTGGTAGCACTGGATTACAGCTGTATCAGAAGAAGTACATTTACATCTCTTCTTTAATAATGATCAATTTGAATCAGCTGAAGGCTCAGACATACTTAGAATGACCCCACCAGAAGTATTCCAAGCCGCTTACGGTGTGAATGCTGAACATTTAGCTAAGGATCTTTCTCCTATTAAGGAGTCTGTCGTGATTGGACCGCCTGATTCACAGCGTATTATGGGGGAACAGAAGTCGGATATAGTGGTTTTATTAAATGGAGAGGTGACTTCGTGTGAGATAGAGTAGCCCTTGTTCTCGAGTGAGGAATTCAGAAAAAAGTTATAATGATATAATTTTATTATGTAAACAAAAGGTGCTTTTTCATAAAGTATTTTTTGTTTGTTATAGATGGGAAAATCTTAAAAGGAATTAATCAATCTCTAATAGAACCAATTGAATAGAAGGAGGAATTTCATGACTCAAATATATTTTGTTCGCCATGCTCATTCTACATATACCCCAGAAGAAAGAGAACGACCATTATCTGAAAAAGGATGGAAAGATGCACAAACTGTGGTAAATATATTAAAAGAGGAACAAATAGATGTTGTATTGTCTAGTCCATATAAACGGGCCATTCAAACCGTTCAAGGAGTCGCGCAACATTTTGATATATCCATACAGATTGAAGAAGATTTACGGGAGAGACTATTAAGTAAAGAGCCAGTAATAGATTTTGAGAAAGCAATAATGAAAGTATGGGAGAATTGGGTCTTTTCCTTTGAAGGAGGAGAATCAAATGATACGGCGCAGAAGAGAGGAATTCAGTGTATACAACATATATTAACGCGATATAAAGGGGGAAATATCGTAATTGGAACGCATGGGAATATTATGGTGTTAATGATGAATTATTTTGATACTCAATACGGTTTTGATTTTTGGAAAGAATTAGAGATGCCAGATGTATATAAATTATCATTTGTTGGAGAAAAGCTTATATCTGCGAAAAAGATGAAAATGAGTAAGACAGTACAATAATCCGGTCATCTGTTGAATATTTTGTGATTTTTTATCAAAAAAGAAGGAAAGAGTGCGGTTATTAGAGAAATGTGTCTTTGTACCAAAAAAATTGCGATACAAAGGAGGCTGTTTACGTGTTTGAGAAAGAGAAGGGGTTAGTAGATCATCCAGAAGGACTCATTGAAGTTCATAACGTATATGAAGTTGTGCCACCAGATGGAACAATTATTGGTATGGCAACACCAGAAGAAATGGAATTTGCTGCTGAGTTAGAATTACAGCACTATGCCTATTCTCGTTTGTTAGAAGCAAATGTTCAGTTAGACGGTTCCTCCTATAAAGGCATACTCCAGGAATTCCAAGAGTACGAAAGAAAATCAATGGAATTTTGGCGCGCATTACATAAACGATTAGCTGTACCTTGGGCATGGGTACTTCGTGTTGATGTTGCCAATGGACCTATATATGTGAATAATGGAAACTCGTATTATGATGGTGGTGAAGACGAGGAAGATTATGAATAGATGAGTGGGGAAGCAGTGAGAACTGCTTCCTTTTTTCTATCTTTAATGGAAATATTCATGGTTTCTAACGTTATATTTCTCACCGCCTTGTACGGAATGAACTGCATCAATAATAATATCTGGTCTATCATGCTCAATCCCGTGGCTAGCATGTTGAGCGAGGATGTACTTGCTATTTTGAGAGAGCATAAGTTGTTCTTGAATAAGCTCTTGCCACATATCTTCAAGCTTTATTGCTTCTTCAGATGGCATTCCACTTTCAATCATTTGTTCAATGGAGTAATTTGGGTCCCGTCCGATGATAATAAATGGAGTTTGTAATGTTACTTCAAGTTGCTTCATTTTCTTTGCACAGGTTTTCCAATTCAAAAGCTCTGAAGCAGTCGCTTTATATAATGAGGGCGAAGTAGAGAAATTCATATACTGTTTTTGTTTATGGGATGCTAAATGACTATATTGGTTTGATAATATAGATTGTAATTCTACATAGAGAGTATTTTGATCCATCTTGGAATAAGCTATGTATTTTTGTAACCATATTTCATCTGAGTCGGTTTGATTCGAGACAGGTAAATCAAGATCATCTAATCGATGTAAGTCCATAGAAGTAGAATCAACAAGCACAATAGCTTTTAATTGTTCCGGATACAACATAGCAAACTGCTGTGCACATAGTCCTCCATAAGAATGCCCAACTAAAATAATGGGTTGTCGAATCGTAAGCATGTGCAATAATTCGCGCAATTCTTTTGCTGCGTGTAGTATTGTACGCGGCTCGTCATCAATTTCACTTTTCCCATAACCAGGGCGATGAAAGAGAATAACTTTGTAATGGAGAGCAAGCTTCTCTGCAATTGGCATCCAATCATAAAAAGAACAACCCATTCCGGTGTGAATTACTACGATTTGAGAACTAGTTCCTTTTATACAAACTTCCATCTTCTTTCCAAGTACTTCTACAAAATGATTCATTTTAATTCTCCCCTAGGATTGAAATAATTTTTGACAAGCGAAAACGATACACCAGATGCCGATACCGAATAGTACAGATGTACTTAGTGAAAAAGAATTTTTTAATCCGAGATACACAATAAATAAAAGAAGTGCTGATGCAGGAAATCCGTATAATACTCCTAAAGCAAATTGACTTAAGTCTTGTTTACCCCCGCCTTCAACAGAAATCCAAAACAAGCTAAGCAAACTAATGAGAGGAAGTGCTGCGATAAAACCACCAATTGCACTATAATGTTTGGCAAATTCAGTTACACCGCCGATGATAAGGGCGGAGACAATGACCTTAACGAGGAAATGCATATTTTGACTCCTTTGCTAGTAATGAAAAGGCTTTTTCGATTAATTGTTGTTCTTCTGTTGAAAATTGAGATTCTAATACTTTTAATTTTTCTTCATCTAATAATGTATGTTTCGCTAATGCTTCTTTACCTTCTGTAGTCAATGTAAGATTGACAACTCGTTCATCTTGTTTATTTCGTTCCTTTATAACAAATCCTTTTTGAATTAGGCGTTTTACATGTTCTGATGCTGTATTATGGGATAATCCTAATTCAGATGCAACCTTGCCAATTTTAGTTTCCGTCTCTCGGGAAATGATTTGCAGAATTCGAATGGCTTGATGAGAAAGATTATCCTCATATTCATACCGTAAGTGATAATAAATAGTTTCCCAATTCTGATTGACATTTTTCATGATAATGGTCCTCCGTGTTTTATTTGTATCGTATTTTAAGATATATTCGTTTTGTGAGATGTAAAATCCTTTTATTTCACATGAAAATATTCAAAAAGTTTATTTTTCTTGCAATATACGGTACTCTTAGTGTAAAGGCATACAAATAGCAAGAGAGAGGATGATCGAAGTGCATACATTTAAATGGATTAGTCATGAAAAGATGTATTTAGGCCAAATACATGTTGAAAAATGTGGTCCTCTTTCAGTTGGTATATATGGCGGGAATCAAGAGAGTGATGCGTACGAAAGAGGAGATGCAGTACTAGCTTGGTGGGACCCGCAATTAGAATTTGAATTTGTTATGATTTTTGACGCTCATCATAAAACGAAAAATATACATTATATAATAGATGCAATTTCTGAAAGAAAAGAGAAGTTACAAGAATTATTCTCGTATCCCATCCATCTGGCATTTCATCATACGCATATGTACTTATTAGCGTTATTTACAGATGAATCGTTTATTGAGAAAAGTGAACAAGAAAATGCAGAACTAGCCTGTTTAATTTGTTTAAGAAAAGGTGAATTCTTGTATTGGTTATCAGTTGGAGAATGCTTTGCTTACTTATTTCATGCAGAACAATTACAAAATGGAAAAGGAAGATTAAATAAGCGTAAATTTTATGAGTATATTGGAAGAAAAAATGTGTTCGCTGCTAATACACCGTGTTTCACTTCTGGCGTTCGTGGATTAGAGAAGGGGATGAACCATATTGTTTTAGCGACAGATGGAGTGTTAGAGTGTGATAAACAGTCGTTTGATGAGGATCAGTCTTTACTTGAAGTACTGTATAATGGGGGGGGGCTTCAGATGGAGCCTGTATTGGCAAACGTGCTTGAATGGAAGGGAAGAGATTGTGCGACTATTATCGGATGGTCCATTGATACAGAAAAGAGAGAATGTGCAAATTAATATTATTTACAAAGTGAGCTTAGGATTGATCTTAAGCTCACTTTATTTTTTTGAATAGATAAGAATGTGAGTGAAATTCTAATAATTTAATATACATTTATATTAAAATTAAGAAAACAAAAGATGAGAAATGTGAGAGAAAAAATAATTTTGTACGTTATATAAGGTGTAAAAGCTTTTACAAAAAAATAAGGGGAATCGCTACATGAAATCAAATGAGAAAAATTTTATAAAAAGGTTGCAACGGCAAAAAGAAGATGCGCTAGAGTTTATTGTTGATACATATTTGCCATTAATAAAGGGGATAACACACAAGGTTCTCATTCCGTTAAAAAACGATGGATTGATAGAAGAGTGTATCAATGATATTTTTCTTTCGGTTTGGCATAACGCAGACAAGTTTCATGGAGAGGCGGAAGATTTCAAGAAGTGGATTGCAGCAATTGCGAAGTTTAAAGCGATTGATTACTACAGAAAAGCGAATAAGGAAATTGCGATTACTTCAGATGATTTGGATGTAAATAAAGGAAGATCCGCAGAAGATGAATTCATTGTAATAGAAGATAGAAATGAACTTGTGAAGATAATTAATGAATTAGAGCCTATAGATCAAAAGATTTTTATCATGAAGTTTCTTCTAGGATTCAAGACGGAAGAAATAGGAGAAAAGCTAGGTTTAACGAGGGCTGCGGTTGATAATCGAATTTATCGTGGGAAAAAGAAATTACAAAAAAATGCTACGAATCTTAGTTTAGGAGGTAGTGTAATATGAAAGACATCTACGAGCTATTAAATGACATTGATATAGATGAAAAAGAATTAGAGGAAATGAAGGCTTATGAATTTGAAAGAGAAAAAGTGAAGCGTAATTTAAAACAATCGATACACCAAAAGAAAAAAATGAAGAAATGGAAAAAGGGTGTCGCTGCTGCATCTATTCTAGTGAGTGTATCCGTTGCAACGCTTGGGTTGGGATTTCCTACTTATGCTGGAAGTCTTCCGATAGTAGGCGATATTTTTCGATTTTTAGATAATGGCAGAACAGGTCTTTATGAGAATCATAAAACTAATACGGATGAAAAAAAGGGGCTGCATTATGATTATAAACAACATGCTAAAGAAATAAATATGACAAAGGAAAGCAACGGAATTAAAGTTACGGTAAATGATGCGGTTTTTGATGGGAAAACAGTCTCATTAACCTATTCTATAGAAAGCGATAAAGACTTAGGTGAAAATCCTAGTACTTTTGATTTTCTAAAAATAAAAGAATCGGATGGGATATCAGGAAGTAATCAAATTTCTAAAGTTGATGAAGGGAAATATGTAGGGTTTGTGACCGCAAGTTATTTTGCTGGTAGTAGAAAAGATATGGTAAATATTGATTGGAATATACAGAGTATAAATGTTTCAGAAAATCAAAGAGAAATAAAAGGGGATTGGAATTTTAGTCTTAGTCTACATGCACCAGAAAGTAAAGAACAATCAATTCGGGGAAGTTCAGAAAAAGAAGGAGTAAAAGTAAGTTTGGAGAAAATGGAAGTAACGCCTATGTCATTCATCATTTTTTACAATCAAGAGGATTCTAAGGAGTTATTAAATAAGTGGGATGATGCTGATGTTGAGTTAGAGATTAAGGATGATTTAGGCAATCGATATGCAGGTGAAGGTAACGGAGGAAGTACAGATATAGAGCAAAATAAAAGTAGTTGGAGTGCAACATTCCCAAAACTTAATGAAAATGCAACAAAATTAATTGTGACTCCTCATGTAAATATGCGAATTCGCACTCCCGAGAACTATGGGGCGGTAGAGATAATCGGCGGAAAAGAGAAGAAAATAGAAGTACCCAAAAGAGAAGGGAAAAGTAGAGGTATTGTTTTAGATGATATCGTAATTGATATAAAGAAATAAAAAGGAAAGGACTGTCTT
>NZ_JABUAE010000049.1 GCF_013314535.1 Bacillus sp. Xin1 | reverse complement strand
TTTTTCGACTTTTTAGTCTTAGTTTACTTAAATCTTTTCAATCTATCACTTTTTTACAGCCAAGCTTACCTAAAGTTACATACTACTTATATTAGAAAATATTATGTACTTTATTTTTGTTCCTTAACCTTAATTTTTGCTTCTTTATAGAATGCTAGTTTTCCTTCGTTATACTCTTTTGTATATCCGTTAAATTTCTCTTTTTCTTTTTTCATTTCTTCCGTTAATGTATTTACTTCTTTCACTTTCTCGCTAATTTCTTTTAACTTTGTTTCTTTTATTTTTAATTTCGCATAAAGCTCTTTTTCAATCGCCATTGATTTCACATAACTTTCGTTCATTTTTTGAAAAGCATCATAACGATTTTTATAAGCTTCTTCTACTTTTTTCGCTTGTTTTTGTATTTTTTTATCTTCAATTTTCTCTACATTACTTTGAACTGATTTTGTTTCTTTTTGTGCTTTCTCTAATGCCTCTTTTTCACTTTTTAATACTTTTTCACGCTCGTCCACATTTGAGACTGCTTGATCTAGTTTTTGTGCAACCGCCTCATTATGCTCTTTTCCTTCTGTTATAATTTGAGTATATAATTCTTGTCCTTGTTTTTCCAACGCTTCTAATTTTTTTGCATCTTCAAACAACGACTTCTCTTGTTTAGCTGCATTTTCAAATGCAACAAATAAATTTTCTTCTGGTTTTTCACCAAAGCAACCTGATAATAGTCCTACTGACATTGCTCCAACTAGTGCTAATTTTCTATAAGCCAACTTCTTTTCCCCCTATGTTACATACGTTTATCATGCCAAAAATTCAATGGGAAGTGATCACTTTCATGATATGCTTCAAACTCATAACCTTTTTCTTTTAAACCTTTTATAATTGCCGGTACTGCTGCAACAGATTGCGGATGAATATCATGCATTAAGATAACTTCTTTAGGATTCGTTGCACCTGCAAGTACATTTTCAACAATCTTTGCTGAAGCAGCATCAACAGGCATTTTATTGTATCTCCAATCTAGAGAGTCAATCGTCCAATCCCAAACTTTAAAGCCACCTTCTACAACTTTATTACGAAGTGCTTCATTTAAACCAGGCATAGAACCGTATGGAGGACGTGTTAATTTAGGAGATTCTCCAATAATATTTGCTATTAATCCTTGATCTTCTTTCATTTCATTTACATACTCGCCACTTGTATACAATTTTTTAAAATCATGTGTCATACTATGCATACCTACATAATGGCCTTCTGCTTTCTCACGTTTTACTAAATCTGAAAACTGTTTTACATTTGCGCCAATTAAGAAAAATGTTGCTTTCGCATCATTTTGTTTTAATATATCTAACAGTTCAGCTGTATATTTTCCTGGTCCATCATCAAATGTAAGATAAGCCACTTTTCTCACTTGCCCATTAAATTGAGTTGGTGCTGTTTTATTCATCTCCACTTTTGACTGTTCGCTTGCAAGTTGTATTGAATTCACTTGATTTGCTACTGCTCTCGCTGGTGATGTAACGGATTGAAACATAAAATACCCAACTGCGATCGCAATAATAGCCACGATTGTAACTATTATGCTTTTTACATTAAATACATTTCCCATTCTATGAAATTCCTTTCCTTCTATTATTCTTATATAATTCTTCCATGCATAGTATATATATATCTATTTTACTATATATGTAAACATTTTTAAATAACTACAATGGTATTTTAATCTATTTAATATATAGAAAAAGGTTGGCTAGACGCCAACCTTTTTCAATTAGTTTCGAACTGCTTTTGGCGTAATACCTAGATGTTCATTCAACTTTTTAGAGATATCCTGCACATTTTTTTCGTTTGGAATGTAGTAATAAATCCCACCCATACGTTTATCTGTGCCTTCTACTTGAATTTTCTCCATTTGCAAATCAGTTCCAGCCATATTTCTTGTAATAGAAAGCATATCATCAAATGTTAAGTTTGTTTTCATATTACTATCAACTGCATCTAAAAGAGAACCTAATTTACTAATTGATTGAACAGACATTGCTTTTTTCGCAATTGCTTCAATAACAATTTGTTGTCTTTGACCACGCATTGCATCACTATCAATTTTACGTGTTCTTGCCAACGCTAGAGCCTGCTCTCCATTTAAATGTTGATAACCTTTTTCTAAATGAATCATACCTGCTTGGTCTTTACTATCTTGTTCTGTAAATGTAACTGGTACATCCACATCAATACCACCAAGGGAATCTACAATTTTCACGAAAGAATCAAAATTAAATTTCACATAGTAGTCAACCGGAACATTTAAAAATCTCTCAACTGTATCTCGCGCACTTTCAACTCCTCCAAATACATGAGCATGCGTAATTTTATCCATTTTCTTTTTCGATGGGATATACACACGAGAATCACGCGGAATACTTACTAATTTTACTGATTTATTATCTTTGTTGATTGTTGCCAGTAGAAGTGCATCCGTACGAACAGCTTCTCCATATTGTTCTTTCCTGATATCACTTCCATCAACACCCATAATTAAAACCGAAATATTATCTTTTAAAGGTTCAACCTCTTTATTACGTTTCGTTGACTTCTCAATTTGTGCATAGGCATCACTTACAACAGCATTTGCTTTATTATATAAAAACGAACCATATCCTACTCCACCAAAAATAAGCAGTAAAAATGGAATCAAAATGAACCACTTCACAGATTTTCTTTTAGAACGTTTCTTTTTACTTCTTGTGTTTTGTTCTAATTCAGAGCTCATGTTTATTCTCCTCTCTTTCTCTTTTCCTAGTATACTCCATGTTTATCAATCTTCATATTGAATTTCATTTCATTCACCTTACATTTTTGTAAGGTTTCATTGTAAAGAAGTAAAATCAATATGTATTTCATTTCACTTTATACTCTCGTGTTTTATTTTAACAAGACGCTAAATTTCAATTGTAAAAAAATACAATTCAGATAGAAAAATCCGCCAGTTAGAGCTTTCATTACATACTAACGGAATTTCCCTACAGTCATTTTCTGCTTTTCATTCAATTCACTTCAGGTTTATAAAGCATTCGCTCGCCTTCGACAAAAATAACAGCCGATTTTGCTTGTACTGTTGTACCTTCTGTTTTCATATCTTGATTAGAAAAGTTTACAATTACTTTTATGTCCTTTCCATAAGAAGCTGTTTGCACAAGCTTGTCTTTTGAAAGATATGCAAAGTTCGTCATCTCTTCTTTTACTGCTTTTTTATGGAATGCTTCCCATGTTTTTAAATGATGCGTAATTTCATTTTTATGCTTCTTCCATTCCACTTCATCTAAGTGATATAAAGGTGGAACGTTATATAATAGTTCATATAACATACGATTTCTAACTTCATCTTTCACCTTCAAGCTACCCCATTCCCAATGGTGGGTTGTAATTACAGAGTCATTGTACACTAATTTATATAAAGGTATTGAATACACGGGATTTAAATATACTTGCTTATATTCTTCTTTCACTGGTACTTGTTTTGCGTACTTTTCTGGAACGTTTTCATTCGGTGACCAGTAACCTCCAACATAATATGGGCTTGTCTTATTCTTTCTCATATCCTCATCGGCCCATTTAATAACAGGCGTTTCAATACCATGTGCAAAAGCAATCACTTGACTCGCAAAATCATTTCCACCCTCAGAACCAACGACCATGCCTTTTTCTTTCGCAATATAATCCATCCGTGCTAAACGTGCTTTTAAATCTTCTTCTTGTGTTGTGATATGTTTTGGAGAATAATCGTCGTAAATTTCCCCTGTGGCATCACAATCAATAAACCATGAATTAAATGGAGTACCATTATTTAATATGCTACTAACACGTTCTTTCACACTAGGTAAGGATAATGTCGGATTTAATTTACGACCTCTTCCTAAAAACCCTTGTATTTTCTCACCATTCTTTTTTGCAACCGTTGCATCTTCAAATAGTGAAGGGTCTTTAAAAGAAGCTGTATTCCAAGTCTTATCGCCTTTTTCATGAATCGAATGATAAGAATCATATGGACCAACTAAATATCCCATTTTCTCAGCTTGCTTCACAAATTCTGGTTGAATGAATCCTTGCTCCCAATTTGGTAGTCCAATCCATGCATGATCAATACCAGCTTCATTCATCTCTTTTAAAACATCCGTACCATCTGCACTACCCCATTTCTCAACATCCTCAACTGCGTCACCAAGTGCCGATTTTAATAAATGTTTATTTAAGCTATACAATTCCGTTTCAGTTAAGTGATCTACACCTTTTTTCAATAATCGATTTGTTTCATCATCAACTTTTGAAAAAATATCTTCCTTATAAAATTCCTTCATCCCTAACACTTCATTTATATAACGCAAAACAACATTTTTTTGATACTTATCAATATAATCCTGCTTATTAATTTGATCAAATACATTTAATTCGCCAGGCTCTTTGCTATATTTTTGAATTAGTTCTTTTATCCATCCAAATATAGGACTATTGATTTGTTGTCTTAATGCTGGCCAATCTACATTACTTTGCGCTAAAGCATTTTGATTCCAAAAATAAAAATGCGCTGCTCCGTATAACTTTTCAATTTCTTTATTTTGTTTTGCTTTCTCTTGTAATGTTTTAAATTCACCTTTCTCTACAATATTCTTCTTATATAATTTTGCAATATTTACTGCATCATTATCAGTCACATACAGTTGAAAACCGTACGATTTATTTTTGTTGATACTCGGAAATTCATGAGTAAAATCAAATCCAATTTTCGGATCAGTATGAAATTGCACTTCATTATTAAACATATTGTTTGCAACAAATACCGTGGAATATTTCGAACCATTTAACGCAAAAAATTTCATTGAAAATGACTCCGCAAATGAATACATTTCATCCTTTAAGAATTTCTTCCAATTCTCATCATCGCTCGGAATATACTTACCTTCCCATAAAGGAAGTGTATAATTTTCAGCTTGTACCTTTGGCCAAGTAAAGCTTTCTGCACCTGTAGATTTAATTTCAATATTCACATGATCTTTTTTCTTTTCTAAATTCACTTTCACCTTCTGATCTGGATATTCCCACGATGTATGTGTATCATCTTTTTTCAATTTTGATACTTTCATTTTCGGTAAAGGCTGTGATGCTTGTTCCTTCACTCCATCATGCTCAACTGTTAAAGCAAACGTTTCTGGATTCACCTCATACGTAAAATCTTTATATGTTACTTTTTTTGTTTTGAATTCATGTGAAACATTTTTTTGTTTCCAATCGCATCCCGTCAAAGTCGTAATTGTCATTGTTGTAAGAAGACATAGTATCATCATTTTTTTCATCTTCTGCACCTCCACCACTGAATATACAGGTGGTTTGTTACAGGAATGTGGCAATACGAAATGATAAAGAAATCATTAAAGATAAGAACATAATTCATTATAAAAAGCTCCAGTTTTCCAATGAGCATAGCAAAAGGGTACAGACTTAATCTTTTAGATTAAGTCTGTACCCTTTTGCTTTCGTACTTTATTTTCTCACTGATAAACCTGCACTTTCCTCTCTTTTCACAACCGTTCCTTCATGATCAATTTCTAACTGACAAGCTTGCATAGCCGGAAATACTTTTGCTAATTGCACAGCAATTTCCTGACGTTTTTCATACGGAGTCAGAATAAAAACTGCTGGTCCAGCACCACTAAGCGCAGTTCCATATGCTCCAATTTTTTTTGCATACTGGCGGATTTCTGGTAATAAAGGAATAAGCTTTGAACGATATGGTTCATGAAACAGATCCCTTTCCATCATTTCACCAACAATTCCCCATTTCTTTTGGCATAATGCTGCCACTAATACGTTACTTACCGCGCTAGCACGAACTGCATCATGAAAATGAAATATCTCCGGTAATACAGAACGACTTTTATTTGTATTTAATTCTTCATCAGGAATAAGAGAGATTACACCTAATTCTTTACTCTCTATTCTAACAACAGATACATGATCCCCATCCATCGCTCCAATAACAGTACCTCCTAAAATAGAAGCAGCTACATTATCAGGATGCCCCTCGAAATTCGTAGCAAGGTGAATCTTTTCATCTGTTGTTAAATGTAATTCCCCAAGTTGATTTGCAAGTTCTATTCCGGCTACAATGGCTGATGCACTACTACCTAATCCTCGTGCGAGTGGAATATTACTAGTAGCTTCTATTATATGTGGAGATAAAGAAGGACATACTTTAAGTGCCGTACTTACAATTAAATTTCTTTCATCATTCGGGATTGAAGAATCAAATGAATGTGCAACATGCCAATGAGTTGACTTTTCTTTCACAGCTACTTCTAAATATAATGATAATGCTATTCCAACAGAGTCGAAACCAGGACCTACATTTGCTGTACTAGCTGGAACACGAACTTTAAATGGAATCACGAAACAATCACTCCTTTAATATGTTCTTTTATTTGTTCCATATCATTTGAAACACTTGCAATCTCCAAATGATTAGAAGCAATGGCAATGTCAGGATCTTTTAAACCATTTCCTGTTAACACAGCAACAACTGTCTCTCCCTTACGAATCTTTCCTGCTTGAACATGTTTGATTACACCTGCCAAAGAAGCATTTGACCCTGGTTCTGCGAAAACTCCCTCTGTTTTCGCTAACAAACGATAAGCATGTAAGATTTCTTCATCTGTCACCATATCAATTTCACCATTTGATTGTTCCGCTGCTTCTACAGCATATGACCAGCTTGCTGGATTACCAATGCGAATCGCAGTTGCGACTGTTTCTGGTGAATCAATGACGTAACCTTTAACAATTGCAGCTGCTCCCTCTGCTTCAAAACCATGAATTCTTGGCTTTTTAAATCCCTTCTCTTTTTCATACTCACAAAAACCTTTCCAATACGCTGTAATATTTCCAGCATTTCCAACTGGAATAGCAAGAACATCTGGTGCTTTTTGCAACTGATCACAAATTTCAAACGCAGCTGTTTTTTGACCTTCAATTCGATATGGATTCACCGAGTTTACTAATGTAATCGGCTCTTCTGCCGCGATTTGGCGTACAGCTCGAAGTGCATCATCAAAGTTTCCTTCTATTGAAATAATCTCTGCTCCATATGCGACTGCTTGCGCTAACTTTCCGTGAGCAATTTTCCCTTCTGGTATAACAATAATACACTTCATCCCAAGGCGAGCGGCATATGCCGCTGCCGATGCTGATGTATTTCCTGTTGAAGCACAAATGATTGCTTGTGATCCTTCTTCTTTTGCCTTAGCTACAGCCATTACCATTCCTCTATCTTTAAAGGATCCTGTTGGATTAGCACCTTCATATTTTCCATATAAATGAATTCCTAATTCTTTAGAAATGTTTAGAAGTGGAATAAGTGGTGTATTTCCTTCCATCAAGCTTACATCTGGTGTGTGATCATTCACTGGTAAATAAGAAGCGTATTGCTTTAATAATCCTTTATACATATTGTTTCTCCTCCTCAATAGCATAATAACTCTTTATTTCATTCGCTACACTCTCTATTGACGCTAAAACTTTTTCAAACTGATATTTTGAAGTTTGATGAGTCACAATCACAATTTCCGCAAGCTCTTGATTTAGTGGTAATTGCATAATTTCTTCTAGGCTAATCGATTCATTAACGAAACATTCTGTGATTTTTTGAAACATTCCTGGTTCATCCCATAGTAAAATACGTAAAAAGTATTTCGAAACAACTTCTTCATCTTGTTTTAATGTATAAGGTACTGACTCTTTTCGTACATCTTGACTTTTCATTACTTGATTCATATTTTTAACGATTGAAATAATATCACTTACTACTGCAGATCCTGTTGGTAATTTCCCAGCCCCTGGTCCATAAAACATCACTTCTCCAACAGCATGACCGTGTACATATACAGCGTTAAATTCGTTGTTCACATTAGATAGTGGGTGATGGCTCGGTAATAAAGTAGGCGCTACACTTAAGTTAATAGCCGAACCTTGCTTCTCTGCTTTCCCAACCAGTTTCATAGTAAAACCTAATTTCTTAGCCATTTCTAAATCTTCTTTTTCTACATTTCGAATACCTCGAACACGTACATCATCTAAAGAAACATTCATCGAAAATCCTAAGTTTGCTAGAATAGCCACCTTTCGCGCAGCATCTAGTCCATCTACATCTGCTGAAGGATCTGATTCTGCAAAGCCTAGCTTTTGCGCTTCTTGTAGTGCCTGTTCATATGACCAGCCATTTTGACTCATTTTTGTTAATATATAATTTGTTGTACCATTTACAATTCCCATAATCTTTTCAATATGATCAGAAGCTAAGCCGTCTGCTAGTCCTCTTAAAATTGGAATTCCTCCAGCTACGCTTGCTTCATAATACAACTGACAGCCATTTTCATTTGCTAATTTTAATAATTCATTCCCATATACAGCCATTAAATCTTTGTTTGCAGTTACGACATGTTTTTTATTACGTAACGCCCTGACAATAGCCTGTTTTGCTTCTTGAATTCCGCCCATCACTTCTACTACGATATCAATATTGGGATCTTCTAAAATTTCATTTGCATCACTTGTTATCCTTATTCCATCAATTGAAACATCACGTTCTTTTTCCACATCACGTACTGCCACCGCTTTTACTTTTACTTTATATCCTGTATCAAGACTAATTTTCTCCTTGTGACCTTCCAAAATATGAACGACACCGCTTCCTACAGTTCCAAGCCCTAATACTCCAATATGTATTACATTTCCCATTTTTAAATCTCCTCCTATTTTTTAAAATACTTGATAATTAACTTTTTCCTATTTGCGCAGTCAATGGTGGTTCTCGTTCGAATCAATTGTTTCACTCCAACCGCACCTCCTTTCAATTCAGCAATAAATTTTATAAAAAAAAAACACACTCATCCCTAAAAAAGGGACGAATGTGTTTTCGTGGTTCCACCCTTGTTCCAATTCAAATATACATTCATTTTGAATTGCTCAAGTTCAGATAACGGCTGAGACCGCCAATAATTACTAGATTACTCGTTCACTACCGGAGTTCAAAGGTGGTAAGATTATTTCTCGTGTTAGGAAGCTCACAGCCCTTGGCTTCCCTCTCTGTAAACCGTAAAAATAATCTCATGTCCTTATCATTACTTTTCGTTCATGTCTATTTGTTTATTCATTATACGCACATAAGCTACAAAATCAAGAAGTATTTTTATTTTTCTAAATCTTCAAACTTAAATTCCATAAAAAAAAACACACTCATCCCTAGTAAAGGGACGAATGTGTTTTTCGTGGTTCCACCCTTGTTCCAATCCAAATATACCACTCATTTTGGATTGCTCAAGATCAGGTAACGGCTGAGACCGCCAATAATTACTAGATTACTCGTTCACTACCGGAGTTCAAAGGTGGTAAAATTATTTCTCGTGTTAGGAAGCTCACAGCCCTTGGCTTCCCTCTCTGTAAACCGTAAAAATAATCTCGTGTCCTTATCATTACTTTTCGTTCATGTCTATTTGTTAAATTATTATAATTACGACAATTCAAAAAAGCAAGCCCGTTTTTAAGAAAGACATTTATATATTCTTTTCTCCATAAGATAATTACACTTTTATATTTTATTTTAAGATAGTAATTCAGACTACTAAAAAATAATTAAATCTGTATACTTCTCTTTTAAAACTAGAATTCACATAAAATCATCAACTAAAATAACTATAATTCCAGTTTGAAACACTGCTCCCTAATAAAGCAAACACCCTTTAACTCTCTAAAACATTAATTATATCTATATATTTTATCAACCCATGTAGTATCCGAAATTTTTAATACAATCTTTTTGTATAACTTTCTTCTAATGAGCGTGCGACTTCTTCTTCATTTGCGTTCACTTTGGCATGATCAACAAGCATTTTTGCCGCCGATGGTAATGCTTCTTTTTCTAACCAAGAATCTGGATTCCATAATTCAGAACGTATAAATGCTTTTGCGCAATGAATAAAACATTCTTCTACTTCCACAACAATTCCCAACAGCGGACTGCGACCATTTACTTGCATCTTCTCTAAAATCTCCTCATCGTTTGTAATAGCTGCACGCCCATTTATTCGTAATGATTCTCCAAGCCCTGGAATAAGAAAGATAAGCCCCACCTTTGGATTAGATAAAATATTAAGAATCGAATCTACTCGGCGATTCCCCGGCCTTTCCGGAATTACAATTTGATTTTCATTTAAAACATATACAAATCCAGGTGCATCTCCTCTTGGTGAAGCATCACAATGTCCAAACTGATCTGAAGTAGATATTACAAGAAATGGCGATTTAGATAGAAAATCACGACAATGATAATCAAGAGATGGAATCACTTTCTTCACCGCACGCTCACTTGGATACCCTAAAATAAGACGTAATTCTTCTTCCGTTGAAATGAAAGAATTGACTTTTATTTCCTCCAGTCCCATTCAATATACACCCCTTTTATTTTTCTTTATTTTCCCAAAATTACATACAATCATTGTATACTAAACTATATAGAAAGGGGAATATAAATGACAGAATGGTTAACGATATTTGATACAGAAGGAAACAAAGTTGGAAAAAAGCTACGTGATGATGTACATCGTGACGGTGATTGGCATGAAACATTCCATTGCTGGTTTGTGGAAAAAGAAAACGAAGACATGTTGTTATACTTCCAATTACGAGCTAAAAACAAGAAAGATTTCCCAGGAAAATGGGATATTACATCTGCTGGACATATTATGTATGGTGAAGATGTACGAATAGGTGGTCTTCGTGAAGTAGAAGAGGAATTAGGCCTCTCCTTTCAAGCTACTGATTTAGAATACAAAGGCATTTTTAAAATCAATCACGAAACCCCACACTTCATTGACCGTGAAATGTGTCATATATATTTTCACGCTGTTACAAAATCACTTCCTTTTGCACCAGGTGATGAAGTTGAAAATGTAATGAAAGTAAATGCAACTTCTTTCTTACAACTGTTAAAAGGTGAAATTTCCTCTACAACAGGAATTCCAGTTGTAAACAAAAACGCTAAACCTATTACAATAACATTCGAAGATATCTACCCATATGAACTTGAATACTATGAATTTGTTGTGGAAAAAGGACAAACTATGCTAAAAAAATAGTTTTTTTAAGTTTAAATTATCAAGGATTGGTAAAGTAAAACTTCAATTAGCCCTCACCAGTTAGGCTTTTACGAGCAGTTAATTTCCCCACCTAACGTCTTTGCTTTTGCTGAACTTTGAGGTGGGAGTCTTACTGCCCGTTAATGCGGGGCAAATACAATTTATTATTCCTCTAGTGTCTTTAATTTCTTCTCTACCTTTACAAACATATGAATGATTAATATAATCATAAGACTTAAGATTACAATCGTTGTATGCGTATATTTAAATAGCAATCCAATTACGCTCCCTACTAAAATCATAAAAACACCATTTTGTTTCATAACTTCAGCACTATATCGATTTCCAGCATTCCATAGATCTTTATTTTTCATTGAGCGCTTTGTTCGATACCCGTATACTGCGTTAATATCTGTTGGTGGATTTTTTTGCAATATGAGTGCAGTTAGTATAAATATAATACCGATTAACATGCTCATCCCTATATTTACAAGTGCATATGTCATCTTATCCCCCTCTCACATCCACACACCTATTTTTCAATACACATCTTTATTATACAATAAAAATTAATTACAACCCTATATTTTCCATAATAAAAAAATACACCACTCTTGTTTAAATGATGTACAAACTGAATACAGTATTTTATGTTCATTACCTAATCTTATTGTTTTATATTTACTTTCTCTGTTTCGACGTTTGAAACATGCTAGGAAGCGTCACAAATCGTGACCCTTTTGCTTTCAGTTGAGGAATAATTCGATCTAATGAGTCTACGGATCCTTGCAAGTTCGCTCCTGGGGTAGAGTGTTGTAATATAACACTTCCCGGAAACGCATTTCCTAATACAGTATTTGTAATCTGCTCTGCACTTACACCTTTCCAATCAACTGTATCTACACTCCACTGTACAATCATAAAGTTTTGCTCTGTCGCCCATCCCAACTGTTTTTCAAGTATTTCACCATAAGGTGGACGTATAAACTTTGGCGCATACCCCACCAATCTCTTCAATGTCTCTTCTGTTTTTACAATTTGGTTCCGGTATTCTTCATCACTCACTTTAGCTAAATTGGGATGATTGTACGAATGATTCCCAATAATATGGCCCTCATTCGCAATTCGCTTTACTACATCAGGATACCTTTCTGCATTTTCACCTAGAAGAAAAAAAGTACCTTTCACACCATAACTTTTTAGCTTATCTAATATTTGTGGGGTAAATACAAGGTCTGGCCCATCATCAAATGTAAGAGCAACCTCAGCTTTATTAAATGGTCCTGAAAACGCATAAGCATATTTTTCAACCCATGAAAACGGAGTCCAAGAGCCTCGAACCTCCTCCCCACTTTGCACTTCGTTACCTAAATCAACATTTGATGAATTATGAATCGAACTAGGATAATTTTGATAATAAAAAGGATCTGAATACGGTATATAAGAATACGAAGTATAAAAAGGAATATTACGTTCTAGATTCCACTGAAAAGGACTAAACATTTCGGATGGATAAAAGTAGTACATGATAAAAACCTCCCTTATATTTTATATGTCGTTCATTCAAATTTTGTTAGAAAGGTCCATATTCACAAACAGAAATAAGACCGTCCCACCTTTGGAACGATCTTATTTCCCTTCTATCTAAACACTTAATAAATTTTTTGACTATCTCTCGGTAAAGACTTCACATACTCTAAATAGCTTGTCACTCTATCATCATCAATTTGTGGATATTTGTAACTAAAATAGCTAGCAATCCCGATTGCAGTTTCTCTAAATAAATTCCCCATTACAAAGACAGACTTCCAAATGTTTTCATACTCCGCATTTGAAAAAGTCTCCACATATTGTTTCCACACGTCCTGCTCAAGGTATTTTTCAAAATACTTCCCAAACTTTCCAGCGCTTACTGTAAAATTTGTCTTCATCCCAATATGCCACTCTAGCATCTGCACCAGCATAT
Source organism: Bacillus sp. Xin1 (assembly GCF_013314535.1). Classification (GTDB taxonomy): domain Bacteria; phylum Bacillota; class Bacilli; order Bacillales; family Bacillaceae_G; genus Bacillus_A. The sequence continues at coordinate 10,357 of NZ_JABUAE010000049.1, read as the reverse complement.
CTCGCACAGGACCTTCAAGCATCTCTTTTACATAAGGTAGTTCTTCTCTCCACAGCCCTTTGGCAACATTGGTACTACACCACCAAAACTCATTACAGCAATCTGCAAATTCTTTTTCACTTGGCCTAGTTATAAGATAATCTGAATCACTTGCTGGTGAGAACGGTTCAATACATCCATCTTTATCCAGAAGAAGTACACTTAAGCTATCTCTATCAAGAAGTTCATTTACTCCCTACTGTTTGAATTGCTGTGGCAGTAACACGTGGTTCATTAGCTATTAACTCATAAAAACGACGTATTCCTTGCACGCGCGGGTCATCACTTGAAGCATTAATCACTTCCCCTTCGCGCACTACATTATCTCCAATAATTAAACTACCCGGCTTTGAAAGTTTTAGAGCCCATTCAAAGTATGTATGATTGTTTTGTTTATCCGCATCAATAAAAATCAGGTCAAATGGCTCATAATCTTCATTAGCAATTTGTTGTAACGAATCTATCGCCATCCCCGTGCGAACATGAACCACATCTTCCAAATTAGCTCGCCTTATGTTAGCACGAGCAATCTCAGCGTGTTTTTCATTTACTTCAAGCGAAATAAGTCGACCATCTGTTGGTAATGCTCTTGCAAACCATATGGTGCTATATCCCCCTAAAGTACCAATCTCTAAAATGTTCCGTACCTTTTGGATTTTCACAAGTAATTGTAAGAACTTCCCTTGCGTTATTGAAACATCATGTACTGGCAAATCAGCTGCAGCATTCACTTGAAGCACCTCTTCTAAAATAGAATCAGTTGGTACTAGTAAATCTGTAATATACTCATCAACAGCTGTCCATATATCCATATGTTTCACGTAAATACTATTCCCTTCGAATTGTATGGAATCATACTTCAATAACTTTCACTCCTATTATACATAAAATTCAGAATCAAAAAGAAATAAAAAAAGATTTGGCTTTAAACCAAATCTTTTTACACATATATAATTTCTTACGGATTAGTAGACCAAAGCCCAGCAGATTTAATAAATGTACGTTTATTTAATTTCAGCTGTGCTACGATAAACTCTGCAATATCTTCTGCTTGCATAACTTTATCTGGATTACCATCCGTTAATCCTAGATCTACTGCCATATCCGTCGCAACTGTACTTGGTGTTAAAGCTGTTACACGAATGTTGTGTTTGCGTACTTCCATCGCTAACGATTCTGTTAATCCAAGAACACCAAATTTTGAAGCACTGTATGCACTTGTTACCGGTGCACCTTTTTGTCCTGCTGTAGATGAGATGTTAATGATATCACCAGACTGTTGTTCAATCATACTTGGTAATGCAGCGCGAGTTGCATAGTATACACCCATTAAGTTGACTTGGATAATTTTTTCCCAATCAGCAACATCTAGTTCTAAAAATTTTCCGAACTTAGAAATACCTGCATTATTAATTAAAATATCAATAGAACCTAATCCACTTTTTAATGTTTCAATAGCAGTAGTAACTTCTTCATATGAAGATACATCAGCAGTAGCTATAACAGCTTTCACGCCTTCAGCTTCCACTTCTTTCGCAACTGCTTTTAAATTTTCTTCAGAGCGCGCTAAAAGACCAACATTTACACCTTCTTTTGCTAAAGCAATTGCTACAGCACGGCCAATTCCTCTTCCTGCTCCTGTAATTAATGCATTTTTCCCTTGCAATAATTCTGCCAAATATAACACTCCTCAATCACTCTAAATTGCTTTCTTCTATCATGAATTCTATCTGTATTTAATCTGAAATGCAATTATGCACTTTGATGTGCGTAGGTTACTTGTAAGTAACTATTGTGTTCAATGTACAATTCACAAATTATCTATGTAACTAGTTTTGGATAACGTATCCTTTAAAATTCTCGGCATCAAACCATCACCTCTCTCCTTTCATCATGCCAGTTATAATGATGAATAAGCAGTGAAGTTAAAGAAAATCTCCACTGCTTCAAAACCCAATACTACAATCGTTTTATAGCGCTCCCTCTTTAATTTTCAATTGCTGCGTTGCAAATTCTCGGTACATATCATGAGAACGTAACAATTCATCGTGAGATCCACTTCCTGTAAGTTTTCCTTTTTCAATAAAGATAATTTTGTCTGCATCTACAACAGTAGAAAGTCGGTGTGCAATTACTAAAGTTGTTCTGCCTTTCATTAAGTTATTTAACGCTTTTTGAACAACAGATTCCGATTTACTATCAAGACTGGACGTCGCTTCATCTAACATTAAAATTTGAGGATTGCGGAGCAACGCACGAGCAATTGCAATTCGTTGTCTTTGGCCCCCAGATAATTTCACACCACGTTCCCCGACTTCCGTATCATATCCTTTCGGTAAATCATCGATAAACGCATCGACATATGCCATCGTTGATACACGCTGTATTTCTTCGTCACTTACACCCCCTTGAACTCCGTAGCAAATATTATCTCGGATCGTCCCATCAATTAACGGACTATCTTGTGATACATATCCAATTTGACGTCTCCATGATTGTAATGAGTATGTTGAAATAGGGTCTTTTCCTAACTTTATTACACCACTTGTTGGTTCATAAAAGCGTTCTAATAAAGAAAACAATGTCGTTTTCCCACTACCACTAGGCCCTACAATTGCAGTTACTTTTCCTGATTCAATGGTGAAATGAATATTTTGTAGTACCTTTTCGTCTTCGTTATACTCAAAATCTACATTTTCAATCAAAATGGATTGCTTTGCATTCGTTACCTGAATACCATCTATATGATTTTCAACTTCATATTCTAAAATAGTATGAATACGTTCTGTTGCACCAATTGCCTTTTGAAATTGTGTAAAGAACATAGAAAGTTGACTCATTGGCATAATAATTTGCACTAAATATAGAATAAATGCTACAAGTTCTCCCGTTGTTAGTGCACCACTAGAAACACGCATTCCACCATATCCTACAATAATAACAAGTAACGCCATTAAAACAAATGACATAACTGGTGTAATGAGAGCCTGAACTTTTCCTTCTTTCAAACCAAATTGTAATAACTTTTGAATTCCTTTGTTACCACTTTCATATTCTCTAGATTCTGTATTTGAAGATTTCACCAAACGTATTTCCGATAACACTTGGTTTAACACACTCGTAAAGGAAGCTGTCTCATCTTGCAACGTTTTAGAAATTTTATACATCATTCTTCCAAGTGGTACTAAAATCAATACAGCTAACGGAATAACAGTTAATAGTAGGACTGTCATTTTCCAATCTAAAACAAACAATACAATTAACGATCCAACAATAGAAATACCACCCGTTAATAAGCTAGACAAGTGCTCTGATATTAACGTTCTTACAACACCTGTATCGTTTGTCATACGGCTAATTGTGTCACCTGTTCTGTTTTGATCATAGTAAGAAACAGGTAAAATCAAAACCTTTTTCCATAGTCGTTCTCTAATTCCAGCTACAATTTTTTGCCCAATATAATTGAGTAAATAAATGGATAACCCTGACGCGATTGTTTGAACTACAAAAAATGTAACTAAGCCAACAATTTGCATTGTACTGATTGAGGAAATCGAAAAATTATCAACTAACCCTTTTGTAAGCATTGGAATAAACAAACTTGCTCCTGTTGAAAACAAGCTCATTACTAATGCAAAAATAAAAATACCTTTTGGGGGATGCGTATCTTGAATGAGGCGTATAAAATTCCTCCAACTTCCCTTTTTCTTCTCTTTATTGTGTATTTCCACTCCTATTCATCTCCTCATTTCAAACCAAACTGTTATTTCTAATATTAGCATACGATATGAATGTAAACTGAATATAAACAGTCTAATCATTCATTCTCTTATTTGGTAATAAAACACATCAAATCTCATCTTTACAACAAGCGTAATCATCTGATATTATTACCTGGTACTTATAAAAAAGAGTATTCTTTCGTTTCAACAAAAGGAATTATACAATACTGATTCAAATATATATAACATGTATTTTTACAACCTACTTTTGTAGGAATATTAGACAAACCTTACAAACCTTCATTGATTGAGAGGAGTATCCCTTTGCAAACAAACAAGAATCCCGAAAAGAAAACCATTATATTCATTCACGGATTAGTTGGAAATCGTCGTGCCTTTAAAAAGGAATATAAACGATTTTCTTCTTCCTACAATATAATAACGTATGACTTACTAGGACATGGTGAAGACAAAGGACAAGCAATCGAATTTTCTTTAGACCGATTAGTACAACAGCTATCCGACCTTTATGAAAAAGAAGGAATTCAGCAAGCTCATATTTGTGCCCTAAGCTATGGTTGCTATATTGCTACTATATTTGCACACAAATATCCAGAAAAAGTATTAAGCCTTTGTCATATTGGTGGACATTATAATAATCCATCCCTTTTATATAATGTTTTTCGAAAATTTTGGGATAAAAGAGAACATGACTATTCTACTTGGCTGTATCAATATGCAAATACAATTTTCCCAAGCGGAATATTAAAAGCAAATCCTTTTGCAGTCATTTCAAAAAACATTTATTATCGCTTTGGCTTACAACTGCACTCGTCCATTATTGTTGAATCGCTCAAGCACCGTTTAGAATTTGATTTGAAATCTCGTTTAAAAGAGCTGTCGCAACCTATTCTATGGGTAATGGGAGAGCATGATCACCTCTACAAATCTTGTCTATTTGACTTAAAATCTATTCTACCAAATGTATTATACAGAGAAATCCCACTAGCTGGACATGCCGCAAATTTATTTCGCCCTAGCTATTTCCATGATTTATATTCTCGCTTTTTACACGGAGATTTAAAATAGAAAAATATATATTCGTACAAAATGAAAAGGAGAGAAACATTTATTTATAAAAGTGTTTCCCTCCTTTTCATTTCTATCATTCATTTATATTTACAAAAGCAAAACTAAAGATAAGAAAAGCTTTCTAGTTTCCTAGAAAGCTTTTCCTTATAATATTGAAGAATTAAATTCTCTTATTATGCTTTTGTATAACCAGCTAGGTGCTTACTCCAGTAAGGATTGCTTACTGATTGAATTCTTACACCAGTTTTTTCAGTTTCTGCACTGATGAACTGACCATTTCCTAAGTAAATACCCATATGAGTCATACCACCAGCATTAGTAGTATTGCTAAAGTATACTAGATCGCCTGGTTGTGGATTGCTAGTATGTTGTTTGCTGCTCCAGTAGCCAGCAACAGTTTGACGTCCGCCAGAGTGACCTGCTTGTTTTAATACATAGTAAATGAAACCACTGCAGTCAAAACCAGCAGGTGTTGTACCACCCCATGTATATGGTGAACCATTTAGTGATTGTGCAATAGACACAATTGATGATCCGTTCGCAGATGGCGTTGACGGTTTTTCTGTTTGTGGTTTTTCTACTTGTGCATTTCCTTGCTCACCACCAGTAGTTGGACGAGAAGGCGTAGTTACATTTGCGGTACCACCTTTTACAAATTTCACATAGTCTGCACTTACGTAACCTGTTCTGCCGTTATGGTTAATTTTATACCAGCCATTTTCTACACCAGTAACTTGTAGTGTTTGACCATTTGTTACGCCACCAATAACAGCGTTATATGTAGCTGGACCTGTACGTACTTTTAAAGCACCTGTATTAACCACATATGATCCACCCGTTTGAAGTGTAACATTATTGTTAGTAGCCGGTTTCTCTGTTTGGTTAGATACAGCTGTACCACCTTTTGTTACGAAGTCTTTGCTTATGTATCCAGTTCCACCATTATGGTTAATTTTAAACCAATCCTGTACTTCACCTACAACTTGTACTGTTTGGCCTTTATTTACAGAACCTAAAACAGTATGAGACGCGCTAGGACCTGTACGTACGTTAAGTGAAGAAACGTTAACTGTATAATTACCTGTTCCTTGTTGAACAGCAGTTTCTTTCTTTCCACCAGTAGTTACGAAGTCTCCACTTACATAACCTGTTTGACCATTTACAGATACTTTAAACCAGCCATTTTCTTGACCAGTTACTTGTAGCACTTGACCTTCTGTTACTTTAGAAATAATGTTATGCTCTGTGCCAGCACCTGAACGAACATTCAGTACATCAGCTGTTACTGTGTATTTTAGTTCAGAATTTGTTTCTACTGCTTTTGTTTCAATTGTTTGTTTTTGAGTTTGAGTTTGCGTTTGTCCATTGATTTCTTTTAGTGCATCAGATGACACTTGTGCATGAGCAGAATCCATTCCAGGAACTGCTACGCCAGCTACAGATGCTGCTGCTAAGCCTGCTAGTACTTTCTTCATAAGTTGTTTTTACTTCCTTTCCCTAAGACCCTCTAAAAAAACGAACTTAATAATCTATAATATTCTCAAAATTAAATATGTATTAAATTCCATTTTTTGACAAGGGTTTTATTTTTCATACGTCGTTAATTGTAAATGATTGACGTGAATTTTGTGTGAACTTCATGTGAACTTTCATTTCCAAGACAACGTTTTTATAATAAAACATTTTCTATTTTTTATTACGAAATAAAATAGAAGTCTCTACTTCTCATCTTATCACTACAAATAAAAAATCTACTTGCCTTATTAAATCATATCAATGCCCTCAGATAAAAGATTCCCTTGATGAGTCACCCTTCTATCATTACAAAAATCTAACCATTTAGCAACTAAATAGTATTCTAAAAGATTATATTTCTCTTACTTGAGATGTCGTTAACTTTGTATATGGTCTTCTAATGTGGCTTTCGTTGAGTCCAATTGCACGATCAAAAACGGGTGATCTTACGTACGAGTATTATTTGTCATTGTAACGTTATTTCTTATTTGGAAAAATATTTTGGATTATTTAAGGATTTCCTAAACAAGAGCTAGATAATATGGTATTGGGAGGGTTTATTTGATAAAATAACATTTGTGTATCTAAATATTAGGAAGCTCATTGTTATTAATGGAGCAAATTATCGATAATAGTTCAAAATATTATACCGAATTTCACTATGCACTCGCATGCTTACTATCTTTACTAACTTTCAAAAAAGTAGCAACTATCGAAATCAAAAAGAATGAATTGAAAATAGCTATAAAACAACAAAGAGATGAATTAGTCAAAGAAGACCCTTATAAATTATAAAGATATCCTATAACAGCCATAAAAAAGGATTATCAATTTTGATAATCCTTTTTTATACTTTATTTATAAATTTTCACTCGAGTTTCTAATGGCTGGAACTCTTTTTCCCCTGCCGCTGCAACTGGTTTACCAAACGGCATTTGTGCAATTAACTTCCAAGATTCTGGAATATCCCATTCTTTTCTTACTTCATTATCAATTAATGGATTATAATGTTGTAGCGTTGCCCCAAATCCTTCAATTTCTAACGCCGTCCAAATCGCAAATTGCAGCATTCCCGATGATTGCTGAGACCAAGTCGGGAAATTGTCTTTATATAACGCAAACTTTTCTTGAAGATCTTCTACTACTTTACTATCTTCAAAGTATAAAACTGTTCCATAGCCACTTCTAAATGCGTTCATTTTTTCTTCAGTTGGTGCGAAATTATTTTCTGGCACAATTTTTCTTAATGTTTCTTTCGTAATATTCCACAGTTTGTCATGTTGTTCACCTAATAAAACAACAACTCTTGCACTCTGAGAATTAAAAGCTGAAGGTGTATACTTTACGGCATGATTTACTACTTCTTGAATCTTCTCATCAGAAACAACTTGCTCTTTACTAATTGCATAAATGGATCTTCTGTCTTCAATCGCTGAATAAAAATCTTTTGCCATACTAATTCCCTCCAATTTTTATTTGAGGCTTACTAATATGTATTATGCTATATCCCGCCTCTAACTTATTAATAATAAGTTTATAACTTTATTATATTTACAAAGAAAAATAATTTCAACCAATAACACTCATACTTTTTCAGTTTTTGTTTTTGATACCTTTTATATTCCTTTAAAATAAAAAAACAGCTTATCATCCACTCAATTCGAGTTTTAAACAAGCTGCCTTCCTTCACCTACTTAACAATTTCAAAGCCGTAGGACATTAATTTATGTGTTTCTGTAAAACGTTTCATTTTACTCTTTGTACCCATAACAACTGTTACGATTCGCTTATCACCTTGTTTTGCAGTCCCTGTAAAACAATAACCCGCACTATCAGTAAAGCCTGTTTTCAGTCCATCCATTCCTTCAATGTATAATCCTTGATTAGCGGGATTTAACATTTCATTGGTATTTGTAACAATCGTACTTTTAAATGCTAGCTGACTTTGACGTAAATGTGTAACATCTAATATCTCTGGGTAATCCTTTACAAGATGATATGCTAACTTCGCTACATCAGCTACAGTCATCTTTGTTTCACTTCCATCAGCTTCTTGTAATCCAGAAGCATTTGCAAACTTAGTCGCTTCTGACAACTCCAGTTGTTTCGCTGTTTGATTCATAAGCCCTGCAAAATCTTGTTCTGTCTTTGCTATATGTTCTGCTAAAGCAACCGCAGAATTATTGGCAGATTGGATCATTAACGCGTGATATAGGTCTTTCACCGCTACTACATCTCCCATTTGCACTGGAATTCTAGCGCCCTCCGCTTGTGCTGATTTGGCACTTATTTTCACTTGATCTTCCCAATGAACCTTTCCTTTATGTATATTTTCTAAAAGGATATATGCCGTCATCATCTTTGACATACTCGCTGGGGCAAGTACATCTTCTTCATGATTTTTATACATGACTTGTCCATCACTCGCATCAATGATTATCGCGGCTTTTGCTTCAATCACTGGTATATACTTTTGCGGGATTACTTTTTCAGATAATCCTGTTTTTGGTAACTCTGCTACTTGTAGAGGCGGACCATCTATTGTCATTTTTTCTTTTGCTTTGGAAACATTTGTCGCATTCTTTTCTAAAATACTCCCCTGGAAAAAGAACCAACATGTACCCAAAATAATAGCACAGAGTATTGTTATGCTTCCCCACCCTAACCTTTTCATCACTAAATCTCCTTTTACTCTACCTATTTATAATTTCAAATTTAACCATAACAACAATGCCTTTAAATCGTCAAGGTCAAACAGGAAAGAATCTGCAAGAATCATTCTTGGAAAACATGAGCAATTCAATGATTGCGGTACAAATCGAAAACCATATGAAATATTACTAGAAGTGCTAAAGGACCGTAAATTGCCATTTCTAGCAAACTTTTATTGTTGCCATACCCATCCAATGATGACAATGCCAATTGGTGTGCAAGTGGAAATGGATGCCACGAATAAAAGAGTAAGTATCCCTGAACAATGGAAGAAATAAATATGTGGTTTAACGATTCTATGAATATCTTCATTTTAATAATGTAATACAAGCACATGATGAATATAAGAAGAGTGACTTTTATACGAAAAACCACTCCTCTTCTTATATTGTTTTGCAACATCAGTCATGGTACTATATACCTTGGAATGTGAAAAATTAGACAAAGAATACACGTTACACAACTTTATATTTTTTCGACGTACATTCCATGTAATAAGAAAATATAGATGAAATACATTCTTTTCAAATTGATGTATTTATATCTAAAAGAGAGTGAATATATGAAACCAAATATTAAAAATTATGTATTCTTACATGTAGCTTTCTTGCTATATTCTATCATCATGGTTTACATGAAATGGGCAGCTAAATTCCCAATCACATCCATTTCATTTTTCGCTGCTTACTTTGGACTCGTTGTGTTTTTATTTGGCTATGCGATTATTTGGCAACAAGTAATTAAACATTTCGAAATATCTAGAGCATACTCTCACCGAGGTATTATCCTACTATGGTCAATGCTGTGGTCTGTCCTCTTTTTTGGCGATACGATAAAGTGGAACCATTTACTTGGTGCAGCTATTATTATTGTTGGAATTGTGGTGGTGACAAAAGATGAATAATTATATGTTGTTATTTATTTTCGGTATAATTTTAGCCAATTACTCACAAATTTTACTTAAAAAAGCAACTCTACAAGAATATGATTCCAAATTAAGAGAATATGTAAACCCTTATGTTATTATTGGCTATTCTTTATTTGTAATTAACGCCGGGTTAAATGTTATTGCATTAAAAGGCTTATCATTAAAACAAGCATCTGCATTAGAGTCACTAAGTTATCTCATCATTTTAGTGTTCGGTTGGTATTTCCTAGGTGAAAAAATTACAAAAAGAAAAATCCTCGGTAACATTATCATTGTAATTGGAGTTGTTGTTTTTTCCATACAATAAGAAAATACGCCCTTATTGTATAGAAAAAAGTCCGTTATTAAT
>NZ_JABUAE010000048.1 GCF_013314535.1 Bacillus sp. Xin1 | reverse complement strand
TGGTGCTACCCCATATAGAATGAATTTGATTCTTATAGCTTCTTTATAAGGTTCTGTTGCAAAAACTTAAAAACTTTTACAAATAATCTCTAAACCCTGGACTATTTCTCTATAAAGGTGTGTAATCAGTATGGAAAAACAAAATGTATTCAAGTGAAAGCATTATCAAAATCTTTATAAACGACTCTTTATAACACCGGCCATAAAGTTTAAGATAATATTCGCTGCAACATGTGGTGTATAATTTTGTTGATGATCATACCAAGGGCTTACTTCATTAATATCTATTCCAACCACTTTAGATTTTAATGCAATTTCATAAATACTATCAATTACCTCATATGGATATAATCCATTTGGATTAGGAACACTACATCCAGATATAAAAGCTTGATCCATAGAATCGACATCTACAGATAAATATACCCCCTCTGTAGATTTTGTCACATGATTTATAGCTTCTTCTATAACCTTTTCTCTTCCCATTCTTCTCAAATCATATAACGTCCAAATTTTAGCTCCTCTACTTTCTAATTCTTCCATATAATAATTAGAATAAATAGGCGCTCCAATCCCTATAATTGCGACATTATTATAATCAATTTTATCTTGCAAAGTTTTTAACCAATGACCTGAGTGCTCTTTACCTTTTAACGGATCTCTAAAATCAAAATGTGTATCGAAAATAATAACACCAAATGAATCATTACCTAATCTATTATACATCCCTCTAATAATTGGATCAGCAATTGAGTGGTCACCCCCTAAGAAAATTGGAATATGCCCCTGTTCAATATTGGATACAGCTTCTTCCATGTTTTTATAAGATTGCTGCAAATCATGTACAATATCTACGGATCCTAGATTATAAAAAACGCTTTTATCTAGAGAGACTCGTTTATCAGCACAATAAAGACTATAGCTGTTTAAAACATCTAAAATGCTTTGTGGACCAAATCTAGTACCTGGACGATGACTAACTGCATAGTCAAATGGGAAGCTTAGGAATGAGAATTTTGTCATTTCATTATTTTTTGATAGATTGTCAAGTGACTCCCAATTATCTGCTATCCATTTCACAGAAGAATCGTTAACTACTTTTAGTTTATGAATATCCATAATACCACTTCTCCCTTAAAAAATTCGATTTCTATCTTCTATTCAAAAGTAATACATCGGCTTGTTTTGCAGCATTTTTAGCATATTGTAAGGCCATTTCTGGAGTCTTTGCTTCTGTAACTAACCTAGCAACAAAATCTCCATTAGAAAGTGGTGGATAATTAACCTTATCACCAATTTTCGCCATAACCTTTAAATCGGAGACCCCAGGCAATTTTTTTAGTGATTCTAAATTCGAAATCCCTCCAAACTCTCCAGTTTCTGGTATACTTATGCCGAAAATAGCTGCTCCTTTATTTGAATTAACTTTCCAGGTCAATGAATTACCCAAGGCAGTTTCTACTACCATTTCACATGGATTAGAATCAAGGGCTAACTGAATCATATGACTTCCTGCCATATCTCCCATTAGTCTTGGATTTATTTCTATAATCTTCACTTGTCCATTTTGAATGCGACACTCTGTATGAATTACCCCACAATCTATATTTAACATCTTAAGTGCCAATGCCACCTCCTTGTACAACAAGTTCGTATAAGCATTGTTTACAGGAAAATAGGCTCCTGCTTCTACAAAATACCCTCTCTCAGTCCCCATTAATGCTTTACCAGTTACACCAATAAGTTGAATACTTTCTCCTTTAAATTGAATGGTTTCCACGCTAAATTCATCACCATCAATATACCCTTCTAATAGTACTCCGCTTGCTAATGATTGTCCTGATGTATTAAGCCCCCAGCTTTCAGCTATTTTCATGTATTCTTTCAATTCATCTTCAGAATTAATCTTTACTACATTCCAACTATCATTTGCATCTTGTGGTTTGGCGATAAATGGGTATCCATTTATTCTTGCAAAATTAACAGCTTCTTCAATTGAATATGCCAATTGAAATGGAGGATTCAGATATGGACAATGCTTTTTAATATTAAGTCTCATTTTATATTTATTACGAACATCCTTTGCTGCTTGATAAGAAATACTAGGTAAACCTAAATCTTCAGCTACAAAAGAGGCTTGTGGCACATAATAATCGTGCGTAGTAGTTACACCATTTATTGTATATGTATTATTTAATTTACGAACTGCTTTTAATAGGTGATCTAGATTATTTGTATCACACTCTAAATAATTAACATCATTCGGCAAAGTGGTATTATACTTTTTTATATCCTTACAAACTACAGTAATTCGGTATCCTCTTTCAATAGCATAGTCTATTGCTTTCTCTCCTGCCCCGCTCATACTAACCTCAATAAACACAATATGCTTATTCACGAAAATCCTCCTTATTTAATAACAACAAATAGATTGCTATTTCTCTAATTACAAATATACTAACTATTGTAATTTCATTTACATTAGGTAGTATATTTTATATTTTAGTTGCTCAATACTTTATCTGGATTTTCTCTTCTATATAATCCTTTTAACACTACTTCATCTGGTGTATTATTTTCCTCCCAACTATTGTAGTCTTCCATTTTCCGATCAAATCCTTTTAGATTAGTCTCATCCCATACTCTTTCTCGAACTGCACAGTATCCTTCTTGCTCTTCAGCTCTTACATGAGTTGCAAATTTTGAATTCCAAATTTCTTTTAAATTATTTATTCGAATATGTCCTAAAAATCTGCCTAAGCCATTACAGTCATACACTTCTCCATAAAGATTTACAAACATCCCAACATTAACTTGACGACATTTGTAACCTCCTGCCATTGGCAAAGAAGGATTATAAGTAATTCCAAATTCTTTTTCATCAATTTCTTTTAAACGATTAATAAAGCTATTCGCTCGTTCTTTTTCAAATAGTTTTGATTTTTTATCTGCAATTCCTTCTGGAATTAATGTAGTAATATAGTTATGAACATTATTTCGACGACACCATCTAAAAATTCTTTCAATATCTTCAAAGTCCTCATTCCTAGGTGTGACAACTAAATCAATTGCTAACCTTGTTGGAATTGATTTGGTGAAACCTTTCACAACTAGTTTTTCAAGAATTTTCTCTAGATACGCACCGTATCCTTTTACCTTAACAATGTCATCGTTAATTTCCTGACTTGTAGAATTGTACTTTAAAAATATAGTTGCCCCTAAATTATATAAACGATCTATTGATTCATCATCTAAATGCCACCCACTTGTAAAAATAACTGGTGTCATTTCATTTTTATGAATAAACTCAATTACTTCCCAAAATCCCTCATCAATCATCGGTTCCCCAGAACCAGGGAATTCTACAGTACGTGCTCCCAATTCTTTTGCTTGTAAAATTAAACTTTTTCTATCTTCCGTAGTTAACGGCTGACGCTCACCTTTATTAAAACGATCGGGAGTACGATCACAATAATAACAATGTAGTTTACATTCACTTGTAAAGTCCATATCCAATAATAACATTCTATTATCCGCTTTAGCTGCCTCTACTTCTTCTTTTGAAAAATCAGTTCCTTTAGCCCACAATACTTCAATTTTTTGCTTTGCTTGTTCTAAATGTTCTTTACTAGTTAAAACCTCAGGTAACATTTAATTTCCTCCTCTTAATATTTAAAATATTGGAAATCCCCTTTTTCTCCCTTATTATACCAAAATACTCCATTTTTCCAATATAATTATTCAACAATTTTAACTATTTTAAATATATTTTCACAAAATATTCATTTTTTAAATTTTACCAAAAAAATGAATATTATTGTAAAATATACTTATAGAATATGTATGAAGGAAGGTTGTTTTATTGAATATACCTAAAATACATCCATTAGGAGTTAATATCATTATAGGAACATTGTTTGCTAGGTTAGCAACTACTATGAGTATGCCTTTTTTAGCTATTTTGTTAACAACTCAAAAAGGGATAAGCCCATCGGTTACAGGATTAATTATCGGCATCAGTGCATTAGTAAGCATCTTTACAGGTATTATAGGTGGTAACTTGTCTGATAAATACGGAAGAAAGTCCGTTATGATGGGATCAATTTGCCTTTGGATTCTTGTTTTTTTAGGTTTTTCTATTGCTGATAGTTCAATATCCTTTTTTATACTTAGCGCATTAAATGGCGCTTGTGGTTCTTTTTTTGAGCCTTCTTCACGCGCGCTACTTTCTGAAACAACAGACTCAAAGGATAAACTACTAGTTTTTAATTTAAGATATACAGCCATTAATATAGGAGTTGTTTTAGGTCCGTTATTCGGATTATTATTGGGAAGTTCTCAATCAACTTTCCCATTTATATTTACAGCACTTATATACACCGGTTACATGCTGTCTTTAGTAATAACATTTAAAAAATATCCCTTACCTGCTGTAAAGGATATTTCAAAAAACAATATTACTATGAGGAATTCAATATTAATTCTAAAAAATGATTCCATTTTTTTAATAGCATTAATTGGGTTTATTTTTGGGCTTATGGGATATTCCCAATTTACTTCAACATTCCCTCAGTATTTCTCTCATAGTACTCTTTTTGATAACGGGGTAAAATTATATACGTACATTATTGTGCTAAATGCGCTAACAGTATTATCTTTACAATATACTATAATTAAAATTGGGAAAAAGTATTCCCCTCTTATTTCTATTTTATTTGGAGTAATCTTAATAGGGGTTAGTCTTATCGGAATAGGTTTTTCTAAAAGTATTTTTTTAGTATTTACCTGTATTTTTATATTTACAATTGGTGAAGTTTTAATCTTTTCTATGATTGATATATTTATTGATTTTATTGCCCCAGATCAACTAAAAGGTACGTACTTTGGAGCAATAAGTTTTATGAATCTAGGACAAGTATTAGGTCCTTGGCTAGGTGGAATATTACTTGGATACTTTGGATATGTAAAGGGGAATATAGTTTTTGGAATTCTAGGTCTTATATGTATTTTAGGTTTTCCATTCCTATTAGTTGCTAAAAAGAAATTAGATTCTAAAGAAAATATAAAATACCTAAATAATCGAAAACGCACCTCTTCATAAGGGTGCGTTTTCGATTATTACAAATACAAATTTAATTACGGGGATAACTAACTTGTATAAGCAATTAAAAAGGCATAAAAGGATTTTATATCCTAATCATTATTATACATTGAAATCAACACTAGAAAATAGCTAATTTTGAATATTTTGTTAAATTTTTGAGATGTATTACCAACACCAGAATTACTAGCATTATAAAACTTATTATTACCAATATACATACCAACGTGAGTAATACCATAGAAAGACGCATGATATCACTGGTTTTAATGAGTTTAACATTTTGTGTATTTTGTAAAACTCATTTATTAAATAAAAAAATCCCTTCACGATTTGTGAAGGGGTCAGTATACATTGAAAGGGTACTTTCATTTTAATATGTAAAAGAAAAAACTCGTATTGATAAAGTTAAACTTTTTGTTTTTGCCGCTTTTAATTCACTATAAAGAAACTATAAGGATTAAATTCATCCTCTATAGAGTTTTTGTGTTCCTCATTAGACATGTATATTTGATAAATCATATTTTTTATGCAATATTGCATAAAAAAATACCTGTTACTCCTGCTATAATTTTGAGAGTAAACTGTTGCATCCAACATTTTATAATCTTCTATATTCATTAATATAGAGACCCTAATTGCAGGAAAAAGGAAAGAATATTGGTGGTTCTTCCCTTTTTCCTTATTTTTTTAACTATCTAATGATTCATTCTATAGTCTAAAATATTTTTATTAATGAAACCTGTAAAATTACAAAATTTTAGTTAGCAAACGAGAAATAAACACTTCATTATTATTTCTGCTATATTTAAAGGGCTTTTTTCTAATACAATAAGAAAAACAAAAAGAACTTATAGAAATCACTACAAGTTCTTTTTGCTTTAAAGCGAATACACGGGACACATAAATTATCTCATTATTCATAACGGGGAAACCATATTGATTACGGCTTGATTCCATTATATAACAAATATTAAAATCCTGAGTTTTAATGTTTGAAAATTATATGAATTAATAAATAAAGGTCCACCCTTCCTCTAAAAATTTATTGCTACAAGTTATTCTTAATCCTTTTTCTTCATGAGAAGTAATTAATTTTTAAAATCTTTCTAATATTTGTAACCACTATTTGTAATTCAATCCACATTTTGTTGATACCATTACAGTTACAGATATATTAAAATTCATTTGAAACATTGCTTTTGGGAAGACAATTGCTATCATAGCGCAATTTATTTTCTACAATCTGATTGGGTTTAAGCCCAAATTGCGGTTTTATTCTGCAGTCCTTAACAAATTGTTAAGGACCTTTTTTTATTTGTCCTTTAGTGCGAAAAAATAAAATTTTTATAATGGGAATCGTTAAAATTATTAGCTTGATAGTGATGTAAAAAATCTTGATTTGGATTTACCCCCTATAACAAAGAAATTACGAATTGTTGACTCTTAATCAGGAAGACTATGTAATTAGATAGGTAACAAAATTAGAGGATATAACGAAGGAAAAAAGAGAGTAAACTAATACCCTCTTGTCCATTATAAAAACATTTTGATTATTAACTCGCTAATTACTTTGCATGTATCTTTGTTGATCATGAAATCAACTTTCAATTTACCAATGCTGAATTTTATTTTCATGTGTCCCACTCTCCTTTTTGATTTGATAAATCATTTTAGTTAATCGGACACGGAAATATAATTCTTAAGTTGTTCGAGGGTTTTTTATGTAAGAGTAGAGATAGTTTATAACAATCACAATAACAGTATTTTGAATGTATACTTTTTAGTTTATTTATTGGAAATACGAAGAGACATTATAAACACAATGATTGAAATAAAATGAAAGTAAACTTTTTAATAAAAGTTTACATTGGTGTTTTGAATCATTTTATAACTAATTTTGTAATAAATTTCTCAATATAGATGTACTTGTTAAATAAGGATATAATATTCAAAATTAACAAAAAATAAATTATAATAAAAATATGATGGTTATCCTTTTGTTTACTCCTTGTGCTGAAGATAAGATCGTGTTTCCGGATCTTATCTTTTTATTTTTGGATTTTAGATAGGGGTACCGCCAGCATTTCGGAAAAAAAAAACGCTAAGCAAAAAATAAAATAAGCTGTCCATATGGACAGCTTATTTACATAATTTTCGTTATTGGAAGGAAATAACTACACCTTATTTCACTCTAATTTCAAAACATTTATTACTTAAGATATTTAGGATTTTGTTGCGGTTGACCGTCTATTTCTTGAAATATATTTGGTTTACTACTTGTTTCTTGCTGAGTAGTTGCATCCGATAAAGCTACACTTTGGTTTAAAGTTGATGTTTTTAAAAAATAAATATCCATTAATTTTTTGAAATCTCCTACTGTTAAAGGCTTAGCATCTTCCTTTAATTCATAACCTAATTTTCCATTTGGTTCGAGTGTTGCTGTTTTGATATCTTTAATGTTGGAAATTCCTTGATTACGCAATCTCATTTCTAATTGGTCAACTGTTAATCGTAACTTTTTTAAGTTCTGGATATTTAGCGTACCGTTCTCAATAACTATTTTAGATTTACCTGTAATAAACTTTTCAAAAGCATTCGATTTTAGTTGTAAGTATTCTAAAATGATAACGGAGATTACAAAGATAGCAGCGCCCACAATAGCTTTTATTATACTTTTCTCTACAATAGGTTGAACAATAATTGTACCGATTGATATCATTACAACAGTTTGTGCTAATGTCATTTGAGAGATGGATTTTCTTCCAGCTATTCTGAGTAAAAAAATACCGGCTAAAATTAAAACAAATGATTCCCAAATAAAATTCATATTATCACCTTTTTATAAACAGTATTAGTCTGTTTTAAAGTATACATAAAAAACAAATCTATACTTTTTAATACAATTAAATAAAGCTGATTAATATTTTTTTGTTTTAGCACATAAAATTATTCTTTATTTTTGAGTACCACATGTATCTCATATTCATGTAAAGTTAACATAACGCATCATTATCGTCACAGCACTTTTGACTATTCCAATAAAAAAATAATCATTTACACTTTAGAAGAAAATTTGTATTATGCTATTGTTAAAAAATGGAATTCAAGGAGCTGTTAAAATGAAAAAAAGAATTCTTATTCCGATAATGAGTATAGGGTTTTTAGTTTTTAGTGCATTTCATAGTCCTGTGCAGAATACAGTTTCCGCTCAAATTAACAATGAAAAATCATCCATAAATGAAAGTGAGTTTTGGCTTTATGATGGGGATGCCATAAGATACTACCCTTACTTTAATAATTTTATTGGGATTGCTGATGTAAGTTCATCTAATGAACAAGAACCAAGTCGTGTAGTATTTGAGTTTTATAATTTAATAGGTGATCTATCATATGTAACAAGCGCCACTATCCCTAATCATAAGCATTCAGCTTTCCAACCATTTTCAGCCCCTATAAATTCTTTAGAAGAAGCTACCTATTCCGTAAAGGTCAAAGTTATAAATGCAAAGGTAGATCCAAATAAAGTTAAATTTGCTCATATAGAATAATACGTGTGTGTACATGTACACAGAAGGAGCTTCTATTTATTAGAAGCTCCTTCTATTTATCTAACATGTTCTGTAACTTACTTTGCGTTTTAGGTTACGATTACTCTTTCTATCCCTAAAAAATGGGTACAAATGGTGATGAATAAAAATCCATGTAAGGTTAACATAACGTATGATTATCTAAAGTAAATAAATTATCTAAGATATTCTATAAATGGGACAAGTATAAGAAGCGAAATCATTTTTTTTGCATTAAATATAATAGTATAGATAAGTGAGGTGAATTTTTTGTATCCACTTAATAGAAAAATTGGTAGACTTCGTTCCGTTTGTTGTTGTTCTACTCCTCATGCTGTTCCTTGTCCTATTCCTGGTCCTATATCTACTTCTTGCATCGTTTCCACAGCAACATTTAGTAACTTGTCTCCAATTGTTATACCAGACTCAGGTCTAGCAGTACCCTATCCATCTAGTATTAATGTGTCAGGTTTATCTGGTGGGGTTACTCAAGTTACAGCGACACTAATTGGTCTGACTCATACATTTCCAGATGATCTTGATATCTTGCTTGTAGGACCACAAGGGCAAAATGTTATTCTTATGTCAGATGCGGGAGGTGGGGGTGACGTTAATAACGTTACATTAACTTTTAACGATTTTGCACAGTCTTTACTTCCTAACGGTAGTCAAATCGTCTCTGGTACATTTCAACCAACTAATTACGGACTTACAGATATTTTTCCTTTTCCAGCACCACCACCTCCGTATGGGTCAACTTTAAGTGTTTTCAATGGAATAGATCCAAATGGTATATGGAACCTTTTTGTATTTGATGATGCTGGTGGAGATAGCGGTTCTATCTTGGGATGGACATTAAATATTACTACTACTTTTTGTTCTTAAAAAATCGTGATTTTTAGATTATTGTAATAAACTAGTTCATTACAATGAAGAGGGATATAAAATAATCCTTTTTGATTGTGACATTTTTCTAATGTAAGACACGCATTCTTCTTATATGAGTGTCTTGTTTATTTTTTCATTGGATTAATGTATGTATATCATATTCATGTGAGGTTAACATAACGCACAATTATCGGTAGCAAGAAAAAGGCGGATCCCTACTCTTACAAGGAATCCGCCTTTTTCTTTTTCTATGACTCTATTCATTCTTTCATACATCTCTATCCTGACGTGGGTCTTAGGGTTCTCGTTTGTTACTGGATTAGCCGAAAAACTGTATAAAATCTTGTATAAATAAAAGAGTACCAGTTTGTTAAACATATATTTAAGCAATCGGTACCCTTTTTGTATTTTTTTTAATTAAATTCAAAGGGAAAAAATATTAAACAGCTTGCAAAGGCTTCTTTTCAAGTTGGATAGATTTTCTGAAGTCTTCAGCTTCAGCTAACTTTGTAAATTCAACCGTCTTGTTGTGGTTTTTCTTCACAACATTTTCTATTTCAGCCAACTCAACCCGGAAGAATTCTTTTCTTGCATTTACCTTGTTCACTCGTTTATCGGCAAATGCTTGATGAAGGGCATTTTCCAAAGCAGGAGCATCTTCACTAAAGACCATTCCATGTACATCAAACGTAAATGGAACCGATGCATCACCCAATTCTTTCACACGATCCATAGGTTCTAAACGACGAGTCATACCGATTTTAAATACGTTTTCACCAAATGAACCTATATTTGAAATGATATACACGTAACCGGCACGAGTGTTTTGTACCCTGTACAATACATCTTCTTTATTTTTCCGCGTTTGCTCCAGCTGTGCTCCAATTCTTTAAGCTTCTCAATTAATTTAGCTTGTTGGTTTTCAGTTGTTTCAGTCATTTGTATTTTTAACTTTTCAATTGCTTGCTCGAAGTGCTTTTCTTCTTTTTCCACTTTCTCTTTTGCTTTTTCTAACTCTTTTAATGCTTTCGCTTCTTCTCTCATGCGTTCTTTTATCTCAAGCTGCTCTTCTTTTTCTTCCTGTTTCATTTGTTCAAATGAATACTTTAAGTACAACTCTTCGATCTTTAATTCTAAATAACCTGGCGTAATTGATACCTGTTGCATATCAGTGAGTTTGTTCAATTCATCAAAAATCTTTTTAATCCTTTTCTCACTTGCTTCCAGGTTAGAGTATTTTACTTTTGTAATGATATTGTCGCATTCATTATTGAATGCTCTCAAGGTAAGTTTAATTGTATCAAGTATGAATTCCTTACCTTTCTTTCTATCATCTCCAATTGTCCAGTCCAAGCGATGAAATGTAGCTTCTCTATCCTTAACCATTTTCTTTTGTTTTTGTCGGATCTCATTCAATTTGATTTGGAATGCCTCTGACGTTTCAAAACCATATTTCGGATTTGTAAATCCAAATGATTGCATAAGTATGTCCTCTTTTAGAAGGATAACTTCTCTTTGCAAACTATCAATCTCTTGAATAATTGCTTGTTTATTGGATGTGAATCCTTCAATCTCCTCGCTCAATTTTTGTTTAGATTCGGTTAGATTTACAAGTGATTGAACATCCTCAATTCTTTTTGCAAGGGCATCCTTTTCTTTATTCATATTAACAATTTGAGAGGAAAGGCTATTTTTCACTTCCGTTAGGTCTGTAATAGGCTTGAAAGTTTCAAGCTCCGCTAGAACTTCTTGTTTAGCTAATGTTAGCTTTTGCAACTCTTCACTAAGACTGGCAATTTGCTCTTTAACATTTACAACTTTATCAAATCCATTTTCTTCCCAAACTTGTTGTACTTTCTTCATTTCCTTATTTCGGTTAATGATAAGGATGATTGCAATGATAGGAGGGATGATGAGGATCCATAAAGCAAATAAAATTCCAGTTACCCATGGTGAATACAGAAATTTTTCTTTATACATATTTTTCTTTTCTCCTTTATTTACTTTTCTATCTTTATATTATAAACACCCTAACATATTGAGGTCTCGCCAACAAAACGCGAATTTCGTACGCTAAGGAATTCGCGTTTTGTTGGCGAGACCTCTTATAAGACATTAGCAATTAACTAAATTTTGTTTATATATTTAGTAACTGTTTCTTCTTAGCGTTAAATTCATCTTCTGTAATTACACCCATATCACATAGTTCTTTAAATTTCATCAACTCATCTGCCGCCGAGGTAGCAGCAGTTATTGATATCGGTTGCGTTTCAATATTGTTACTCTTTAATGTATCCAGTACCTGATGGATACTATTATTAATAGATGTTGCCGAAGCTTTATCTAAAGCTACTTTAAATTTTTCTTGTGGTGTATCGATCGTTAAAACACCAAATACAATTCCTGTTTCAAATGTAATATCATTTATTTTTTCATGAGCTACTGCTTTAAATTTTTCACCACTTAAAGTTTTTTGTCCAAATAAGATGCGTTTATTGGTAATCGCATAGGCAAAATTACTATCGTGTTTTGTCGCTGATTTGTAATTATGTATTCCAATAAAGGTCATAAGAACTGTTTCACCTTGCATTAAATTCTTTTCGAGTATGCCAAAGTGTTTTAAGCCCCATTTTTGATTAAACCCTGAACCGAATTTATTATCTAGACAGTACTGATACATTCCTTCAGCACTTGACATTGGATCATCACTCAGTTTGTTTGCCTTTGCATCGATTGTAGCTTTAATTTCTTCAATCGTAACTTTATTTACAGGCACAACACCAACGCCACCAGCCTCTTTCAAACAATCTGGACAAACCCAGGCGTTAGATTTTTTCACTTTGTACCTATGTAATCCCACTTCACTTTGACAAACACCACATACCGCTTTCCGACTAAAGAATCCCATGATTAACCCCCATTTCGATTTCGTTCATTTTTTTCTATAAATGAATTAACGTAACTTTAGAAATCCTATTCCCCTTAATTAAATAACAATTTGATAAATAGTTACATTAATATATTAACTATAATACTATTAATCTCCTATAAGGGGTACAGCCGAGATACGTGTAAAAATAGGTCATAGACTTACTTTTATTTCCAATTAGATTTAGAATCAGTTTTTTATCCATTATTTCTTTGTACAAATCCTTGGTACATCTAATCTTTCATTGTTTAACTTATTATCATACACCCTAATCATACGATTCAAATTAAGTATTTTCAGTAATCAAACAATGGATGATTAGGGTTAACCCATAATAGACAAAGACAGAATTTTTATTGTAAATTGACGTAATAAAACCTAGTTATAAGTTCAATAGTTTTTGTTTGGAAATAAAAGTAAGCTTAATACTCAAAATTACACGTATCTCGGCTGTACCCCATGCCCATCAACTTAAGAAATCCGAATACCCCAAGTGTAAAAAAACGTTATTCTTTCTAAACAAGCTATATTAGAAAGGATGACGTTTTTTATGAATCTTTCTATTCAAAGTGAACCACAATTATTTGGTAATTAATCACCGCCTTAATTTTGGAACTATCTAGACATAGACATGATTTTTAGGGTATTCGGATTATCGTGTGGAACTCCATTAAAAGAAGCTACTTTACTTGGTGAATAATTTGTTTACCTTTTATGTCATTCGATTTTTTTATACCTGTGTCCCGTAACTATCGGTGACAAGTTTTTTTATTTACTTGACTTAGAGTTAACTCTAAGTTATAAACTAACTTTAATCAAAAGAGAGGGATGATGTTTTTGTATTCTATTAGTAAAGCCACTGAGATGTCTGGTATTAGTCCGTATACATTAAGGTATTACGAAAAGATTGGGTTACTTCCCCCACCAAAAAGACAAAACAGTGGAAGGCGTTTTTATATGGAAACTGATATTCAGTTCATGATATTTCTGAAAAGTTTAAAGGAAACAGGTATGTCTTTAGAGGATGTTAATGAGTTTGTCAAAGACGGCTGTATTTTGGAAAAAATTAATTCGGATGTGACAACGTCACAACTTACTCCGTCTATAAATAAACGTATTGAGATTTTAACCAAGCACTTAGAGAAAATGGAAATTAAAAAAAAGGAACTGGAAGAAGTGATTTCAACGACTAGGAAAAAACTGGATATATATTATTCAATTCTGAAAGAGGAAGTGGAAAGCAAATGAAACATTTGAATATATACCTGATGTTACTTGGCTTCTCCATTTTTACAGGAGCTACCTTTAACCTTGCGAAATATACAGTTGAATATTTTTCTCCATCATCTGCCGCGGTATGGCGATTCGGCTTAGCTGCTGCGGCGATGCTAATTATTTTGATTTTTACTGAAGGTATAAAGAAAAGTCAATTACAGAAGAATGCCGTTTCATATGTTGTTCTCGGGATTGTAGGGATTTTTGGGTTTAATGCTTTGTTTTTTGTGGGTTTAAAATATACATCTCCAGTTAACGCAGCATTAATCATGGGTCTGAATCCTTTATTAACGACGATTTTTGCTCGAATAATATTAAAAGATAAAATTACAAAAAAACAAGTCGTCGGAATATTCTTTGCCTTGATTGGTGTATTATTAGTCATTACACAAGGTTCTATTAAAACACTATCAATTTCAATTGGAGATTTAATTATCTTTGCAGGTAACGTTTGTTGGGCACTTTATGGTGTACTTGGACGTCAGCTTGTAAAAGACGGAACTCCTCTATCAACAACCACTTATACGATGATTATCGGTGCTGCTTGTTTAATAGTGTTTTCCTTATTTACGTCAAACCCTGTTTCTTTACCGAATATTCCGATTGGTGCTTGGGGTGCAATTGTCTTTATGGCTTTCTTTACAAGTGTTTTGGGTTACCTTTGGTGGAATCAGGGGATAAAGGAGATTGGTGCGAGTAAAACATCTTTATTTTTTAACCTTGTTCCCGTTGTAACGATGATTATTTCATTTGCCATTGGAACACCGATAACGGTATTTCAAATTATTGGGGCTGTGTTAGTTATATTAGGCGTTGTAACTGCTTCTGGGATACTAAGTATTCCTAAGCACAATATTGAAGAACAATCAGCGGTATAATAATATTAAAAGTAAACAATCATTCTTTGAAATAGCCGCATTTTTCAAAGAAAGAATGCGGCTTTGTGTTGTTCAAACTAATCAATTGTATTTTTACTAGGGTACCGTTATATTCCGCTCAACTTAAGAGATTTTAATACCCTCAAATACAAAAAAACGTTATTCTCTTTGTAGAAATATACAGGAAGGATGACGTTTTTTATGAATCTTTCGATTCAAAGTGAACTACAATTATTTGCTAAAGAACTATATGAACATCTTACTCCTTCATTTTTAGAAAATCTTGCTAGAGAACTAGATTTTGTACAACGGAAACGTAAGTTTTCAGGTCATGATTTAGCCACTATCTGTGTCTGGATTAGTCAACGGGTAGCGAGTGATTCTTTAGTGCGACTATGTAGTCAACTTCATGCTGTTACAGGCACACTTATGAGTCCAGAAGGGCTCAATAAGCGCTTCAATAAAAAAGCTGTTTGCTTTTTAAAATATATTTTCTCTGCATTATTAAAAAGTAAAATTTGCGAAACATCAGTGATTTCAAGCTCTTCAATTGCTTATTTTCAACGAATTCGTATTTTAGATGCAACGATTTTCCAGGTACCAAAACATTTAGCTAGTGTGTACCCTGGATCAGGTGGCTGTGCCCAAACAGCGGGTATAAAAATTCAATTAGAATATGATTTACATAGTGGTCAGTTTTTAAATGTTCAAATTGAACCAGGGAAAAATAATGATAAAACCTTTGGAACAGAATGTTTATCGACATTACGCCCTGGTGATCTATGTATTCGGGATTTGGGCTATTATTCACTGGATGATTTAGATCAAATGGACCAACGTGGCGTGTATTATATATCGCGACTCAAACTAAACAATATGGTGTATATCAAAAATGAATTTCCTGAATACTTTCGAAGTGGGACAATAAAAAACAGTCCCAGTACATCAAAGTTAATTTAGAACACATTATGGATACTCTAAAACCAGGACAGGTCTATGAAATAAAAGACGCCTATATTGGAAAGGATAAAAAACTATTCACGCGAGTGATTATGTATCGATTAACCGAAAAACAACTTCGTGAACGTAGAAAAAAACAAATGTATACGGAAAGTAAAAAGGGCATTACGTATTCAGAAAAAAGTAAACGATTAACTGGCATGAACATATATGTTACCAACACACCTTGGGAGATTGTTCCGATGGAACAAATACATGATTTTTATTCCCTCCGCTGGCAAATCGAAATCATCTTTAAAACTTGGAAATCCCTATTTCAAATTCATCATTGGCAAAATATCAAACAAGAGCGATTAGAATGCCATGTTTACGGAAAACTCATTGCCATTTTTCTATGTTCTTCTACTATGTTTAAGATGCGACAATTGATTTTACAAAAGAAACAAAAGGAATTAAGCGAATATAAAGCAATTGGAATGATTCAAGATCATTTATACATTTTGTATCAAGCCATACAACAAAACACCCAAGAAATAACAAAGATTCTGATTCGTCTGTTCCACCTCCTACAGAAGAATGGACGGAAATCTCACCGATATGAGAAGAAAACAGTCTTTGATATTTTGGGTGTTGTTTATGAGTATAATGAATTGAAAAAACAAAAAAAACTGCATAATTTTTGAAATTTAGCCGGTCTAGGTTTATTTGGTATGCTCATTTTTAAGGGCACAAAATATTTTAGCAGTTTTTTCGTTCATATGAACGAAAGTTCATTTTGTTTCTATTCTTAAGTTGATGGGCATGCGGCTGTACCCCTTAATCACATAGTTTTTTATAATTAGTGGAAAAATTATAAAATATATATTAATTATTTATAAGTAATATTTTTTGTTTGCAAAACCTAATAAAAAGAGCTTAGAACCCTTTTAAATCAAGGGTTCTAAGCTTCTTTTTATTACCCCCACTCCATATCGAAACAATGTAATTACTTACCGTTTTTTTATTTTATTTTACATTGTTTACACCAATTTTTTCTTCGTTTCATTTTATCGTAAGACAGCTCCCATGAACTGTCACATTTTAAACATTTCCACTTCAAAGGCTCTCTGTTGTTTTTATAATAAGTAGACAAACATTCTCCGGTGTTTTTCTTAGCATACTTTTGTATATCTTGAATCGATAGCTTTACTGTTCCACTACAAGTAGGGCACCATGTTCCCGATTTTATTGATGTTATGACACTTTTCCATATATGACCTTTTGAGCAACGCCAAGTTAATTTTGAGTTTGAATTAATATATGTAGTGGATAAACATTCGCCTCCACGAAGATTGGCAATTTCTTGTGCATCTTGAATAGTTAATCTTCTGCTTTTAGCAGTTCTTTCATCACCACATTTAGGACACCAATGGCCTTTTTTAATTGATGTTATGATACTTTTCCATATATGACCTTTTGAGCAACGCCAAGTTAATTTTGAGTTTGAATTAATGTATGTAGTAGATAAGCATTGTCCTCCACGAAGATTGGCAATTTCCTGTGCCTCTTGGATAGATAAACGTTGAGGATGATTACAAATGAAGCACCAACTACCAGCTCTTACACTCCGCGGAGTAGATTTCCAAATATGTCCTTTTGAGCATTCCCATATGAGACTACTCGTATTATTTATATAAGAATCAGATAAACATTTCCCCCCCCCTTTCAATCGCTATTTCTTTCATTTGTTCAATTGTTAATTTTCCACTCCTACATACTGGGCACCACGTACCATTTTTTATTAGGTAGGGAATTGTTTCCC
Source organism: Bacillus sp. Xin1 (assembly GCF_013314535.1). GTDB lineage: Bacteria > Bacillota > Bacilli > Bacillales > Bacillaceae_G > Bacillus_A. Next base: position 6,425 of record NZ_JABUAE010000048.1, on the reverse strand, counting down.
AAACATGCCCTTTAGCACATTCCCATTTTAATTTTGTCTCTGATCCAAGGTAGGTGTTAGATAAACATTTTCCTCCATGGGATTGTGCAATTAAATTTAATTTTTTCAATTCACTTAATTGGTAATTTAGCTTTTTGAAATCAATTTTATTGATGTTTGAGACAAATATATTTAATTTTTTTAGACTATTGACAATAAATTTGACAAAAAGTTCATCATTTTTAGCCACAGTATAGGGTACAGTTATTAATTTGATACCTTTTTCTTTACACATTTTCCTTTTAATTCTATCTTTTTGTTTTTGTTCCTTAAATTGTCTTTCTTCCTTATGAAAAAACTCGATATATTCGTAATGTTGCACACCATGATATTCGAAAGCAATTTTTTGCTCCTCATTAAAACCATCTAATTCATAACCATCTAGTACTTCTCTGTTTTTAATGAACTTAATTCCTAATAATTCCTCAAAGATAAAATTACACTTTCTTTCATTAAACCCTACACTACAAATAGGACACCATCTCCCATGACGGATGTATACTGCCTTTGAAGACCAAATGTGTCCCTCTTTACATTTAATTAAAAGATTTGATTGACCACCCACATAGTCTGCTTCGAGTGTCAAGCACTCTCCACCCTGTTCTTCAATAGTTTGAATAATCTTTACAAATGGGATTCTAGATCTTAAGGCATTTTGTTCATTTTTACAAAATGGACACCATTTCCCGTAACTAACATTATTCGGTTGGGCTCTGAAAACATGTCCTTTCGCACACTTCCAAGTTAATTTTGTTGAATTGTTTATATAAACATCTGAGAGACATTCGCCATTGAATTTTTTAGCAATTTTATGCATGTCTTCAATTGATAAACGCCTTAAATTTGCTCTATGTTCTATACTGCATTGAGGACACCATGTACCTGATTTAATTTTTCCAGGTGAAGCATACCATCTGTGTGCTTTTTTGCACTCCCATAATAGCTTTGATTTGAGGTTGATATATTTTTCTGATAAACATTTTCCATTTTTTTGAATAGCTAAATTTCTCATTTGTTCAATTGTATTTCTTTGTTTATTTGCACTTTCTTCCCTACCACATCGTGGGCACCATCTCCCAGACTTTATTTTATTGGGTGTTGCTTTCCATGGGGGATGCTCCTGGTTGAGACATTTCCATAAGAGATGGGTTGTTGCATTTATATACTCCTTTGATAAACAGGTACCATTGCGCTTTAATGCTAATTCTTGCATATCATTTATAGAAAATTTTTTACCCATAGGAAACCTCGTTTATTATTATTTTTTGTTTTTGCCCACATATCAAAAACAAAGTACCATAACAAATATTAAATAGGACTCACCATATTATTCCGGTGATTTTGTACGTTTAGACACATTTAATAAGCGGTACATAATTTCTAGAATTAATTTTATGGATGCACTTTTATATGATCCATATATACGCCTCCAATTACTGTCAAAATGAGAATATAGAACAATCTTAGCACATCGACCTGAGAAGAGGGTAAGAATCCCTTGGTGAAAGTATGTATTTTATTTATTAATAAATACGGTACGTGAAATTATTTGTTTTCCTCTTGAAAAAGCTCCTCTGAAAGGAGCCAATTATTTTACAAGTTGCTTCTCTAATTCCTCTATTATAATCTTTGCACCTGCTGGGCTTAGCGTAATCTTTCCGTCTGCTAAAGTAATATTTTTATCAGATACTTCACCTGTTATTGCACAAGCACCATGCGCTTCGTATTTTTTTAAGATGATCTTTTCACCTTCTACATAAATCTCTAATGGTGTCTTTTCCTCAATTTCCAGCGTGCGTCTTAACTCCATAGGTATAACGATACGTCCTAAATTATCTAATTTTCGAGTTACTCCTGTTGATTTCATGAAACCTCTCCCTTATATATTTTATAGCTCTATATTTCTTATATCCTATGCCATTTTCTCATTGTACCAGGCTTTCTCCGTACATGAAAAACATTATGATCCAAAAACTTACGACCAGAAACAAGATGTTTTTACACTTTTGCTTAAAGGAAATAAACATATCTTCCATTCACATGCCTCTTTCTTTTTATAATTTATCCACCTAACAAATAACGACTAGCCTTTTCTATTTCCTCAAAAAACCTCATATCACATTTAAAACCATTTATAGCCACTATGACTTATTTCGTTTCGTTTAAGACCTATCGTATTATACAATAACCAAAAACACTATAAAATCAAATCTGAGAGGTCATTTTTTATAAGTAGCGTTTTTTTCGCTAATATATTCCTAAAATTAGAAATTGAGCTGGATTTTCATCACAGCTCTCAATTATGAATTGGTTCTGTATGTGCACATGTAGGATATTGAGAACATCCAAAAAACTTGTTTCCAGTTTTATTTGAATTTCTGACGACTAAATGATGCTTACACACTGGACATTTCCTTTCTGTAGGATCTACACCATGATACACATCTTCAGCCGAATACTCTGGATTTACTTTGTTAATCAATTTTTGAAGCTCTACACGATCTATTAGTTTAACATGACATGCTTCCGCTAATTCTTTCGCTTGCTTTGTATATACGCTGTTTGTGACAACCCACGCCTCATGAGCTTTGTAATAAGCTTGTGCTGCATAAATCTCCTGTACAGCACGAATGCCAACTCGATTTTTCATGCCATATCGTTTGGCTTGGATTACAATGCGATTTTTTCCTTTCAATACAAGATCTGCCCCAAAATCATTGGATTGTTTTGTGACTTCTAGACGATATTCCAGTTCTCGAAAGAGAGCTTTTAAATACACTTCAAACTGGTGACCATCCATTCTATCTATATAGTGAATACCTGACTTCACCATTCGCTTCAGTACTCTTCGCTCCTGGATCTTCCGATACACAAATTTACAAATATGAAATAGAACATAAAGGATAAAACCACAAATCAAAATGTGTAGTATGTCGGACATAGCTGGTAGATTAGACACTTCGCTCCACCTCTCTGATTGGATTCAATTTCTTTGGCTGTTTTGGTTGAGCTGATTCTTTTGATTGCTGATTTTGTTGGGAAACCTGTTTTTTTCGGACATCGTTCCAATCCTTCTCATGTGTTGGGATTTCTTCTTTTAGATCTACTAAACACTTCATCGTTTGAATAAACTCTTTCCCACCTTTATCATTATCAACCGCCATGATGACCTCTTTGATATCATGTCCTTCCTTTTTTGCATCAATTAAAGATTGAATGACGGTTTTTGGTTTTAATCCATGCATAGATACGAGGCGAGCATTTTGTATTTGATTTTGCTTGATACTCCAATGCGATAACATATCAATGGGATCCTCATAAAAATAGATCTTATCCGGTTTTCCTACATCAACTGTAAAACCTGCATGGATCCTTTCGTAATTCGGGACAATTTGTTTAAAACTCCCTCGTTTATTCTCCATTTTGACAGTACCTTGGCGATTCATTCCGATAATCTTTCCCTTACCGCCTTCTTCTCTCCATTTGAACACGACATTATTTCTTTTATCCTGGGCAATGAGATCCTTTTTAATCAGCCAATTTACCAGACGAGGATCTATTTTCCTTTCGTCAATTAAGTACTCTTTGATTTCTGTTTGCTTCTTTAATTCTAGGTTCTTGGGATAAATAAAAGGCTGCTGTCCTTTTTTACGTTCTTCTTCCGCTTTTGAACGATCAAACTCTTTATAATCGCCTTTATTGATATCCATTACAGCTTGTGGAAATGTCATTTCATAGTACATCATGGCAAAGCTAATCGCCCCATACCCCTTTTCACCACGACTATTCCAGGCATATTGATTCCCTTTAATAATGAGGCTGTCATGCTCTGTATGACGGTAATAGTTCCCTTCTTTCTTGAACCTTTCTCCCTTTGCTTCCAGATACGAAATCAAGTCTACATTTCTTGCCTTCATCGAATCCTCCGTACTGACATGTGCCATTACGGGATCCCCCCTTTACTCTAAAAAATGAAATAAAAAAGAGGACTATTCCCTTTTCATAGTCCTCTTTTTTTGCTACTGATCGTATTAACTTTTATTTACCAAACAAGAATTTAAGCCGCTTTTCTTGTACGCTGTACGATAAACGAGCATCAAATTTTTTACCGCTTTTGTTTGATACAAACCTTTTGATCTGATCTGTCACATTCTTTTCTAACAGTTTTTTCACATGATTCGTGCTTAAATTCTTACCAGAAAACGTACCAAAAATGATAAAGTCACATCCCTTTTTGTAACGCTCACATAGATAGTTACTCTTGCCCACAAGCACCCTTCCCTTACATAATGGGCATTTTCCTATTGTACGATCTTCCGTTGTTGGGAATCGAAATTTAAGACCAAAATTCTCATCCATGATAATAGCTGCCGTAAATTCTCCTTTTTCTCCTTGAAATCCATTTATAAAGTCTGTTGTTTTATATTGAATCAGCTTCTTCATTTGCGTACCAGGAATCGCTTTTCCTTTTATTTTTGCTGGTAACATGAAATCACAGCCATTTTTATGCTCTGTGCATCCATAGAATGTATTACGACGAAGCATTTCACCTTTCTTACACTTTGGACATTTTCCAAATGACAGCTCCTCTTGTGTTGGGAACTGAAATTTAATTTGGCCGTCATGAAGTACCAGGTAAGCGGTAAACTCTTTCTCATTGGACTTAAAGCCCTTTATGAGATCCGTTTTCTTATTATCAAACAGCTTTTTCACTTGTACTTCAGGAATCGCTTTTCCCTTAATCGTCTTCGGTAAAGAGACCTCACATTCTGGATAGTTACTGCACCCATAGAAATTACCTTTATGAAGAATCTTCCCTTTTCTACAAGAACACTTACATACCTCAATTTGTTGATTCCAAGTACTTATAATGTCATCTGATACTTTCTCATCCATTGCGCCTAATTGCTCCACCGCACTCTTTACAAACGTATTTGTTTTCTCTACAAACTCTTCATAATTCATCTCTTTCTTTTCAATCATGTAGATCATCCCTTCCATTTCAGCCGTATAAGCTGGATTTTTAATTTCCTCTACCGGAAAAGCATCTATAAACGCACGACCAATATCAGTTGTTCGAATTTGACTGTTTGTAATAGAGATATAGCTTCGCTCTAAAAGCTTTGGAATAAATGTTTCTTCTGTCGCAACCGTTCCAATCCGTTTTCCTTTCATGAGTTCTTTCAAATGTTCATCGTCTAGTTTTCGTCCTGCTGTTTCCATAAAGGTTAAAATAGAACTTTCCGTATGAAATGCAGGCTTTTTTGTCCTAAGACTCAACTAACTCATACTGAACGATTCTGAAAGAATCTCCTTCTTGTAAAACTGGGATCTGAAATGCCTCAACTGAACCCTCTTCTATATCCTCCTGAAAAACACTTAGAAACCCTTTCTCTTGTAGGATTTTTTCTTTTGTACTGTAAATATTCCCCTCTTGATCTGTAAAATGTACCTCTCGTACCAGGTAGATTGCTGGCTTCATAAAGTTCCCGATAAATCGTTTTACAATCATGTCATACAGTTGATTTTCCAATGGATTTCGGTCGGCCCCGACATAGCATTTTGTTGTTGGGATAATGGCAAAATGACTACTTACAAGCTCATCATTAAAAGTCGTATACCTTTGCGTTATAGAAGGGGAATCTATTTGTTGCATCAAACATACGTAGGAGCTATTTTCTAACGCACCCATGACTTCTTTTACTCGTTCTACCTGTTCTGTAGGTAAATGCCGAGAAGATGAACGAGGATACGTAATAAAGCCTTCTTCATACAGCGTTTGAATATGCTTTTTCGCTGTTTCTGCATTCACTTTTAGCTTGGCATGAGCAGCCTTGTAGATATCTGTTAGGTTATATAACAATTTTGGTTTCTTCTTTCTTGTACTCTCTTTAAATTCCGTTACAACAAGACTTGTATCTTTCAAACCCTCTCCAAGCTTCTGTAAAGGAGATGGATCTATCAATTGATCTTCCGTTTTCATCACTGGTGATAAACCATTTTCCGTTAACAATTTCAGATTATAGTAGGTTTGTTCTTTATAATTTTGAATGGCAAGTTCCCTTTGACGGATCTCATTTAAAATACACATTTGAACTCGACCAGAAGCCAACAAGAATTGATTTCTTGCCAATTTTGAAGTACACCCTCTCGTAACATTAATACCGAGAATATAGTCTAAGTACTGTCTTGCTTTCGCTGATTGTGCAAGCCCTTCATAATCTGCTCCTGGCTCTAATCGATTCAACGCTCCTTCCAATTCTGCGGCTTCGTAAGAAGAAATAAAAAGGCGTGATTCTCGTTTCCTCACGCCTGCATGTTCATATAATTCTCGATAGATTAATTCACCCTCACGATCCGCATCACAGGCGTTCACCACATGATCT
>NZ_JABUAE010000047.1 GCF_013314535.1 Bacillus sp. Xin1 | reverse complement strand
GACTTCCGCTTATCTCTTTTTTCATAACCTATATTATTCTGTAGGTTGTTTGATAGTTTCATTTGCTCCTGCTACTCTTAACATATTCGCCATTTCTTTAAATCCTCGCTTCTCCGCATGCTCTAGTGGAGTAACCCCTTCTCGGTCGGCCATATTTACATCTGCCCCATGATCAATGAGCAGCTGAACAATTTGCTTATGATTTTCACTGCCATTACCAAGAACAATTGCTTCTAGTAACGCCGTCCAACCAAGGTCATTTCTATAATTCACATCAATATCTGTACGATCCACTAGCTCTTTTACAACTTCCACATGTCCTCTTTCAGCTGCCGGAATGAGCGCTGTTCCACCACGATGATTTATTTCTCTAATATTCGTTCCTGCATCGATTGTTAGCTTCACAATATCAACATAACCCTCTTTGCTCGCATAAAGGAATGGATTTTCTTTATTTTTATCTTGTAATTCAATATCTGCACCTGCGTCAATCAATGCTTTTACTGTCTCAACGTGATTACGATACGTTGCTGCCATTACAGGAGTTTCTCCTTGATCCCCTGATACATTTATATTTGCTCCATCTTTTATTAATTTCATAGCTGTTTCTGTATCACCTAGTGTCGCAGAAAGTAATAATTGCTTATCCATTAAATTCATACTTTTTTTCTCTTTGTTCTCTTCTTCCTCTTTATGTGTATTCTCTTGTTTGTTTTCATTTTTCACTTGAATCGGCTTAGATTCAATCTCTTCTTGCTTCTCACAAGCCACTATCATAATGAAAATCCCTATTAACACAAATAATAACAACTTTTGTTTCCTCACAACTTACAGCTCCTATGAAAGATAATGTTTTTTTAACCATCCCTTCATCACATGTAACAACTCTTCTTCAATACATTTATCCATAAGCCCCTTATATTCCTTCATTAATCGAATCATTGTATGCTTATGTTCATAATTTCTTAAAATATGGTTCATGTTCGGAATGATATGCCATTCTGCTTCACCATTAACATATGAAGCAATCAGTTTAGCATGCTCAGGCGGCACTTGTATATCCCTGTCTCCCGTAATTGCTAAAACAGGACATGACACTTGCTCTAAATATGTAACTACATTATATTGTAACTGTTCTCTTAACCATTTTGCATTCACTTTTGTCCCTTTTATCCATATAACAGCTTCTGTTGAATCTTGCACCTTTTTCGTAATTACCTCATTCTGCTTTTGCATCCGCTGTGGAATCTTCAACATTTTAGATAACCAACCAAGGAATCCTGATTCATTTTCTAATTCGTTGACAACTTTATCTATTTGTCTTTCCAAAAGTAATTTAGATGGTTCCGCTGCACCAGCAAGTAATACTAATCCCCCAACTGATTCCCTTGCGTAGACAGCTGGCGCAAGTAAAGCTCCTTCACTATGCCCAGCAATAATAACACGTTTGGGGTCTATTTGTGGATGATCCTTTAAAAATCTAATCCATAAAACAGCATCATCAATAAAGTCTGTCATCCCTGATTTATAATAATTCCCCTTACTTTTATGAGTACCACGTTTATCATAGCGAAGTACTGCAACGCCTAAAGAGGTAAAATAATCCGCTAATTCTTTATATAAGTTTAACTGTAAACGACTTGTATTTCCATCACGATTGCCTTTTCCAGTACCGCCAATTATTAAAATAGCTGGATACGATGCAGAATAATATGTAGGGAGTGTTAATGTTCCTTGAAGTGTATACGCACATTCCATCGTCACAAACAGTTCTTTCCCCATGCTTATTCGCTCCTCACTGTTTTTCAGGAATAATATATAGTTAAAATCGGTCTTCTTTCCTATCCTATGCCTATATTATCAAAAATGAGAACAAGTATATATTAGATGAAGAACTCTATTGCTAATAAAAAAGATGTGTAGCAATTTCTACACATCTTCTATCATTCACAACCAGTAATTAGCAAATCATCTTCTACTGTAAGTAGCAATGTATTCACATCAATTTCTTGACCAACCTCTATATTTATAGATTGTATATGACCACTAACTCCCACCGCTACTTTCTCCAATGTTCCGTCATTTTTTCGAATCGTCATTAGTTCCTCCCATTCATATACGTAAGATGATTCATCAACAAAAATTTCTTCCACTCTTCCTTTATATGAACTACAGATCTCTTCATTCATTGCTTTCATTCAAAATCTACTCCTTATTTCACGCTTCACAATTTCCTCATCTATTCTATCATTATTAAAATAAATAGATTATATTTTTAAAAATTCAAAATAAAACTCATGAACAAAATGATCAAAATGACAATTATGCGTTTAATAACGTTATTTTGCTAATTATTTACCATCGCTATTCTAGCCTTTATGATAAATAAAAAGTTTTTTCTGAATTTTCAACACAAAATGAAAGCGTAATCATTTTTAGAGGGGGAGATTACATGTTAGCGATACTCGGATTTACAATGGTCTTTGTCTTTATGTTTTTAATTATGTCAAAACGTATGTCAGCACTAGTTGCATTAATCTTAATTCCTATTGTATTTGCATTAATTGGGGGATTTTATGCAGATGTAGGACCAATGATGCTAGATGGAATAAAGAAATTAGCACCAACTGGTATTATGCTTATGTTCGCCATTTTATATTTCGGAATTATGATTGATAGTGGCTTATTCGATCCTGTCATTAGTAAAATCTTGAAATTTGTAAAAGGCGATCCTTTAAAAATTGTTGTTGGTACAGCTATTCTAACGATTATCGTTTCTTTGGATGGTGACGGCACAACAACATATATGATTACCGTTTCTGCCATGTATCCACTTTATAAACGCCTTGGAATGAATCCACTTATATTAGCTGGGGTTGTTATGTTAGGAGCAGGAGTGACAAACCTTACACCTTGGGGAGGACCAACCGCTCGAGTTATGAGTGCACTTGGTCTTGATGCATCCGAACTCTTCACACCTCTTATTCCAGGAATGATTGCTGGTGCAATTTGGGTTATTTTTGTTGCCTACTATCTCGGAAAAAAAGAAAGAAAACGTTTAGGAATTATGGATGTACAATATTTAAAGAAAATGCAAACAATCGATGAGCAAGCTGCAACAGTCGAAGCTGTATCACATAAACGCCCTAAACTACTCTGGATTAACTTTTTATTAACAGTTGCCTTACTCGTTTGTCTCATACTAGAAGTTATGCCATTACCAGTTTTATTTACAGTCGCTTTTGCTATTGCCGTTATGATTAACTACCCAAACTTAGAACAACAGAAGGAACGTATTGCTTCTCACGCTGGAAATGTATTAGCAGTTGTTTCTCTTGTATTCGCTGCTGGAGTTTTCACAGGTATTCTATCTGGAACAAAAATGGTAGATGCGATGGCTCAAAGTGTAGTGACTCTCATACCAGATGCGCTTGGACCACAACTTCCGATTATTACAGCTCTTCTAAGCATGCCGTTCACATTTTTCATGTCCAATGATGCGTTTTACTTCGGTGTACTACCTATTTTGACAAAAGCCGCTGCCGCTTACGGAATTAGCGCCGCTGAAATGGGACGCGCTTCGTTACTCGGACAACCTGTTCACTTACTAAGTCCACTCGTCGCTTCCACTTATTTATTAGTTGGAATGGCAAAGGTTGATTTTGGTGAACATCAACGTTTTACCTTACTATGGGCAGTTGGAACAACACTGGTAATGTTAATTGTTGGTATTATTACTGGCATCATTCCGATATAATCCGTAACGAAACTTCTTTGAAAGGAGTTTCGTTTTTTCAGTCAATATAAATAAGAAAGAAGGCTACAATATGATATTATCTAATCTTTTATTACTAATATTCGCAAGCTTGGGTGGTTACATACTCTCTTTAACTGGTTTGTCAATTGGGTGGTTACTTGGTTCCCTAATTATTACAGGTCTCCTTACTTATCTCAAACCAGCCTGGATGCAAACATTAGAAGAGCAACCGCAACAAGAAAAAACCCTTCTTTCATTTCAACATATTGGTCAATGTATCATTGGTATTGAATTAGGACAAAAATTAACAACTGATATTCTTTTTACGTTTCAACAGCATTGGCTAATCATTATTATTATGATTATTGGCTCCATTGCTCTCGCCTTATGCTCTGGTTTGATTTTATGGCGTTTTGGCAAAGTAGATTTATTTACGAGCCTATTTAGTGCCACTCCTGGAGGGTTATCTGTTATGCCTACACTCGCCTCAGAAGTAGGTGTAAATACCGCAATAGTTAGTATTGTCCAAACAATTCGTGTCTTTTGGGTGCTTGGTACAATTCCGCTTCTTTCTGTCTATTGGATTCCCCATAACCCAATTGTATCTCACCTAAAAAACGATCCTATTAGTTCCCCATTTTGGACAACCTTTTTAATCTTTATCGCTTGGATCGGTTATCGAATTGGAAAAGTTTTAAGACTCCCTTCACCTTGGCTTGTCGGAAGCATGATAAGTGTTGCACTCATACAAGCTCTATCTACACATTATGTTAGTAATATTCCAACAGCCTGGTGGCCACAATGGATTATGGTTTTAGCCCAAATTTTCATTGCAACTAGCATTGGGTGTCGTTTTAGTAAAGAAATGTTTATTGGTGTAAAACAAACAATCATAATAGGTTTATTTAGTTCTATCGGCCTGATTGGAATCTCTATATTGTGTGCATTCTTTGTTTCTTCCGTCACAAATATTCCACTAGTTACTTCTATACTAGCTCTTGCACCTGGCGGAATTGCAGAAATGACAACAACCGCAATCATTTTACAAACAGATGCTACATTTGTAGTCACAGTTCAAGTAATACGCGTTCTCACGATTCTTGGATTGCTACCTATTTTCTTTAAATTCCTTTATGAATATTTACATCACAAAAGATCTAATGTTCATAAAACAGGATAATAACAAACTCTCCTTATAAAAAAGTAGAGGCAATAAAAGCCTCTACTTTTTCTATTCTATATTTCATGAAGAAATTCGAAAATATCTTCTTTCTGGTCTTCCAACACTCCCATATATAAGCTCTGCATGAATCTTCTTTTCAGAAATTAAGTACTCTAAATAACGCCTTGCTGTGGAACGACTTACTCCTACCTGTAAACTCAACATTTCTGCAGTAATACCTTCTTGTCCAACCATTAACACATGCTTTTTAATTTTCGTTAATGTTAAAGGATCTATCCCTTTTGGAGCATACACATCTGAATTCACTTCTTCATTTTTTTGAAACCATAGATTCTCAATTTGTTCTGGAGATAATTGTTGATGTGTTTTTAATTGCTGTATTTTCTTTTTATAATTTTCTAAACTTCTTTTAAATCGATCAAACATAAGAGGTTTTACGATATAATCTGCTGCTCCCCCTCTTAATGCATGGTGGACAACTTCAACTTCTGATGCCGCTGTAATCATAATTATATCTGTATCGTTTAGATTACGTCTTATATATGTAATAAGTTCCGTCCCCTGCATATCCGGTAAATATACATCTAGTAAAACAAGTTGGGGAGAAACGAGATCTAGCCACTCTTTCGCTTGTTCTCCTGTTGTTGCAGTTCCAATTACCTTAAATCCTCCTACTTTTTCAGTAAAACGACGATGAATCTCTGCAATGCGAATATCGTCTTCCACAATTAGTACTTCAATCCCCTCATTCATTACAATTCGCCTCTTTCTTTTGGCAATGCAACTATAAACAATGCACCACCTAGATCCCCTTTTTCTAGTGCGATACTCCCATTTAAATCTTCAACCAACTCTTTTACCTTTGCTAATCCATAACCTCGCTTTTCTCCTTCTTTTGTCGAAAATCCTTTGTCAAATATGTATGTAATTACCTCATCATCAATTCCACAACCCGAATCTTCAACTTCAATGACAATTTCCTCTCCAATATCTGTTACAAACATTCTAACTTGTTTTTCATACTCCTGATTATATTCAACTGCTTCAAAAGCATTGGTGATTAAATTCCCTAAAATAGAAACAACGTGATTACTATCAATATGAGAACCTAAACTTTGCAAACTACTCTCGCAATCTAAAATAAAATTAATTTTCAATTCCCTAGCACGATTATAAAATCCTATTAAAATTCCACCTAACCACGGATTGTGTATACGTTTTATAATAAATTGAACAAACTCTTGATATACAGCAGTCTCCTTATGAATAAGCTCTAACGCTTCATCATATGACTCTAATTGGATAAGACCTGAAAGCGTATACAACAAATTGTTATACTCATGTGTCTGTGCTCGAAGCGCCTCTGTATAACGTTTCGCTTGAGAGAGTTCCTCTGTTAACTGATCCATCTCTGACTTTAAACGAAAACTAGAAACGACCCCAATTACGACGTTGTTTACCTTAATAGGTAATCGATTTACAATTACAGCTTGACCCTTTATATCTAAATAGCGATCAAATTGCTCTTCTCCAGTTCGGAGCACATCTAATATAGAAGAGTTAGGAATAATTTTCAAAATAGACTCTCCAATAATCGTCTGATCTTTTCCAAGAGAAAGAATTTCATACGCTGCCTGATTGACTAAACGAATATCCCCTTCTTTATCTATTACCATAATCCCTTCCCGTACAGATTGAATAACGGCACTATACTCTTCATATAGAGAGGAAATCTCTTCTGGTTCAAAACCGAACATTAATTTTTTTATACTACGTGCTAAATATATAGAACCCCATATCCCAATAACTAATCCAGCCATCGCAATCCAAAGCACTCTCTTCCCATATGCCTCTGCCACTTCATGAATATCCTCCATAGAAAAACCAACAGATACAACCCCGATAATACGATTAGTCTGATCACGAATTGGCACTTTTCCGCGTAAAGAAGGTCCTAATGTCCCAGTCGCTTTAGAAATATATGATTTTCCTTCCTGTAAAACCCCTTTGTTATCTCCACCAACCATTTCTTTTCCAATTTTTTCACGCAAAGGATGTGCATAACGAATGCCATCTTTATTTCCCACTACGATAAAATCTGCATCTGTTTCTATCCGTATTTTCTCAACAATTGGTTGAATGATAGCAGATGGATTTTCCTTCTGAAATGCTTCTTGAATTTCAGGTATAGCAGCGACTGTTTTAGCAACATGTAACGCCCTTTTACCAATTTGCTCTTCCACTGTTTTAGATACGATATAATAAAAAAGAAAACTCGTTAAAATAAGAACAAAGAAAATAAGTGCACTAATCGTTAACGTAATTCTTGGCTGTAATTTTAATTTTTTAAACTTCAAAATCATTCCCCTAACTTTCATTGCATATTACTTTGTGAAACATGGATGAAAAAAGAAGTCACCTATTTTCTTTTTTTAATGTTATATCCATTATAACTAAATACACTAAATTTTGTTTATTATTAAAAAACTATTGAGTAAAATAAACATATATGTCTATACGAAAGTAGGTTGAAAAATGGAATCAAAGGAGCTTTTATTAAAGGAAATTACAATGATTGAAAAATGGGAGAAAGAGCAGGAGGATCTTTGGTTCTTTGAAAAGTGGGGGAAAATCCCTTTTGCTATTCTTGATAAGCTCACGCCCAAGTTTATTCATAAAAAAATTAATCTTTTACTAGACGAGCTTATTCAATATCTTAATTCTGGAAGTAAATATTTAATTCATCCACAAACAACAATAGAGAAATTTGAAAACGCTGCTTCCTTAACAGATGTTCAAAAATTCCCTTTAAGTGAAATGGATTCAATCGTTGATAAAATGATTAAAAATAGAAAGTCTGTCGCAACTGCCCAAGGAGCGACAACTGGCTTTGGTGGTATCTTCACACTGGCAATTGATATTCCAGCTATTTTAAGTATGTCACTAAACGTTTTACAAGAGATTGCCATTTGCTACGGTTATAACCCTGAAGATATGCAAGAGAGGTTATTTATCGTAAAATGCTTACAATTTTCTTCATCTGATATGGTAGGAAAACAAACAATTCTTCATGAATTAAAACATTTTGATTCTCGTGCCAATCACGATGACAGTATGTCACAAGTTAAATCATGGCGAGAAGTGTTTACTGTGTATCGTGACAATTACGGGTGGAAAAAGCTATTTCAAATCATTCCTGTTGCTGGAATGATTTTTGGAGCTTATTTAAATCGAAAAACTATTGAAGAAATTGCTGAAGTAGGTAAGATGCTTTATAAGAAAAGAAGAGTGTTAGATAGATTAAAAGAAATGGAATACAACTCTAACTAGCACGCCAGAAGGCCCCTACTGCTAGGGGCCTTCTTTCCTTACTTTTTACTTCTCACTTTTCTCTTTTTCTTCCACTACCTGCACAACAGGTTTCTCACTCACCACTTGCTGTACAGCACCTTTTCCAGCAAATCCTTCCAATAACTCTTTTAAATCAATACCAGAAGAAGCTTTTAATGTTTCTTGCATCGTTGCCATTAAATCAGTCGCATACCCTGCCACTTTTCCAGCGCCGCTGTTTTTCCCACCGCCGCCTGTATCAACAACAGTAATTTTATCGATATTGCTAAGTGGACTTGCAACTTCTTTCGCATAGCTTGGAAGCATTTTAAGAACCATATCCATAATTGCCGCTTGACCATATAATTCAAATGCTTCTGCGATTTTTTGTTTCGCTTCTGCTTCTGCTAAACCTTTTAACCTAATAACATCTGCTTCTGCTGTACCTTGTGCTTTTTGAACTTCCGCTTTTGCTTCCCCTTGTGCCTTTTCAATTTCGGCCTTTGCTAAACCTTCTACACGTACTTCTTCCGCACGTGCCCTTGCTTCTGCTTCAATCTTATATTGATCTGCATCTGCTTTTTTGATTTGTTTTACTTTTTCCGCTTCCGCTGATTGTTCAACCGCATAACGATCTGCATCTGCTTTTTTCTTTACTTCTGCGTCATATTGTTTTTCACGACGCGCAATTTCTTTTTCTTCTAATTCAATTTGCTTTTCACGCTCAATGATTTTAACGCGCATTTGTTCTTCTGTAACACCTTGTTGTGCTTTTGCTTGTTGTAATTCATACGAAAGGTCCGCATCGGCACGTGCTTGCTCTTGCTCTCTCTTATATGATTGCACTTTTAATTCCTTATGCTTTTCAGCTTCAGCAATTTGTGCATCACGTTGATACTCGGCTTCTTTTGCCTCTTTTTCTGCACGGGCTTTTTCAATACGTGCCTCTTTTTCACGCTCTGCATTCGCAATCGTTGCATCACGTTTTACTGTTGCGATTTGCGGTTGACCAAGCGCATCTAAATAACCATTTTTGTCCATAATTTCTTTAATAGTAAACGAGACAATACGAAGACCCATTTTTTTCAAATCAGTTGAAGCAACTTCATGTACTTTTTGAGCAAATTGCTCTCTATTACTATAAGCATCTTCCACTGTCATCGAAGACAAGATAGCACGTAAATGACCTTCTAATACCTCTTTTGCTTCTACTTTTAACTCTTCGGTTTCTTTTCCTAAATATTGTTCAGCAGCTGTAGATACTTCTTCAATTGTTGAACCTACTTTAATAATAGAAACACCATTTACTGTAACTGGTACCCCTTGCTTTGTATACGTATCACGCGTTCCAACTTCTAATTTATAATTTAGTAAACTAAGAGGTTCTGCTCGTTGCATAATCGGCACTACAAAAGTACCACCACCACGAATAATTTTAATTTTCTTTCCATCATCTGTTGTAACAACGTTCTTTCCCCCGCCAAGCCAGTTCCCGGTAACAATCAATGCTTCATCTGGACCAACTGTACGGTATTTTGTAATAAACACCAAAATAAGTAAAAGTAAAATTGCGAGTAATACACCACCGATAATTAATGGAATCATTCAAATTCCCCCTTATAACTTTGGTTTTTTTAAAGAATAAGCGATGTTTTGTACAAGCAAAACACCATCTTGAACTCCCTCAATCATAACTTGTGTTCCTTGTATAATATCTTTCTTTCCAACTGCCTTAGCTGGTATCGCATTGCTTCCAAATTTCGAAGAGACTAGCACTTCCCCAAAGCCTTCTTTCGGGATAGTAATAATCACTTCTCCTTTGCAGCCAATAAATTCATCCATACGTTGCACTGTATTTTGTTCAGCTTCTGCAATTGGTTTTAAAATCAATATCTTCATTAAAAAAACACCAATAAAGGATATACCAAAAGAAAGACTAAAAATAACAATACTATTCAAAGAAAATAAGTACTCACCTATATAACTAAACCCACAAAGCATTGCAAGGAAACTGAGCAACAGCGTTACAATGGAGACAGATCCACCGCCAAAGCTAAATATGGACTCAAATACATCTCCAAAAAAGATATAAATAATAGTAAGTACAGTAGCAATAATAAATCCATATAAATAAATTGTTTCAAGCGGATACCCAAACAATGTCATGCCTTATCCCCCTTCATTATTGCTTCTCTCTTTGTTATATGTATGCCTCACCTCTTTCAAGAATTATTTTTCTTAATTTTCAGTTATTTATTATTAAGAAAAACCTGGACGACAGGCTCTCTAAAAAAGAACAGGAGAAGCCTATTGTGACAGGCTCCTCCTAGAAAATAACCGATATATTGTATATCTATATAATATACTATTCTACATAAAAAGTAAAGTTTTATATACATTAACTTTACAATTTTTCCTTTATTTGTATAAAAAATAGTATGTTATATAATTAATAGTACCTTATTTCAGCAAAAGCAAAGAAGTTAGGCGGGGGATCCACTGCCCCCAAAATCCCGATTAGTGAGGGCTGATAATGAGTAGGGATAAAAAAACCACGAATTAAAATTTCACTTTATACCATTATGTTTGAGCACAATAAAAAACCCCTTAAAAAAGGGGTTATGCCATTTTTTCACCTGATTCTTCTCTAAAAAAGCTCTTCATTGCGTGAAACACGTCCGCTTTTTGTTTTAAAATATAGTACCTGAAATTCTCATCTTTAATATTTTTATAGGCTGACATAAGCGTACTGTGACGATTATACTGATTTACTTCTCCATATCCAAACATATTACATACCTTCATCAATTCTTGTACAAGCTTAACACAACGAGCATTATCTGATGTTAAATTATCCCCATCTGAAAAATGAAATGGATAAATATTATAGCGGTCCGGTGAATACTTTCCATCTATAATCTCGAGTGCTTTTCTATAAACAGAGGAACATATTGTTCCTCCACTTTCGCCTTTTGAGAAAAACTCTTCTTCTGTTACGACCTTCGCTTCTGTATGATGCGCAATAAATTCTATATCTACAGTTTCGTACTTTGTACGTAAAAATCTTGTCATCCAAAAGAAGAAACTACGCGCCATATACTTCTCCCACATCCCCATAGATCCACTCGTATCCATCATTGCTAATACGACAGCTTTGGAATCTGGCTTCAGCACTTCATTCCACGTTCGGAACTTCAAATCCTCTTGGCGAATCGGATGAAAAGCAGGCTTTCCATTCATCGCATTTCGTTTATAAGCTGATATCATTGTCCGTTTTTTATCAATATTTCCCCATAGTCCTGTCTTTCTAATGTCATTAAATTCAATATGTTCAATACGATTTTCATCCATTTCTTTCCGTTTTAAATTAGGCAGCTCCAACTCTTTAAAAAATGCTTGCTCTAATTCTAAAATTGATACTTCTGCTTCATAATAATCTTCTCCAGCTGCATCTCCTGCACCTTTCCCTTTTCCTGGTCCCTTTTGCTTTTGACCACTTGATCCATCTCGTGCAACCACATCACCAACTTTACTATCACCAGTTCCTTGCCCAACATGTTTATTCTTATCGTAGTTATATCTAATCTTATATTCATCTAAAGACCGAATTGGTATTTTAACAACGTCCCTACCATTAGACATAACGATACTTTCTTCTGTCACAAGGTCCGGTAAGTTGTTTTTAATTGCTTCTTGCACTTTTTCTTGATGGCGTTGTTGATCGTCATGTCCTTTGCGATGGAGGGACCAGTTTTCCTGTGAAATTGTATAATTTGGTTGATTTTCTTCGCCCATCCTTTTCCCTCCTTACTGTAATTTTCCTTCATTTTCTCTAATAAACAGGAATATACGGATTTGAGGTTATGATATCGCAACAAAAATAATTAAAAAGTATCTGTTCATTAGAAATGACCTTTCTCAAAATCATAAGGCCCCATAGCTTTTTTACGTATTGCCCCGAACTTCTTTAACAAAACTTTAGCATCCATTTAAATTTAAAATTTCTTTACCTGATAAGAAAGAAACACAATTCATTGTTGCACACTTTTTCGATCTGCAACATATTGTATTGTGTTGGCTTTTTCTGTATGAACGGTTGGTTACTCTATCATATGCGTATTGTAAAAATAATTGACAAGAAATTCATGAAATTACACCTTAATTTATTATATTTGGACAAGTCCATACATAAAATGAAACATTCACTTTGAAAAACCGACATCAAACCTACTTTTTAGGTGAAAAAGAGCATCGAGCCGAGTGTAGTAGCGGTCCGTTCTCTTTTAAGCCCCATGCCATGTGAAAACAAAAGGAAGAAGTTAGTGGTGATTTCTTTTTGTTTTCATAGCTGCAATTTAGATGTGATTTATACAATAGAGTTTCATCACTTCAATCAGATAGATATAAAAACGCTGCCTCTGGTTTCATAAGAGACAGCGTTTTATTATCAAACTATCGATTCAACAAGCTACCTACATAGCGAAGTAATTCATTCGCTGATGAAGAATTGTAGCCATGTTCATCGATTAAGCGTGCTACAACATCATTAATTTTCTTCAGCTGATTTTCGTCTGGTGTTTTCGTAGATGTTGTAATTTTCACAACATCTTTCAGATCGGCAAATAATTTTTTCTGGATTGCTTCGCGAAGACGCTCATGTGAATTGTAATCAAAACGTTTCCCTTTACGAGCATAAGCAGAAATTCTTATTAAAATTTCTTCTCGGAATGCTTTCTTCGCATTTTCTGAAATGCCAATTTGTTCTTCAATAGAACGCATAAGCTTTTCATCTGGACTCATTTCTTCACCTGTTAACGGATCCCGTAATTTTGATTTATTGCAATATGCCTCAACATTATCTAGGTAATTATCCATAAGTGTCTTAGCCGATTCTTCATATGAATACACAAACGCTTTTTGTACTTCTTTCTTAGCAATGTCATCGTACTCTTTTCGTGCTAATGAAATAAAATTCATATAGCGTTCCCGGTCTTCATTGCTAATGGATGGATGTTGATCTAATCCATCTTTTAACGAACGTAATACATCAAGCGCGTTAATTGATGGTACTTCTTTTCTAATAATAGTAGAAGAAATACGGTTAATGACATAACGCGGATCAATCCCACTCATACCTTCATCTTGATATTCACGCTGCAATTCTTCGACATCAATTGCATTGTATCCTTCAACCATTTCTCCATCATATAAACGCATCTTTTTAATTAAATCAATATCTGGGCGTTTCGGATCCTTGAGGCGTGTTAAAATCGTAAACATCGCTGCGACGCGAAGTGTATGCGGCGCAATGTGCACATCTGCAACATCACTTTCATAAATCATCTTTTCATAAATATGTTCTTCTTCACTCGCTCGTAAATTATATGGAACAGGCATTACTATAATTCTTGAATGTAACGCCTCATTTTTCTTATTGGAAATAAAGGAACGATACTCTGTTTCATTTGTATGCGCTACAATTAATTCATCCGCTGAAATAAGAGCAAATCGCCCAGCTTTAAAATTCCCCTCTTGCGTCAGAGATAATAGATGCCATAAAAATTTTTCATCGCATTTTAACATCTCTTGAAATTCCATCATTCCACGGTTTGCTTTATTTAGCTCCCCGTCAAAGCGATATGCACGCGGATCTGACTCTGAACCATATTCTGCAATTGTAGAAAAGTCAATGCTTCCTGTTAAATCCGCAATATCCTGTGATTTTGGATCTGAAGGACTAAATGTACCAATTCCTGTCCGACGATCTTCCGAGAAGAAAATCCTTTCTACAATTACATCTTCAATTCTTCCACCGTATTCTTTTTCTAGTCGCATCACATTTAACGGCGACAAATTCCCTTCAATTCTTACGCCATACTCTTCATAAAAATCATCACGTAAATGATGTGGTATTAGGTGAAGTGGATCCTCATGCATTGGGCAACCTTTTATCGCAAAAACGGCTCCACGATCTGTACGCGAATATGTCTCTAATCCTCGTTTTAACATCGTAACTAACGTTGATTTACCACCGCTAACTGGCCCCATTAATAATAAAATCCGTTTTCTAACATCTAAACGTTTTGCAGAAGGATGAAAATATTCTTCTACAAGACGCTCTAATGCGTCTTCTAATCCAAATAACTGATTGCTAAAGAAATTATATTTTTTTCGCCCTTCTACTTCTTCAATACCAGCGTCTTTAATCATATTGTAAATGCGAGAGTGTGCAGTTTGAGCCACCCATGGTCTTTCTTTCACAAGCTCCAAATACTCCGCAAACGTACCTTCCCATTGTAAACGTTCTTCTGCTTCTCGATGTTGTTCAATTTTCTTTAGAATATCCATTATAGCTCCTCCCCCATCTCCTTGTTCAATCGGATTATTATAAAAGGTATGCGAGGATGTCCTTAAACATTCTTCAAATCAAAATGAAATCTTCTACAAACATTATAAATTTCACCCCAAAATTAAAAGAAAATTCGGTATAATGAGTTTATCAGGGAATTTCCCCCTCATTTTCACAAACATCACTTCTTTACTTCCACAGAATCTACATAAACTTCCGATTAAATTAGCTAAAATACGAAGAAGGAGGATTCATATGAAATTATTATTAATTTTAGGTGTATCACTTACATTCCTTACTGCAATTTTCACTTCAGGTTATAATGATAAACCAGGTACAAACAAAAAGTGATGAGCCTAGGCTCATCACTTTTTATTATTAATTACATACAGACTTTAGTATACAATTTCTAAATCTAAGCCTGGATAATTTTGTTGACGAAATGCTTCATAAATTAAAATCGCCGCTGTATTAGATAAATTTAAAGAACGTACTTTGTCAGTCATTGGAATACGTAAACAATGATCGAAGTTTTCTTCAATTACGTTTGCTGGCAGTCCGTTTGTTTCTCTACCAAATACAAAGTAATAATCTTTCTCAGGCTTACTATAATCAAACGCTGTATGTGCTTTTTCACCATACTTTGTTAAATAGAAAAATTCACCGTCACTATTTTTTTCATAAAACTCTTCAATTGAATCATAATACGTAATTTTTACGTGCTCCCAATAATCTAATCCCGCACGTTTTAACATTTTATCATCCGTTGAAAACCCTAATGGTCTAATTAAATGTAATTCTGTTCCAGTTGCTGCACAAGTACGTGCAATATTTCCTGTATTTGCTGGAATTTCTGGTTGATATAAAACAACATGTACTCCCACGTGATATTCACCTCAATCTTTTGTCTACTACGTATTATACCACTTGAATGAAAAATCTCTACCTATTAATAATATGAAAAAATTTATATTTCATTTTCGGCGTATATTTACTGGAATCTTCATAATTCCAATACCGCCTGCGGCTATTAGCAGAATGGGCATTTACAAGCGGCATACCATCTGCATCTTTTGCTACAACGATTGTTGTATGATTCCATCTACCATCATCTTCAAAATCATAAACAATAACATCACCAAGTAGAAGGTCTTCCGGCCTTTCTACTGCCTTAGCGCGTAGTCCTGTTGTAGCCCCTGATAAATACCAATAAAATGAATGAGCGACTGCCCAACTCCAGCTCCACTGATTCTCCCGTTGCCACCATCCTTTACGAATGTTAGGATACCCAGTCATTGGTGTTTCACCAGCATGCAGACACTGCGAAATAAAATTCGTACAATTATCAGGAAAATTACGATATGCTGGATTCCGATCATCCCACCAATGCTCCGCATATTTAACAGCTTCTAAGCGATTATATTGATACGAATCATAATTTCCTTTCTTTATCTCACGCTCTAACGTTTCCCTTTGGAATCTTTCTTCTTTTGTTTCAATATCTTTATCTTCTACAATACGTCCATCTTTTAAATAAACACGTCGTTCTAATTGTTCTTCTTCCATATAGAATAATTCATGGTGACGAATTAAATATTTTAAATGAACCTGATAATCTACTTCTTGATATTGCTTACTATTCCACTGTCTTATAAAAGATACATCTGCTGTTGCCTTTACAATTTCAGCATCACGATTTTGAAATAAATTCCTTTTTCGCTGTAATACTTGTAGTAAATCAGCAGGAATCTGATCTACACTCGTACGTTTATTTGTAATATACGCTAAAAATTGTTGCATCTGTTGTTCAAGTTTTTGTTTTACCAACATTTCCTCTCCCTCCCATATTAGAATATGAAAAAGGGAGACATTATCTACTGTTTTTTCTCAGCTAACATTTCAAGACCGCGATTCATTTCATGAAGAACTTCTTCATCCTTTTCACGTTCCATCGCCTTTTCAATTGCTTCGCCTACACCTTCACCACCAATTTTTCCTAGAGCCCATGCTGCAGTCCCACGAATTACTGGTCTTGGATCATCTTTCATAACACCAATTAAATCAGGAATTGCTGTGGTTTCCTTGAAATGAGCAAGGGCTAAAATCGCATTTCGTTGCAACGGTTTTTTCCCGCGCCATGATCCAGACATAATACCGTATTTTTCTTTAAAATCTCGGTTACTTATCGTTAATAATGGGGTTAATAGTGGTTTAACAAGCTCTGGGTCTGGCTCCATTTCTGGATGATTATGAAAATCCTTCCCTCTGTTCTTTGGACAAACCGTTTGGCATGTATCACAGCCATAAATACGGTTTCCAATTTTATCTCGATATTCTTCTGGTAGAAATCCTTTTGTTTGTGTTAAAAAAGCAATGCATTTTTTTGAATCTAACTGTCCCCCCTGCACAAGTGCACCGGTTGGACAAATATCAATACACTTTGTACAGCTTCCGCACTGATCTTCTATTGGCTGATCCGGCGGAAATGGTACATTCGTAATCATTTCACCTAAATACACATAGGAGCCAAATTCTGGCGTAATAATGGAACAATTTTTACCGCTCCATCCAATACCAGCACGCTCTGAAACTGCACGATCGCTTAATTCTCCTGTATCCACCATTGATTTTACTTCTATATCTGGAAGCTTCTCAATTAAATACGCCTCTAATTTTTGCAAGCGATCTCGTAAAACAAGATGATAATCTTGTCCCCAAGAAGCACGACAAAAAATACCTCGGCGTTCTCCACGTTTACTTAACGGTGCATTTTTCAACTTGGATGGATACGCTAATGCAATTGCAATAATGGATTTTGCTCCCGGCAATAGTAACTGTGGATTTGTTCTTTTTTCAATATCAGGCTCTTCAAAGCCAGACTGATAATTTAATTGTTGTTGCTGAATTAAACGCTGTTTTAATTCTTCAAATGGTGAGGCACTCGCAAACCCTATTTTATCTATACCAATCGTTTTACTATACGCTATAACATCTTGTTTTAATTGCTCAAAATCCATGCTTTGCCTCCTTCTACGATGAATACATATACTTAGTCATCTACTGATGGTTAGCAATTCACTTCGTAATCATATTCTTTATTTCTATTTTCGCATAAAATCATTATTTCCAAACATTAAAAAACGCAATGCCTCGTTTATCTTAGAAACGAAACACTGCGTTGATCACAATGTATTATGAAAATATAAATAATATCTGGAGCGGGTGAAGAGAATCGAACTCTCGACCAGAGCTTGGAAGGCTCTTGTTTTACCACTAAACTACACCCGCAAATGTGAAAAAAGATAAGCTATTCAAATAACTTATGTAAAATAGTATAGCACGTTACAAAAACCTAAGCAAGAATTTTATCGAAAAAAGTCGAAAAAGTGATGAGTATACTCATCACTTTTTCAATGCTTTATCAATTTCCTTTTTTATACTATCATAATCTGGATTTGCAAGATTTCCATTTACATATACTGAAGGAGCACCTTGTACTTTCAGTTTTTGTGCACGGTCTGAATCTTTACGTACTTTATCTTGAATTTCTTTGCTATGTAAATCTTTTTTAAACTGATCTACATTAACTTTTGGAAGTTTTTCCTGCACTATATTAAGAAGCAGTTCTTCTGTAATCCATTCTTCAGTATCTTTCTTCTGACTTTGATAGATTTCATCATAGAATGTCCAGAAGGATTCAGGGTCCTGTTTATAAATCGCTTCGCCAGCCGCTGCACCTAAATCGGAATCTTTCCCGATAAATGGGAAGTTAATGAAATAAAACTGTACTTTACCTTTATTAATATACTCTTCTTTTAAACGAGGTAGTACCGTCGCATCCCAAGTTCGACAAGCTGGGCATTTAAAATCTCCAAATTCTACAACCTTAACAGGAGCATCTTTTTTACCTAAAGATTGCTGCGTGGAATAAGCAAACATCTCATTCCCTTTATCCTTTTTATCATTGATGATACTGTATGCAATTGTCCCAATTACAATTAATACCGCAATAGAAAAAACAATACCAAGAGCCATGATTTTATTTGATGATTTCATATACATTCCTCTTTAAATTCATATTCTGTATACATTGTTGTACACATTACACATGATATCAATACTTTTATACCTCATGCAATGAACACGCTCACATAATTTCCAAAAACTCAGCAAATGTGACAATATTGTGTCCCGTTTTTTTATATTGTATTCACAAAATAGGATCTTCCTTTAGCTTACGGCGAAGAAAAGCCATTATATAAGAACAATTTATGAAGGATCATATAATTGGATGTTCGTTTGACATGGTAAATGAAATTTTATCGGTGATTTTTCAAATATATCGACCATTCGACAAATAACAACCCATCTTTCATTCTCGGCACTCTAAAAAAGAAGTTCCTATTTAGGAACTTCCTTTAACTTACCGCTTTTTCACGAGCTACTTTTTGCAATGAATGCTTCGTTGGAATATCATGACGAATTACTAATTTTTCACTAATTGCTTGCATATATTCATCATGGTTAATATAACCTTCTTTTTCCATTAATTTCAAAACAACATTTCGTCTTTCTACTGCTTTATCATAATTTTGAGCAGGAGAATAATAAGAAGGAGCTTTCACAACAGCAGCCATCATTGCACTTTCACTTAATGTTAATTGATTAACCTTTTTTCCAAAGTATAGCTGGGATGCTTTTTCAATCCCCCATGCACCTTCTCCGTAATAAATATTGCTCACATATAATTTTAAGATCTCATTTTTAGTAAATGTACGCTCAATTTTTTTTGTATAAAAGACTTCTTTCCATTTACGAGAAAATGTACGTTCATTAGATAAAAAAGCATTTTTAGAGAGCTGCTGTGTAATTGTACTTCCGCCTTGTACAACACCACCAGCTTTTATATTTTCAATAGAAGCTCGAACAATTGCTATATAGTCTAGACCGTTATGATGATAAAACCTTTTATCTTCTGTCGCAATAAACGCGTGAGCCAAAGGTTCTGGTACCTCTAATTTAGCGGGTACATGTAACTTGCTAATATCACTTCGCTCAATCATTACATTTCCAATCAATAATAATGTACAACTAAATAATAATAATAAAATAATGGCCTTATAAAGAAATTTTGTAATTGGATTGAAGGCAACCTTTTGATGATAGTTGACTCTAGACAGTACTCGTTCTTTCATTGTGCACACCTCTTTTCCTAACAGCATATATACTTCTTACATTAAGAATAATGTTTCTTAAAGCAATCTCCAATTGATTTCTCTTACACTTACCTTACAATGTTGTAAGCTATAAAATACATATTCTAGCAGAAAAAGTAGCAAGCTTCTATATACATCCAAATTAAAAAAAACGACATAACCCCCTTTTTTAGTTGGGAGAGAGGATCCGGCCATGTATAGAAGCGGTCAGTGCCTTTTTTAGCCCCATGCCACGTAAGAACAACGGGAAAAAATGAGTGGAGATTCCTTTTTGTTTTCATAGCTGCGACTTATATGTCGGAAAATCAAAATGAATATATATATTCAGATGAATTGCTTTAAAAATCACATATCCTTCTTCTATTATATCACCTAGCATATTTTCAGTTTTAGTTGTTCCTCTCCTAATATTTTGTCTACAGCATTTTAAAAATCCAATTTGAACAATATAGATATAATACCAAACGAACGTTCTTGTAATCAATATCTATTTACATATATAATCTTACTACTTTACCTAGTTTCACCGATTATGCATCATACTAGACATTTTTACTTACACAATATAAGAAAAAAGAACAAGCTATTTGATAGTACCTCAAATAACTTGTTCTTTTAAATAAAACATAGATGAAATAACCTATAATCTTTCTATCAAATTATAAGGATCTACTTTCCAAGTTTCATATGGAATAAAATTTTTTGCTTTTATGGCATCAAGTGTTCTCGATTTCATATGAGGACGCGTTATATATTCATCAATATTATTTTCATTCAAAGCAATAAATTTTGCTTCTTTTATTTCTTCTTGTGGGACTTTTATTTCTCCGCTCGCATACTCCACCTTAAACACCACTGATAAAATATGCTTTGAGGCATTATAGTAAAGCCCTGTAATTCCAACTGGTTGCACTACGAGGCCTGTCTCCTCAAGTACTTCTCGACAAACTGCCTGATCAAGAGGTTCTCCCTCTTCTACTTGTCCGCCAGGCATTTCCCATGTATCAGCTCTCCACTGCACCTTTACTAATAGAATTTCGTTATTTTCATTCATTATGCAAGCTGAAACAGCAACAATATGCTTAGGTGTTTTATATTGCATCATATAGCCTCCAAAGAATATTTATCTCATTTTAAGTACAATATATATTAATATTCATTATTAAACTCAAAAATCCTTTTCTTTTAGGCTATAGATGATCTAAAAAACCTTTTGTTCTAAACAACAAAAGGTCTCTTTTTCATATATTATTCCCCTAAATCTACATTGTGGTAAACTTGTTGAACATCTTCTAAATCTTCCAATGCGTCAATCATTTTTTCGAATTGTGCTTGTGCATCTTCTGAAAGTGTTACATCACTTTGTGCAAGCATTGTTAGTTCAGCGACTGTGAATTCAGTGATACCAGCATCCTTAAGCGCTGCTTGTACCGCATGGAACTGATCAGGCTCAGCATAAACGATAACTGACTCTTCTTCTTCTAAAATATCACGTGCATCTACATCTGCTTCCATTAAAATTTCAAGTACTTCATCTGCAGTTTTTCCTTCAAGTCCAATAACAGCAGTCGCATCAAACATATATGCTACAGATCCATTCACACCCATGTTACCGCTATTTTTACTAAATGCAGCACGTACATCTGCTGCAGTACGGTTCACGTTATTTGTAAGTGTATCTACAATTACCATAGATCCATTTGGTCCAAATCCTTCATAACGAAGTTCATCGTAATTTTCTTCTGAACCACCTTTTGCTTTTTCAATTGCACGGTCAATAATTGTTTTTGGTACACTGTACGTTTTTGCACGCTCAAGTACAACTTTTAAAGCTTGGTTTGATTCTGGATCTGGTTCACCTTGTTTTGCCGCGACATAAATCTCACGTCCAAATTTAGCGTATACGCGGCTTGTATTTGCATCTTTTGATGCTTTCTTCTCTTTAATATTATTCCATTTACGACCCATTCTGTTCCACTCTCTTTCACGTTTAAATCTACATAAAAAATATTAATATGAAATATACTGTTTATTCAACACTTTTTCAAAATAAATACAAAAAGTTCATTATCGACTCACATTATTGACATAATATACATCGATATAATTTTGTTCATTCACCAAGTTATATTATACCTTAATTCTATAATTCATTACGAATTTAACACTCAAATAACATGATTTGACAGTTTCAATGAAAAAAGCCTCCCCAAAGGGAAGCTTCTAACTATAAAATATAGATGTTTATTTTCCTGAAATATGCTTAAGGTCTCCTGAGTTGTGCAGCTGACGTGTTACTTCATCCCCGAAATTATTTAAAGAAAAAGTTTGTTCTTCTAATGGATCCATAACTCCTGTAGCTTTACCAATGTTTCCTTCTTGTGATGTCCAAAAGTAGTTATGGTCATCTACAATTTTACTAAAATCTCTATTTATCCATCTTTCAGCAATTGCTAAAAGTTCTTGTTTCTTTTCAAAATTACTTTGACTTACGATATTTTTTACTATCTCAGCATTCTTTTTAGACATTGGGATTGCTCCCCACTTTTGAGCTGCTACTACTTTTTGGTGAGTCATACTATGCATTGCTGTAATGACATCATTTTCTGTAGAATCTTTAGTAATACGAAGTTTTTCATCTGCTCCTTGTATTCCACCAGTCATCGACTCTTTTTCTTTTGGAACTTCTGCATATTCGCTTTTATCTATCTCTGCGCTAGTCTTTTTATCTGCTGGATTATCTGCAAGTTCAAGCATTCCGAAAGTTATACCGATAGTAAGAGCTATTAATCCTACGATTGACCCCAACCAAATTATTATTTTCTTTTGCATCTTATTCCCCCATCTTACATTTCATCTAATACCCCATATTAAGAATATTATACCGAAAATGTATTATATATGTAACATTGGTAAATTGATGGTTTATTTTCAAGTAATGATTACAATTGAAATTGAACTTCAAAAAGGCGGTGGAAAATTTGAATGAATTAAAAACTGCGGAAAAAATTATGGGCGTTATCCAAAATTTAAGCAACGAGGAAGGATCGAAGTTGTTAACTATTTTATACGATGAACATTACAATAATCATCTTTACATTATTTTTTATCGTGTCGAAAAAAACAAAAAAGACTCCAACATTTCTGTTAAAGTCTTTTTCCACGTTATTTGATACCGATGGTCGGGGTCGAACCGACACTCCCGAAGGAACACGATTTTGAGTCGTGCGCGTCTGCCAATTCCGCCACATCGGCATAATAAGAAAGGCGGCAACCGGATTCGAACCGGTGGTAAAGGTTTTGCAGACCTCTGCCTTACCACTTGGCTATGCCGCCATATTAAATTTGGAGCGGAAGACGGGATTCGAACCCGCGACCCCAACCTTGGCAAGGTTGTATTCTACCACTGAACTACTTCCGCAAAAATGGCTGGGCTAGCTGGATTCGAACCAGCGCATGACGGAGTCAAAGTCCGTTGCCTTACCGCTTGGCTATAGCCCACCGAATTAATAATACATTGTATGTTTACAACACTTATTTTATTACCATTAATATTTAAATAAGACATTACATATCTTATCATAGTTAAATTAATTTGTAAATATTTAAAATAAATGGGGCGACTGATGGGAATCGAACCCACGAATGCCGGAGCCACAATCCGGTGCGTTAACCACTTCGCCACAGCCGCCATGTTATGTTTTGGCAGGGGTAGTAGGAATTGAACCCACACCGGAGGTTTTGGAGACCTCTGTTCTACCTTTAAACTATACCCCTATATGAAATTTAAATGGTGGAGGGGGGCAGATTCGAACTGCCGAACCCGAAGGAGCGGATTTACAGTCCGCCGCGTTTAGCCACTTCGCTACCCCTCCGAAACTTACATGGTGCCGGCTAGAGGACTTGAACCCCCAACCTACTGATTACAAGTCAGTTGCTCTACCAATTGAGCTAAGCCGGCGTATTTATTTGAAAATGGTGGCTCGGGACGGAATCGAACCGCCGACACGAGGATTTTCAGTCCTCTGCTCTACCGACTGAGCTACCGAGCCAGAAATAAATGGCGGTCCCGACCGGGATCGAACCGGCGATCTCCTGCGTGACAGGCAGGCATGTTAACCACTACACCACGGGACCATTTGGTTGCGGGGACAGGATTTGAACCTGCGACCTTCGGGTTATGAGCCCGACGAGCTACCGGACTGCTCCACCCCGCGATAATACTATTCATATATTATTTTTATATATGGTGGAGGATGACGGGATCGAACCGCCGACCCCCTGCTTGTAAGGCAGGTGCTCTCCCAGCTGAGCTAATCCTCCAAAGTGGTGACCCGTACGGGATTCGAACCCGTGTTACCGCCGTGAAAGGGCGGTGTCTTAACCACTTGACCAACGGGCCAAAAATATAATGGCGGAGAGCAAGGGATTCGAACCCTTGATACGCTTGTGACGTATACACGATTTCCAATCGTGCTCCTTCGGCCAACTCGGACAGCTCTCCAATCATGGCTCCGCAGGTAGGAATCGAACCTACGACCGATCGGTTAACAGCCGATAGCTCTACCGCTGAGCTACTGCGGAATGATATTAGCCTGGCAACGTCCTACTCTCACAGGGACAAGGTCCCAACTACCATCGGCGCTAGAGAGCTTAACTTCCGTGTTCGGTATGGGAACGGGTGTGACCTCTCTGCCATCATTACCAGACTACATTCACTTGAGACAAACATTATTATACTTGATTAATTCAAAAAGTCAATAATTTTTTATGTTCCC
>NZ_JABUAE010000046.1 GCF_013314535.1 Bacillus sp. Xin1 | reverse complement strand
TCACGTTACATGCCCATCAAGCTTATATAAATTTTCATCCCCAAAACGATATTTCTACCTATTAGGTTTGTTGATGCTTATTTGTAACCAAAAGACCACCCATGGATTAGTGGGTGGTCATATATTTCCTAAACTATTTTATATTATTTGGCTTTCTATTTTTTTAAATTGAAAGTGGTAATTTTAATTTTTTTGGAATATCAGCTTTAAAATTTTCTGTAAGGCGTACCGAAAACGAATATCCTTCTCGTATAAATGAAATTTCATTAGTATTAGAATGAAATTTCACATTACTTTGAAGAAGGTTATCCTGAATCTCTTTTAAAAAAGAGGGACTTGTTGTTCCAAAAGAGATATGCATTTTAGGTGGTAATGCTCTCATACCAATAGGAATCCACGGTCTTCCTTTACTAACAACCACAGCATGAGCAGTCCCTCCTATAACTAGATTAAATATATCCTGATCTTCTAACGTCCTCATCTGTAATGTTTGTTTTAGCCAATCACGAAACACTGGCACAGATTCAACAGGAAAACCTATTTCTCTTAGATATATAACTTGTAACTTTCCTACTGGATTTAGAATTCCCTCTTTAATGTAATCGTGTGATATGATCTCAAGTATATTTCCATCACCATCTTTAAAATATAATGACCGACTTTGTTTAGTATTATGAATGATAAAATCTCCGTTTTTATTTTTCAAAATTTGTATACCTGATTGAAGTAACCAAGTAACAATATTTTGGAAAATAGACATTGGAACTTGAAAAGCAAAATGAGCTGGCGTGATTGGTTCTAACACCTCTCGAAAACTAATTGTTGTATAAGGAGTTATTTTAAATTGAACAAATGATTCAGTCTCATTTTTTATTGGGAAACATAGTATATCTTGATAGACCTGCTTTACTCCCTCTAAAGAAAGTGTCTGTAATTCTAAATCTGAAATATGTGTAATCATTGTAATGTACCCCCATGTCCAATATATCTGTTTACTATTATATCGAAATTAAAATATAATAAATCAAACTGAGGTAGCGAATTTAAATGAAATTTCTACTACTTTTGTAGGGGGTATCTTCATTAAATTTAGATGAATGTCCTATTAAAAAAATGTTTTAGACTATAGAAAAAAGGATTAGACTATTAAAAAATAGTTATAGACTGAAGAGGTGTTTTCTATAGATGATAACACCTCTTTTTTAGTAACGTCCGTTATCAGAGGTCACGGATAGACTTTTTCAGTTACTAAATGAGGATTTTTATAATCCTTTGCTTGCAAAAATTCGATTATTCCTTCGGGATAGGTAGGAGTTTTCTCTAAATCATTTAGTTTTTTCCAAATGAGTACAATATTTTTGTACTCTTTATGAAATATAGTTCGATTTAAGCTGTCTTCAAGGGTACAAAAATGATAGATACTACATTGGTGGTGTTTTTTACCATCAATTTCAAATATGTATTCATTTATCATTGCAAAATCATTTACTTTAACCTTCAAATCATACTCTTCTAATAACTCTCGAATGATAGCTTTATGTGCGGTTTCTCCAAATTCAATTGATCCACCCGGAAAACGATAGAAAGATTCATCTGTATCACATTGAACAAGTACCTGTTTATAATCTTCACTCATAATAATTGCTTCTGCACGTAATAAAGGAACTTATACTGGATCTTTAAAAAAAGAAAAGTCTTACGTGAAATTAAACTTATATAAGCTTAGCTTGATGGGCATGGGGTCCCACCCACATTTAACGAAAACATACGCTAAGCAAATTTCGACCGTGAAGAGCAACTGAGGAAGCTATAAAACGTCTAACCAAGAGCTCTAAAGCAATTAACTTCAATAGTGTGGCAGAAGAAGCCGGAGTGAGTAAAGCCACACTGTATAACCATACAGATCTCAAAGAACGCATCAATTTCTTGCGAAATCAACAAGAAAAAGCATTTGTGGACTCTGGGATTAAACGGGACGAGAACAATCAAAATGCCGTCATCGCTTCTCTTAAAAGAAGAATTGAAAAGTTAGAGGAAAAGAATAAAGAGCTTGAAGAAGAAAATAAGCAATTGCGTGAAAAAGAAAATGAAAAGCTTACTGATTACTCCATGAAGTTATAAAATTAGGACCGTACAGATTAGACATATCTAAAATGTACGGTCCTTTTGTTTACTAGTGGTTCACTTATCTAACCTAAAGATAAGTATGTGGTCCTTTTACAATTTGAATTTCTTCTTAAGCTTCTTATATTTTCTATATGAACGTCTAACAATGTTTAACATGAAATACGGTATTTTAACAGGGAAAGGCAATTTATAAATGAAAGGCAAGTAAAATGTAAAATATGCCTTTTCTAGGTCTCTCCACTTACTATCTTCTTTTGTTTTTAAGAAATCAGATACATCGACTACATATCCCCTTCCGTTTTCCATCATCACATTTTTCCCGTGAACATCACAAGGAGTTAATCCTTGTTCCCTTGCATACTCTAAAGCTTCATTGATATCAAGGATTACCTGCTTAGGAATTTTAATCCCCTTATGAATAGCATCGTATAAGGTAATTTCTTTTAAACGTTTCAATACTATGAAATTTTCTCCTTTATATATAAGCTTCGAATAAGAAGGATGATTTCCGATTCTTCGGTATACTTCTGATTCTTTGTCAATTCCTTCTCCTTCTCGCGCGTAAACTTTCACTACCCAATCTTTGTATTCTTTGTGCATAAATACTGCGGCATAATTACCTGTCCCTAAACACTTCCAAAGTCTAGGAATATCTTTAACTACTACAGGCTCGAATTCATCCTCACTTCTTATGCTTACCTCTTTTAATAATTCGTCCTTTATCAATCCCACAAAACTATTTATACTCATCATTTCCACTCCGGTTTTGCTAAAAGGGGGCCCACCCACATTTTAACGAATGTTGGTGCTACCTCAATTACTATCTTAACAAATTAAAATTTTTTCTCTCTATTCTTTCATTCTTTCCTCATACTGTTTAGCAAGCTTATAAAAAGAAGAACGTTTGATGCCATACTTTTTCATGGCTCCTACTGCTGTAATTGAACCAGATTTCCATTCCTTGTAAGCATCCGTAAATTCTTCTGTTATTTCGACAGGCGGACGTCCTAAACGTCTACCTTGTTTTCTGGCAAGAGCAATTCCTTCAGCTTGACGTTGTTTAATATCAATGCGCTCTTTTTCTGCAAAGGCAGATAATATTGTCAGTGTTGCTTTTT
The DNA here is from genome assembly GCF_013314535.1 of Bacillus sp. Xin1. Lineage (GTDB taxonomy): Bacteria > Bacillota > Bacilli > Bacillales > Bacillaceae_G > Bacillus_A. The sequence goes on along the minus strand of NZ_JABUAE010000046.1, from coordinate 23,156 downwards.
GAATTGCGCTCTGAATAACATCATTTGTACTTTCTCCAGTGTAATTGACGTTAACGTATGGTTCCTTTATAAATTGTAAATTTACTTTATGTTTTTCGTAATATCTAAATTCTTCTAATGTATCATTCATATTTCTTCCAAGTCTTGTCAAGGAATCAAACACAATGGTATCTCCTGTACGAACAAGACGTTTTAGCATTTGATAATTCTCTCGCTCCATATTTTTTCCAGATTCTTTATCTATGAAAATATCCCGTTCTTCTATCCCTAAATTCTTCATATTCTGAATTTGCCGTTCTTCGTTTTGATCTTTACTCGAAACTCGCACATATCCAAATTTTTTATGTTTCATATGCTACACCTCATTGATAATTATAACAATTATGTCTGTAAAGATATATAAAATAAACGGATGTCTGTAAAATGAGAAACAGATATTTATAGACGTGGTTTTTTATAGTTTCCTATGTATCTGTAAAGGTATACTTTTATAGACAATTCAAGGAATCCACTTAACACCAAATACATGAAAGTTAAAAGTGTATCTAAAGGTGTACCTTTTAGAGCGCATAAAAAGAAGAGTCCAGAATGAACTCTTCCTTTGTAAATTTAAATGGGGAAGATATTGATATGTCAGAGCATTCCTTAAATTATTCTGTAAATAAATATCAGATAGGCACCTCATTCCCTGAATCGTTTCCGTACCCCATGCCCATCAAGCTAAGGTTGGGTTTCCTATGAACTTCTGTTCATGTTGCCTACATGCTTAATATTTTATTTATTTGTTTTTAAAAATACGCATGCCAAATAAACCTTGATAAGGTGTATTTTTAAAGGTTATGCAGTTTTCTGCTTTAGATTGGATACAGTACACTGATAAACAACGCCTAAACTATCAAAGACTGTCTTTTTCTCATATCTATGGGATTTCCGTCCGTTTTTCTGTAAAAGGTCAAACAGACGAAGGAAAATTTTTGATACTTCTTGGGTGTCTTGTTGGATAGCCTTATATACTGAGTATAGATGATCTTGAATCATATAAATTGCTTTATATTCACTTAATTCTTTTTGTTTTTTCTGTAGTAACAGCTGTCGTATTTTGAACATAGTGGAAGAACAAAGAAAAATAGCAATTAACTGTCCATAAAGATGACATTCTAGACGCTCTTGTTTAATAGATTTACAACGATGAATTTGAAACCAAGATTTCCATATTTTAAATAACAGCTGTCGGGTAAAAGACTGGCGCGGTATCAGTTGCGGCCCGTCTCCAGCCTCTCCCCATAAGAACTGCTCGTGAGGTTTTCCCTCAAGCAGCTCACCCCATAAACTTCATCAAAAGGGTTATGAGACCTATCGAATGGCAGACACTTTCCTCGGTAATTCTCTGCACTTTTCAGGGGAAGGACTTTCCAGTCCCAGTAGAGCCCCAGTACACCATAGAGATATTGGTTACTCCATCTCTGCCATCCGATGCTATGCTTTCGTCGTCGTTTCCTTCTCGTTAATAGCGTGCGAATTTTCATCTCCGTATAATCACGTACTTCACTGAAAGCTCGGCTAGAATTCCCAACCCGGAAGTAGTTTACCCATCCAGTCAATACGGCATTGATTTGTTTTATTAAGTCTTGTGCTGGCTTCGCTCCTGCGTTTTGAATGAGTTTACGGATTCGCGCCTTCACTGTCGTGCGAGCTTTCTTCTTCGGGGTCATGAAAACGAAAGATCCATTCTTATTTCGGTTCGGTATTCGTCTCAGATCAAATCCTAGAAAGCCGAAGGATTCTCCTTTTAGGAGATTGACCATCCGAGTTTTCTCCAGGTTCAGTTCAACTCCCAAAGGCTTTAACTATTCCCGTAGTCGTCGTAATGCCAATTTAGCCCATCCTCGTTTACTGGAGTGTCCACTTACAGCGATAACCATATCATCGGCAAAACGATGATAGTTTACAGCTTCGTAATTGCCCTCTGCTGTCTTGCGTCGAATGGCATCAAATGTCCAATCCACTTCATTGAGGTAAATGTTCGCGGCTAGTGGAGAAAATGGTCCCCCTTGCGGCACACCGATCTTTCCTGTTGCCTTAATTACCTGTTTTACAAGACGCATAACCTGTGGGTCTTGGACACGTTTCGCAATTTTCTCCAATAGTATGTTGTGTCGGATTGTATCAAAGTAGCGAGATAAATCAACATCAATTATTATGGTCATACGGCGCAATATACTACGTCGTACTTCTGCCAATGCCTGATGAGGAGAGCGTTTCGGTCGAAATCCATACGAGTTTGGGCAGAAATCGGCTTCAAAGATTGCTTCCAATATGAGCTTTAGCGCTCCTTGTACCACACGATCTCGTATACACGGAATTTGCAGAGTTCGCATTTTGCCGTTCGCCTTTGGGATTTCTACTTTCCGATTAGCTTGTGGCCGATATGTTCCAGCTTGCAATTCCCCTTGAATGCCTGTTAAGAATGGGATAACTCCTTCTAGTTCTATATCAGCAAAACTTTTCCCATCGGGACAACATCTGTAGAAGTGTTTGTCATATATACATTGATACCACTGAGTCGTTTACTACGAGGAGAATATTTCATTCCTTTCTTTTTTTCTCTTACAGTTTGATCTTGTAATCGCTTTTCTTGTTGTTCTTTTGTTAGTCGATGAACAACCACACGAGTTGGTACTTTATCAGTCATTCCTACATAAGCGTCGGATATTTCATATGTTTGTCCTGGTTGAAGAGAATTCATTAAAACCTCCATATCTATCTGTATATACTCTGTACCTTTCTTTATTCTTCCATCCTGAAAATAATCAGGTGTGGGATTCTTTTGATAAATACGTGTATTGGATTTAATTCGAGAGATATAGTAAGCCTTTTTATCTTGTATATATTGAAGATCTTTTAAATGAAAATACCCTAAATCACGAATACATAAATCATTCGGTGTTACAGTTGGGACACACAGAGAACCATAGGTTCGATCATGTTGTTTACCTGGACCTGTATGGATATGTAGGAATTGTCCGCTTAATAGGTCATATTCAAGTTGAATTTTCATCCCAGCAGTATGACTACATCCTCCCGCTCCATGATAAATGGGTGAAAATATATCTGGAAGCTGAAATGCAGTTGAATCTAAAATACGAATACGCTTGAAAACAGAGGTGTATGGAGAAAATATTCGCATAGATGAAGTTAATTTTTTATTTAGAAGGTTAGTTAATATATGTTGTAAAAACTGAACGGCTGATTTATTAAAACGTTGATTCAGTCCTTCCGGACTGATGAGTACTTCTGTGGATACTTCTAAACAGCTAGATAACTGAGCTAAAGAGGTTGTAGCGATATTTTGGCTCATCCATATGCATAAAGCGACTAAATCTTTAGCTTGGTATTTACTGGTTCGTTGTACGAAACCGACATCTCTAGCAAGGTCTCGTAAAATATTTGGAGATAAAAAGCGTTGAATCTCTTGAGCAAATAGCTGTAATTCATCAGATACAGAAATAGACATACAAAAACGCCATCCTTTCTATATATATTTCTACAACAAGAATAGCGTATTTTTTCATTATTATGGGGGATTTTATGCTTTTAAGTTAATGGGCGTACTGTTAGTCCACCTTTTAAAATCAATATTTACCAAATAGGTCTTAACCTAGGTGATAAATTACATTCATTTGCTTCATAAACTAATTTTGTTAAATCCTCTTTGAGCATTTGCATTCGTTCGGTACCTATGTTTGTGATCCAACGTTGTTCAATTTCAGTTAGTATCTTCTCTTTCGCTTTTACAACTAACCAACCTCGTTCGGTCAAAACAATAATTTTCCCTCTCTTATCAGTAGGATGAGTTTTTCGCACTACATACCCACTTTTCTCAAGATAATCCACCATTTTACTCACAGCTTGCTTCGTAATTCCTAAATATTCGGCTAGTTCTATACCTGTTGCTCCATTAGGAGTAATACATTTAAACATAAAACCATGTACAGGTCTGATATCTTCAAATCCCAATTCATTTAATTTGTCATGTAATTCATTAATGGATGCACTAAAAGATAATGATAAAAGTGATGTAAGATCTAATTCACTAAAAACTTGATGATTCATATATAAAATCTCCTTAAATAAAGTCAATGAGGTTGACTATGTATTAATCTTATTGTACTATACAGATGATAGTCAATCAAATTGACTATATTCAAATTTTGAAAGAAGTAGAATCCACTGAAATAAGAATAAATAAATTATGGAGGTTTCTCATGGCTAATATCGTTAAAATTAGAGGAAGTGTATTTGCTCCGTATGCTTGGTTAGAACCTATTAAGGATTCTGCAACAGGAAGGATCTTAGAATATACTGGTGATGCACGTGAATTTACACCATACGCGGTAAACACAATGCGGTCGAGATTAGAGCAAGAAGTGATTATTGATTTTTATAAAAAAGAAATTTTCACATTTGCAGATGCTTGTATTACAACTGTAAAAATTACAAATCCAGATGGTTCTATTGAGCATAAAAAAGGAAAAACAAGTACAGAAAACATTGTATGTACGAATGTTGTGTGGAGCGCTAATGAAGTTTCTTTTGAAATGAAGGCAAGTGCCAGCAACCCTTTAGATGCAGCAGCACCTGCAGCTGACTATTTATTAACTATACGTGTTAGCAAAAGTGGAGCTTTGCATATTGAAGGTAAACATGATGGATTCCCTTGCTATGAATTTTATAAGCAAACAGATTTTGGGCGATTTGAATTAATCTATACACATGATTACAGAAAAACTGGTGACACTCCAAAAGCGCTAGCTGGAGAGATGGAATACAGTTTTAAAAAGAAAATTTAAATAAAATATGAATCAAAAAAGTATCACACTTAACAAACGCTAGCGAGTATTAAAGGTAAAACAATTGATTGTTTTAAAAAAATGTGACCTGTTTTGTTCAATGATTCAATGTTTTGTATTACTTAAAAATAAAATTACAGAGGTGTTTATCATGGCTGATATCGTTAAAATTAGAGCAAGTGTATTTATCCCAATGTCTTGGGTTTCAATAGGTTGGACTGGACCTAATCAAACGGGAGACTTAATCGAATTCGAAGGTGACTCACGTGAATTTACCCCTTATGCTGTAAACGCTATGCGTTCTAGAGTTGAACAAGAAGTAGTTGTAGATTTTCACAAAAAAGAAATTTTCACATATGGGAATACGGGTATAACAACGGAAAGAGTTACAAATCCAGATGGTTCCGTTAATAAAAGAACAGGAAAAGCTAGTACAGAACGTATTGTATGCACAGATATTGAATGGAGTTCTAATGACGTCAAGTTTCAAATGAGTGCAAGTGCTAGCAACCCATTAAATATAAATGCACCTGCTGTTGACTATCTTTTAACTGTGCATGTCAAAAAAGATGGTACTGTTGATATTGAAGGTAAACATGATGGATTCCCTTGCTATGAATTTTATAAACAAACAGATTTTGGTCCGTTTGAACTAATTCATACACATGATTTCAGAGAAACTGGCGATACAGCTGAAGCGCTAGGTGGAGACATGGAGTGCAGTTTTAAAAAAACATTGTAAAGACAATATAATCCCTTTAAAAATATAACAACGTAATAGTGAGTAACAGGAGGAAAAAGTATGACAACAGTATTATTTGTAAAAGCAAACAATCGTCCAGCGGATCAGGCGGTTAGTGTGAAATTATATGAGGCTTTTTTAGCAAGTTACAAAGAATCACATCCAAATGATACAGTGGTAGAGCTTGATTTATACAAGGAAGAATTACCATATGTAGGAGTAGATATGATTAACGGCACATTTAAAGCAAGTAGAGGATTTGATTTAACAGCAGAAGAAGCAAAAGCAGTAGCTGTTGCTGATAAATATTTAGATCAATTCCTTGCAGCTGATAAAGTAGTCTTTGGTTTCCCGTTATGGAATTTAACAATCCCAGCTGTACTACACACATATATTGATTACTTAAACCGCGCAGGCAAAACATTTAAATATACGCCAGAAGGTCCAGTAGGTCTTATTGGAAATAAAAAAATTGCATTATTAAACGCAAGCGGCGGTGTATATTCTAAAGGACCAAAAGCTGAAATGGAAATGGCCGTTAAATATGTAGCAAGTATGATGAGCTTCTTCGGTGTAAATGATATGGAGAAAGTAGTGATTGAAGGTCACAACCAATTCCCAGATAAAGCAGAAAAAATTATTGCCACAGGTCTTGAAAAGGCTGTTAAAGTAGCAAGTACGTTCTAACTAATATAAAATTCGTTACTATATAGCAGTACCAACACTTTTATAGTGGTGGTACTGCTTTTATAATCGCTTATCTCACTACTTTTTTACGCTTTATCCATATAGGGGAATTGCCCATACCTATCAACTTAAGAATTTTAAAATACCTCAAGCTGAAAATTTCGTGTATTTTTGACAGAAGACAGCTTATTTTTTCGTTTTGGGGGTATTTGTATTTCTTAGCTTGATAGTGATGTGGTGCTACCCCGTAAAAGAATAATTCAGTAGAATATATGTAGAGCGTATTTTGATCAAACTTTTTTTCAAAGCAACATTTACTACTACAAGCAAATACATTGTAGTAGTAAATGAGGTCATTTGTAGTACAACAAAAGGATAGAACAAGCAGAATTCCTCTGTTTGTATCTATCCTCTTCTTTTTGTCTATATAATGTTGCACATTATATAATTATTCTTAGTATACCTATCCTAAGCACCTATCTCTTGATTCTAAATAAAAATTACCAAGTTCTTTTAACCTTTATTCTCCAAAAATAAATTGCTTAAACTTCTCTACACTCTCAAAATAATAATCTGATCCCTCTTCCATTTGCTTCTTAATTTCCGGAATATGATGGGACCAGCCAGCTGCAGCAAATGTAGCGTTACAGCTTCTTGCCATTTCCAGTGCAGGTTTTAAGTCATCTAATATGATGACGTCATCTTCACGTAGATCAAACATAGACAAAATCTTTTTCACTGGATATGGATGTGGTTTTCTTTGATTTTCTTCTAGTTCCCATCCAAACACTGCATCTGGAACAAACCCACAGTGCTTTTCATAATCCCTCTTAATGCGACTACTTTCAGAGTGGGAAACAACTGTTACAATTCCACCCCGTCTCTTAAACTCCTGTACCAATTCAGGAAATCCTTCATAAAAGTCTGGAATTTTCGATTCTGTGTATTTTTTCCAAACCCTTTGTTGGTGCTCTTGTTCTTCTGGTGTGAAACCAATGATATCTTTACATAAACTCATGAAGCCTGGATGAAAACAGTATGTAACAAATTCTTCTAATGATAGCGGCGTGTCATCAGGTCTTAAATCTTTTAAAGCTTCTACAAATGATGGATAATGTATATCCGGTGTGCTTTTCACTGCTGTATCGTCATGGTCTAGTATTAAACATTTATATTTCAAATTCATTTTCTTCCTCCATTACAATCCTGCCCACTTGAATTCCTTACGCTATTATCTCATGTTAGCGTTATACTATCCAACTATATCTTTACCACTCTCTATCCCGATTGATTTCCATCTTTTCCTGAAATGCTCTCTCTAAATCAATTTCTAATTTATTCGCTAAGTCACATACATTCCAAATGACATCGAACATTTCTAAGCCTATTTCTCTTTTTGCATCCTTACCTTCACTTTGCTTTATAATTACCTCTGTTAATTCTCCTAGTTCCGCCATTAAATACATTGTACGCTTCTCGATTGTCGTATCAGCAAATCCTTTTTCTTTACTAAAGTTTGCTACATATTGCTGAAATCCAGAAAGCTTCATTTTATACTCTCCTTCTCTTTTTATGAATTTCTTCTATCAATCTTCTATCTTCTTTATATTTACAGCGACTCGGCTTCCCTTCTGTACGATGTATTCTCAAATCATTTAATTCATATACAACAGAATATAACGTACCAAAATTATATTTTTTTAAGTTTAAACAAACATGCTCTTTACTATTCGATAAGATATCCTATGCACTTTCTCGATTTAACTGTGAATTTTTTCTTAACTGTTCTTCTATATAAACAAATCTATTTTGAGATTTACTCCAATCATGATCAACATTTTGTTGTAAACCTACCATTTCTTTACTTACAAAATGATTCGTGCAGATGATAAAACTTTCATTTTCTCTTGGTCTCCGTACAAACATGTTATGTGGCGCTTTTTCTACTACCACCATTTCCCCTGACCCGTCTGCTAATAAGTAATTATTACAAATTGACGACGGGAATTCTCTTAAAATATGTATCGCCTCTTCTACCGTACTTGCATTTTCTAATATTTTTCGAACTACCACATAACAATTTAATCCCACTTCTTTATATTCACTTTGTACAAGTGTAATCGCCACTGCCAATCCTTGTTCATTCATCCCATCTACTTTCCCTAAAAACACATCAGAATGTCCAACGCACGAATATTTATCGTTAGGACAAACGAGAGAACTCTCTGTATATTTTTTCATATCTAGAATCAAATCATAGTTTCTTCCCATAATCACTTCTGAACCGTTATAAAATGCAAATATACTACATTGTGCCATTGGCTCAAATACACCTATACTCAATATAAACGAACTTACCTCTTCATACGTTACATGACACCCTTCAGCAAATCCTTTCATTTCGTCTATGAATTCTGGATAGAAATCTTTTAATAGTATATGACTTTTCTTTCCGAAAGCTAATTTTTCTTCTGACACTTTTGGAAACCGAAATCCATTTTTATATAAAATACTCCCGTAATGTTTTCCCATCTCATAATGTGTTCCGCGTAACCTTGGATGATACATATATAATCCTCTTCTTTTCTCTTACTAAGGCTAGGATATATCCTCCTGTAACAGGAGGGTCAATCACGAATCTACAGGAAAACATACTTTCGTTATAAATTGTAACGGAGTATGCTTGAAATCAGGTCGAATGTTTTTATAGTCTATTTTTTCTGCAAGCATCCCCTGTTCATACACTTCAAAAGGTGAATCCCTTACTACATATCCCTTTTCCCCAATGAAATCCATTATTTTTTCATATGCGGTTCCTAATTCCGAATAGGGGCCTTTTACAATCGCACAAATATGTTTTCCGCCTTCTAAACACCGAACATTTGAAAGCGCACGATCGTACTCTTTTATAGGTACACAAACTTCTAAATCTATTGGTACATTCCCTTTATTAAATTGATGAAAAACTGTCATCATTTTCCCGTCTACTTCTAGACCATATGCATATAACCTTTCAAACAATTTTTTTACAACAAAATCGATTTCTCGTGTACATATCTTTTCTCGAATACCATAAACCCATTGCCTTTCTCGTATTTCTTCAAAGCATTCTGTTATATTTGAAACCGTTACAAACGGCTCATTATTATTCAACTCACTAATAGATTGATTAATTTGTCCTAAAGCTTGTTGTATTTTTTTCATTTTCTTTTCTAATTGTAGAGATTTCTCTCGTAATCGATTCTCTAACTCTCTATTATCACAACTTTGTAAAATCCTCTTTATTTCTTGTAATGAAAAACCGAAACTCTTTAGCCTTTTTATATATTGTAAAGTTTTTATTTGCTCATAATCATAATATCGATACCCTGTTACTGCATCAGTATACAAAGGTGTTACAAGGTTAATTGTATCATAATGATGTAACGTTTTAACGGATACACCACATATTGTTGCAAACTGCCCAACTGTATACATACATGACCCCAACCCTTTTTCAATTTTTTCCATCCAACTCATATTTTACTATAAAAACCATTCATTTTAGACAAATGAAAAAACGAGTTTACATACAACTCGTTTTCCATGAAAATGATTTTAAATGTTCGTACGCGGCTCCTCTAGTCTCTCCTTACTCCTCCAGTTAAACAAACTTTCAGTCCTAGTTTGCTGCCCTGGTTTCACAAACACCATTGCTCCCATTGCAATAGCGGCCAATACGGCAGCTACGATAAACATAGAAGGATAGCCGTAGCTTACAACTAAATACCCAGTTAAAGTCGGAGCTAAGATTGTCGCGATATTTGCAATAAAATGCATAATTCCACTATATGTTCCCGCTTGGACAGGAGCTGTGTCGACAATGATTGCCCAAAATAATGAACTTGGTAAAAAAGCAAATGCATTTCCAAGTGACATAAGCGCTAGTACAGCCACATAATGATCCATCGCTGGAATGAAACTAAAGCAAACAGCTGTAAGGAATAAAGCAATAATCGGCAATCCTGTTCGAGCTAAACGAAGGTTTCCTGTTTTCTGTAAAATACGATCAGATAACTTCGCTCCTAGTGGTAAAGTAATACAAGCGCCAAGCCAAGGAATCATGCCAAGATACCAGAGAGAAGATAATTGAAAATGGAATACATCTTGCAGATACTTTGGCGTCCAAGTTAATATTAAGAAATTAATATACTGGAAACAAAAATATGCTAATGTAACCATAACGAATGTTGGCACTTTAAAAAATGAATACCACGGCTCTTTTTTCGTCCCTTTCTCAACAGTTACTGATGGAAGCACTCCTTCAGCACTTCGTATTTCAGCTAGTTCTTCTTTCGTTACTCGCGGGTGATCTTCAGGCATATTCGTAAAAGTAAAGTACCAAATAATCGCCCATAAAATTCCAATTGCACCAAGGATGAAAAACATCATTTTCCAACTTGTAAAAGAGAGTAACATAACTGCCACAGGTGCAGTTAATACTGCGCCTAACGGAACACCAACAAAACCAAGTGATGTTAGAAAAGCTCTTTCTTTTGGAGCTGCCCAGTTTGCTGCTGTCTTATTCGAAACCGCGAAAGATGGCCCTTCTGTGAATCCAAATAATATGCGGAACAGAGCAAATCCCGCTAAAGCAGAGCCTCCAAAAACAGCCATCCCTATTTCTCCAGCAAAAGCTGTCGCAATTTCAAAAATAGACCATGTCGTTGCTGCTACAATCCATACAAACTTTGGTCCTTTTTCATCTGAAAAAATACCTCCTAATAAAGAACCAATCATGTAACCGTAACCAAAATAGCCTAATATCGCTCCCCATTCCTTCGGGTCAAAGCCATATTCTTTTATAATAAAAGACTGTGCATAGGCGATAGCTCCGCGATCAATATAATTTACCATTGTAATTAACGTAAGCATCGCAAAAACATAATAGCGGAATTTGTTCTTCATCAAACTCCCCACTCCCCCTCGTATACTTTTGTTTTTCTCTCTAATCTTTTAATAGAATGATATGAACCTTTCCAGGGCCATGAACTCCAAAAGCTAACTCCATTTCAATATCACCCGTCCGGCTTGGACCAGTGATAAAGTTAATACAAGCAGGTAGTCCATTTGGAACGTGTTCATGTACTGCTACTCCCCCTTCTGTTAAACGTCTATAAATTGTTTTTTGCGAAAGGATTGCCACATAAACTGGTGGCAAAACACTAACTAAACGTCCACGCCCACCACCATTCCATAAAACAACCGTTCCCGTTTCTGCTAGTCCCATTTCAGCATAAGTAATTCCCATATCAGCCCGAGCTACATAGTCTCGTAGTTCCCTTTCATCGTTTTTACTTTGCCAAATTCGATGAGAGATGAAATTTTTCGTTAAATATTCTTCTATTTCAAGCTGGTGTAATCTCTCATCATCCCAGTACACCGCCGATTGAACATCAAATTTTTCCGCAACGTACTGAAGGGTATTCTCTATTTCTGAGCGATATATGTGACTTACTTCTGTATGTAATGCATGTAAATTTGCAATAAACTGTTCTACTAACGTTTCGCGATCTATCTCTTTAGGAAAGTTTCTAAGCGGATTGTTATTCCACTTAGGCGGAGTTACCCCAGAGCGGCGGTTTCGCCCTAGTCTACGTGCAATATTGTTTAAAAAAGATTCTTGTACGTCTGTCATGTTATGACTCCCTCTTTTCTTTTCTCCACCAATCTCGGAATGATTGTTTCGCAGGTTTTGGAAAATCCCTACTCTCTGTCCACCCCTTTAATGGACCTGGTCCCTTCGCAATATAACCGTCTTTTGCAAAAATGGATAAGCCAGCATGTGCCATTTTAACACCTTTCTCATAAACAAAAGGATGACTCGCCATAAACGCGAAACCTTTAAAAGCTAGTTGCTCAAATTTCGTTATAAACCCTTGTTCCACCTCATCTTTACGATGCTCAATGAGAAGGTCGTGTAACGGAATTTTCACTGGGCAAACATCTGTACATGCTCCGCACAAACTAGATGCAAAAGGTAATTCTTTTAATTCTTCATATCCTTCTAATAAAGGCGCTAGCACCGCACCAATTGGCCCGCTATACACACTTCCATACGCATGCCCTCCAATATTGCGGTATACAGGGCAAACATTTACACACGCACCGCAGCGAATACACTTAAGCACTTCTTGGTAAGCGGTTCCTAAAATATCCGAACGACCATTATCTAAAATAATTAAATGAAATTCTTCAGGTCCATCCACATCTTCATGTAAACGAGGCCCATTAATTCCAGTCACATACGATGTTATCTTTTGTCCAGTCGCACTTCTTGTTAACATAGAAACGACAACATCAAGATCTTTCCATGTCGGGACAAGACGTTCCATTCCCATAATAGCAATATGAACTTTTGGCAATGTAGTCGTAAGGCGAGCATTTCCTTCATTACTTACAAGAACGACAGATCCAGATTCTGCAACAGCAAAATTACAACCCGAGATACCAATATCCGCTTCTAAAAATTCTTTACGTAATTGCTCCCTAGCAAATTGTAGTAGCTGATCTGTATCAACAGGTATCTTTCTACCAGCCTCCCTAGAAAAAAGCTCCGCTACTTGTTCTTTTGTCTTATGAATGGCCGGGGCAATTAAATGTGATGGAGCTTCTCCGGCTAATTGAATGATATATTCTCCAAGATCGGACTCTACCACTTTTAATCCCATCTCTTCTAAGTTTTGATTAAGATGTATTTCTTCCGAAACCATAGACTTCGATTTAATAACCGATTTTGCTCCTCTTTTTCTTGCAATTTCAGAAACATACGATACGGCATCTTCGGCTTTCAAAGCAAAATGAACATGCCCCCCATTTTTCCGAACATTTGTGGCTAACTGTTCTAAATAACTATCTAAATTTTCAATTGTATGCATCCGAATTTCCGATGCTGCTTCACGCCATTCGTCAACATTTCCTAATTCAGATGTAGCTTGTTCCCTTCCTATCCGCAGCCTATCTTGTGTAAACGGAACCGCACTTCTCATTTGTGAATCGTGCAATGCTTTATCTACTCTTCCTAAAAATTCTAGTCCCTGCACTACACTCATTTCCCCAGCCCCTTCGCCAATACTTCTGCTATATGTAACACTTGAATCTCTTTATTTTTCCTACTAAGTCGCCCGCCAATATTCATAAGACACCCATATCAGCTCCAATTAAGAGATCAGCTTCCGCCTCCTCAATATGTTTTATTTTTTCATCAACCATTGTTTCAGAAATCGAACTCATTTTCACCGCAAAAGTCCCACCAAATCCGCAGCAATCTTGACAATATCGTAATTCTTTTACATCTAGCCCTTTTACATGTGAAAGTAGCTCTAGCGGTTCGTCTTTTATCCCAAGTCCGCGGCTCATATGACAAGATTGGTGGAAAACTGCTGTCCTATCTAGCTTAGAATTCAAATCACTTTTCCCAAGTACGTTCATTAAAAAATCCGTTAACTCATACGTCTTATTCGCTAAATGCACTGCTTGTTCATACCATTCACAATCATCCTTAAACAGCTCTTTATAATAATGATGAACCATGCTAGCACAAGATCCAGAAGGAGTGACAATATATTCACTATGCTCAAATGCTTGTATCATTTGCTTCGCTGCTAGCTTTGCTTCTTTTTGGTATCCACTATTGTATGCAGGTTGACCACAGCAAGTCTGTCCTTCAGGAAAATCCACTTCTACTCCGCACTGTTCCATAATCTCCACAACACTCTTACCTACTTGAGGAAAAAACACATCTGATAAACACGTAATGAATAACGAAACTTTCATAAAAAATTTCCTCCTCGAAACTGTGTCATATACTTTTCAGTTGTGAATCTACTAAAAGCACTTTTATATTTTTAATTTTTAGAATTTTCTATATTTAAAATCTTTCATTTATGATATCATGTGACGTATTATATAAAAACTATTTATAAGGTTGTTTTTGTATACAAAAAAGGTATAGAAAGAGGGTTAAAAATGGATATAAGACAACTTCGATATTTTATTGCAATTGCTGAAGAAAGGCAGCTTACTCGTGCTGCTCATCGACTGCATATGGCGCAGCCTCCTTTAAGCAGACAACTATCGTTGCTAGAACAAGAATTATCAGTAAGCCTATTTGAAAGAAGCGGCCGAAATATGCATTTAACTGAAGAAGGTAAAATCTTATATATAAAAGCAAAAAGTATTATCGGACAATTAGAGGAAACAATTACAGAGATTAAAGATACCGGTGAAGGGTTAAGAGGAAATCTGTCTATTGGAGCATTTCATTCTTGCATTCCTTTTCTATCTGAAAAAATCCGTTATTTTCAAAAAAACTATCCGAATGTGAACTTAAAAATATGGGAAGGAGGCCCTTTATACTTAACAGAGCATCTAACAAATCGGAATATCGAGTTCGCTGTCTTGCGTACTCCTTTTAATAAAGAGATTTTTTCAAGCATTTGTTTATCAAAAGAGCCGTTCGTATTAGTCGCGCCCGCTAAATGGGAACTACATAACTCACAACTTCCAATCTCCATAAACGAACTTCATCATATCCCCCTTTTACTATTACATAAAGATAAAGAAGATAGCTATCACCAACTCGTCATTGATGAATGTAATCGCCGTGGTATAAAATTAAATATAGCGTGCGAATGTCCTGATTCTGCATTCGTACTTATGCTCATTATGGCAGGAATTGGAGCTTCAATTCTCCCCAAAAGTGCCATATCTTATATCCCACAAGAATTTATTAGAATTGTAGATTTAATAGATTTTCCGTTCCAATCTGAATCATCAATTATATGGTTAAAAGATCGGAAGCTCTCTAACAGTGCTAGACGATTTATAGAATGCACGTAAGAATGATTTCGGAGGTGAAACTATGGCTCTCTTTGCTTCTCCATCATTATGTATTATCGCTATAATCTCTTTCGCATTATCTTACTTTATAGGCGTGAAGCAATATACTTGGCTCTTATCTGGTTTTAATGAAAGACGTGTCAAAGATAAGAAAAAACTAGCAAACATAGTTGGGCTTTACAATCTAGGTGCAGGTGCTGCTGCAACAATCGGTAGCGTCTTCACTACACCAAGTACACAAATAATTTTCCCTATTATTATCATTGGACATGTTGTATTAGCGGCTTACGTGAATACGAGAATGGTGCACTAAAATACCTAAAAAGAAATGGTGAGCACTGCGTTTAATAACTTATTGAAACATATGAACAACCTATCTCAAAGAAAAAAAGAACAAGCTTTTCAATGAGAGAAACACTCTATTGAACATGCATCCTCTGTTAGCGGTCATCTAATCAATGAAATAAAAAAAACGTATGACGGTTTATGCAGTTGTTAAACATTGTCCAATATTGTTTTAACATTCAGATTATAATTAACCATAATGGTCTTTAAACTTTAGTGGGGGGAGATTTATATGACTTTAAAAGTAGGAGATATCATTACATTTGAACGAACCTTTGCAGTAAAGGATGTTGAATTATTTACAGAGGTTTCAGGTGATGAAGGGATTCACCATATAACCCCAGATGAACAGGGAAGGCTTGTAACTCAAGGATTACTAACGGCAACTCTACCAACAAAAATTTTTTCTCTTTCCATTCAGTACAATTTACATTATCACATCTATTTATAACGTTATAAATTATCAACAGATTCCTTCGCTTCAATCAATGAATACCCAAATGCTTCTCGTGCCTTCTTAATTGCCATAATTTTTTCTCCATCTTTCACAAGCTGTCGTAGTTCATGATTAATTTCAGGTTCTACCTCTCTAATTCCCATTTCCTTTGTTATTAAATCTAATCTAGTTTCTATACGCTTTAGTTGTTGCTTTAAAATAAAGTTTGATCAAATTGATACGAATAACCTTGATAAACGATCATAGAAAAGAGCGTGTTTTGAAAAAAAGATTGATCAAGATGGTTTCATATCCAGCTGATTTAAGTTTTGGTTTTATAAAAAAGTTTGATTATTTCTGTAATCCTTATTCCATTAAAGCGCCCGATTGTGGATTAAGAATTAGTTTTTGTTCCTTGATGAAAAACCATTTGCCAACTACCATTAATGGATTTCCATATTGAACTACGCAAAGTATGTTGTTTGTTTACCTCGTTAAATATTCGGTAAGTTGTTAACACTATTTCATCAGACAATGGATGTATTTCGAAATCACTCAATGTCATCTTAACAACACCTATTCCTTCCTCACTAATATCCTCATTTTTGTACAAGACTCTCCCAGAGCTTCCAATTTCAAAAAAATCGTTTGCGAGTATTTTTTTAAGTTCATTTCGAGAAGCTCGAATTTCCGGTTTTAACAATTTCTCTTCGAGTTCAAGTAATTGTTCCTTTAGCCTATTTACACTTTTCATTTTAATTCCCCTATTTTGCTTTTTTATTTTTATACTACCAAGTTTTACTTCACTTTGTTTATAAACATTAAATTAATTAATATTCCAATACAAAAAGGACCCTCTTACTTAAGGAGAGCGCCCGATTATGGAAGATCATTAAAGCTACTATTTTCTGGTTTATTTAAAAGAATCAGCAGTTGTTTTTATTTCCCTCTCTAGTATAAGCTCTAATAAATTCTCAGGAACAAGTCGTAACTTACCATTTTGAAAATCGCTTACAGGCTTCCAAAACAACTTAAATATCGTTCCATCGTCTTCTTCACCATTAAAGGAAATAGTCTTATATAATGAAGTGTCAACAAATGTTGCATCATACACCATAACTACTTCGTGCCCAATCTCACCGTTATATGTAAAAATGTTTTCAAGCGTTCCTAAATATTCTAGATTAGTTATTCTTGCCTTTATTTCTTCTTGAATTTCTCTTACTAATGCATCAGAGCTTAATTCCCCATATTCAATGCCTCCACCAATTGGGCGATAATAATATTCCTTGCTTACGGAGTCAAACCCTTCAGCAACAAGAATAGAATCTTTGTTACTAAATAAACAAATAACCAATGGTCTAATTACTCCTTTTTTCAATAAAAAACCTCCATTTCAATTGTCATAAAAACAATTATTAAACATAGTTCACTCTTCACTTCAACAAAAAAGAGCAGTTCTCCTTCTTAAAGAAAAGCGCCCTTTAATAGAATTAACTGTTTTTTTATGATTTTGGGTAAAGCATCTTCGTTTGACAAAAGCTAAATCTGCCATTATCATCAACTCGAACTTATTTATGGGAGTGATAAAGATGAAAATTTATGTTGATGCAGATGCTTGTCCGGTAAAAGATATTATTATCACTGAAGGTACGAATGCTAAAATTCCTATTATCCTTGTTACTAGCTTCTCTCATTTTTCTAATGCGGAACAACCATCAGGGGTGGAAAAGATTTATGTTGATTCTGGAGCAGATGCTGCGGATTATCGGATTATGAAGTTAGCAGAAAAAGGAGATATAATCGTTACACAAGATTATGGTCTTGCTTCGCTAGGTTTAGCAAAAGGGTGTACGGTTCTTCACCATAAGGGGTATAGCTATACAAATGAAAACATTAATCAATTATTACAAACACGTTATTTAAGTGCAATGGCTCGAAAAAGCGGAAAGCGTACAAAGGGGCCAAAACCATTTACATCAGAAGATAGGGAGAAATTTAGGGAGAAATTTAGGGAGCTTTTTAAAAGAGCGATTTCACTTTAAAAATGAATCGTCCATTATTAAGGAAAACCTAGAAAAATAATATTGTGACAAGTATTTCAGTTCTTTTTTTAAGCCTTACACTACACTCATATGAATAAACATTATAATTATTTGATGTATCGTATTAATGGTACAAATGATTTAATATAAAAGTAAAGACGCGTTTCTAAATAAATGCGCCCGATTGTTGAAGGTCGTTAAATTAAAATTTATAACTTAAACAAATTTTACTGTTCTCACAACACTTCCAAAAATAAAAAACGCCATCCTTTCTTACTTGTATCTACCAAAAGAATAGCGTTTTTTCGTTTTATGGACACAATTTTTTAGCTTGATAGCGATGTGGTGCTACCCCTTATAAAAAAGTTTGGTCATATCTCAAAAATTTCTTCAATCCCCTTCATTACTTCAAAGGATCCTGAACTTTTGTTTGAAGGTATCGCTATCTTGATTCCTGATTTAAGATAAAAAGCAGAATGGAAGCTCACGCCAGGGTCATATCCCATTACATGATACTTAATTATAGATTTTTCCCTTTTAGTGATCCAAAGTCCATATCCATAATCTATCCCATCTTTAACATGGATTTGCGAATTTAAAAGTATTTCTGTGTATTCTTTACTTAAAAGTTGATGATTTAACAATGCTTCCCAAAATTTGATCATATCTGATGGTGTAATAAAAGCCCCCCCATCAGCTCCCCCTTTTATTGGAATCGAGTAGGTATTTGTTCTCCATGTTTCATCTTTATTATCTATGTACCCATAGGCAGTGTTTTTAGGGAGTCGATCTAAAGGAAAATATCCTGAGTCATTCATTCCACATCGTTGGAAGAGATTTACTTCAATATAGTCGGTAAAAGAAAGTCCTGATTGTTGTTCCACGATTAAACCTAAAACAATAAATCCAGCATTATTGTAGTGAAATTTTTCTCCAGGTTGGAACATCATCTCCCCATTTTGAAATAAAGGAAGAAAATCTTTTGCGTCATTCAAGAGATACATAGGTATTTGTTTCCAAAGGTCTTCAAAGTCATCCATTACTTGTTCATCAAAATAGTCCGGTATTCCAGAACTGTGGGTCAAAAGGTGATGAATTGTTACGCCTTTGTTAAAATGCGGAAATTTTATGTTCAAACAATTTTCAAGACGAGTTTCAAATGATAGTAAACCCTTTTCAACGAGTTGGCAAATAGCAACAGCTGTAAACAACTTACAGCCAGATGCAATTCCAAAACGTGTATGAACAGTATTCAATTTTTTATCCGCCCTGTTCGCATAACCAAATGCTGATTCAAATAAGACTTTATTGTTATCCTTGATGTAAATAGCTCCAGAAAATTGTTCATCTATTATGTTATGAATTGCTTTAGTAAGGTTTAAAACTCGATTGCTCAAAATAATCTCCCTTGTTCATAGATAGTAATGTATTATTCCCCATTTTAGTACGAATTTCCTTTTACTCATTAATACCAGGAAAGAATAAAGTCCAGTTTTTCAGGACAAGATTTTGAGATGCCCCCATTGCCATCAAGCTAAGTTTTTGAAGTACCCCAAAAACAAAAATGTTATCTCACCACAGTTGTCTATGAGAATCCAGTGCATTTTTTTCGTTTTGGAGAACGATGAATTTCTTAACTTGAAGGCGATGGGGTGGGACCCCTATTTGCACCAGAACCATTTTTGACATTAAATTCAATATATTACCCCAACATTATGTACCTTTATAGTTTTTGATTTTAATTTGATGTAAAGTATTTATAAATACAACAAAAAATATTACCACTAAAAAAGCCTCTTTCCACAAAAAGTTATGTCCTAGTATAAGATTTTTGCATAAACTATACCAATTAATAATTAACAAGATACCAAAAATATATATACAATTTTTTAATGTGTTTAAGCTGTATTGATATTCCAACATGTTTCTTTTCATGTATTTCTGCTCCTATTCGATATAATTAAATAAAATTGTAACTGTTTAAAAGGAAGAGAATTTTTATGATTCTCTCCCTTTTTTGGTTCATTAGCTGCTTAGTTCATTGAGAAAGCTGTGCATTTATCTATTTTAGTATAACGGTATAAAACAGAATTCGAAGATGTAATATTGCATATTAAAATTTTGTATATTAATATATTCGTTTACTATAATTAATTTATAATATTTACTACACCTTAACATTCAAAGAAGAAGAGGAAATAATATGACAATCGCAATGGCAAGTTTAACATTCTTAGGTGGAGCAATTCCATTAGTTCAAGAACTTTTAAAAGCATTTATGTAAGTTTTAGTACTTAGTAATTATTTATATGAGCAAACTTTAAATAAAAAAAGAATCCCATAAATCATAAGGAATTCTTTTTTTTTGATAAGTAATAAATATAATCGAGTAAGATCACCTCTTTATCAAGAAGTGAGTGCCCTTAACTATTGAATCAAAAAGAAAAATGGGTTCTTTTAGCTTACTAAAGATTTCAGATTTTAAAGTATTTAGCATCAAAAAGTATGTATCCTATGAAAGTTAAGAGAAGAACAAGAGTAAAAAAGATTGTTTTTTGCTTTTTACTTCTATTTTTAAACCATCCCCATCTCTTGCTATCCTCTTCTAAGCAATAGTAGTCAATCACAAGAAATAACAGAATGATTAAGAAATAGAAAAAGATTTTCAGTATAATCATCTCCTTTCCATTCCATTTTATTGGAAATAACAAAATGTTACATTAAGAATATTCTATTCATATGAGCGTTATGTTTAAGGAAGCTGTGGATTATCCCATTCTTTGCGTTTCCAAGGTGCTTGGCGAGGGTCGCTACATTCGTTTGAATATAGGAGATAAGCTGGATTACCGTAATAAAACGTATCAGGAGCAGCTAAATATTTTGTTACATCCTCAATTGGATCATTGCTATAGAGAATCCATGGTTGATTCGTTTGATTCCCTTCATCAAGACGTCCATTATTTTTTGTAATAGCTCCATTATAGCGAATTTGAACTCCATCTTCTTTATCCCATTTCATCGCATGAGCTCCTCCATCAACACCTATTAAGGGATGTCCATCATCTTTTAGTACTTCTGACCATGACTTTATTTTATAACCGTTGTGACTCGATATAAGCAAATGTGTTGGAACGCCATTTTTCAAGTAAACAAAATACTTTTCCCAATCGTGTTCATGGTTATTAATCCAATCATTATCAGCATAATAAAGCCAATACTCATATATTTCATATTCTCCTTTTTTAGCAATATGAAAATAAACATATAGAGTTATGTGAATGAGAAATTTTACAGTTAATTATTTGAAGGAGGATTTTTTTTAGCCAATAGATACATGGAATACCGTTAAGTGGTGTTATGGTAACTATAATTATATAGGGTAAGTAAGTCTACAAGCATTCCCTTGCTATAAACATACCTTGTTTTTGGGCATTTTTATATTGAATTAAAGTGTAATTATTATTTATAAAACATGTAATTATTTTTAATCATCAAATTTATTTTTTTATAATATTCAAACCAATTTGTCTATCTGTACGTTTACATAGAACGAAGGGATAAAAATTCAGACACGATTACAAAAGGAGGGAATCAAAAGACGTATAGTAAGTATATTTGCAAAGATTCAAACACCCTGTTTATCTGCTGGGCTTGCGTGTACCTATGGAAGTTATTCGTGTGTCTTGAAGATTTATCATGTGAAAAAATTTTTAACGAGGTGAAGAAATGTTTAAAAAAATGAAATTTAAAGGTGTATTGGTTGTAGCTTTGATGTTTGTTATTATTCTTCCGACTGCCATTTTTGCCTCATTTACTGAAAATAAAAGCTCTATGGCAAAGGAGAGCTTCGATGGAAGCATCACTAACAACTCCCTCGCTATAAGTCCCGATGAGCAGATTGCGATTGTTTCAGATAGTCGCGAACAATCGATCCGTATTTATGACCTTGCTAAAGGTACTTTACGCAAGAAAATCGATGGCTTTGTTACACCGAGAAACATCGTGTTCGTTAACAATGGTTCAGAGTTTGTTGTCTCGGACAGTACGCTAGGCACTTTACGTTTCTACAACGCAAAAAGCCTAACCTTAAAGGATGAAGTCGTAGTCGGTCCAGGTGCATTCGGCACCACCATCAGCCCTGATGGAAAGACGCTGTACGTGAACAATCAGGCACATAGTTCTGTAACCGTCATAGACCTTGAGAAACGCATACCGACTGCAGTCATCACTGGTTTCTCCCAACCACGCCAAGGTATTACAGTCTCTCCGAATGGAAAATATGTGTTTGTAACAAACTTTAAAGGAGATAAGGTGTCCGTAGTTGATGCAGCCACTAATAACATCGTACGTGAGATTATTGGTTTCTCTATGATTCGTGGAATCTCCGTGACTGCCGATGGTCAAACATTGTATGCCGCAAACAGCGGTCGTGACAGCATTTCCGTGGTGGACATCTCTCTAGGACAAATCGTTAACGAGGTAAAAGTTGGACGTGAGCCATACGGTGCAGCCTTGTCGCCCGATGGTAAACTGCTTTTTGCAAGCAGCAAGGCGGACAATACTATAGATGTGATCAACGTCTCTGATAACCATGTGATTAAGACAATCAGTGGTTTCACAGAACCCCGGCAAGCCATTGTCTTTAGCCAGGACGGAGAACGCGCTTATGTCCTTAATCGTGATCTCTCCATTTCCCGTGTGAATGTAAAAGACTTATCCATCACCGATACGATTAGTGATAAGTCAAATAAATACAAGCTTTAGGTGTTAAAATCAGACGGAATCGGAAAATATTTAGCAGACGATCAAGGAATGACACTTTATTGGGGGGTCACTATACATTACTATCAACCTAAGGTGAATTTATACACATAATTCATAGAAAGCGTTATTCTTTTTGTAGAAATATACAGAAAGGATGGCGTTTTTGTATGAATCTATCGATTCAAGATGAGTTTCATTTGTTCGCTGAAGAACTACAGCGATATCTATATATCTACTCTCTACGTTGGCAAATAGAGATTTTATTTAAAACGTGGAAATCATTCTTTCATATTCATCATTGTAAAAAGATAAAACGAGAACGATTGGAATGCCATTTGTATGGGCAACTGATTGCCATTCTACTCTGTTCTTCTACCATGTTTCAAATGCGGCAATTACTTCTTATG
>NZ_JABUAE010000045.1 GCF_013314535.1 Bacillus sp. Xin1 | reverse complement strand
CATATATCAGCGATTTTTTCAATATATCAACCATTCGACACAACCTATCGACTGTTCGACAATGTTCAACAGAACACCTTAATTAAATCCTAATATTTCGTTGGCTCATTTCGAATTAAAAACAAATGAATTGGAAGAAAAATAGAACATGTTATCACATGAATAATCGTAAATAATACCGAATTCGTACCATACCGGTCCAAAATGGCATATACCAAATAAATTGACAGAACAAGCGAGACTCCTGTTGCTAGCACACTTATAATCGGAATAAAATTTAAAATAAAACATAGAACATATATCCCAAATACTTTCCACCCTGCCCCTTCTTTCAAAAATCCAGGTAACTTCTCCCTTGCCAAGTCCCCCCACACTTTACTATTTAAAAACGGAATAAAAGCAAGAACACCATCATTAGCACCATCATTTTTCGCCATCGTATAAAGTGCAAATGCCGTTAATATATACGCAAGGATACCCCAAATTACAATAATTAAAATAAAAGTAAAACTAAGCGCTAAAAAACCAGCAAATATACCTTGATCTTCCATCGCTCCCTCTCCCTCCTACTCTCATCATATTTTATATCCATTTCCAATCACTTCTTTATATAATATGAATAAGAAGCCTGAAAGGAGAACGATTTTATGCACCCATTTGTAAAAGCCTTACAGCAACATTTCATTGCACATCAAAATCCTGAAAAAGCAGAACCAATGGCTCGATATATGAAAAACCATTTCCCATTTCTCGGTATTCAAACACCGGAAAGAAGAAAGCTATTACGCGAAGTAATACAAGTACATACACTTCCAGACAGAGAGGAATTTCAAATCGTCATTCGTGAACTTTGGTCTTTACCAGAACGCGAATTTCAAGCCGCCGCTCTCGATTTATTACAGAAATATAAAAAACATCTCGATAAAACTCACATCCCATTTTTAGAAGAGCTCATGATAACAAAGTCATGGTGGGATTCCGTTGATGGTATCGTCCCTACATTCTTAGGAGACATCTTCTTGAAATATCCAGAGGCCATTCCTACCTATATTCCGAAATGGATCGCTTCAGAAAATATATGGTTACAGCGTGCCGCAATCTTATTTCAACTCAAATATAAACAACAAATGGATGAAGAACTCCTCTTCTCAGTCATTGGACAACTCAAATCTTCAAAAGAGTTTTTCATTCAAAAAGCAATTGGCTGGGTACTTCGTGAATATGCAAAAACGAATCCGCAAGTTGTATGGGAATACGTTCAAAACAACGAACTTGCTCCTTTAAGTAAACGAGAAGCAATTAAGCATATTCGCTCTACTATGAGCACCTCTTCAAACTAAAAGGATAGTAAAATAAGTGAAACACTACCGTATATATCCCTTTAAGCCCTTGCTATGAAAACAAAAGAAGATATCCACTCATTTCCTCCTTCTGTTTTAGCATAGCATAAGACTAAAAAAGGCACTGTCCGCTTCTACCCATGAGCGGGTGCTCTCTTCCACCAAAAAAGAATGGTTTTACATCGGTTTTTATTTTGTATCTACATAGATACACTCGTTCCTCTATTGTGATTTAAAAAGGAACGTGATAGAATATGGTCATTATTATTAAATATAGTAGCGATGACGGACTTATAAGTACTTGCACAAAAAGCGATTCAGGGATAGTGAAAGCCTGAAAAAGCGAGGAAACGGCAGTCTCGAGCAATACATGATAAAGTGGATGCGTGTTTACACACTCATCAACTAGGGTGGAACCGCGGGTATATACAAGCTCGTCCCTAGGCATAAATGCCTAGAGACGAGCTTTTTTATATTTAAAAGCGTAAGTGGCTTGTTCAGAATGTGAGGGGGATGGAGCTTCTGACATAGAGGCGTTCTCTGCCTAGGCGGAAGAAGCGAAGCCACCGAACATCCTAGCCACTGGAGCTGGATACATCTAAAAGCGCAAGCGGCTTGTTCAGAATGTGAGGGGGATGGAGCTTCTGACATAGAGGCGTTCTCTGCCTAGGCGGAAGAAGCGAAGCCACCGAACATTCTAGCCGCTGGAGCTGGATACATCTAAAAGCGCAAGCGGCTTGTTCAGAATGTGAGGGGGATGGAGCTTCTGACATAGAGGCGTTCTCTGCCTAGGCGGAAGAAGCGAAGCCACCGAACATTCTAGCCGCTGGAGCTGGATACATCTAAAAGCGCAAGCGGCTTGCTCAAGACATTGCCTTTCCACAAGTACACTCTGTCATCGCCAATACGTTAACTTTTAAAAGGAGGATTTTTATTATGTATTCAATGGAACAAGTTGTAAACTTAGCGAAGCATCGTGGTTTTGTTTTCCCTGGTTCTGAAATTTATGGTGGTCTTGCAAACACTTGGGATTACGGTCCACTTGGTATCGAATTAAAAAATAACGTTAAAAAAGCTTGGTGGAAAAAATTCATTCAAGAATCTCCATACAACGTTGGCTTAGACGCAGCAATTTTAATGAATCCAAAAACTTGGATCGCTTCTGGTCACGTTGGTAACTTTAACGATCCAATGATCGACTGTAAAAAATGTAAAGCGCGTCATCGTGCTGATAAATTAATCGAAGATGCTTTAGATGCAAAAGGTATCGAAATGATCGTTGACGGTTTGACTTTCGATCAAATGGCTGACTTAATGAAAGAACACGAAGTAAAATGCCCAGACTGCGGTAGCCAAGAGTTCACAGAAATCCGTCAGTTCAACTTAATGTTTAAAACATTCCAAGGTGTTACTGAATCTAGTACGAACGAAATTTTCCTTCGTCCTGAAACAGCACAAGGTATTTTCGTAAACTTTAAAAACGTACAACGCTCTATGCGTAAAAAACTTCCATTTGGTATTGGCCAAATCGGTAAAAGTTTCCGTAATGAAATCACACCTGGTAACTTCACATTCCGTACACGTGAATTTGAACAAATGGAACTTGAATTCTTCTGTAAGCCTGGTGAGGAACTAGAATGGTTCACATTCTGGCGTAACACTTGTAAAAACTGGTTACTATCACTTGGTATGCACGAAGAAAGCATGCGCCTTCGTGACCACGGTGAAGAAGAATTATCTCACTACAGTAATGCAACAACTGATATTGAATTTAAATTCCCATTCGGTTGGGGCGAACTTTGGGGTGTTGCATCTCGTACAGACTTCGACTTAAAGCGTCACATGGAACATTCTAACGAAGACTTTAACTATATCGATCCACAAACGAACGAGCGTTACGTACCATTCTGCATTGAGCCATCTCTTGGCGCAGACCGTGTAACATTAGCGTTCTTATGTGATGCATACGAAGAGGAGCAATTAGAAAATGACTCTCGTACAGTTCTTCGTTTCCATCCTGCTTTAGCACCATACAAAGCAGCAATCTTACCATTATCTAAAAAGTTATCTGAAGGTGCTAGTGAAGTGTTCGCAGAACTAGCAAAAGACTTCGTGGTAGACTTTGATGAAACTGGTTCTATCGGTAAACGTTACCGTCGTCAAGACGAAATTGGTACACCATTCTGTATCACATATGACTTCGACTCAGTTGAAGACAAAGCTGTTACAGTACGTGACCGTGACACAATGGAACAAGTTCGTATGCCAATTAGCGAATTAAAAGGCTTCTTAGAGAAGAAAATTCAATTCTAATGATGAAAAGGCTGCCTGGGGGCAGCCTTTCTTATATCTCATATTTCCTAACGGTCGATATATAAAGTGAAACTTTAATCAGTGGGGGTTTTCTTCATCCCCCACTGATTATTAGCCCTCACCAATCGGGCTGTTACGGGCAGTTTATCTCCCACCTAACTTCTTTGCTCCCGCCGAATTTTGAGGTGGGAGTATTACTGCCCGTTAATGCGGGATAAATCCAATTTGATTTTCTAGGCTATAAGACTTTCAATCATTTCCTCCTTCTGTTTTTGCATGGCATGGGACTAAAAAAGCACTGACCGCTTCTGCACATGAACGGATCCTCTTTCCCACCTAAAAGGAAGGTTTTTCATTGGACTTTCAATCCCTATTTATATATTAATAACTAATTAAAAAAAGACTGCCCAAGGGCAGCCTTTTTTATCGTTTCTCTTTAATTGCGACTGTGCATCTTGAAATACATAGTAAATCATCATTTTCGTCAATGATTCTTACATCCCAAACCATTGTTGTTTGCCCTTTATGGATTGGTGTACCAATCGCTGTTACAATTCCATCACGTTTCGAGCGAATATGATTTGCATTGATTTCAAGTCCAAAACAAATACACTTTTCTTGATCAATCAAATTATAGGATCCTACGCTTGCTACCGTTTCGGCCAATGCAACTGATGCACCACCATGTAAAAAGCCAAATGGTTGGTGTGTACGTCCATCTACTGGCATCGTTGCTACCACTTTCTCCTCTGTCATTTCTAACAGTTCAATCCCAAGCGCATCCATCAATGTTTTTGACATGCAACTTCCCCCTACTCCTTATTTAAAAATGTATAATTTCCCCTATTTACTTTCAAACTATCCATAGCACTTATCTAAGGAGGTTCCATCTATATGAAAAATAAATTCTGTATTCTATTACTCTTAGTCTCCTTGCTCATCATTGTACCAAATTGTACGAATGCAGCCCACCCTTCTGACCTGACAATCGATATTAAGACTGTTACGCAAAAAGGTAAGAAACCTTATTTAGAATATCAAATTAGTAGACCTTATTTTAGTAACTTTTACGATCCAGAATTTCAAAAGAAATTGAATACATACTACAAAACAACGACAGATCGTTTTAAAACAACATTAGCAAAAGAAGCGAAAAAATACTATAAAGAAGCTCAGGAATCAGATGCTCCTTTCCACCCATATGTTGCAAATGTTGATTATAAAGTCACATTACAGCAGTCTCCCTTACTTAGCTTATATGTAAATTATTATCAATATACAGGCGGAGCACACGGCCTCTATACATGGAAGGCAAATACATTTGATTTAAAAGAAAAGAAAGCTTTACGTTTAGCTAATTTATTTCAAAAGGGCAGCAACTATAAAGACATCATTCGTGCAGAAATCGTTAGACAAATTAAACAAGATGAAAGTATTTACTTTCCAGATGCAGCTGAAAAAGTGATGAGTACAAAGAAATTCAATTACTTTTTAGAACCGGATAATCTTGTCGTCTATTTCTCTTTATATGAGATTGCCCCTTATGCAAGTGGAATTCCGCAATTTCGAATTCCATACACATTACTTAGGGAGTCACTAAAGCCTAACTATCAAAACATTTTAATTGACAATAAAGAGATGAATTAGCTACGATAATGTTAACTAAATAACAACAGGAGGTTAACATTATGAGACAATTACGCGCTTTAGATTTAGCACTAGCTGCCATGTTTGTTGCACTCATGGCAATCGGTGCGAATATCGTATCTTGGGCACCATTTTTACAAGTAGCTGGTGTTCCACTTTCTATGCAACCATTTTTCGCTATTTTAGCGGGGCTTCTTCTTGGGAGTAGACTTGGTGCCTTATCTATGGTTGTTTATATGCTTGTTGGAGTTGCAGGAGCACCGATTTTCGCAAATTTCAAAGCTGGGTTTGGAGCACTTTTAGATCCTACTGGTGGTTTTATTATCGCATTTATTATTGTTGCTTACGTATCAGGAAAACTCGTAGAACAAAGAGAAAAGCCACAGTTTGGTACATTTGCAATTGCATCTTTTACTGGAATTATTTTAACTTATATCATCGGTACTACTTATATGTATGCAGCTGTAAACTTTTGGATGGGTGGAGATATGAGTTACAAAGCGGCTTGGGCAATTATGATGTGGTTCGCAGTTAAAGATATTATCTTTACAATTATCGGTGCTGTCATTGCACCCCGCATATATTATGCAGTTCGTCGTTCTGCTTATCAGCATTCTCATTCGACGCTATAATAATGAAAAAAGAGTTACTCCGAAACAGAGGAGTAACTCTTTTTATATTAAGATTCTTGCTTCGTTTGCTCATCTAAAATTTTCTTCATCATAACAAGCATGTCATCTCTTAACTCTTCATGCTGAAGTGCCATTTCAATTGTCGTTTGAACAAAGCCTAATTTTTCTCCAACATCGTAACGCTTTCCTTCAAAGTCATAAGCAAATACACGTTGAATTTCATTTAAGCTTTGAATCGCATCTGTTAATTGAATTTCGCCACCCGCACCAATATTCTGGTTTTCTAAGAACATAAAGATTTCAGGTGTTAAGATATAACGTCCCATAATCGCTAAGTTTGAAGGCGCTGTACCTTGCACTGGTTTCTCAACAAAATTACGAACTTGGTAACGACGTCCATCTTGTTCTAATGGATCGATGATTCCATAGCGATGTGTTTCTTCTTCTGGAACAGTTTGTACACCTATAACAGATGAAAGTGTTTTATCATATTCATCCATTAATTGGCGTAAACATGGTTTTTCAGCTTGAACGATATCGTCACCTAATAAAACAGCGAATGGTTCATCACCAATGAATTTACGCGCGCACCAAACGGCATGCCCTAGTCCTTTTGGCTCTTTTTGGCGGATATAATGAATATCAACCATTTTAGAAGAAGCTTGTACTTTTTCAAGCAACTCATATTTTTTCTTCTCTAATAAATTTTGTTCTAATTCAAACGCATTATCGAAGTGATCTTCAATAGAGCGCTTTCCTTTACCAGTAACAATAATAATATCTTCAATTCCAGATGCCACAGCTTCTTCTACAATGTATTGAATCGTTGGCTTATCTACAATTGGAAGCATTTCTTTCGGCATGGCCTTTGTTGCTGGTAAAAAACGCGTTCCTAATCCCGCAGCGGGAATAATCGCTTTTCTCACTTTTTTCATAAAAAATACCCTCTTTTCTGTTCTAATCCTTAAGCTATATTTCTTTACTCGTATACGAAAGTTAGTACTCTGACCTCAGTAATTGAAATGTTACAGACAGTATACCACATCGATTCTTTTTCCCTTCGAATTTCTTCTAGGTACAAGAAAAGAGGAGGCCGTTCTCCGTTCTCCTCTTTTTCCTTTCACTAATGAAAGTAACTCTTTATTCTATTATAAACGATTCATAACATCTTCTTTAATAGCAAGTAACTTTTGTTCACTATTTTGTAAGGAATCATCCTTCACACCAAAGTAAAACTTGATTTTTGGCTCTGTTCCAGATGGACGCAAGCAGAACCAAGAACCATCCGCTAATTGATATTTTAACACATTTGATTTAGGTAAGTGAATCTCTTCCTTACTTCCATCTTTTAGTGATGTAATGATGCTTGCTTTATAGTCTTCTACTGCGTCTACTTTTAAATCAGCTACTTCTTTTGGCGGATTTTCACGGAATGATGCCATCATTTCTTGAATCTTCTCTGCACCATCTTTTCCTTTTAACGTTAACGATACAAGGTCTTCACGGAAGAATCCATGTTTCGCAAACACTTCTAATAAGCCATCGTATAACGTTTTTCCTTGTGATTTATAGTATGCTGCAACTTCACATGCGAACAGTACAGATTGGACTGCATCCTTATCTCGGCAGAATGAGCGAATTAAATAACCATAGCTTTCTTCATAACCAAATTGGAATTCATATTGTCCACTTTCTTCATATTGCTTAATCTTTTCACCAATAAATTTAAATCCAGTTAGCGTATCTACTGTATCTAATCCATACGCTTTCGCAATTGTACGACCAATTTCAGAAGTTACGATTGTTTTTAATACAACACCGTTTTCTGGAAGTGTGCCGTTTTGTTTCTTTTGTGATAATAAATAGTCTAGCATTAACGCACCTGTTTGGTTTCCTGTTAATACCTGATACTCACCAGCGTGATTACGAACAGCTACACCAAGACGGTCTGCATCCGGATCTGTTGCGATTAACACGTCTGCTCCTACTTTTTCACCATCACGAATCGCAAGTTCAAACGCTGCGTGCTCTTCTGGGTTTGGTGATTTTACTGTTGAGAAGTTTGGATCTGGTAACTCTTGTTCTTTTACAACTGTTACGTCTGTAAATCCAACTGCTTCTAAGCCACGACGCGTTGGAATATTGGATGTTCCATGCAGCGGTGTAAAGACAATCTTTAAATCTTTTCCAACTTCTTGTACCATTTCTTTATTGATAATGACTGTTTTTAATTGTTCTAAGTATGCGTCATCTACTTCTTTTCCAATGATATGTAATAAGCCGTCTGCTTTCAATTGCTCCACATCAGCAACTTCTACTGTTAATTCATCTTCTACTTCGTTTACATAGCTAATTAACTCGTCTGCTTCTTTTGGTGGTAATTGCCCACCATCTTCTCCATACACTTTATAGCCGTTATACTCAGGTGGATTATGACTCGCCGTAAGAACGATTCCACTTACTGTATGTAAATAACGAACTGCGAAAGAAAGTACTGGTGTTGGACGTAGACTTTCAAATACATATGTCGTAATACCATGTGCGCCAAGAGTTGCCGCTACTTCCATTGCGAATTCAGGTGATTTATGACGGGAATCATACGCTACAACAACGCCACGTTTCTTCGCTTCTGCACCTAAATTTTCAATAAAGTGTGCCAGTCCTTTTGTTGCCTTGCGAACTGTATATACGTTTAAACGGTTCGTACCAGCACCAAGCTCTCCACGCATACCACCTGTACCGAATTCTAAGTTTTTATAGAAGCTATCTTCTATTTTCTTTTCATCTTGTTTCATATCTTCTAGTTGTTCTTTTAATTCTGCATCTAAGTTTGCATAGGATAGCCAGCGACTATATTCTTGTTTCCAATCCATTTTCTAATCTCCTCTCGCCTGTCATAACTACATTATATGAAAAAAACGACAAGTATCTCAATATATTTTAAAATCTAACAGGATTTTACTATAAGCATTTGTATACACTAATCCTATATACTTCAAATAAAAAGGTGAGAAAAATGGAAGAATGGGGATTATCTGAAGAGTTAAAAATAAAAACGAAACAAATGATTGAAGTTGTAGAGGGCGAATTACGTGATATGAAGCGAACTGTTGAAAAAGACGGTGAGTGTATTTTATGTAAAATGGAAGAAATCCATCATTTACTAAGTAATGTTCAAACACTAGCAGCTTCTTATTATTTAAAGGCATATTTATCACCCTATACATTAGGCTACGCTCCCATTACAACAGCAATTCAACATTTAGGTGATAGAAAACATGGTGCGTTAATTGTTGTAGAAAGAAATGATTCACTTGATTCTCTTATTCAAACTGGAACAAAACTTGAAGCGTATTTAACCATTCCACTACTGGAATCCATCTTTTATCCAGGTAATCCACTTCATGACGGAGCTGTTCTCATTAAAGGAAACCATATTGTTTCAGCTGCAAACATTCTTCCTTTAACGAAAAGCATAGAAATCGATTCAAAACTAGGAACACGACACCGAGCTGCAATTGGTTTATCAGAAAAAAGTGATGCACTCATATTAGTTGTGTCTGAGGAAACAGGTCGCACATCCTTCGCTTTAAACGGAACGTTATATACAATTTCTTTATGAAAAAAGGGCAGCTCTTTAGGCTGCCCTTTCGAAACTTCTTATTCTTCTCCAAAACGTTCAACAAGTGTCGCAAGTGTACGAACCATTGCACCTGTTGCTCCGGCTGGACCTAAATCATGTGCACTCGTTGTATCAGATGTTCCAGCAATATCTAAATGTACCCATGGCGTTTCTTCTGCAAACTCACCAAGGAATGTTCCGGCCATTACCGCATGACCTTCGCGGCCTGGTGAGTTATTTAAATCAGCAAATTTACTGTTACGAACACGCTCTTTATCACGCTCGAAAATCGGTAATTGCCAAATTGGCTCATCTGTTTCTATGGATGCTTCTAATACTTGTTCAAATAATGCTTCATTATTTGTCATTGCACCTGTTGTGTGATTTCCAAGCGCAACGATAACACCGCCTGTTAATGTTGCAATATCAACAAGATAATTTGCACCAAGTTTCTTCGCATATGTAATACCATCAGCTAATGCAAGACGGCCTTCTGCGTCTGTATTTAATACTTCAATTGTTTTACCACTCATAGATGTAATTACATCATCCGGTTTAAATGCGGTACCACTCACAACGTTATCAGTTGATGGGATAACAGCAACTACGTTTTGCTCTGGGCGAAGTTCACCGATAATTTCCATTGCGCCAAGAACTGCTGCGGCGCCGCCCATATCACCTTTCATTCCTACCATGCCTTCGCGTGGCTTTAAAGAGTAACCGCCTGTATCATATGTGATCCCTTTTCCAACGAATCCGATCACATCCGTCCACTCTTCTTTTCCTTTATAAATAAGAGCAATCATTTTTGGTGGCTCCGTAGAACCTTGGTTTACAGCAAGTAACGCACCCATACCAAGCTCTTCCATTTCTTCTTTCTCAAGCACTTTATAATCCATATCGTATTTCTCAGCTAATTCAACTGCATACTCTGCAAGTGTTGTTGCCGTTAATACGTTAGGCGGCATATTTACAAGTGTACGAGCTGAATTTGTAGCACATCCATGCACATACCCTACTGTTAATGCAGCTTCGATTTCTTTTGCATCCTCTGCCGTAATAACCGCAAAGTTTTCTAACTCGACACTTTCTTTTTTGTCCGTTTTATATGTTTGTAAATCATATGTACCAAGACAAGATACTTCAGCTGCAATATGCGCAACATCAATCGCATCTAATTTATCTGTTACGAAAGAATCAAGTAAAATTGCAGCTTCTTGCATTTTGTCAGCTTTTAATGTTTTAAATACTTTACTAAGTGAAGCACGTAACGTTTCTGTTGAGCATGATTCTTTTTTGCCAAGACCGATAAAATAATAACGTTTTACATTTGTTTTTCCTAAGCTATGTACTTTTGAAACGGCTTTTTTCTTTGCACTCAGCTCTTTCTCTTCTAATAAAACTTGTAATTGTCCATCAAATGCCTTGTCTAATTCCTGTACAAAACTATTCGCTTTTTCTTCTTCAAATAAAGCGACGATAACTGCTTCATGACTTGCTAATTCTTTTTGTACTTGAAACATGTTCAAACCCCCTAGATTTCTCTATTTTCATTATAACTGTATTTTCTCGAAAATGCGATAATTCTAACTTATCTATCACTTCATATACAGAATAATCTCTGGTAATAATGGTAACTTATCCACTTGTTCATATGGGACCTTCTCTATACTTTTTGGTATCACTTTACGGCATTCTTGAACAAATTTCACAACTTCTTCTACATCTAAGCTCCAATACATAGGGCGGTATGGCGTCAAATATTGTTCCGCCACTTCCATCATCATGCGCGCCCCCTTTACATTCCCATAACTGTAATGATACTGAGCAACCGCCATTTGCAATAACCCCTTTAAAAATAAATTGCTCCGATCTTCTAACCACATTTCTTCGAGCAAATCATGACATGTATAATAATCACCTTCATTGTACTTCACAAAAAACTCATAGTACACCAACGGATAGTCTTCCACTTTTCCACCCCTTTTTCTTATATATAAATTATGGCTATGAAGAAAAAAAGAGACTTTCACTCATTTTCTCCTTCTGTTTTCACATGGCATGGGACTAAAAAAGGCACTGACCACTTCTATACATGGCCGGATGTTCTCGCCTACCTAAAAAGAATGGTTTGCTATTCGTTTTTTAATTTGGATTTATATATTGTGAACCAGGACAAAGAAAAAAGTCTAGTGTTAACCTCACTAGACTATCTCTGTTTCAAATATTGACCGCGGAATACTTGCAATGTTTCATCTTGGTTCAGCATCGTTAACTGCTCTTCTGTCAACTTACCGTTCCCCATTTTCACTACGTATACATTTACTTTTTTCTTGCCCCACTCACTATATACATCTTGAACAGTTTCATAATATAAATCGAGTCTATTTCCTTTTATAGCTCCCCCTTTATCTGCTACCACACCATATCCATAGCCTGGTACAAAAAGGATGGTTCCAATCGGAAACACACGTAAATCAGCTGCAATTGTAGAATATATGTCACGTTTTGCCTTTACACCTGAATATGTAATGCCATACTCTGGGTGCCCGGGCCTTTTACCAGTTGATTCTATCCCTGACGTATAGCCAGTTGCTGTCATTTCCATGACCCGATATTTAGACCAGTCTTTTCCCTGTTCTAAAGCATTTATCACTTCTTTACTCGGAGCAACTTGTTGCTCTACTTCTGCCGCATGTACTTCTTTTACATCGATTTCTTGATATATTTTTACAATTTCTACTATAGAAACCCCAGTGAACGCTTGCCATGTCACACATAATGCTGCTACCAGTAAACAAGTCATCATAATGCGAGTACCATAACGTTTTAACATTTTTATATTCCACACTCCTTCATCGTTCATCATTCCCTATACGATAAAGAAATATGCAGAAAAAAATCCCCAGTAAACTGGAGACTAGAACATTTGATATCCACTTTTCCGAAGCTTCTTTATAACAACTCCTGCTAAAATTGCCCCTAGTAACCCTGTTGATAAAATAAAAAGATCGGCTTGTCCAAGACGTAAAACGCTTGTACCAAATAAAGAAAATGTTTCCTTAGGTTTTGAAAAATAATCCCAAACACTTGCTTTACTAATAATCAGCATACAAACAATCGGATAAACGATAACCATCACCCAAGTAGCACGTAAAATCATGTTGAGTAAAAATCCAATTCCAAAGAACAGTATAAAAAACAACATCATTGAAATAAGTAATACTGGAATACTCACTTTTTCCCACTCCTTCTATTTCTTATCCCCTGCCGTAAACACATGATACGATGTATATCCAAATTGATCTCCTGGATTTAATGTTGTATCCATCTTAAGAAGCGATTCTTTATGACCTTCCAGTAAATACCGAATTAATATAGAAGCATCTTGATCATATGCAATATCTTTTGGATGTAAAAATGCTACTTCAGACAATTCCTTTTCTTGTACAGTAATCTCTTCTCCTTCTGGTTCGAGTAGAAAAATAATCATATTATCGCTAATCTCATCACGAATGACACCAGAACGAATGCCGATCACCCCTTTTACATGAGCAACAATGCCTGTCTCTTCTAAAATCTCACGTTTCACAGCTTCGTCAATCGTCTCTCCTTCATTTACGAAACCTGCAGGCAATGACCATTTTCCCTTTAAGCCTCCGTATTTTTTCTTAACGAAGAGCCATCTACCATCTTTTGTCGCTACTAGTCCACTTACAGCTAGCCAAACTTTCCCACGCTTCCCCATGATGTAAAACCCCTTCCAGCCAAACGAACAGAATATTCATTCTTTTCTATGTATTATACTATATTTTTCAGTGAGAATAATATAATCTTCCTTGTTCCTTAGCAGATACGCTTCTTTCTACTCTTCTACCTCATTTATCACTTTCCATATTTTTTGTATAATGTTAATATATTGATTATTTTTAGGGAGGTCTCGAATTCTTTCAAAACTCTCCCTTGAATATTACATCACACTTATTTATTGCGAAAGGAGTAAAAAGCAAAATGAGAAATCAATCAAAAAATCCAGTATTGTATTTGTAACATTAGTTTCCGCATTCTTCTTCTGCTCTGTCTTAATTGTTCCTTCGCTTTCACCACTTACTGATTTCGGACCTAATGCAAATAAATTCAACTCTTTAGGCATGTGGAAATCAATCGGCACGATTTTACTATTTTATAGCGTACCTCTACTTCTTTATATCGCAGAAGTGAATGCAATGCGATTCATCATGGCTATTCTTTGCGGTATGGGGCTATTCGTAAATCTTGTGATACTTGCAGCCGTATTGATTATAACGCTCACAAGTAACTATAAAGCCTCCTCTTTCTTAGGAGTCATCATTGTTTGCACAGCGGTAATAATCACAAACATCATTTGGTTTTTTGTTGCTTTTCGCTCAAAAAGAACTTCTACTTATACACTGAATGTACGATGAAATAGAAGTTTAAGAAAAACTTGTATTACACAAAAAAGCAGAAACAGCTCATAGCCATTTCTGCTTTTTTCTACTATATACCTCTTTTGATTTTCCAACATATAAACTGTGGCTATGAAGAACAGAAAGAGACTTTCACTCATTGTCTCCTTCTGTTTTTACATGGCATGGGGCTAAAAAAGGCCCTGACCGCTCCTGTACATGAGCGGATCCTCTTTCCCACCTAAAAGAAAGGGTTTTATGTTGATCTTTCAATCCGTATTTATATATTAAAAGAACTTCAATTTACCTTTTTTCAGAACTAATAAAGGTCCACCAAGTAAGAATAGGTAACGGTTATCGATTACTTTCTTCATAAAGGAAGCTTTCCATCCCGTTAACTTTTTACCCATAACAACGCCCATTGCATCGTCATGTCCTAATGAACATACAGACCCTTTATTATCGAACACGAATTTCTTCATTTCACCTTTACCGCGAATTAACACAGATAAGTTATGTGCGATATTGTAACCTTGTTGAATTGCAATTTGTGCTGTTGGTGGGTATGGACGATTAATCTCTTCATTGATGATTAACGCTGCGTCACCAACCATGAATACATCTTCGTGACCTGGAGCATGCATATACTCATCAAC
This sequence comes from Bacillus sp. Xin1, assembly GCF_013314535.1. Classification (GTDB taxonomy): domain Bacteria; phylum Bacillota; class Bacilli; order Bacillales; family Bacillaceae_G; genus Bacillus_A. The sequence continues at coordinate 13,132 of NZ_JABUAE010000045.1, read as the reverse complement.
TTTTACACGCCCGCGCATTGCTTCAAAGCCAGACTCTTCCACAATACCGTTACCGCGAACACCAGCAGCCCAAACAACAGTTTCAGATTTAAGTAACTCAACATCGTCACCGTTTGCAACTAGAATACCTTCTTCAGTCGCTTCTTTAATTGCTGTACCGATGCGGAATTCTACACCTTTTTTCTCTAACTGTTTTACAGCGTACTCAACTAATTCTGGATCGAAACCAGGAAGTGCAGACGGAGCAGCCTCTACACAAATGATACGTGCTTTTTCACGTGGAACATCATACTCTTTGCAAAGTTCAGGGATACGGTTTGCAAGCTCACCTACATACTCGATACCTGTAAATCCTGCACCACCAACTACGATTGTTACTAACTCATCGCGTTTTTCAGTCGCATATTGAGAGAACTTGTATTCCATGTGCTCACGAATTTGACGAGTTGCATTAATGTTAGTAATAGAGAATGCATGCTCTTTCAATCCTTTAATACCAAATGTTTCAGATTCGAAGCCAAGACCGATTACTAAGTAATCATACTCTAACTCAGCATTTTTTAAGATAACGCGTTTTTCAGCTGCTTTAATTTCTACAACTGTATCTTGTACAAAGTTTACTTTATTTGTATCAATAACGTCTTGAATGTCGAGACGGATTTTATCATGATGTAATGTGCCAGCTGCACTTTCATGTAACCAAGTTGCTTGGTAGTGATAGCTGTTGTTGTTTACTAACGTAATTTCAGCTTCACTTACAGATAATGCTTTTTGCAGACGAACAGTCGTAATCATCCCGCCATAACCTGCACCTAAAACTACGATTTTTGGAGTTTTCACTCAATCACAACCCTTTTCTTAATATAATAGTAATGAAAAATAAGACCAAAGTGCTAAATACTTACTTTGTCAAGAATGTGGAATTCCTCACATTCTCAAGCATAACAAAACGTATTCAAAAAATCTTACGAAATTTGTCATAAAAAATTAACATAATACTTTCCTATATTAGTCGGTTTCATGTCATAATTCAAGCGCTTAACGAATTATCAATATTTTAAAATAACATAGCGTTTTCAAGGGTTTTTTAGCCTTTTTTACATGGATTTTCCTAGTTGGTATATTTTATACATTTTTAACTTAACTATGCACAAGCTTACATATAATTCAGTCATTTCTTGCAGTATTCTAAACTTAAATATGTTATCATTTTACTGTAAAGTGTAATCTTATTTGCAGGATTTCCGTATACATATGAACAATATATGGAATCAATATCTAAATTCCATCTATAGGGGGAATAAATAGTGACAGAAAATCAAAAAGTTTACGACATAACGATTATCGGTGGAGGTCCAACAGGATTATTCACAGCGTTTTATGGCGGCATGAGACAGGCCAGTGTAAAAATTATTGAAAGTTTACCGCAACTTGGAGGACAATTATCCGCACTATACCCTGAAAAATATATTTACGACGTAGCCGGATTCCCAAAAGTACGCGCGCAAGAACTTGTTGATAATTTAAAAGAACAAATGAAAAAGTTCGAACCGACTGTTTGCTTAGAAGAAGCAGTTGATACACTTGAAAAACAAGCCGATGGTGTATTTAAGCTTGTAACAAATAAAGAAACGCACTATTCTAAGTCTGTCATTATTACAGCTGGTAATGGAGCTTTCCAACCACGCCGTTTAGAATTAGAAGATGTAGAAAAATTCGAGAAGAAAAATCTACACTATTTCGTTGATGATATGAATAAATTCGCTGGGAAACGCGTCGTTGTATTTGGGGGCGGCGACTCTGCAGTGGACTGGACAATGATGTTAGAACCGATCGCTGAACAAGTAACAATCGTTCATCGCCGTGATAAATTCCGTGCTCATGAGCACAGCGTAGAAAACTTAATGAACTCTCGCGCAGATGTAAAAACACCTTACGTTCCAGTGGAATTAATTGGTGAAGACAAAATCGAACAAGTTGTATTGCAGCATGTAAAAACGGAAGAAAAAGTTGTGATTGACGTTGATGATGTCATCGTAAACTACGGCTTCGTTTCTTCTCTTGGCCCAATTAAAAACTGGGGATTAGACATTCAAAAAAACAGCATCGTTGTAAACTCTAAAATGGAAACAAACATCCCTGGTATTTACGCAGCTGGTGATATTTGTACATATGAAGGAAAAGTAAAACTGATTGCATGTGGATTCGGTGAAGCTCCAACAGCAGTAAATAATGCAAAAGCTTATTTCGATCCAAATGCAAAACTACAACCAATGCATAGTTCTAGTATGTTTTAATTTATAGATGAGACGGACTCCTTTCGTACGAAGGGAGTCTTTTTAATAAAGTAATACTTGTGTTTCCCCCCATCTCCTACTGATTATCACCCCTCATCAAGATTTATCTAAACTCTTAGAGATATTAAGAATAAGTCAAAAGGTGGTTTTAATATGGATATTAGATGGAAAAGTGAAGATGTTATTTTTGGCACACTAAGGGAATCTGAGGTATGGGCTGACTCGATTGCAAACGAAATATACGGAAGAACGATTGATGGGTATATAACCCCTGACTATAAGATTGCTTATGCTCTGTCATTTTTCTTAGCTTCTGTTCCAAATTTCATCGTTCACACAGAAGAAGCTGTAATTACAGATTCATTTGTTTATAAGGTTTGGGTGACCAATTTAACGAGTGCAGAGCAAAAAAACGTCTAAAGGGTATCTTCTCCTTTCCTTCATCTGTATAATTATGGTACAATTATACAGAACATTTGTTCCTATACGAGAAGGGGAGTATTAACATGAATGAACCTAAGATTGTACAAAAAGAAGCTTTCCAAGCCATCGGTATTTCTATCACAACAAATAATGAAACGGAAACATCAGCTGAAGGAAAGATTCCTCACCTATGGAACCAATACTATCAAGATCAAATCATGAATCAAATTCCTAACAAAAATGCTCACACCACACTTGCATTCTATTCGGATTATGAGTCCGATGAAACTGGAAAATATAGATACACAATCGGTATGCCCGTCTCTTCATTAGAAACCGTCCCTGAAAATATGGTATCTCTTACAATATCTGCTCATACATATGCAGTATTTACAACACGAAAAGGTCCTGTATCAGAAGTCATTTACGAAGCATGGCAAGATATTTGGAACTGGTCGAAAGAAAACAAGCGTGCTTTCACAATTGACTTTGAGCTATATGACGAAAGGGCAATGAATCCAAATAACGCGCAAGTTGATATCTATATTGCATTAGCCTAAACCACATAATAAGAAGGTGCTTTTCGCATCTTCTTATTTTTTTGTCTTTAAAAATCCACTGGGCAAATCTTCTATTATTGTCTACAATGAAAAAGTGCAGTATAGAAATATTAAAAACTGTATAAAACGATTGTTAACAGGATTTTATCCCGCATTAACGGGCAGTAATACTCCCACCTCAAAATTCGGCGGGAGCAAAGAAGTTAGGTGGGAGATAAACTACCCGTAAAAGCCCGATTGGTGAGGGCTGATAATCAGTGGGGGATGAAGCCCCCCACTGATTAAAGTTTCACTTTATATTCATTTAAAATTGTTACATAGAAAGGAAGCAATATGGAGGAACTACAACAAAACAAATCTGCTCCAGTAGAAAATGGAACACCTTTGCTAAAAAATACAAACTTCCTATTTCTCTGGGCAGCTACATTATTCTCAAGCTTTGCTTTAGCCTTTTTTACATTTTCCCAAACTTGGTACATAGCCAAAACATTAAATCTTGAAGCCTCACTAGGCATTGTCTTTGTTGCGCTTAGCGTCCCAAGACTTATCTTTATGATTGTTGGAGGAGCTGTGGCAGATAAGTTTCCGAAAAAAAATATTATGTTTTACTCAAATATCATTCGTGCGCTTCTTGTCGCAACAATTTTAACTTGGTTTATCGTTGATGATGTAACATTATATACGTTTGCTTTGTTTGCCTTGTTTTTTGGATTAGCGGATGCCTTCTTTTGGTCAGCGGACGGTTCCATTCTCCCTGAGCTTGTAGAAAAACATCGTTTAACACAGGCAAATTCACTTACACAAATGACAAACCAAGCGTCAGTCATTTTAGGACCTGTATTTGGTGGAATCCTCATTAAATTTAGTAATTATGAGACCATCTTTACCATTACCATTCTATTGCTCATTGTTGCTGCTATACTCGTCCAAAAAATTCAATATACCGTGCAAGTAGAACAGGATGCAGACAAAGGAATGTTTACATCTATTAAAGAAGGCATTTTGTACGTAAAGGAATCACCTTTTCTTTCAACATTCCTTATCTGTAGTGCCTTTCTAAATTTATTTTTAATCGGTCCAATGCAAGTTGGTTTCCCATTATTTATCAAAAACGTTCTTCATGGTGACTCGCTTCAATTTAGTTACTTAGAAGCCGCTGTTGGAGGCGGAATGGCAATTGGTGCTGTCATTGTTGGACTTAAAAATATTAATCGCAGACGCGGACTATTTTGCATCATTATGATGCTATTATCTGGCGTTTTCTTCTTATCCATTAACTTCAGTACAGCACTTTGGCAAGCACTACTCGCAGGCGCATTTTATGGCATTACGATTGCCATGGCCATCGTTCCATTAATGGCAATGATTCAATCTACTGTTAAAGAAGAAATGATGGGGCGTGTCATGAGCTTACTGATGCTGTCATCTATGGGCTTCATCCCGCTTTCCTATGCATTTACATCGCTCGCGCTTGCAGCTGGCATTCCGATTGTGACGATTATGAAAAGCGGTGCTATCGCTGTTATTGTCTTTGTATTATTTGTGGCGATTCGCGTTCCTGTTGTACGAAAATTCGATTGATCAAAAAGAGTCATGTATTATACGCATGACTCCTTTTTGAATGGATCAAATAAACTCACCTTCGCGCTCTTTCTAATAGCCGCTCCCCACTCTAACCCAATATCTAAAAATAGATCGCGCATCGTACTATACAAAAGAGCCCTAACATCTTTACGAATTTCTCCTAACTTATACGCCCTGACAACACTTTTCACCCGCCATATAAGCTTCGCTCGCATATCTTCATCGACCATAAGTTGTTCCAAAAATACGCCTTGCTCTAATAATCCACTCTTTTTATAAGCCAGTTCTACCTTACTCCAAAGTATATTAATCGTTTGCGGATTTCGTGACATCGGTACAATCGCATGTACAAACTGAACTGGAATATTATGACGACAATATGTTTCATCAAGTTCATACGTTGTTTTTTTCTTTTGTACTTCTTTAGAAAAGTTTTTAAAAAGAACAGTTTCCCTTTCTTCCCGTACCCCTTCCTTCTTACATCCATCTACACTTTCTCTCTTTTCACATGCGGACATTTCCATACGGTCATCCATGCGGTCAAGTGCAGCTTTACGAAACACATATAAGTTTGCACTATATCCCCCTCGCTTATGTCTCTCTTTCGTAGGAATCCGCTCAATAATCCCAAGTTCCTCCAGTTTTGCAACAGAGCGACGTACCGTACGAATACTTTTTCCTATTTTGGTAGCAATTGCTACCATTAACGGACAAGCAACTCCAACTGTTTTTTGCTTTTCATTTACTGCATATCTTCCTAAAAACTGAATCACTAAAAAATCTGTTTTATTTATATTCTCTTTATAACGCACTAAAATTTGCTTTTGGTATGTATTAAATTCTTCTATACTTCGAAATTCGCTATATGTTCTCATTAAATGATAGAAGGTTCCCATTTTTCATCACCCCATATATAAATAGGTGCGATAAAGCAGAATGGGCAATTTTTTTATTTAATAATTTAAAAAGCGTAAAACAAAAAAACAGGTCGCACTACAACATGCGACCTGTCTTACTTATCAATAAAAGCTATTGCTTACAATTAACCAACCCAAACACCATTATTATTAAATTTATAATATTTACCATCAATCCATTTTGTTCCTGTTACCATCGTACCGAAAGAATCAAGGTAGTACCAGCTTCCACCAAGTTTTAACCACCCTTTATGTTCAGATCCATTGCTGTTAAAATAGTGCCAGTAATTACCGATTTTTTGCCAACCTGTTTGCATTGCCCCGCTGTTATCAAAGTAGTAATACGTATTATTGATATAACGTTTTCCTGTTTCCATAATTCCGTATGATCCAAGATAATACCATTTCCCTCCATTAGATAACCAGCCTGTTTGTTTTGCTCCACTACTATTTAAGAAATACCAAGATCCTTTAATTTGCACCCAACCTGTGTGCATTGCTCCAGTGTTTTCATTTAGATAATAGTATGTATATTTCCCTGTTTTTTTATCTTGGATTGAAACCCATTCCTTTTGCATAATTCCATAATCGCCAAGGTAATACCATTTCCCTCCATTAGATAACCAGCCTGTTTGTTTTGCTCCACTACTATTTAAGAAATACCAAGATCCTTTAATTTGCACCCAACCTGTGTGCATTGCTCCGCTATTCTCATCTAAATAATAATATGTATATTTCCCTGTTTTTTTATCTTGAATTGGCGTCCACCCTTTATGCATATATCCAAAAGAAGGATCAAGATAATACCATTTCCCTCCAGTAGATAACCAGCCTTTTAGCTTATTACCATTTTGATCATAGTAATACCAATATCCATTTTGTTGAACCCAGCCCCTAGCCGCCTTAGCATGACTTACATTTGTAACTTTAGAAACTGTGTTATTCTGTTGAATAGCTTTGTTTCCATCTGCATAAGCTGCCGTTGGAATTAATAGTGCAGCAGAAAGTAAAGAAGTAACAATTTTCTTTTTCATTAATTTTTCCCCTTTTCAGAAAATAAATAGTCTATGCTATTTTACCAATTATCTGTAATTAATTAAATGTTTTTTTACAATATTTATACAAACGAATTATAAGATGGTCATAAAATATAGATAATAAGACTTTACTCTGCAATTTACTATATACTTTCATTAAGCTATATACAGATTAATGAACGAAGATTTGATGATTCCTAATGACATGAGGTGAAAAATATGATTGTAATTAGTGCCTGTTTAGCTGGTATTGCTTGTCGTTACGATGGAAATGACAATCTAATCTCAAAAATAGAAGAGTTATTACAGAAAGAGGAAACCGTCCTTGTTTGTCCAGAAGTATTGGGCAGTTTGCCTACACCGCGTCCATCAGCAGAAATCATCGGTGGAAACGGTGACGATGTACTAGATGGCAAAGCAAAAGTGATGGATAAAGACGGAAACGATGTAACAGAAGCTTTTGTACAAGGAGCTTATAAAGCTTTAAAAGAAATAAAAGATTTACATCCCGAATACATCATTTTGAAAGAAAGAAGTCCGTCTTGTGGTAGTTCTACTATTTATACAGGAGAATTTAATGGAAACAAACAAGATGGTTATGGTGTAACAACAGCATTATTTCGAAGACATGGATTTACAGTAATTTCAGAAGAAGATTTCGAAAATAAATAAAGGATTTGACCTACAAGGTCAAATCCTTCTTCATTATTTCACACCTAATTTTTCTTTCACTTTTGCAGGAAGTTCGTCTTTTTTCACTTCTTCCCAAGCTGTTACACCTTTTTTATCAGAATAGAATACACGTAGGAACGCTTCTTTACGAAGGTTTTTCACAGCTGTAAATTCCATTTCTTTTTCTTTACCATCTTTATCAAATGCAGGTAACTTGTACTCAAATGATTTGTGCTTCTGACCACCATCAGCTTGTTCAATTTTTTCTTTTCCATCAACTGTAATTTGAACATAGTACTCATCTTTTCCCATACGGTTTAAATCGCAACCAACTAACATTGTAGCAAATACAACTAAAATACTAAAAAGTGCAATATATCTTTTCACGTCATTCACCTCATGTGTTTTTTATTATGTTGTTATCATAATCTCTTTTCGCTTAAGGAGAAATTCAAAAACGTGACATGAACATTACACTTTTGTAAGATAATAAAAAATAACCTTCTCACTTATTTGTGAGAAGGTTATTTTTAGCACTCTTCCGGCTTACCAGCATTCGACGCTGTACGGAAAGATGATCCACATCCGCATGATGCGATTGCGTTTGGATTATCAATTGTGAATCCGCCGCCAAGCATGGATTGTTTGTAGTCAATTTTTACTCCTTTTACAATCGGAGCACTTTCTTTATCAATAACAAATTCAACACCGAAAAACTCAAGAACTGTGTCGTCTTCATTTGGTTCTCTTTCAAATCCTAAGCCGTAAGAAAGACCACTACATCCACCGCCGTGTACAGCAAGGCGAACGTATTTCTCTCCATCTTCAGCATCTTTCAACATATCCTTAATTTGAAATGCTGCTTGTTCTGTTACATCAATCATGAAAGCCACCTTCCTTTCTTCTCTCGTTCTATTATACATCTTTACGCTTCTATCTTGTACTCATACACTCCGCGGCAAATGACTTCTGCTGGACCTTTCATTAAAACGTTACCTTCTTCTGCCCAAGCAATCATTAAATCGCCGCCTGCTAGATGAACTGTAATTTCTTCGCCACGCTTCATTTTCTCATTTAACACTGCTGCCACAACGGCTGCACATGCCCCTGTTCCACATGCCTGCGTCACGCCTGACCCGCGTTCCCAAACACGGAAATTCATTTCATTGTCATTTACAATTTCAATAAATTCAACATTCACTCGTTCTGGAAACATTTCATGCGTTTCCAGAACAGGTCCTAGTGTTGTAAGCGGAGCTTCTTCCACATCATCTACAAAAATAACTGCATGTGGATTTCCCATTGAAACACCTGTAAAGACATAGCGGTGATTATTATATAGGAAATCTTCACGAATGAATGGCATTTCCCCTTCACCAAGCATCGGCAACTCTGCACGAGTTAAACGAGGCGCCCCCATATCAATTTTCACTAATGTAACCATAGCACCATCTACTGTTACTTCCGCTGTTACAATCCCGGCTAATGTTTCAATTGTAAAAACAGTCTCTTCTACTAGTTTATGCTCATACGCATATTTCGCTACGCAGCGCAGTCCGTTCCCGCAACTTTTCCCTTCTGAACCATCGTTATTAAACATACGCATTTTTACTGGCGCTACTTCCGATGGACAAATTAAAATCATGCCATCTGCTCCAATGCCAGTATTGATATTCGAAACCTTTTCCGCCACAAGAGCTAGCTCTTCCTCTGGAATTTGTTCTTCAAACATATTTACATATATATAACTATTTCCAAGACCATGCATTTTTGTAAAAGAAAATTGCTTCATCCTCATTCACTCCAAAAAAAATTTGTTGTTTTAAGTATAAAATGCATGCTTTTGGAACACAATAAGAACGTCCCCCGTTTTTCATATTTGACAACATTTTGATGGCTTTTATGTAAGAGCCATTCTTACATAAATCGTGTAAGAAAAAAGCCCTTCTCGGAAAGGGCCTTTTTTTATTTTATCCCGCTATTTGTGGATAGACAAATTGATGAGAACTAATAATTAGTGCAATGAAGCCTACTGGTTAAAATTCTACTTTATACAAACATCCCTGCTATCGCAGTACTTAATAAATTGGCGAGTGTCCCCGCTACAATCGACTTTAATCCAAATTTAGCAATATCCAATATCACTACGGCGTGTTGGTGCCATTCCACCTAACTCTCCAAGTAGATTCAAATTCTTTGTTAGCATTTCCTTCGAAAGAATTTTTACTCTAATAGAAACGATAACAATAAAAAAGACGTTGCTCATTTGCAACGCCTTAAAACATTGGATTTTCATCTAAGTAATCATATACATTTTTCACAAGTTCTTCTACTGTTGCCCCCTGTACAACTTCTCCGTTTACAAGTGCAAAAGGTCCTTCAAAACAAATACCACAATACCCTAGGCAGCCATACTCCATAACATCTAAATTCGGATCTTTTTCTAATTTCTCTAGTGCTGCTTGTGAGCCACTTGCAAGATTACCTACACAAAATTCGATTAATGGTTTAATCAAAACGATCCCCCCTGTATCCCTAAAAATGAATCTATAATAAGAAAACTAAGCTGTTTCTTGTTGTTTTCGTTACACTTGCTAAAATATTTAGTTGCTTCACTGTTTCATTTCAAACTAAAAGATCTTCTCTATATCAATCCACTTTGATTCCCAGTATACAAATTAAAACAGTTTGCCCACTTTTCTTCTTATTGTACAACAGAGTACACATTCCTGCATTGTTATTTGTTCACAAATTCGATATAATTTGAGTGAGTAAAGTCAAATTATTTTTTCAATATATAATTATATGATTAGGGGATATTTCAACAGAAAAGGGGTAATCCATCATGAAACACCTCGTATTACTGGGCGGTGGCTACGGTGGAATGAGAATTCTGCAGCGGCTTCTTCCAAACAACCAACTTCCAGATGATGTCCAAGTGACATTAATCGACAAAGTACCATACCACTGTTTTAAAACAGAATATTATGCATTAGTAGCGGGAACAATTTCAGAAACGCACATTCGTATTCCGTTTCCAGAACACCCGCGCCTCAACATTCAATACGGTACCGTAACAAATGTTGATCTTGAAAACAAAGCCGTTCATCTCGATAGCGGTGAAGAAATTAAATATGATGATTTAATTATCGGACTTGGCTGTGAAGACAAATATCACGATGTTCCAGGCGCAAAAGAATATACACATAGCCTACAATCTATTGAGCAAACACGCAAAACATACGAGCGATTAAACAGTTTAGAACCTAACGCAACAGTTGCAGTTGTCGGTGCTGGATTAAGTGGCGTTGAAGTGGCAAGTGAGCTTCGGGAAAGTCGTTCTGATTTGAAAATTTACTTATTTGATCGAAAGGATCGTATTTTATTCCCTTTCCCAGAAAAATTAAGTAGATACGTAGAAGAATGGTTCGTAAAGCATAATGTTACAATTATACGAAACTCTAACATTACAAAAGTAGAACCAAACATTGTGTACAACCATGATGAACCGCTTGAATGTGATGCAATTGTATGGACAGCCGGTATTCAAGCAAATGAAGTTGTTCGAAACCTTCCAGTTGAACAAGATAGTAGCGGACGGGTTGTATTAACAAAATATCATAATATTCCGAATGATGAGAATGTTTATGTTGTAGGTGATTGCGCATCCTTACCACATGCACCATCTGCACAACTTGCCGAAGGACAAGGTGAGCAAATTGTCCAAATATTATTGAAACGTTGGCACAATGAAACACTTCCTGATGAACTACCTGTTATTAAATTAAAAGGTGTTCTCGGTTCTCTGGGTAAGAAACACGGATTCGGACTATTAGCAAATCAACCATTAATGGGACGTGTACCTAGACTTTTAAAGTCCGGTATTCTTTGGATGTATAAATATCATAATGGTTAAGAAGAAAAACAAGGGCAGATTGCTCTTGTTTTTTTCTATTTTTCTCCTTTTTTGATACGATATGAATATATAAATCCATTTTAACTTCTCAACATATAAGTAGCTGCTATGAAAACAAAAAGGGACTTACACTCCTTTTCTCTCTGTTCTCACTTAGCATGGGGCAGAAAAAGGTCCTGACCGCTTCTATGCATGGCTGGATCCTCTCTCCCTCCTAAAAAGAAGGGTTTTGTCTTTTTTTAATTTATATAGAACCAGAAAGGAGAAAATTATGTTTCTATTAAAAAATGTAACATATAAAAATATCCTGCACGTTCCTTACTTAGAGATTCACAAAGAAAAAATCACCTGCATTATCGGTGAAAGTGGCAGCGGAAAAAGTACATTACTTCGCATGCTTAATGATTTACAATCACCAACAGCCGGCGAAATTGAATATAATGGGGCATCTATTTCGTCTTATCCACCTATTCAATTACGCCGTGAAGTTGTTATGCTAGGTCAAACACCCCCTCTATTTGACGGAACAGTAAAAGATAATTTGTTAATGGGACTTCGCTTTTCAGAGAAACCTTTTCCACCTGATGAAGCACTGCAAGAAGCACTAACAATTGTAAACTTAGAAAAAGATTTAACAAGTACCGCCTCTTCATTATCCGGTGGTGAAAAACAAAGACTCTCCTTAGCTCGTGTTTTACTTATGGACCCGCCTGTTTATTTATTAGATGAGCCCACTTCTGCATTAGATGCTGATACAGAGAGGTGCGTCATGAAACAGTTTTCTGCCATTGCGAAACAAAAAAAGAAAACGGTTATCTTTATTACCCATTCACAAAGTCTCCCAGAAGAAATCGCAGATGAAATTATTGAAATTAGTAAAGCTAAAGGTGCTATTAGAAAGGAAGTGCACGCACTTGAAGGGCGTTATTGAACTACAAATTTGGCAACTTGCTGCGGCATATATTTTCATTATCGTTTTAATCGGACTTGTAAAACTAAAAGGAATACCTCGTGAAAAACAAATTACGATCGCTACATTCCGTATGACCATTCAGCTTGTTCTCATTGCATACGTACTTACATACATATTTGAAAATAGTAATCCATTTTATACAATTGCTATTATTACTTCTATTACTACATTCGCTATTTTTAACATTTATAAACGAGTTAATATCCCTATGTCAAAAGAGCTAAAACGTGTAGCCGCACTCTCAATGATTGCAGGTTCAATCGGACCGCTTTTATTATTTATCTTTGTCATTATTGGACACGACCCTTGGTATGCTCCGCAATATATCGTTCCAATCGCTGGGATGCTTATTGGTAATGCCATGACTGGTGTGTCGCTCGGTGCAAATTCATTCTTAAACAATATGAAATCAAAGCGTGAGCAAATTGAAGGTGCACTGATGCTAGGAGCAACTCCAAAACAAGCAACAGCTCCCTTTGTAAGAGATGCTTTCGATTCAGCTATTTTGCCAACCATTAATTCTATGGTCGGAATGGGAATCATTAGTCTCCCAGGCATGATGACAGGACAAATTTTATCAGGAATTTCACCATTTACTGCCATTCAATATCAAATTGCGATTATACTTGGTATTTCCGGAAGTACAGCTTTTTCTGTCATTATCTTTTTACAAATTGGGTATAAAACCTTCTTTAATAAACGGTTTCAATTGAAAGAGATGGAAGCATAGTAAAAAAGAGTTCACATATCAGG
>NZ_JABUAE010000044.1 GCF_013314535.1 Bacillus sp. Xin1 | reverse complement strand
GCTAGCAAAGATTCTCATTCGCCTGTTCAACCTCCTACAGCAAAACGGACGAAAATCTCATAGGTATGAGAAGAAAACAGTCTTTGATATATTAGGTGTCGTTTACAATTGTACCATGTCTAATAATCAAGCGGCTTAAATCAAAAAAAATGAAACCCATTAGGGTTTATTTCGTATGCAGATCTTTAAATTCCCTACACGTAGCCTTTTAAAAAAAGAAACACCCTCTACTATAATTGACGTTGTATGAGCTTAGCTTGATAGCGATGGTACTACCCCTATATTACCTATACAAGGATTATTAGAGAGTAGATTGATTATGCTTCTTATTATTAATCTATCTAGTTCTTTAATTTGATAAAAGGAGAGTGCATATCACACATGGCTAATATGTACTCTCTTTCATTTCATAAGAATTTTTATAATTTAAATCTTGATAATACATAATATCAACATTTTGCCGGTAGTACATATGCTTATCAACCTAATCTTTTGAGGTATCCTAAAACTTAACCTTATCTCTATATTGCTAGTTAAGGGAATTCAACTCATTTTTTGCGTTCTGGGGTAGTTTATTTTTGTTAGGTTGACAGCTATAGGGACATTTCCTTTCGTTAAGTTGATAGCGATGCGGCGCTATCCCTATAATATATAGATATAGTAATGATATCTCTTACTAGTCCGAAAATCTTTTTTCTCATAATAAATAATTTATCTATACATCCAATAATAGAATTACAATAGAAATTAAAGAACAACAAGTTCCTATTAAATACAAAACCATGACTGCATGAGATTGAGAAAAACCTGCTTGAAGTAACTTATGATGTCCATGAGTTTTATCCGGATTATAAGGAGCTTGTCCTTTTAACGTACGCTGTATTATTACACGTAATCCATCAAGAATAGGAACTCCCAAAGCAAATACAGGTATAAATATAGAGAATACGGTAGCTGATTTCATTGTGCCAATCACAGATATAGATCCTAATAGAAAACCAATCAATGTTGATCCTGCATCTCCCATAATTATACGTGCTGGAAAAAAGTTATGTTTTAGAAAACCTAAAGCTGCACCAGCTAATGCTACAGCCCAAAAAAAGGAAGTTAATTCTCCTTTAACTAAAGCAACACATGCAAGAGTTGCAGCAGAAATTACTGCAATACCAGCTGCAAGGCCATCTAATCCATCAAGAAAATTAAAAACATTAATCACCATTACAATCCAACCTATTGTTAACAGTATTGAAATTTCTGATGAGAAGGAAACAAACTTAGATTCTGTAAAAGGTATAGATAAACCTACAATTCCTCCACTAAAATGAACTACCAGGTAAGCAGCTAGAATTTGTACTAGTAGCCTCGGTAATGCCGGAAAATCTTTTCCACGAGTTTTATAATAGTCATCTATTAAACCTATAATAACTAGTAAAAAACTCCCAGAAATGATAGCAATATTGGCAGTATCAAAATTATATCCCAATATTTTAGTTAATTGTACTGCAGCAAGAAAACCTAAAAAAATACCAATCCCACCCAATAAGGGTATTGGATTTTTATGTATTTTTCTGCTATTAGGTATATCAACAAAATTCCATTTAACGGCAAATTCCATTATAAAAGGTACTGAAAACCATGTAACTGCAAAAGCAAACAAACCTATTAAAACCCCATACATATCAATTTATTCCTTTCTTTAGAAAAATAACTAATTGTGAAGGTTTATACTTAAACTATTTGGCATTTTAGTTAAAGAAGCAGGATTAATGAAATTGTCTTTTGTAAAAAAAGTAGGGAAATCTGCACATTTATTTAGATAAAAAAGTTTGATTACAATACTCTCTCAAAGAGTTTATAAAATGGATCGTTGCATTCTTTCGTTCCCAGCGATTTTTATAATTGGACTTGGCTTGGACTCTCCCTCTAATTCTAAGTGCCTCATGAAGAATGTCAGAATACCTTAAATCAAAGTCCTTGATCACTTCTTCACAGGCCAGTTCCTTTGATGTAATCTTTCCTGTTTTCAATGTATAGTACACTCGACATAAGGTTAAAACAATGAACTCAATCCAAAAATCGCATAAAAACAAATAGCTTCGGGAAGCTTTACTCGCTATATAGTGGTTAAGATTGTACTCCATCTCCTGCATAACATCCTTCCAATCAATATTAGAGTAGTAAGTAGAAAAATTCGGACCGTAAACAGCATATGAATCATGAACAAGCTGATAAACCGCAATTTTCATAAGCTTTCTTTTTCCCTTACACTTTGTACCCTCAAAAAACGGGAAAGATTTATGTAAATGTAATTGATTCTGCTCATCCAAGGATAAGTACTCACATTCAAACTTTTTGACCAATGGACATTTAGCTCTAACCTTCTTATGAAGGTGCGATAGTTTTATTAACTCTTCGCCCGTCAATTCCTGATTAAAAACTGTAACAAAATCAATATCACTGCTTTCAGGATGAAAAGCACCTATAACGTTTGATCCATATAAATAGACACCAAGAACTTGATTTGGAAACATTTCGTTCAACCTGCTACTATAGAGCATCATTACTTTCTTGACTTCGTTATGGATCATATTTCTTTAACTCCTTTATGTTTCAATTAGCTTAACTCCTTGTTTTACAATCCCTTCCCATAATGGATATTTTTCAGGCTCAAGCATAATCATCGTAAATCCACTTAGGAAAGATAAATAAGCCCACGTTTTATCGCGAAGTTCTTGTTCGGTTTCATTTAGACTAGAGCGCTTCTTCAACAATTCAGTCATTCTCTCTACAAACTCATAAGTGATGAAAACTGCTTCTTGCTCTAGCTCCGGAAACCTACCAGATTGGGAAAACAGATATTGTAAAATTCGTAGGTTTGATGGATCTTCACGATATTTCCTCACGTGATGCCTCACCATCTGCTCTAAGTGCTCTGACAATTCTAGGCTTTCTGGTAAATACAGTTGTCCTTTTCTAGTCTCTTGAAATGCTTCTTTAACGGTATTCTCAAACAAGTCCTCCTTGCTAGGAAAATACAGTAAAATCGTAGCAGGATTAATACCTATTGCCTGCCCTATACTAGAAAGGGTAGTCTTAGAAAAACCCTCTCTTGGAAATTGCCTTTTTGCTTCTTTTAATATGACATTTCGCTTCTCTAGTCGCTGTTGATTGTTGACTGTTCTTGCCATTCATAATCCCCTCACAATATATTAAATAAATAAACGTTTATTTATTTAATATAAATGAATTACATATGGAAGTAAATACGTTTTAACGCACAGAGTTGGTTTTATCTATTAGGTGTCACCATAAATACCCATCAAGTTAAGATAAATTCGTATCCATATAACGAAAAAAACACTATATTTTTTGTAGAAATTACAGAAAGGATGACGCTTTCTTATGAATCTCTCGATTCAAGATGAACTACAACCATTTGTAGAAGAATTACAGCGATATATTACACCTGTATTGTTAGAAAAACTTGCAAGAGAAATCGGATTTATAAAGCGAAAACGTAAGTTTTCTGGCTCAGACTTAGCTACGATTTGTATTTGGATCAGTCAACGAGTAGCAAGTGATCCCTTAGTACGATTATGTAGTAGGCTTCATGCAGCCACTGGTACTTTACTCAGCCCTGAGGGCTTAAATAAACGTTTAAACTCTAAAGCAGTTTTGTTTTTAAAACATATTTTTTCTTTACTGTTACAACAAAAAGTATGTGAACAAACGCAAATCTCTAACCAGCTTTTCTCTTATTTTGGGCGGATTCGCATCCTAGATGCCACTGTATTTCAAGTACCAAATGCTTTAGAGGATGTATATCCAGGCTCTGGAGGATGTGCCCAAACAGCCGGAATCAAAATTCAATTAGAATATGATTTGCACAGTGGGGAATTTCTTAATTTTCAAGTTGGACCAGGGAAAAATAATGACAAAACCTTTGGTACAGAGTGCTTAGATACCTTACGGCCAGGAGATTTATGTATTCGTGATTTAGGTTATTTTTCATTGGAAGACTTAGATCAAATGGATCAACGAGGTACATATTATATTTCTCGTTTAAAACTAAATACGAATGTATATATGAAAAATCCAACCCCAGAATACTTTAAAAATGGAGCCATTAAAAAACAATCGGAATACATACAAATCGATGTGAAACAGATTTTGAAACAACTACAGCCTGGAGAAACATTTGAATTAAAACATGCTTATATCGGTGATAAACAACAACTATTTGCACATGTTATTTTTAATCGATTAACAGAAGAGCAACTTCAAAAACGACGAGCGAAGATTGCAGAAAAAGAAAAATCTAAAAATAGAACGTACTCAGAGAAAAGTAAATTGATAGCTGGATTAAACGTGTACGTGACGAATATACCTTGGGAATGGGTTCCGATGGAACAGGTACATGAATTATATACTTTACGTTGGCAAATAGAGATTATCTTTAAAACGTGGAAATCACTTTTCAAAATAGACGATTATCGTCATGTAAAACAGGAACGATTAGAGTGCCAATTATATGGAAAGCTAATCGCTATTTTCCTGTGCTCCTCTACTATGTTTAAAATGCGTCAACTTCTTTTGAAAAAGAAGAAAAGAGAATTAAGCGAATATAAAGCGATCGGAATGATTCAAGATCATTTACATCTGTTGTACCAAGCTATACGACAAAGCGCCATAGAAATGACAAAGATTCTAATCCGCCTATTCCACCTCCTAAAGAAGAATGGACGGAAATCTCATAGATATGAGAAAAAGACAGTCTTTGATATTATGGGCGTTGTCTATGAGTATAGTGGACTTGGAAAACAAAAGAAAGCAGCATAATTTTTAAAAATGATACCTATCTAGGTTTATTTGGTATGTTCATTTTTAAGGACACAAAATATTTTAAGTTTTTTTTCGTTAATATGAACGAAAGCTCATTTTATTTTCCTTTTTAAGTTGATGGGCATGTATGGTAACCCTATGCCCATCAACTTAAGAATTTTCACTACCCCTAAGTACAAAAAAACGTTATTTTTTCTTATTCACTCTTTTCGGGAGATAGACATGTATGATGACCCCTCTATGCTAAATTTTAAAGGAGATTGTAAAATTGTGTATTTATAGTAACGGTCAGAATAATCGAAAATGAGCAACGTCTATGCAACGTTGCTTTAGTTATGAAGGTATTTTGATAGAATTCCAGTCCAAGTTTATGACTTGGTAGCACTTATATACGATAGTTTTACTCTTTTCAAGTCACTTTACCTAGCTAACCTGTGTCGTTTTCGATTCCTTTACAAAGAAAAAGCAGAAGTCATAAACCCTGAGCTATCTATTCTAAAGTGGTAACTTTGATTTCTCAAGTTTACTATTTTCTATGATTTTTATAAAACTTATATCCAAAATATACAAAGGGAAATAATACACAAAGTATTACTATTGGTGTTGGTAAAGTGGGCATACTCTCTTTCCTCCTTTTTTTTGATAATATTTCTTTAACAGTTATAATAAATCTTTTTTTGAATAAATCTTAATGGATACAATCAAGGAGATACAAAGAATAGCGATAACAGCCACAATCAGTATCAAACATTTAGCTAACATAGACATTGCAGATAGTTCACTAAAATCGAGTTTGATATCTACCTTTGATAGTGCCGGCAAGATAAATGGTGTTGCTACAATAACAATTGAGAAGAAATACTTTGTTCTTTCATAACCTAATTTATACTGTATGGGTGTATATACGCCAAATAATATTGTCGTAATCAGCAGAGCAGTAAGTATGCTTAACAGGGTAAGATATTCAACTTTAGGCACGAACAGTGCTAATACGGTATATGCTACATAGCAGTAGGCAAAAATCAAAAGAAGAAAAGCATATCTTGCCTTTATAAGCATGCTGCGAGGATATGGCGTACCACATAGTAACGCGGTAGCTTTAGGGTATTTCATTTCTGCCATCGATACATACTGATAGAGCATAAATTCTGCAAAAATCACTGAAATTAGAAAGGCGTTAAAACCTAAAAATTCAGGAATGCGAGCCATAATAAATAGTGGGATCGCAATTACTATAAGCAACGTAAATAGTAAGTATTTTTTGACAAGGAGAATATCCTTTTTAACGAGATGTAATAACATTATTTTTTGTCTCCTTTTCTATGTATCCCAGCATAATATCTTCAATTGTAGGTCTTTCAATCAGAATGTCGTGCATGTTTTTTTGGATCTTCGACAATTGATTGGTGATACCCGAAAAACCAAATTCTGTTTCTTGAATATTCAAGAACAAGTTTCTGGTTTCATCAGTCAAATCCTTTATATCGCCTTTTACCAAACGGTGAGTATCAATCAGCATATCCTTTTCTTCCTCAAATAAAATCCTACCATTGTTGATGAGAATTAACATATCTGCAACTTTATCTAAATCAGAAGTGATATGCGTCGAAAAGAAAACCCCTTTACCTCCTTGTTTCATATAATCTTTCAAGATTTCCATAAGCTGACTTCGGATTAAGGGATCTAATCCACTTGTAGGTTCATCCATTATCAGTAAGTCTGCCTGATGGGAAAGTGCTAAAGTCAATGAATATTTCATACGCATCCCCTTTGATAAGGTGGCAATCTTTTGGCGTGGGTTTAGGGAAAAGCGTTCCATAAAGGTTTTGTAATCTTGTTCACTCCATCTTGAATATGCAGGGGAAATAATGCTTGTCATTTCTGCCATTGACAATTCATCATAAAAGCCTCCATCATCCAAAACAATTCCGATACGATCCTTTAATTCCTGTTCATATTTGTTCATATCCTTTCCAAATAATTTAATAGTACCTGATGCTCTTGTTACAAGTCCCAGTATTGTCCGTATTGTGGTTGTTTTCCCTGCTCCATTGATACCAATAAACCCTGTAATGACATCCTCCTCTAAGGAAAAGCTAACATCAGAAAGAGAAAAATCTCCATAAGATTTATTTAGCCCTGTTACTTCTAAAATGCTACTCACTGTCCATCCTCCTCATATAGAATATTCATCATTTCATTTAACTCTTCTTTAGTAATTTTCAATGTCTTTGCGGTTTGAATTAACTCTTGCATGATTTGCTCAACAAGATGGCGTTTAGAGTCTCGAATCAGCTCAAGATTGCCGATAGAGACAAAAGTACCAATGCCCACTTGACTTGTAATAAACCTTTCTTCTTCTAATTCATCGTAAACGCGGCGAATAGTAAGAACACTTACCTTTAAGTCATCGGCAAAATTTCGAATAGATGGGAGAGGATCACCTTCATTAATCTCACCTTTGAAAATAGCATCTTTTATTTGGTCTTTAATTTGCTGGTACAGGGGTTTGTCGGATATGTTTGAAATCAATATCTTCATATTATTATTTTGCCTACCTTAAAATTATAGTGTGTATCATAATAATACACACTATATACTTAAAATACTTCTCTGGCAATGTGAACTAATGCACTTAATGGGTACGTTAGTGTAGGAAGAATGGTTCTGTTGCAAAGTTGAAAAATAACCGAAAATAATGAGTATACGATACATGTTCTTGTATATTTTATAGTGTTTATTTGGAACAATTGTATTTTCATTCTATATTTTTGGGGGCGTTTAAAACTTTGCAACAGAACCATCGAAACTGTTCATGCTTTATACAAGAAAAGGCGAAGTCTTCAAACAGATTCCGCCTTTTCGATGTATCATGAATTACAACAATTATTGGTAGCTGCATAATATTTCTTCATACATTCATTCCCCTGTTTTTTTCTTGAAAAACTTTGCAACAGAACCCATTTCCTTAATTTTACCAGGTTTATTCTACTTCAGCTGTTTTAAGCTTAAAAACCAAGAAAAGTATACATTCAAAAATTCATAAATAAAGAGTTTGTATCACTCATCTAACACTTTTAATTTACTTTTAGGTAGCCAACCTTTTTCATCGTTAGTTTTTCTTTTACACCATAACCAACCATTTAGTTCCTTAATTTCTGAAATGATTTCTTTTTCTTCAACATTAAGTTCTTTAGCTATATAATCTTCTAATACAAAAGCCGATTTGCCTTCATTCTTTATAATTTGTTCTGGAACCCAGCCCTCATTTTCTTTTGTATGACAATATACCCAATTATCCCAGTTTTCAGGACCTTCATATTTGTTTCCCACTTTTATAATCTCTCCCTTTTTTAATGAAATAGGATTCGGATAATTACTTTCATGCTTTTGAATTACCTTATAATCCACATACATCTCCCCCTTTTATTTAGTACTTTATCATAACTAAAAGATTACATACCCTATATACATCAAGTTAACATGACCCCACTTATCAGTAGTCACTGTATCTAGAAAAAAAACCTTCAATTTACTTGCTGAAGGGGTTTCGTATTTACATAATTCTCGTTATAGGAATTAAGATTATAAATAGCTTGTCAGCTCAAGATGATTTCATTTTTTGCATTATTTTTTAGAAAATACATAAGTTTTTTAGCTGGACATAGAAGGCTAGAGTGAACATCTGAAGATAGTATTGCAATATCTACCAATGCACTATCTTGTTTTACGAATATCCCTCCTGTATAAGAGCTGTAATTTTTCTTCCATCACTGCTACAACAGTATGTATATCAATTTGTTTAGATTCTGTATGAAGTTCGATCCATTGCAAGCTTTTATTAGGTGACAAGTATAGCTGTATTGGTTCTGTTGCAAAGTTTTCTACATGAAGCTACACTCTAGAAAACAGGATCTAGGAGAATCAGACATGAGATATTTTAAAGGAAAACAATTCAAGAAAGATATTATTTTAATAGCTATCAGCTACTACTGTCGTTTTTCTTTAAGTTATCGCGATGTATCTGAAATCCTGAAAGAACGTGGTATTTCAGTTCACCCAACAACCATCATGCGATGGGTTCATGAATATGGCAATCTCATCTATCAAATTTGGAAAGTGAAAAATAAATCTGCACGCTTATCTTGGCATTTGGATGAGACTTATATCAAAGTTAAGGGAGAATGGCGTTATCTCTATCGTGCAATTAATAAAGATGGGCACACTTTGGATATTCAACTTCGTAAAAAACGGGATCATCAGGCTTCCTATGCCTTCATGAAAAGATTAGTAAAACATTTTGGAGAACCTACGGTTCTCATTACAGACAAAGCACCAGCATTACTTTGTGCATTGAACAAGTTAAAGGAACAAGGCTTTTATGCACGTACTATTCATTATACAAGCAAGTATTTGAACAATCGTATTGAACAGGATCATAGTCATATAAAGCGACGCTTTGCTAAATCTGCAGGATTTCAAAATCTTCGCAACGCTTCCCATACCTTGAAAGACATCGAAACCATTCATGCTTTATATAAACGAAACTTCGCAACAGAATCGGTTGAAGAGATGTTAAACAAGTAGAACCATAAGTTTTATCGTTGTGCTTTCCTGATCCTACTACAAAAAAGACCCTCTAAATTTAGAGGACCTTTCCTATCAACAAAACTATATTACTTCATAAACATTTTCTCAGCTTCATCCATCGCCATTTTGTTTCCTAATGCTGAATAATCAAGCCATGGTTGATCGTGAATAATATATACGTGCTTACCTTTAACAGCTTTTAAACCTTTCCAAATTGCTGTTTCTTGAAGTTGTTTAAATGCCGCTTTTGCTTTGTCATCTCTATTTACGACAACAAAAATTGCATCCGCATCAAAATCAGGTAACGCTTCTTGTGAAATCACTTCGAACGGACGGTTTCCATCAATTTTCTCTACACCGTTTGCAGGTTGTAATCCTAAATCTTGGAATAAAATTGGCCCCATCGGTCTTTTCGTACTAAATACACGTAATTCTTTTGCAGTAACGCGAATGGCCATTACTTTTTCGTTATTTCCTAACTCTTTATCTATTAAGCCTTTTACTCGTTTTGTCTGCTCTTCATAGTTTTGAATATATTTTTCTGCTTCTTTCTCGTGGTTTACAAGTTTACCTACTTGCTTTAAATGATCTTTCCACGTACCTTCATCTAAGTTGAAAGAATGTGTCTTTGCAATTTTTTCATACTTCGCTAAATCTTCCCCAGCATATTTTTCATCAACATAAATTTCAGATGGTTTTAATTGAAGTAATGATTCCATGTTCGGGTCTGTTACAACACCGAGCTTCTTCGTATCTCTCAGTTGATCTTTTGCGTGTGGTAAGAAATCTTTTAAATCTCCACCAACAACAGAACCTACTGGTGTAATTCCTAGTGCTAGCAAATTATTCGTTAAATGGATAGACATAGAAGCAATTTTGGGTTCATTACTTTTCGTCGTTTTTTCAGCTTTCCCTTCATTTGATTTTGTTTGACTGCAAGCTGATATTATTAAAATACACATGATACTAAATAAAATAGTAAGTTTCTTTTTCATACATTCTCCTCTTTGAAGTATTTATTTTGTATTTATAAGTAAATAAAGAAAATAAGGTGCTCCTAAAGCCGCTACTACGACTCCAGCTGGGATTGAGTTTGGCTCAAATAAAGAGCGACCAATTGTATCGGCTAGTACTAAAATAATCATCCCAATAATACCGGTTAACGGTAAAGAATACTCGTACGTTGAGCCTACTAATTTTCTTGCAATATGTGGAGATATTAGACCGATAAAGCCAATTCCTCCTGCCATCGATACACTGGCGCAAGATAATCCAACCGCTGTAGCTAAAAGTAAAAAGCGCTCTTTTTGTACAGATACGCCAAGTCCTGCTGCTACACTATCACCTAGTGATAAAGCATTTAACGTTTTTGATTTTAGCCACGCATATGGGGCAAGTATAATAATCCAAGGTAATAAAGCTATCACGTGAATCCAATCTCTTCCCCATACGTTACCTACTAACCATCTGGAAGCAAACGTATAAGTCTCGTCATTTAGTTTTAGAGAGAAAAATAATGAAATCGCACTAAAACCAGCTGAAACTGCAATACCAACGAGAATTAATCGAATCGGTAACAACCCCTTCGTACGGTCATTTGCAAGTAAAATAATAAGCAGCGCAGCAAGCACTCCCCCACCAAACGTAAATAGCGGTATTAAAATCGATGCCTTTTCATTAATAGAATGAAAGAGTGTAACAAAACTAATGAGCCCAAAAGACGCCCCCGAGTGCAATCCGAGAATACCAGGATCTGCGAGTGAATTACGAGATAACCCTTGTAATATTGCACCAGAAACGCCAAGTCCAATACCCGCTAACATTGTGATAATAATTCTTGGCATACGATAATCGTATAATACTGTTACACTTTCAAAATCACCGTAACCCAAAAGCGTTTGAATCACTTTTAGTGGCGCAATTCGAAGCGTACCTGTATTTAAACTAATTAAAATAACCGCTACACTTATACATCCGAAAATTGTAGTTATCATAGTAGCTCTCTTCTTATCGGTGTTAAAGATATCTTTCACTTATAACTCCCTCCCAGCTTTACTTGCTATATAGAGGAAAAACGGAACACCAATAAGCGCTACCATAATTCCGACCGCAAGTTCTTTTGGAGGATTTACTGTTCTTGCTCCTAAATCAGCTAAAACTAATAATATAGCTCCTAATAATGCTGACATAGGAATAATAAACCTATAATTCACACCTACTAATTTTCTAGCGATATGTGGAATGACAAGCCCTACAAATCCAATTGAACCAACAGCCGAAACCGAAACACCTGCAAGAATGACTACTGTAACCATTCCAAATATTCTCGTTCGAATCGTCTTCACTCCTAAATTTGTAGCAACATCATCCCCCATCGATATAAGTGAGATAGATCGTCCTAATGCTATTGCAACCATAATTGTTACGAAAATAATAGGCACTAAAAACTTCAAGTGGTCCCACTTCACCCCTGCAACACCACCAGCGTACCAAAACGCTAAATCTTGGCTTAAATCATAATAAATTGCTATACCTGAGCTAAGCGAGTGTAAAAACGCTGCCATAACAGCTCCGGCAATCGTTAATCGCATCGGTGTTAATCCGCCTGATGTTGTCGATCCAATAATAAAAATTAGTATTGTACTTAAAACTGCTCCTATGAAAGAAACAATCATTAAATACGAATACGGCATATGCGGGAAAAAGGCAAAGCTAAGCGCCACGACAAACATTGCCCCAGCATTTATTCCGAGCACGCCTGCATCAGCTAAAGGATTTCTTGTTACTCCCTGCATAACAGCTCCCGCCACTGCAAAAGCAGCACCTATAACTGCTGCACCAATTACTCGCGGAAGTCTTAATTCATAAATAATTTGATGCTGTGTTAATTTTGGATTGTAATCAAAAAACGCTGCCCATACAGTTTGCAAATGAATATCCTTTGCACCAAATGCAATCGCTATAAATATAGACACGATTAGACATAAAATTGTTAAGCTCATAAAACATATGAACTTAGCTTGCATGCAGCGATTTTTATCCGCATATACTGTGGAATTATGTAACATATTTCATTGCATCCTTTATATTCATTTGTTGTTTTTTATAATAATTTTTTAATTTATAATCATTATTGATAACAATTATCATTTTTATTTAGATATTATATCCCCACTTTTTTTAAATAGCAAACTATTTTTTTACTTTTACATATTAGTTTACTTTCAAAACACTGTAAATAACAAAGTTATGAGTGCATAATACTCATTGGTTCTGATGCAAAAACTTCAGGATAATTATAATAAATCTATAAAACTTGGACATACTGATACTATTACTCTAGAAAGGGTGCGTGATTGGTATGGAAAAAGAAAATTTGTTCAAATGGAAGCACTATCAAGGAATTCGTATTCATCGAGTGAATGCTGCAAACACTAGTAACCTAGCTTTCGATGGCTCAGGTGAAGTTGTACGTAATCACAAAAAAGACCTCGCTACATTCCAAAATGGCAAGGTCTATCATGCTGATTTAAATGCAACCTACAACATTGGCACATGTTATTTCTTACGTGAGTATCTTAAAGCTTTTTCTGAAAAGAAAAATTTGAAATTTGAGGAAAAAGTTCCTCAAATTTCAGCCAGAACACAGCAATCCTTATCTACATTCATTAGTTTTCTTCAGGCGGTCACACCAGCGGTGTGAAAATGCTCGAGTTAACCGTATTTATGATAAAGGATGCTCCATCAAAATCTATGATTTAGGCGGAGAGGTTCACCCTAACACTTTAAAGTCATAAGCATGAATTGATTTTCCTCCCCGCACAGAGTTAATAATTTCTTCCATACCTATAACTTCACTTTCTTTAATCTTCTTCCCATTTTTTAAAGAGTAAATTTCTATATAATATTTACTTTTTCGATTTTTATCATACCGTAAGACATGTAATTGATCGTCCTTGAAGAAAGTTTGCTCATTGTATCTAACACCATCTGTTACATGATAGTCAATCTTAAACTTAGTATTTACTGTATTTGTCTGTGTATTAAACGTAATAACGTTACCTAATCCATTTATAAAATATAATTCATTGTTATGTAGATATGCGGAATTATTTTTTGTAAAAGGTATTGAAGCTGTGGTATCCTCTTCGGAAGACAACAAAATTAATTCTTGTTTTAATGTCGTTTTATCGATACGTAACAAATAAACTTTTCCTTTAATCGTATTATCATTTTCAATTAAAACCGTATAATAAAAATTTTCATCACTTAAAATAGAAGAATAACTAGAATATGACATATTTTTATCTAAACTAATTTCTGTAACATCTTCAAGCTTCATCTTTAAATCATTAAATGTTACCTTTTTTAGACTATATTCTTTTTTGTCTATATCTTGAGTCATGACTAAAATAGTTTCTTCATCCACTCCAGAGCTCATAAGATAATGTGGGATATTTCCTTTATGAATACCTTTTTTATTACCATATACAACATTTGAATCATATCCTCCGGTATCAGGATTACTACCAGAATTATAGATGTTTACAAACAAGTCGCTGTTTTTTAAATATGCTCTGTAATCTCCTGTATGTTGGTATTTCATCTTAAACTCTTTAAAGTTCTCTCCTACAATTTTAAGCTTATCCTTACTTTCTAATAAAAGTTCTTTTTTATTTTCTGATACTCCTATACCACCAAGCTCTAAACCATTCATTTTATAACCACTTGCTTCCCCATTCTTATTAATAAACACTGCATAACTAATACCCTTACCATCCATGTCTTGATCAGCTGTAGAAGAAAGGTATATCACAGCTTGTTTATCCTTCAAAAAATCTTTTTTTTGAACATCTTCCTCAGATATCAAATTCACATTTGAGTTACTGAAAAAGAAAAAATAAGCTAATACTGTAATCACAATTATCCCTAAAATAACAAATAGTAGTTTTTTCATTATGATATATTCCTTTCTTACAAGAAGAAGTGCAACAAATGTATTCGTTGCACTTCTTTCTATTAGATATTTCGAACTACTGATGTCTGTTTCGCATCACGAACATCTCGTGGATATACGCCAGCGCCACCATCTTTGTCTAAATCTAAACCACCATTAAGCTTGTAAGCTGACCAGATAAGTTTTGAACAATTTTTAGCTCCATAATGACCAGTAGCTCTATTCGTGGCGAAATTATAAGAATATCCGTCTTTACCTACACGGCTTTTCGCCCACCATGCAGCATCATTTTTGTTTTGCCGAGTAGTATTTACAGATTTGACAACAGCGTCGCCTTTATCGACTTTACGAGCTGTGGTACTAAGTGTACGTACTCCATCACCTGGAACTGATTCTACAATTGTATTTGAATTATAGTACATACCAACATGTCCATGATTTAAATATGCAGTATATGAACCAGTATAAAAGAAATCGCCCATATTGCTATTACCTACAGATACTGTACCACCACTACCGCCTAACGTGTTTATTTTTTTATTTGCTTCTTTTTTACCTTGAGCTTCATCCGCTTTGAGTTCTTTATAAATTTGTTTAGTAATTGCCTCTTTCGTATTTCCTGTATTCTTTGCCATTTCATTAATACTTGATATTAATTCCGATGTACTCAAATCCGGTTGCATTTTCTTAATTTCATTCAAATAAGGTAAATCATCACTTTCTGCAAAAGTAGCAGTAGGTACAACTACAGCTGAAGTCATTAAACCCATTGTTAATGCTAATGCATGTAATTTTTTCATATTACATCCCCCTTTTTGAAACTATTAATAAAAATACATATTTTACTAACAGTTCATTTATTTGGAACAACTTCCTTATCATATCTTACAAATAATGTATGTGTAAATGTGTTTTTTGGAAGAAAATTATTTCTCAAGACAACCTTTGGCAATGTATATAGGGCAATCAGCAGTGAATATTTTTACCAA
Source organism: Bacillus sp. Xin1 (assembly GCF_013314535.1). GTDB lineage: Bacteria > Bacillota > Bacilli > Bacillales > Bacillaceae_G > Bacillus_A. The sequence goes on along the minus strand of NZ_JABUAE010000044.1, from coordinate 13,324 downwards.
AGCAATTATCAAAATATGGTTCTAGTGCAAATACTTAGGAAAGATATAAAGAGGCGAAAAGTTTCCTAGTGGAATCTAGTCTTAAGCAGCAATTCCAAATAGTTGATGGATGAACTTCACTTGATTTTGGACAGACTTGTCCAGTAAAACAAGTTACCCTTTTTTTACCATATGCATCGCTTCGATTCCAGAAATAATGGATGTAGCTGTGCTAAAGGATTTCAATCCTAACATCGAGCGAACTCGCTTTTTAATAAACCGATGATCTTGTTCCACTATGTTATTGAGATATTTCACTTGCCTTAATTGGATGCCGGTTCTGGTGCAAAAATGCTAAAGTTCTTTCAAGTAATCTCCTAAACCGGGACATACTGATACTATTACTCTAGAAAGGGTGCGTTATCGGTATGGAAAAGGAAAATTTGTTCAAATGGAAGCACTATCAGCCTGATATTATCTTATTAACAGTAAGATGGTACCTACGGTACAACCTAAGTTTTCGTGATTTGGTGGAAATGATGGAGGAACGGGGTTTGTCTATTGCTCACACCACCATTATGCGTTGGGTGCATCAATATGGACCTGAATTAGACGAAAGAGTACGACGTCATCTTAAGACAACAAATGATTCCTGGAGAGTCGATGAAACATATGTGAAAGTAAAAGGTCAATGGATGTATTTATATCGCGCAGTCGATTCAGAAGGAAATACCATTGATTTTTATCTAAGTGAATCAAGAGATAAACAAGCAGCCAAGCGCTTTTTTAAGAAAGCCTTGGCTGCTTCTCATATTTGTAAACCTCGCGTTATAACAGTAGACAAGAACCCAGCCTATCCAGTAGCGATTCAAGAGTTAAAAGAAGAGAAACGTATGCCTGAAGGCATACAAATAAGGCAAGTTAAATATCTCAATAATATAGTGGAACAGGATCACCGTTTCATTAAGAAACGTGTGCGTTCTATGTTAGGATTCAAGTCATATGAAACAGCCACTTCTATATTGAGTGGCGTTGAAACCATGCATATGATGAAAAAAGGACAACTTCACCCACAGGTGAAGTCTGCCCAAAATGAAGTTAGATTCATACATAAATTGTTTGGAATTGCATCATAATCTGTCATTGAACAGTCTATGTAGGTTTCTATGTCTCTATCAAATGGTTTTTGCACCAGAACCCATATTACCATTATGATCTTAATACCATTACTATTTGGGTCCATCCTCGGCCCAAAACCCTTATTGTAGAAAGAAAACCACCGGCATTAGACCGGTGGTTCTGACTTAGAAAGCAAAGCAAGTACAACCAATACCCCATTTGTTACGAAAGGAAATATTATTCAACTGTTAAGTAAAATGGAAGAGTTGGGATTGATTAATCGGGAACAGGACTGGAAAACAAAATACCTTTCATTGACTGAGGAAGGAAGAGAGTTTTTTTATGAAGTTGTTTCGAAACAAGAACAATTTCAAGCATCACAATTTTCTAACTTGACTTACAAGGAAAAAACAACTTCTAGGTTTACTTAGGAAAATTCAAAAAACATAGTAGGTAATCACATATCAGTACTAATGGTAAAAGCGCCTATAAACTTAAAAGCACTTTTCAATTTCAGGTAAGTGGCAAAAAATAGTTTTGTTGCCAAGTTATCTACTTCTCTGATTGAATAATGGTGAATCTTTTCTGCTATTTCCAATAGCAATACCTAATTCAATATGGTTCTCTGGTAAAAAACACAATAATCTGCCTCAACTATAGCTTTTTTCTCCTTCTGACCTATTTCAAATGAACAATTGGAAAGCATATATCATTAATACTCACTTTAATATCCAAAATGATGGAGATCCCCCCTTTATTATCTTAATGTTTTTCGAAAGGCTAATAACCAACTTAATAATGGATATTGTCAATAATTTTAATAATTATGTTTTTATTGAACTACTCACCACTTAACGTCCTTACGGACTGTTTGAAGTGGGAGATTCCTAAGTACAGAGTTCTATCGAACTCTAATGGATTAGGCTATCCCCGTAGTTCCTACGGTTAAGAGACGAATTGCCTCGTTTCTCAGGTTGATCGCTGCATTCCTATCTCTATCGTGATGTGTGCCACAAGAAGGGCAATCCCACTCACGAATTATTAGATTTTTAACATCTTTGTTTTTGTATCCACAATTTGAACATAACTGACTGGAAGCAAATGTTTTAGATACCACAACAACTTGTTTGCCATACCATTTTTCTTTATATTCCAACATCGTTCGAAATTGTGACCAAGATACTTCACTAATTGCTTTTGCAAGCTTTCCATTTTTGAGGAGGTTACTGACTTGTAAGTCTTCTATACCGATGACATCGTGGTTTTTGATGATTTCAGTAGAGAGTTTATGTAAGTAATCAGCTCTCGCATTGGCAATATGTTCATGGATTCTTGCAACTTTCATACGCTGCTTGTTCCAGTTCGAAGAACCTTTCGTTCTTCTTGAAAGGATACGCTGTGCTTTTGCTAACTTTTCTTCTAATATACGGAAGAATTTAGGGTTCTTGTATGTTGTTCCATCAGAAAGAATAGCAAAATCTTTTAACCCAACGTCCATTCCACAAGTGGATTCCGTTTTAAGCATTTCTTGTATCTCTGTTTCGACAAGAATAGATACAAAGTATGTACCACTTGAGTTACGTCGAATCGTTGCATTTAGAATACGACCTTCTACCTCACGACTTTTGGCAAAGCGAACAAAACCAAGTTTCGGTAATTTCATTTTGTTACCTACAATCGCAATATTGCCGTTCGTTTGCTTGGTTGTGTAGGATTGAACCTTATTGTTTTTAGATTTGAATCGTGGAATATCATTTTGTTTCTTGAAGAAACGCGAAAAAGCATCTGCGAGGTTTTTTAATGTGGATTGAAGAGCAATACTATCTACTTCTTTTAACCAAAGTGTATCCTGTTGCTTTTTTAATTGAGTAAGCTCGGCAGAGCAAGAAAATGGTTAAATACAAAGCGACTGCACCCAATGATTTTAGCAATTAATATTTCTTGTACCTTATTTGGATAGATACGAAATTTATATGCCTGATTTACTACCATGGGTTGCACCTCACTTTTTTCGTAGGATACCTACAGTATACTAAAAAAAGTAGGCTTACGCCTACCGACATTCATCTCCCATCTAAAATTGGTGTTTTCACACCTTCACATTTTTGAGGAGGGAGTCTTCTGTCGGAAAACGATAAAATTAGAGCTCCAATATTAATACTTCAGAAAAAGGAAATAACACCCTATAAGTCGTATATACAATTATCGACAATTTGGCGATGCTTTTTTTAGCTTAAATGTCTAACCAGAAATAAAAATAGGAGTGAAAATAAAATATTTTAAATGTTTTAGAGTAAAGAGTTTTTTTGATCAGAGAGGCAAGAATATAGGTTTAATAATTAAAATTCATGGGGAGGAAATTTATATGGCAAAAGTTACTGTAGGTAATGAAAATCAAGATCCAGTTGAACTCTATTATGAGGACCACGGTTCAGGAAAACCCGTTGTCTTAATACATGGTTGGCCTTTAAGTGGGCGCTCTTGGGAATATCAAGTACCAGCTCTTATTGAAGCAGGTTACAGGGTCATAACATATGATCGTCGAGGCTTTGGAAAGTCATCTCAGCCGTGGGAAGGATATGAATATGATACCTTTACTTCTGATTTACATCAACTATTAGAACATTTAGATCTTCAGAATGTCACACTTGTTGGTTTTTCTATGGGTGGAGGTGAGGTAGCTCGATACATTAGTACGTATGGAACAGATCGTATTGAAAAGGCTGTTTTTGCTGGAGCAGTTCCTCCTTATTTATACAAATCAGAGGATCATCCTGAAGGGGCATTAGATGATGCAGCGATTGAAGAATTCAAAAGTGGCGTGATAAATGACCGCCTTGCATTTCTTGATGAATTTACTAAGGGATTTTTCGCGGCTGGTAATCGAACAGATTTAGTTAGTGAGCCATTCCGTTTATATAATCGGGATATTGCAGCTAGTGCATCACCTAAAGGAATGCTCGATTGTATTACTGCCTTTAGTAAGACAGATTTTAGAAATGACTTGGAAAAGTTCAATATACCTACTCTTATTATTCACGGTGACTCTGATGCAACTGTACCTTTTGAGTTAAGTGGGAAACGCACATATGATTCCATTCCTGGTAGTAAACTCGCTCTAATACAGGGTGGTCCTCATGGATTAAACGCAACTCATGCAAAAGAATTTAATGAAGCATTATTAACATTTTTAAAAGACTAATCTTTGAGGTACTACCGGAGGCAGTTCAACAGCAATATCAAGAATAATAACACGAATTTATCGATTAGGGGTTTTCCAAAAAGAGTAGCGCTATGCTTAATCTTTGGAAAAACCTTCTTTACATAGTTTTTTTTAGATCTCTTAGTGAGATCGCCACAGCGCTATCAAGTTAAGAAATACATTCTTCCCCAAAACGAAAAAAATGAACTGAACTTCTATGGACAACTATGAAAGGATAAAATTTTCGTTTTGGGGATAATTCAAAATCTTAGGTTGATGGGCATGAGGCGGTACCCTATGTCCATCAACTTAAGAACTTGCTTTACCCCAAAAAATTATTTTTTAGAGTAAGTTGATTTTTTGAACCAGAAAGGTATATTTTTAACTATAAAAACTATAACAAAATTTATCCGGTTTTCCTTTTTTGCCTACTTGCTAAATTCAGCAAGTAAAATATTTTTAAATGGATCAGGACTATCAGCTTTAAGGCTGTTCAAATTGACGGCCAATGTATGCTTGCCTCCAAGTGTGCCACCAGCAAAAGTGGTAAACCCTAGAACGCTACCTTTGTGTCCCCATATCGAGACACCGTTCGGAAGCTTAGTTTCAAAGATTCCCAGACCATATCCGGTTCCTTCTCTTCCTGTAGGAACTGTAGTAAGCATTTGTTTTAGTTGCTGTTCCTTCAGGAATTTGCCACTGAGTAAGTAAGAGAAGAATTTGTTTAAGTCGTCAGCAGTAGAAATCATATCTCCATCCGAGCTACCTGGGTTAATATAAGTAACGTCTTTTAGCTCACTTGCTCCGTCTAGTTGGAAATAGCCACGGGCATGCTTGGTGCCTGGAATCACGCTTGAATTTCCAGGTAGGAATGTATTTGACAAATCAAGCGGTTCAATAATCCGATTTTCAACCTCTTCCGGATAGTAATCTGGTTACCATCATATCCGTTTCCTTGAATGACACCAGGCAACCATTTTTCAATGGAGTCGTCTAGATTCAAACGGTTCTCTCCAGATAATTGAAGTAGAACTGTTGCAATGAACGTTTTCGTCACACTGCCAATGCGAAAGCGAAAATCTGGTTTCATTGGTTTCTTGGTTCTCAGATCCGCTATCCCAGCGGCATAACTCCAAGTTTTACCACCCTTAGAAATTTTAGCGAGTATTCCCGGGTATCCAAGTTGCAGTGTATCCCGCATTGCTTTCTTGACGGAAGTACGATCTCGTTGAGTACTTGTTTGTAACGAACTAGATACATTTTGCGTGGGTTCTGCTTTTACAATTGAGGTTGGTGTTATGTATAACAGGGAACTTCCAGCTATTAAAAATGCTAGACTTGCACATGTAATTTGACTACGTGTTTTCATAAGGCATTCCTCTTCTCTATTTAAATTGTATAGATAGTTGATAGTTGTGTCATACTAACCACACAGCTATCAACTCTTCCAATGACAAAAAGTCAAAATTGAATTTGTAATTATCTTACTAATCATTATTTTCACAAACACCATTGTGTCCTAACAAACGGTAAATCCCTCTTTTTCCACATGCATGTTAACCATAGAAAGTATTTCTTTTCCTTAAAACACTCTTGTTACTGATTTATTTTTCATATATAAATCATACTTGTTTCCCCCTTCACGCCTCCTTATATTTTTATCCTACACAATGAAAATCTCTTTTTCCTTACCTATCCCTTACAAATTCCTTACATGCGAAATCGCTTCTATAATAGAGTTGAAGTAGCATCTGTGCCCGAAAACGAAAAAAGAAACACCGATGTTTTTCGCTTCGGTGTTTCTTTTTTACGCTTTAAATATCGAAGATTCTGTTTACTCTTAACAGGTTAAATTGCGGATCTTTTCTAATGTGATTATTCTTCTTGCTATATAACACAAATTACATTGTGCTGTACGAAAAACTTAAAATCATTTGTTTCTATGTTAAAATTCAACCTAGGGGGTACTTCAAACCCTTAGCTTGATGGTGATGTGTTTCTATGCCACATCCCCTTTAATTTGAAAACACTTATTCCATCTAATGCCCCTTTAATGTAATGAAATAAATGACATTTTAAACAACTCTATTGACACTTAACACTACCATCCATACTAAACTTCGATGAGCCACATTATCACAAATTTATTGATGTAGTTGAGATGGACTCACTTTTTGAATTTGAACAAGTATATCAAATGATTTGCCTAATGATATATCAACAGTTTTTGGTATGTCAGGACCTTCGGTAGCTATTCCAGCGAAAATTGGATGTTGTTCGTTTAACCAAGTTTTTGTCAATCCTTTTGCCTTACGTAAATCAATAAAAAATTGATCTTTTTTGACTTATCCAAAGATGTAGTTATAACTGTTTGGATCATCTGATTTTAATGTTCCATATGGGCCAAATTCACCGTTACTATTATATACATTATATCGTCCTTCATAAACAGATGTTCCGATAGATACATACCGTTTTCCATAATATTCTGCCAAATGTTGCCCAGCTACTTTAGGATATATAAAAGGAATCATATTTGATTTCGAAACGTGTCCATTATGTCCCCATACAATGGTTTTTCCTAAATGTTCTTCAGTCCACTTCACATTTTCATACATTGCGATATCATGTTTCAAAAAAAGATCCGATGGTTTATCAGGAGGTGACGCTAACATTGTAGTAAACTGTTCAATAATACGGGCATTTTGTTTTATCCATGCGAACTCTTTGGATTTTCCATTTAGATAACTTTTATTTTGTTCTAATAAAGCACTGATTTGTTTAGCATCTGAAATATACTTTTCTTTCTTTTCTTCCGTAAGGCCGCCAAAGGTATCCATATCCTTTGTTACAGGAATAAGGCCTTTTATCTTCTCTTCTAAACTAGGCACAAGATCTGAATTGTTTCTTTTTACATATTCAATTATATTATTATAAACATTTTCGTTTACTGATTGTATATCCATCCCAATGACACGCACTTTAGATTTATGTTTTGGATTAGCGTTATATTCTTTAATCCAATTAAATAGATTTAATATTTCTTTCGTGTTAAATACAGATGATAAATGTTGGCTTGGGTTTCCCTTACCAGTAAGAACATATCGATCAAGTTCCAAAGCTCTGTCCCATCCCTCTTCTAAAACTAAGTTAATAAAGCCCTTTTCAGATACTAAATAATTAACAATGCGGTGTTTCATTGTAAAAACTTCATGAGCCCCGTGCGTAGCTTCACCTAAACCTACAATTGAAGCTGATCCTACCATATTCTTAAGTGGTTTTAAATCATTAAGAGATGCAGTTGGATTAGTTGTTTTTAAAGGCTTTGCATGCGCTTCTAACCATTCCGCTATTTGATTTGTATTGTAGGGAGCTGTAACAGAAACTTCTGTTTTCGAATCTGCATAAGTACTTCCTACAAAATAAGTCAGTGTTATAGCAGAAGCAACAATTGCAATAATCATTTTCTTTTTCATAAAAACCTCCTGAAATACTTCTTTATTAGTTTTTGACATGCTCTACGAACTTCCGTTTAAATCATTAACTTTCTTCTTACTGTTAAGATACATTTATTCTAGTTCCTAAAACTCACTTATTTCTTAATAGGTTCTTAAGAAATTCTTAATTCACTCATACCAATATAGAAAAACAAATAACCTTTCATCAAAAAATAAAGGGAACAGGTTATTTGGTTATTCACTTCGCAAGTTTAATGCTCAAGTTTGTCATTTTTAAAACGGTTAAACTTTATTACCAAAAAAACATTATCCTTTCTAAATAAGCTAGATTAGAAAGGATGACGTTTTTTGGTACTTAGAAGTATTAAAATCTCTTAAGTTGATGGGGTACCGTCAGGAAAATGCAGATTTACACCGCTAAGCCCCTTTTCCTGACGGTACCCCGAAAAGAACAAATCCTTGCCATACCCCTAGTAGAGCTCACCTAATCGAATTATAAATACACCGGCGTAATGTTGCTCTTGCTTCTTATCTATTTAGATGTCGTTTTATTCTGAATGCAGGCAGCACGTGTGCCTCTCTTACATAAAGAACTGGAAATCGCAGCAAGAAAACCGACACCCACCCTCGAATAAAGGACGCGATGTCGGCTTTAAACTTAACGGCCAAACTCTTTATTGAATATTTTATCCCGACTCGCCATGACTTCCGGACCTACTGCGTTGATGGAAGTTACTAAAATATGCTCCCCTCCTAGAGAGCCACCAACTCTTGATTCAAACCCGAAAGTACCACCGGCGTGCCCCCAATATGATTGCCCATCCGGTGTCTTTTCTTCATAAATTCCTAGTCCGACTTTACCAATAGGTGAATCTACTGTTGTGAGCATCTGGTCCATCATCTCTTGATTTAGAAGTTTTCCACCCAACAGCGCACTGAAGAAGGTAGTTAAATCTTTGACAGATGAAACCATATTTCCCGCTGCATTTGCCCATGATTGATTTATTTCTGTCAAATCATACAAATGACCTGATCTGTCCATATTATATCCTGTAGCGTGCTCACCTGGTATATGAGAATTTGCTTCCATTACGAATGTCTCCTTTAGCCCAAGTGGTTCGATGAAACGTTTTCTGATTTGCTCTGCATACGTATCTCCTGTTGCCTTTTGAATAATTTGACCAGCTAGCACAGTATTGGTGTTTGAATAGTCCCAACCCTCCCCAGGTGAAAATACAGGTGGCTTGGCAAGTCCCAGGCTGATAAGTTCATCAGCAGTATAGTAACGGTATGGATTTTGAGGCAAGGTAATATCTCGCATATCCAAATCTGTATAGGATGCAATCCCGCTTGTATGATTCAATAACTGACGAATCGTAATTTTGTTACCGTCATACCCATTACCCTGTACGATTCCTGGTAACCATTTTTCAACCGAATCATCAAGGTTTAATTGTTTCTCCTCAGCCAACTGCAGTATAACGGAAGCTGTGAACGTCTTCGTGACGCTTCCAATACGAAATGAAAAGTTCGGTTCTACTGCGCGCGGTACCTCGTAACTCGCTGTCCCTGTAGCATAAGACCAGCGCTTACCGTCCTTTAATCCGCCTGCTATGACACTTGGGATTTTTTTATTGGTTACTACCTGATCGATTACGTATTTGACTTCTTCTCGATGGTTCCTTTTCTTTTCTTTATCCATAACTTCCTTTTTGGTTTTCCCTGCAAATTCTGAGACTAAAATATTCTTGATATGTTTTTCTGCGCCTAGTACATTGATGTTTATCGAGATGACATGTTGACCATCTTCAGTTCCACCTGCAAAGTTAGTAAATCCGGGAATTCCACCACCATGCCCCCATACTTCGGTACCGTCCGGCAATCTTGTTGCATGTATGCCAAGCCCATACTTTCCTAACGGGGAATCAGCTGTACTCGTCATCATTTCCTTTTGCATCTCCGGCGTCAACAGCTTTCCACCTAATAATGCGCGAAAAAACGTCGTCAAGTCTTCTCCTGTTGAAATCATCTCACCTCCAGCATTAGCAAATGACGGGTTAAGCACAGTAATATCTACTAATTTATCTCCCGTATTCAAGTAGCCACGAGCATTTTTTTTCGGAATATCCATCGAGCTTCCAGGAAGGAATGTTTCTTTAAGTCCGAGTGGCTCAATAATTCGTTTCTTAATCTGTTCGGCATATGTCTCTCCAGTAACCTTCTGGATAATAAGTCCTACAATAACCGTATTTGTACTCGAGTATGCCCACCCCGATACTGGCTCTAGTTCCAAAGCATGAGCAATTAACTTTTCAGGTGTATAATTTTCGCTTGGATTTTCAAGTAATTTATTCTTAAACTCTGGAGTCAAGAAGTCTGGAATTCCACTCGTATGATTTAATAATTGTCGAATTGTAATTTTGTTGCCATCATAGCCTTTCCCCTTTACTAACCCCGGGATCCATTTCTCTACCGTATCATCCAGACTTAGCTTCTTCTCTCCAGCAAGCTGTAATGCAACTGTAGCAACAAACGTCTTTGTTGTACTTCCAATCCTGAAAGCAGAATCAGCATCCACCTTATGATTTCTCTCGATGTTTGCCTCACCAGAAGCATATGACCAGTTTACATCTCCATTTTTCACGGCAACAATAACACCTGGAATATTTTCAGTATTAGCAGCCTTATCAACAGCCTGTTGGGTGGGCGTCTTTTTATACACTGCGTTTACATTTCCATTAGTAGGTAATACTAGTGTCCCAGCCAGTATAGTCGCTGTTAAGGCAAGTGCAGTTCCTTTTTTAATGATGAATGATTTCATAACACATCTCTCCTATTATTTTGAAAATTTCTGTTGCTTCACTCCCTCACCTTAACTTCGAAATTGTTAAATAGCATAGTGACGAAGCGACTAAATGTTTCATGACATCGTGCGTAAATCTGTCACAAAAACCGTATGATAAACTGTCACCTATTTTATATGACATACTTTACAGCCAGTCTCTGACCGTCCTTCCACTATCTATTGACGAATTGGAAGATATACCGCATGATAAATTTGAATCATTAGAAAGTTGATTTCAAAAAAATACAAGTAGGTGTGCATAATCTATGTTCTCAGTAATGAAAAAGTGGTTTTGGTATGATTGGATATTTGTATCCGTACGAACGTTTTGGCTGTTCGTTATTATAAGTGCTGATTTTATACATCCATCATTAATCAATGCGTCACTTTGGATTGTAATTTCTCTTGCTATCGTCGTTTACTTTGTTCCATTAATCGTCCGATATAAGAAAGAAGACTGGTATCTTGCAGTCGATGTCACGGCATCAGGCCTATATTATCTTTATTTAGCTTACGTAGCGCCGGGATTGCTTTGGTCTTTCGTTTTACTCGTAATGATTCTTGGTTTAGCAAACATTCAAAAAAACTATGTGTGGACAGGTGTCCTCTGTGGAATCGTATTCCCAGCATTGAACAGCTGGATCGCTAATCATCTCCCATATGAGTCTATCTTTAGCTGCAGCCTTGGTTTTGTCATTGGGATGGCATTTAATATATTAATTCAGTACCATAAGCAAGCCCAAATTATACAAGAGCAGAAGCTGTTGCTGGAGCAACATATTAAGCGGATTGAGGAGCTTACGCTGATAGAAGAACGCAACCGGCTGTCACATGAGCTGCATGACACAATTGGCCATACTCTTACTTCTCTTATCGTCGGTGTCGAATCATTGCGAGCGTCAGTGCCAGATTCGCAGTTTGAGAGAATTGATTCTCTTGTCGGTATTGCCCAAAACAGTCTGGATGATATCCGAAAGCATCTTCATCAGCTCTCTCATAATCCATTAAATTATTCGTTAAGTGAATCGTTGAGACAATTAACCGAAGAATTTATGAGGTCGACGGGTACAACGGTTACATTCCGTGTGATTGGCAATGAGACTCTAGTCATGCAAAAAATAAACTTTTGCCTATATCGTTGCCTTCAAGAGTCTCTAACAAACGCGGTTCGGCACGGCAAGGCGAGCGCGATAGCCGTTCAACTACATTTCGATAGGAAACAGCTTCGGTTACAGATTGAAGATAACGGCGTCGGAATGAAAGAAATTCAATTCGGATTTGGGTTCAATGGGATGAAGGAACGGCTTGAACAATATCACGGCACATTGTCGGTTCATTCTGGAGCTGAGCAAGGAACATTTGTCATATGTAATATTCCGTTGCAGACAGAACTTGTACATGACACGATCCGCCTGTTGATCGTTGATGATCAGGCACTTATTACCGACAGTTTAGAGCAAGTTTTGGATCAGCATGCTGATTTTACCATAGTTGGTAAGGCGAAGGATGGGCGCGAAGCATTAAAACATTGTGAGCAGTTCCATCCTGATATCGTATTAATGGATATTCGTATGCCGGGAATGGACGGACTTGAGGCTTTACTTGAGATGAAACAGCGATGGCCTGATATTAAGATTGTGCTCATGACAACGTTTGAGGATTCCTTGCAAGCAGCAACTGCATTGGAACACGGAGCGGAAGGCTACTTGCTGAAGTCAATTCATCCACGAGAGATGATGGAAGCTCTGAAACTTATTTATAACGGAGGGACCTGGATCGATCAATCGGTCGCTACGCGAGTCTTCGAAGAGATGAAGCGTCAACGTGAGCAACTAGAAAAGATTCGCTCAAGTAAGGAAAGCTACCCGTACGGACTTACGAAACGCGAGATGGAAATTCTGGAGCATTTGTCGAACGGGCTTCGCTACAAATCAATTGCTTCTAAGCTATTTTTATCAGAGGGAACAATACGCAATTACTGTTCGAATCTATACTCGAAGCTCGGCGTCAATAATCGCGAGGAAGCAATCAAAATAGCGAGAACAGAGAATATCTTATAGACGCTGTAGAACTTTCCGATAGTACTCAAATTATAGATCCTTTCGATACATATACGTCTGCTGCGCCAAACAATGAGCCTATCTTGCGAAGAAAAGACTTATTGAAGTTCTGTTGGAATTCATAAATTTTCATCAAGTATGATAACTCCCCTGACATTATCTGTAAGGGGAGTTATACTATAATAGGCTATATCAACAGTGATTGGAGTGTTATTAGATGCAAACAAAAAATGTTTATCTTTATGTATTTAATATAATGTCAGACTGGGAATGTGGGTATTTAATTGCTGAATTAAACTCGGGAAGGTATTTCAAAAAAGATTTAGCTCCTTTAAAGGTAGTTACAGTAGGGGCTAATAAAGAAATTATTACTACGATGGGAGGACTGAGCATACAACCAGATATTTCCCTAGATGAATGTACTCTTGAGAGTAAAGATCTTTTAATCTTACCTGGAGGAAATACTTGGGGAGAAGATATTCATCAACCTATCTTGAAAAAAATTGGCGAAGCTTTAAAGCTTGGCACTATTGTTGCTGCAATTTGTGGTGCAACTGAGGGCCTCGCGAATATGGGATACTTAGATTCTAGAAAGCATACAAGCAATCACTTAAAGTATATTAAAATGGTCTGTCCTAATTATAAAGGAGAAAAATTTTAT
>NZ_JABUAE010000043.1 GCF_013314535.1 Bacillus sp. Xin1 | reverse complement strand
ATACAAAGAAAAGAACGAAACAAGTTGTTTCGTATTTTTTTATTTATTTTTAAGAAAACTTATAAAGACAGTCAATCTTACCCTTAGGAAAATTCCTAAGGTCTTTTTTATATGTTCAAAATGAAACAAAGGGAAAAAATCTGTATAATAAAGAGCAGAGAATATTGTGAGTAAGGTAGGTGAAACCTTTGAATAAATATGAAATAAAGACAACTTCTTCTGAAGAGACGCAGAACTTGTCAGAAAAGTTAGGGAACCTTGTTAAAGAACAAGATGTACTTATTTTAGAAGGAGACTTAGGTGCAGGTAAGACAACATTTACAAAAGGTCTTGCAAAAGGACTTGGTGTGAAACGAGTGGTAAATAGTCCGACATTCAATATTATTAAAGAGTATAAAGGGAGATTACCGCTATATCATATGGATGTGTATCGTTTAGCGGAAAGTGAAGAAGATTTAGGATTTGATGAGTATTTTTATGGTGAAGGTATAACTGTAGTAGAATGGGCGCATTTAATTGAACCTTTTCTGCCGAATGAGAAATTAAAAATAAGCTTGTTCCATACAGGTGATGACACAAGGAAAATTGTGTTAGAACCAAGTGGTGAACGTTATATTAGATTATGTGAGGAGCTATTACAAGATGAAAGTACTAGCAATTGATACTTCAAATTACGTAATGGGTGTTTCTCTTATGGATGGAAATACTGTTACCGGAGAAATCATTACGAATTTAACCAAAAATCATTCTGTGCGCCTTATGCCTGCAGTAGAACAACTTCTAAAGGAATGTAATGTAAAGCCGAAAGAGTTAGATAAAATCGTTGTAGCGGCTGGTCCTGGATCTTATACAGGGGTTCGAATTGGTGTGACGGTTGCAAAAACATTAGCTTGGTCATTGCAAATACCGATTGTCGGTGTGTCTAGCTTAGAAGTAGTGGCGGCGAACGGAGCTAATTTTCAAGGTGTTATTTGTCCATTGTTTGATGGACGTCGCGGACAAATTTATACGGGCCTGTATACATATAAAGAAGAGCAGTTATCTTCTATAGAAGATGATCGAATCGTTCTTATTGTGGATTGGTTACAGATGTTAAAAGATAAGGGACAACCTGTTTTATTTATCGGAAATGACGTAGATCAACATAAAGAAACGATTGTAGAATATTTAGGGAACCAAGCTGTTTTTGCTTCTTGTACAAAGAACAACCCAAGACCAAGTGAGCTTGCATTTTTAGGATTACAAAAAGAGGAGCAAAGTGTGCATACATTTGTTCCAAGCTACCTCCGTTTAGCAGAAGCAGAAACAAAATGGCTAGAAAGTCAGAAACAATAGGGGTTATCATAATGGGTATTGCATTTAGAAAGATGACGACTGATGACATTCCTCAAATTGTAGCTATTGAGGAAGCGTCTTTCCCAACGCCTTGGACTGCTGATGCATTTTATCGTGAATTAACGACGAATGAGTATGCACATTATGTTGTCGTAGAAAAAGATGATGTGGTAATCGGATACTGTGGATTGTGGATAATTATTGATGAATCACATATTACGAACATAGCCATTTTACCAGAATATCGTGGTCAAAAGCTTGGGGAGGCCTTGCTGCAAGAAGTAATGGATCAGGCAAGAGAAATGGGAGCAAAAACGATGACACTTGAAGTACGGGTGTCAAATGAAGTAGCGAAACAGTTATACCGAAAGTATGGATTTCAAAATGGTGGAATTCGTAAACGATACTATACAGACAATTATGAAGATGGTCTTGTAATGTGGGTGAATATATGATGGAAAAAAATACGATTATACTTGGTATTGAAACGAGCTGTGATGAAACGGCTGTAGCAGTTGTTAAAAATGGAACAGAAATAGTGGCAAACGTTGTCGCTTCACAAATTGAAAGCCATAAACGTTTTGGCGGGGTGGTACCAGAAATTGCATCGCGTCATCATGTAGAACAAATTACAGTTGTATTAGAAGAAGCATTAAAAGAAGCGAACATTACATTTGAAGATATTGATGCAATTGCGGTGACGGAAGGACCGGGTTTAGTAGGAGCACTTTTAATTGGTGTAAATGCAGCAAAAGCAATTGCATTTGCACATAATATTCCTCTTGTTGGCGTTCATCATATTGCTGGGCATATTTACGCGAATCGTTTAGTGAAAGAACTACAATTCCCATTATTATCACTTGTTGTGTCTGGAGGACATACAGAGCTTGTGTATATGAAGGAACATGGTTCATTTGAAGTGATTGGTGAAACGAGAGATGATGCAGCAGGAGAAGCATATGATAAGGTTGCACGTACATTATCGATGCCTTATCCAGGGGGGCCTCATATTGATCGTCTTGCCCATGAAGGAAAGCCGACAATTGATTTACCTCGTGCATGGCTAGAGCCGGATTCGTATGACTTCAGCTTTAGTGGATTGAAATCAGCAGTTATCAACACTGTGCATAACGCAAAACAACGTGGTGAAGAAATTGCGCCAGAAGATTTAGCAGCTAGCTTCCAAGCGAGTGTAATAGATGTACTTGTGACGAAAGCAGCGCGTGCAGCAGAAGCGTATGATGTAAAACAAGTATTGCTTGCTGGTGGTGTTGCAGCAAACAAAGGACTTCGTGCACGTTTAGAGGAAGAGTTTGCAAAAAAAGAGGAAATTGAGCTTATTATTCCACCGTTATCCTTGTGCACAGATAATGCAGCGATGATTGCAGCAGCGGGCACAATTGCATATGAACAAGGAAAACGTGCAACATTGGCTTTAAATGCAAATCCAGGATTAGATATTGAAGCATAGTTATACACATAATTAACCACAACCTGTGGATAAAACCCATATTATCTGTTGATAATATGGGTTTTATTGTGAGTATTAAATGTGCATAACTTTTTTGTGGTTTGTTGATAATGTGGAAAAGTTATTTTTGTGTTTATATAATAAAGGTGGATATGTGTATAAGGTTGTGGATAATAGTATTGAGGTCAGACCTTTGACTATTTGTATTGAAAAATAAACAAGGTAGTTGAATGGCTTTCAACTACCTTGTTTTCGACCTATGAATATATAGAGATTATACGTGTAATTCTTCCCATTCAGCCATAAACTTCTCTAATTGTTCTTGTTTTGTTTGCTTTGCTGTTGTAATTTCACTAGCTCTTTCATAATCAGCGTATACTTCAGGAAGGCATAGTTCCTCTTCTAATTTTGCAATTTCCTCTTCCAACGTTACAATGTTTTGTTCGATTTCTTCAATTTTTCGGGTACGCTGACGCTCCTGTTTTTTACGCTCTTTTTCTTCAAGATAATTTAATTTCTCTTGAGCAATAGTTTTTTGGACTGGTGCATCTTCTTCTTGTTTTTCAAACTCAGCACGTTCAATCATTTCATTTTTCTTTTCAATATAGTAGTCATAATCACCTAAATATTCTTGTGCACCAGCTGTCGATAACTCAACAACTGTAGTTGTGACACGGTTAATAAAATAGCGATCATGCGAAACGAATAAAAGAGTTCCTGGATAATCAATTAAGGCATTCTCTAGAATTTCTTTACTATTTAAATCAAGGTGGTTTGTTGGCTCATCGAGAATGAGTAGGTTTGATTTTTGCATCATTAATTTCGCTAGAGCTAATCGAGCTTTTTGACCACCACTTAGAGAAGATACGGGCTTTAATACATCATCCCCTGTGAATAAAAAGTTACCGAGTATCGTACGAATTTCTTTTTCCGGCTCTAGCGGATAATCATCCCATAGTTCGTTTAAGACACGCTTAGATGATGTTAAGTTTGCTTGTTCTTGATCATAATATCCAATAGATACATTTGAACCGAAAGAAACTTCACCGCTTAACGTTTTTAATTTATTCACAATTGATTTTAATAGTGTAGATTTTCCAATACCATTCGGACCGACTAATGCAACGCTATCACCGCGAGTTAAGCGCATGTTTACATGTTCAATGATTGGTTCTTTGTCATATCCGATAGAAACATCTTTTACTTGTAATACGTCGTTTCCGCTTTGTTTTTCGATATCAAAGTGGAAGGATGCAGATTTAGAGTCACCTAATGGCCGAGTTAGTAATTCCATTCTGTCTAACTGCTTTTGACGACTTTGTGCACGTTTTGTTGTAGACGCACGGGCAATATTTTTTTGGACGAAGTCTTCAAGTTTCGCAATTTCCTCTTGTTGTTTCTCATAACGTTTCATTTCTTGCTCATATAGTGCAGCTTTTAAATCTAAATATTTACTGTAGTTACCAACATATCGTCTGCTTTCTTTATTAGAAATTTCATATACTTGTGTAACAAGTTTATCTAAAAAGTAGCGATCGTGGGACACGATTAAAATAGCGCCAGGATAGCCTTGTAAATATTGTTCAAGCCATGTTAATGTATCGATATCTAAGTGGTTTGTTGGCTCGTCCAAGATGAGTAAGTCTGGTTTTGTAAGCAGTAACTTCCCAAGAACAAGTCTTGTTTTCTGGCCGCCACTTAGCGTAGAAATTGTTGTTTGGTGTGTTTCCACTGGAAAACCAAGTCCACTTAAAATGGAACGAATATCTGCTTCATATTGGTAACCGCCTTGATCTTTGTAGTCTAACTGTAGTTGATCATAATCAGCGAGTAATTTCTCGTACGTAGCAGTATTTGAAAAGTTCTCTTCCTGCCCCATTTCGTGCTCTAGCCTTCGAAGTTTCTTTTCCATTTGTTGCAGGTGAGAAAAGACAGTAAGCATTTCATCCCAAATTGTTAAGGTTGTTTCTAAGCCAGTATTTTGGGCTAAATATCCGATAGAGACATCCTTTGGTTTTATAATTTCTCCGCCATCGTGAGATAGTTCACCAGCAATTATTTTTAATAATGTAGATTTTCCAGCACCATTTCGACCAACTAGTGCAATCCGATCTCTTGTTTGAACTTCCAATTTAATGTTTGCAAGAATCGTTTCAGCACCGTATAATTTTGAAAGCCCATTCACTTGTAATAAAATCAATGTTTTCACCTCAAATAATTTCTTAACTTTGCCATGTTTATATTTCTCAATCATACTAAAAATAGTGTATAGTTTAAAATAAAGAGAGAAGTCTTCTCTCTATTATACAAGGAAAGTCATAAGTGCTAAACTTATGTATTTGTTTTAAATCTGTGAACAAAGATAGGAAGAGAGGAGAGGTTACATGGATCAGCAAAAGATTCCACAGGCCACTGCCAAACGATTGCCTCTATACTATCGATTTATCCAAAACTTATCTCTTTCTGGTAAGCAACGTGTTTCATCGGCAGAATTGAGTGAAGCTGTAAAAGTAGACTCAGCAACAATTCGGAGAGATTTTTCATATTTTGGAGCGTTAGGGAAAAAGGGCTATGGATATAATGTAAATTATTTATTATCGTTCTTTCGAGAAACGCTTGATCAAGATGATATAACACGTGTAGCACTTATTGGAGTGGGTAATTTAGGGACCGCTTTCTTACATTATAATTTCACTAAAAATAATAATACAAAGATTGAAATGGCATTTGATGTCAATGAAGAGAAAGTTGGAAAAGAAATCGGAGGAATTCCTGTATATCATTTGGATGAATTAGAAGATCGTTTAACAAATGAGATACAAGTGGCAATATTAACAGTACCTGCTACCGTTGCACAAGCTGTAGCAGATCGATTGGCTGAAACAAATGTACACGGAATTTTAAATTTTACACCGGCGCGATTAAATGTGTCAGAAAATATAAGAATTCATCATATTGATTTAGCTGTAGAATTACAAACACTCGTTTATTTTTTGAAAAATTATCCACAATAAAACGCAGAGGAAATCCCTCTGCGTTTTATTGTTGCTTTTTCTTTGTAAATTTGACTAAGATAAGTCGAAGTGCCAAATTAAAATCAATTGTTGCCATAGCAGCAAACAGCAGTGTCCCAAAGTTCCAAATTGTATCTGTAACGTTCGTAATTGCGAAACGTGTAAAGACACATCCAAGAAGGAAATACAGTGCTGCCATGAACAATGGTGAGTTCCTCATATTTAAAATCCTCCGATAAATCCTTGCATTTTTTCTGCTTCTTTAATCATTTCTTGTATTTGTTCGTTACTTACTAGTACTTGAGTTATTGCGACTAATGTATTCATGGCAACGTGAGCCATAATAGGAACGATGATTCGTTTTGTTTTCACATATAGAAAAGCGAAAACAAGTCCCATGGAAGTGTATACTAACAAGTGTGTAAAATCAAAGTGAATTGCTGCGAAAACAAGCGAACTAATAATTGCCGCGATAAAGAAATTAAATCTTTTATAGAGAGTTCCAAATAAAATTTTTCTAAAGACAATCTCTTCTAAAATAGGGCCAATGATTGATATAACAATAAGAAACCATGGAGTAGCTCTTGCTATTTCCATCAAATCTTGTGTGTTTTGAGAACCAGGATTAATCCCTAATAATCGCATTTCAATATTAGCTGCAAGTATTTGAGCAAACATAGCTAAAAAGAAACCAATACAAATCCAGCCGATTGTCGCAGGAACACTAGCTCGCTTCGTATCTAAATGTCTATCGCGAATATCGGTTCTAAGTAGCCAAAGTATAATACATAATGCAGTGAAAAAGCTGATGATTGACCAGTGACCAGCCATGATTTGCATTTTTTGCTCTCGTGAAACTGCCATATTATCATATAGCCCTGTTTTGAAAAGGAGCCATATTCCAACAATTCCCGATAGTTGCATCAGAATATATGTAACTATAATCCACCAATATTGTTTTTTCAAATGGGTTAACCATCCTTTCTAACTCTAGTTTATGAGATAAGGCGAGATAACATGTAAACATCCCGCTGTGAGATACGTAATAACCGTTTGGATTATGATTTTTTTGTAAATCTTTATTTGAAAATGAAATAGATAACAGGAAAAAGCAGTGCCTATAGAGAAAATAACTTATGGCATCTTTCATATTGTAACATACGATAAGTGGAAAAGCCGATTCATATATCGCGTGCCTTCTTAATAATGGTTATAAGGAAGAATTATTTTTTAGAAAGGCGTATAGAAAAAGTTTATCTAGTAATTTGCGAAAAAATTATGATTTTTTTACTTGCAAAAGAAAATTAGATTATTTATTATTATAAGTGTGTTAGCACTCGTGGTCTTTGAGTGCTAATAAAGAAAATTTACATAGGAAAATGAGGAGGTTATTGTTCATGCTAAAGCCATTAGGTGATCGCGTTGTAATTGAGCTTGTTCAAGCAGAAGAAAAAACAGCAAGTGGTATTGTATTACCAGACACTGCAAAAGAAAAACCACAAGAGGGTAAAGTTATTGCAGTAGGTACTGGTCGAGTGCTTGAAAATGGTGAGCGTGTTGCTTTAGAGGTAGCAGCAGGTGATCTTATCATCTTCTCAAAATATGCAGGTACTGAAGTGAAATATGAAGGTACAGACTACTTGATTTTACGTGAAAGTGACATTTTAGCAGTTATCGGTTAATTATATACATTTTAAAAATCCAAGGGGGTCAATTATTATGGCAAAAGATATTAAATTTAGTGAAGAAGCACGTCGTTCGATGCTTCGTGGTGTCGACACTCTTGCAAACGCAGTAAAAGTAACACTTGGACCAAAAGGTCGCAACGTTGTACTTGAGAAAAAATTCGGTTCACCACTTATTACAAATGATGGTGTAACAATCGCGAAAGAAATCGAATTAGAAGATGCATTCGAAAACATGGGTGCAAAATTAGTAGCAGAAGTTGCTAGCAAAACCAATGACGTAGCTGGTGACGGAACAACAACTGCAACTGTATTAGCACAAGCTATGATTCGTGAAGGTTTAAAAAACGTAACAGCTGGTGCGAACCCAATGGGCCTTCGTAAAGGTATCGAAAAAGCTGTTGTTGCGGCAGTAGAAGAATTAAAAACGATTTCTAAACCAATCGAAGGTAAATCTTCTATCGCGCAAGTAGCTGCTATCTCTGCTGCTGACGAAGAAGTAGGTAAACTAATTGCTGAGGCAATGGAGCGCGTTGGTAACGACGGCGTTATTACTTTAGAAGAATCTAAAGGCTTCACAACAGAATTAGATGTAGTAGAAGGTATGCAATTTGATCGTGGATATGCATCTCCTTACATGATTACTGATTCTGACAAAATGGAAGCAGTCCTTGATAACCCATACATCTTAATCACTGACAAAAAGATTTCTAACATTCAAGAAATCTTACCAGTGTTAGAGCAAGTGGTACAACAAGGTAAACCACTTCTTATCATTGCAGAAGATGTAGAAGGCGAAGCGTTAGCTACATTAGTAGTAAACAAACTTCGTGGTACATTCAATGTAGTAGCTGTTAAAGCTCCTGGATTTGGTGACCGTCGTAAAGCAATGCTTGAAGATATCGCAATCTTAACTGGTGGCGAAGTAATCACTGAAGAACTAGGTCGTGACTTGAAATCTGCTACAGTTGCATCTTTAGGACGCGCTGGTAAAGTTGTTGTAACAAAAGAAAACACAACTGTAGTTGAAGGTGTAGGAAGCACTGAACAAATCGAAGCTCGCATCGGTCAAATCCGTGCGCAATTAGAAGACACTACTTCTGAATTCGATCGTGAAAAATTACAAGAGCGTCTTGCTAAACTTGCAGGCGGCGTAGCGGTAATTAAAGTAGGTGCAGCAACTGAAACTGAGTTAAAAGAACGCAAACTTCGCATTGAAGATGCACTTAACTCAACTCGTGCAGCAGTAGAAGAAGGTATTGTTGCAGGTGGCGGTACTTCACTTATGAACGTATACACTAAAGTAGCTTCTATTTCAGCTGAAGGTGACGAAGCAACAGGTATCAACATTGTACTTCGTGCATTAGAAGAGCCAGTTCGCCAAATCGCAATCAATGCTGGTCTAGAAGGATCTGTAGTTGTAGAACGTCTAAAAGGCGAAAAAGTAGGCGTTGGTTTCAACGCAGCTACTGGCGAATGGGTAAACATGCTTGAGTCTGGTATCGTAGACCCAGCAAAAGTAACTCGTTCTGCACTTCAAAACGCAGCATCTGTTGCAGCTATGTTCTTAACAACTGAAGCTGTAGTTGCTGACAAACCAGAACCAAATGCACCAGCAATGCCTGACATGGGCGGCATGGGCATGGGCGGTATGGGCGGCATGATGTAATTTAGGTGTAAAAACCTTGTTATATCAACGTTTATAAGCCTTTACACCTAATATAGTGTCCGAAAAAGTGACCGATATTAGTTAATAAGATTTTTAGAGAGGTCTTTCATTAAGTTACTAAACTTATTGGAAGCCTCTTTTTTTATGTTCTTTGTCATGTGTGCGTATATGTCCATTGTTGTATTAATATCGGAGTGTCCGAGTCGTTCCTGTATCTCTTTTATGTGTACATTTGCTTCAATTAACAAAGAGGTATGAGTATGTCTAAATGAATGAGGTGTTACTTGTTTTTGTATAGATGTTTTCTTAAGTAATCGCTGCATTCTAATTGATAAATGCTTAATTGTCTTAGGATAACCTTCATTGGTTGAAAAAATAAAATCATTGTCTTTATAAAACGGCTTGTTATCTGTTATTATTTTTTCTTGTTGTTGTTTGTGTTGCTTGAGCATAGCAACTAAAAGAGGGTCTATTGTTATAGTACGAATGGAACCTTCTGTTTTTGGTGTCAGTAATGTATATTTTAACTTGTTGTTTGATGGATTGTAGTAAGTTTTTATAACTCTTAGTGTATGTTCGTCAAAATCAATATCAGACCATTTTAAAGCGATCATTTCGCCTATTCGTAAGCCAGTATACGCTAGCATAGTAAAGGCTAATAAGTCACCTTCTAATCCATCATTTTTAGTAACCGTTAGAAATTCCTCTAATTCTTCTTTTTCAAGAAACTTTTCATGAATTTCATTACCTTGTTCAAGATCAGAGACAGTTTTCTTTTTCTTAGGTAGTTTAATTCCTTTAGTTGGTATATCCTTAATCAATTTATTTTCTTGAGCATACACAAAAACCATGTTAGTAGATGAATGAATACTTGAAATGTAGTTAGAACTGAAAGTATTTGCTAACTTATCTATTGTGTCCTGGTATGCTTTTTTAGTGATTTTTTGAATAGGTATGTGTCCAAAATCAGCAATAACACGATCTAAAGCAATTTTTCTTGCTCTTATGCTACTTACTTTTGCCCCTTGAGATTCATAATGCTTTAACCAGTCCTTACACATTGTTTCAAAGGTTATTTTTAATGGCTCGATATATTCGCCATTATGAAATTGTCTTTCGAATAAAGCGGCTGCAAGTTTTGCATCTTTTTGAGTTAAAAAACCAGACTTACTCTTTTTTATTTCTTTTCCTGTTACGGGATCAGTACCCATATATGCACGAAATGCCCACTTTTTTCCCTTTTTATAGATGTATGCCATCGGATTCCCCTCTTTTTTATGTTAGTAAATCATAGTGATCAATAAATAAGGTGTCAGTTCCTTCAATTTCATCATTAAAGAATTCAATGCCCCATTCAATTATATAATCATCTAATTTGTCATAGATATAAGCTTCCGCATACGGAGGTAATTGAGGTTGATCTAAACTAAATTCAAAAATGGGAGAGATTCCAATGTGTACATCATTGATAAGTTTTTTTTCGTTTATCCAGTACTTTACTTCTACATGAAAATCAAATTCATGATATTCCCATTCATACCTAAGTTTGCAATGTAATTTTAATTGTGTTTCGATCTTTGAAATATACTGATATCCCTGTCCTTCTTCACTGGCAACATGAGTAGATTCATCCATTGATATTCTTGGTTCCTTGGTAATAACTTTAAATTCTGGCTTTATATCAATGTAAGAAATTAGGTCGCCAGGTTTGCACTTTAGTAATTCACATAATTGTCTCATGGTATCAAATTGAATTCCCGATCCATAATTATTGTACAAGTTAGAAATGGTTGTCCTAGATAAAGTAGTTCTATCTTTAACCTTTTGAATGTTCAGCCCTCGTTCAGCCATTAAAACCCTTAAATTACAATGAATTAGTCCCATAAAAATAAACTCCTTTTTTGATTAATTTACCCTAATGATATCATAACTAATCAAAATAACCAATATACTAATCAAAATGACTTGACAACCAATTATCTTAGCATTATGATGAATGTGTAAATCGGAATAACCAATACACTAATCATTTTGCTGTTTGTGTTGTTTATAAAGGTGGTGAAATAGTTGATTGTATTAAAATCTCGTAGTGAATTTAATGGGATTATTGCAAAAAGAGGTTTTTCTAAACGTGCTTTTGCACGTGAAAGCGGTGTGTCAGAAGCAACATTCATTCAAATTTCAAATGGAAAACAATCGCCAAGACCTGATACTGCAAAAAAAATTTGCGATACTTTGCTATTAAGCTTTGATGATATTTTTGTGATTGAGGAGAGGGCGACCAAAAAATAAAAGAAGGTGAGTAGAGTGTTAAATGTTCAGATTGATGAAAAGACAGTTAATTCAATGTTGGAACAAGCAATAAACGAAAAAGTTGAGGAATTAGCTGCACAAAAATACTTCATGACTTATAAAGAGTTGTCCGAGTATCTAAACATTAGCAAACCAACTATCGATGAACATTTTCTGAAAAATGGTCTCAAATACTACAGATGCGGAAGTAAGTATCTGTTTAAGAAAAATGAAGTAGATGCATTTTTGGACGATATGACTTCCAATATGAATGCTACTAATAACGATATAAAACTTTATCAAAGTTTGCTTTAAACCAAATAGCGCTTTTGGTTGGTTAGATGGTCTAAGTGGGAGGTGTGAATACATATGAACGGAGTATTGTCTGCAACGAGGTTAATGAAGGCGCATGAAATTGTAAAACGATGTGCTGTAGCAAGAAAAAATCCTGAGATTTTAGAAGCTATGGAATTAGAAGCAAAACAAAAGTTATATGAAATGAATAAATAAGGAGTGTTGGAAACATGCGGGATGTAAGGGATTTAGCATTTGGATTAGATCATGAAGTAGGTCAAATTAAAGGACATGCAGATACTTTAATTGATGTGGAAACCCTATTAGGTCAATTAAATGACAGAATGTTAGAAGTAGAAATGAAAGGTGAAGAAAAAAGCTACTACAAAGAGCATCACAGAACGATTAGAATATTGTGGCATGTCATGCGGCAATTAAAAACTGAATTAATCGGAAGTGTTGAAGAATTCGATAAAATCAATACAGATTTATTCAATGAGGTTGTGAAGAATGGCGAAAAAAGACAATAAAAAAAGATATATGAACGGCGAATTCATATATCTTCATGCGAATTTAATTGATTACTTACATTCTAACATTAAGTTACTTTAACGGCAATGGGGGTGATAAATATGCTCGATAACTTTAATAATATACCAACAGAATTAAAAAACACTCCTAATTGGGTCTTGTGGAAATCGCAAGTTAGATCTGGGAAAACAACAAAGGTACCATATCAACTTAATGGAACTATGGCTCAATCAAATAACCGTAATACTTGGTCTACTTTTGAAGACGTTTTGGAAGAGTATCAACAAGGTGATTATAACGGAATTGGTTTTATGTTTTCTAAGGAAGATGTATTCATAGGGATTGATATAGATCATTGTGTCCAGGAAGGTGAATTTACAGATTTAGCCGAGGATATTATGAAGCTTGTTCCAAGTTATACAGAATACTCGCCAAGTGGTGAAGGTATTCATATTATTGCAAAAGGAAAGCTACCTTTGAGGGGAGTGGGTACAGGCAAGAAAAATCCTTCTATTGGATTGGAAGTATATAGGCATGGACGGTATTTTACTTTCACTGGGAACAGTATAAATAATTCCCCTGTGGAGGAATCGACTGAAAAATTAAAAGTTCTTTTTCAAAGATATATAGAAAAGAAGGAAGTACCTGCAACACCAAAAACACCCTATATTTCAAAGAAAAGCAACATAAGCATTCTATCTGATGCAGAACTTTGGGAGCGAATGTTTGATAGTAAAAGCGGTGCATCCATTAAAGATTTATTCCAGGGCATGTTGATTAACGGTGACCATTCTTCAACTGATATGGCTTTATGTAATCATCTAGCATTCTGGACAGATAAAGATGCTGCAAAGATGGATTCCATGTTTAGAGAATCAGCTTTAATTCGTGAAAAATGGGATAAACCACATTCTTCGGATGGCCGTACATATGGACAAATGACAATTGAAAAGGCAATTGAATCTATCCACAGTTCTGTTTCGGATTATAACCATAGTTCTGATTACAACCGAAAAAATGATGTTCATTATTTGGTAAATGAACAAGTTGAAACAACGGGTATAAAGAAAGGCTCCTGGTGGGGCGAAAATAACGGAAAGATTAGTTTTTTGCATCATATCATGGTCGACTATATTTTACAGGAAAATAAAATTGTTCGTTTTCCAAATGAAGATGGTGATATCTATGTTTACAACAAAGCTACTGGAATATACGAACTGGATAAAACGTGTAGGAAATTACGTTCACTTGTTCGTGATGCAGAGATATTAAAAAGAAATCAAGTGCGTGAAGTACAAGAATACATTATGGACATGTCACCAGTAGTAAATGAAGAATCCAAGAATTATATAGCAGTAGAAAATGGTTTATTGCATCTTGATAGTATGCAATTTAAAGAGTTTACACCAGATGTATTTGTAACGAAAAAAATACCAACAAAATATAATTTAAAGGCTTTTGATCCATTTGTTGAAAGAACGCTGATGAAAGTATCTGACGGACATCTACCTACTATCAAAAATATTCATGAAATGTTTGGAGCAGTTTTGTATCCGAATTTGTTAGTGCCGAAAATGTTTTATCTGTATGGACGTAGTGCTCATAACGGTAAATCTACAGTTTTATATATGATACAGAAAACGTTCAATTCTGGAGAAAACATATCAGCAATAAGCCCACAGAAATTAGCGGAAAATGCTTTTGCGGGTAGTAGTATTTATGGGAAATTGGCAAATATCGTAGACGATCAACCCGATGAGGTAATACGTGATAGTGGAACATTAAAAACTATCATTACAGGTGGATATGTCGATATCGAATATAAAGGGAAGGGTAGTCAAACAGTACAAATGAATACGGTATGTATTACAGCTAGTAATCACTATCCTAATTTCAGAGAACATGGCAATCAGATTAATAAACGACTGCATATTTTACCGTTTGATCATAATTTTATGAATGACCCAAACCGTATATCAGAAATGGAAAGCATGAAACGACTTGAGACAGTAAGTGCAAGGGAATATGTCTTGAAATTGGCTGTAGATGCAATAAAGGAAATGAAGCAACGTACGGTTGATATCCTAACATACAACGAGAAGGCGGAAGAAGCTAAACAAAAATTTATGGAGTATAATGATCCGCTTGCAGACTTCTTTTTTGAATATGATAAGCAGTTTTTTGAAGAAGTCAGGGGGACGGATGCTTTAAAGGCATATGACGAGTGGTGCAAAGATAACCACGTTCCGCATCCGTTAGGGCAAAAACGATTCAAAGATTCAGTATGTACTAAGTATGAAATGGAATGGAAAGATAAGATGATAAAAATTAATGGTTCATGGAAAACGGTTAAAGGGTTTAAATCAAAACCAGCAATAAAATAGCAATAAGCACAAACCTTAGAGTTGCAAGGCTTTAGAGTGTTTGTATTGCGGAGTAAGCAATAAAGCGGCAATAAGTATGAACCTTAGAGCCATAAGGATTTATGGTGTTCGTATTGCTAGTTTCTATTAATAAATTATTAAAAATGCATTTATGTGTATAACAAATATACATATTAATCATTTGTGAGAGAAATGCACGAATGAGATATGATAACCAGCAATAAGCAATAAAATATGTACAAGCCTTAGAGTGACGAGGAATTGGACTTATTGCTGGCTTGTTGCTTTGTTGCTAAAAAAGTAGCAATAAAGCAATTTTTATTAAAGGGATGTGTAGAAATGGCAACTAAAAAAGCTCCAATCGTACTAGCAATAGAAAGAGACGTATCAGGAAACCTTAGTACATGGTGTCAATACTGTAGAAAGTTTCATCATCATGGAACAGGTGAAGGTCACAGGGATGCGCATTGTATAGAGGAAGATAGTCCTTATATTCGTACAGGCTATGTTCTAAAGAAGATGAAGCTGGGTGGTAAAGAGATTAGTAGAAAAGAGAATTAAATCTAAGTAGGTGATATGTAATTGGTTTGCCTAAAAGATTATCAAAAGTTAGAAGAAGATATCGCTTATTTGGAATACAAGTTAAATAGAATAAATGCTGAAATAAAACGTCAGAGGGATTGGGGTAAAGATATAGTATCCGTTGATCCAGGCGATGAGGAAACAGAAAAGATACTGGATCAACTTAAGAAGGAGCTTACCTTTAGGAAAGAACAAATGGAAAAGCTTGTTCACCTGATAGATAAATTTAAAAATGTTGAACACAAAATACTTAAGATGAAATATATCGATGGAATGACGTTAGAAGGCATAGGAACCAAATTAAATTATAGTTCTAACTATATTAAGCTTAAACATGCTGAGATTATAAGAAGGATTAGGTTTGCTGAGAGATTAAAGGCAGGAGGATAGAGAACTGTGAAAGGTATTGAAATAAACGATTTATCATAACCCCCCCTATCAAAAATAAAAGACATACATGTTTTGGGAGATAGGTGAGAGGGAGGCAAGTGTGCACCTGGGAAAGATTTTTAAAAAATAAAGGGGGGTGTTTTACTACAAAAAGAGCTGGAAACATAGATGTATCAAGGGTTTTGAGGTTGTCACACTATGTGTCACGCCTGTTAGAATACAACAAATGTGACAAGTGAAAAATCCCTATAAACCCATTCATATCAATGGTTAGAGGTTTGGTGTACTTCATTTGTTGTACTGCAAACATTATCGGAAAAAGTGGGGATGTTATACCTTTAATTTGTCGATAATTGTCGAATTCAACTAAAAAGAAGGTGTGGGAAATGATAGGGAATTGTTTGCAATCTATCCTCGATAACTTAAGTGAAAAGGAACGATCCAAATTAGATAAGCTTATTCAAAAGTACAATACTGCAGTTGAAGAGGGGGATCCTGTGCATCATCAACTGTGTATGGAACTAGTCGAAGCATATCAAAATATTAAATCGGAACAGGGTAAATACTAGTTTTATAGCAAAGGTAATAGAGCATCAAATTTATTGAAAGGAGGTGTGAAAAATGATTAGACATTATGAAAGTGCATCTAAATTCCACGAATCTAGAGATATGACGGAATTAAAGAATCTAATAAAAAGAAGAAAAGGCCAGGTTTGGGAAAGACGAAACGGAGTATGGAGACAGCTAGACAAACGGGAGCAACTACTTAAGCAAATCGATAATATGTTAGTGAAATTTAAATAAGTACAAAAAAGCATAGGGTGTTCTGGACCAACATCCTATGCTCAATCAAAAAACAAAATACAAGGAGAATTATATCATGACTACAACAATTAAAAATAAAAAAGAAATTCGTTCAGCTTTTGCAAATTATGTGACAGGTAATATAAGTGAGAAAGAAGCTCGTTCATTAGGGTTATCCGTTTCAAATAGTGGAAAAGCCTTCATTCCAACATCTATAGCTAATGAAATCATTAGTTATGTGGAAGAAGAAAATTTACTAAGAAAATACGGGAAAGTAGTTACAGTTGATGGAAATCTAAGATATCCAGTTTTGACTGAGGAATCAAATATCAAAATTGAAGTTCATTCAGAAGAACGTGATAAAGAAAATGAAATTGAAGTGAATAGCATTGGATTAACTGCAGATGTTTTATCACCTGTGGAATTTGATTCTATTTCAAGGGTAAAACGAAAAATATTAAAAATGAATACAGGAGCAGTTAGTTTAGCAGATTTAATTGTGGAATTAATGAAAAAAGAGTATCTAAAAAAAGAAATTGATTACATGTTTAATGGAGATAATGCAGGTGCTTTTAACCCTGGATCATTGCTAAATAGAGCAAAAGTATTTACACCAACTCAAACAGATCCAGTAGCAATTATTAAAGAGCTAAAAAATAAACCATCTACTAACGTGATTAACAAGGCAAGATGGATTGTAAACAAAACAGCTCTTGAATACGTCGAAGATTTAAAGTTACCAAATGGGGAACCGGCTTTAAAAACAATTGATCCTGTGGATGGTGGAGTAAGCTACATGTTAATAGGATTTCCACTGGATTGCACAGATGCAGTGAAAGGATCAGTAGATTCATCGGCAGTATTTTACTTTGGGGACTTTGCATCCTTCGTTATTCAGGAAAATTCAGATGGATTGGAAATTGAAGTTATGAAGGAAATGTATACGAATGTTAATGAAGTAGGATTGAAATTATACAACCTTCTTGATGGGAAGCTAATCTATTCAGAGGTAGAACCAACTGTGTATCGTTTGGAGATTAAATGATTTTACTATATTTGTAAGTATGATGTGATTTTTAGGGATATTGATGTGAAATTGATATCCCTTTTAATTGGAAAAAGAATATTATTGACTATTTTCAAAAATATAAGTTTATAGGTTGACGTTTTTTAAATAAAATGTAAAAATAAGAGGACGAAATATTAAAGGATGGGAGTGTCGTCTTTGCCTTTTAAACTGAATGTTGATGAAGATAGTATCAGACAAATCATTCGAAGGGTTCAAGCATCGTTGTCTAAGGCCAGCGATAGATTAGCAAATGATTATGGATTTAACAATGGTCATGGGATGGCGAAATGGAGTTTTATATATCCTCATCAACTTGGGAATGACGCAGAAGGGCTTGTTTCGTTCAAAACAAAGAGGAATGGCTGGAAAGTTACAGGGCTTGTTGATACAACAAGTAAGACTTTATTTTTCCTGTTGTCTCAAGACAATCTTGATGCTAGGCAGACAGGAAAGATAAAGCCTAAAGTAATGCATTATATTTCTGCCATTTCAGGGGTATGTAATGCGGATTTTGAGGGAAAATTAGATTTGAGTCAGAGAAGAGCGATACAGATATCATTTGGCTTGGATTTCGATGAAGAGGAAGCTCATCAAATATATAAAGAAATGCTTCAAGCGTGTCCTTGTGAGATTGAACAGTTCTGTGTGATTAGTCTTGATATGAAAGGCTATGAATTAAAATCCGTTAAAGCTAATATATTAAATGAAAATTTAGATACGCTTTATAAAGAGGATTGGAGTGACTTTATTACTGTTGCTTCTAATGATGATAGTGATACGGAGAATAAACAACAAGAACAAGAACAAGAACAACATGACATGGACGTTCCACTGAAAACAAAGCGCAAGAAAACATCTGAATAAAATCGCGCTCTTCTCATAGAAAGGGATTTTTTAAGATGATTACATCTAAATTTAATGGTGAAAGATTGAAATTAGCTAGACGCTTTAATGCAATGAGTTTATTGGATTTAGCGGAAAAGCTTTCAATATCTAAACAAATGATTTCTAAGTATGAAAAAAATATTAGTCCACCTGGTGGAGAAATCATGCTTCAACTGGAGGGAGTTCTAGGCTTCCCAAGAAAGTTCTATTTTGAAGATGATACTGTTACAGATAAAGTAGGTAATGCATATTTTAGAGCACTTGCAAAAACTTTGAAGAAAGATCTTGAGGCTCAGAAGTTGAGGCTAGATTTTCTTTCAATTATTTATCAGTTAATCAATGAATATATTGATTTGCCTAAAGAAAATTTACCTACTTTAGATGTAGATAATATGAATATAGAAGAGATGGCTGTACAAGCTAGAGAGTTTTGGGGACTGGGAGATAAACCAATAAAAAATATGGTTGAGCTCTTAGAGGTAAATGGAATAATTGTTTCTACTTCAAGAATAAATGTTGCTGAAATTGATGCATATACACAAACAAGGAAAATAAATGGTTCAGATGTTTATTTTGTAGTATTAGGAAATGATAAAGGTAGTAGATATAGAAGACAGTTCGATGCAGCACATGAACTTGCTCACATATTGATTCATGAACCATACCTTGACTTATCTACATTGTCCAAGGATGAGGAAAGAGAAATGGAACAGCAGGCAAATGATTTTGCTAGTGCATTTCTACTACCTAAAGAACCTTTTATTAGAGATGTTAGTATGTTTCCGATTGACCTAGACCATTATGTTTTTATGAAGAAAAAATGGCATGTTTCTGTGGGAGTAATGGTTAGAAGGGCATACAATTTAGGAGTAATCACTTTCAATCAATATTCGTATTTGCAAAGACAAATGAGTAAAAATGGTTGGAGAAAAAAAGAACCATTAGATGGACAATTTAAGCCTACAAGCCCAGTTTTAATTAAAAAATCAATCCTTACATTGCTTGAAAATGATGTTTTTGATGGTAATAGCATTTTAGAAGAACTTTCAAATGAGTATCAATTAAGCCTACGTGAAGATATGTTTGAGGCATTGACGGGTTTAGAAGAAGGTACACTATCTAGATTTAGAAGTGATAGTTCTAATGTAGTATTAGCACTGAAAAGAAATGCTAGATCGAATAAGACAGTATAAAATGGATTAGGTAATGAAGAAAGCCGCTCATTTTTAGATGGGCGGCTTGTTCTTTAATATTTTATTTTTCTTTTTCTTCTTCTTTGTAATTCAACGCAATCTCTACTATTTCTTCTGGTGTTAAGTCACTGAAATCCCAAAAGATTATATCGCTTGGAGCGGGATGAGGCACACCACTATTATTAAATTGGTTTACGTATTCATTAAGTTCTTCTTCAGGTAATTTAGGGTTACAAATCTTCGTTACAAGTTCAATAAGTTCTTCTTTCGTCATTTTGAGTGTCATACTAACCATCCTTTCATAATTATTAACCTTTTTTACCGAAATGATATGAACGATCTAAAATATTTTGATGCATATTAGGAGAAACAATTATTAAGTTATCGAGATTGTACACATCTCCACCCTGGTGAATTGGTTGTTTATGGTGCAAAATATATTGATTATGCTGACCATACTTCTCAGATAATGGAGCGAATGGAGCTTTACCCTCTTTCATAAGGTTTATATTTCTTTGGTTAAACTCTTTCGCATAGTTTGAATCAGCAACTGTTTTCCAAAACTCTCCTCTAAATTCATCAAACGATTTGAATTCTTTCCCAACTAACTTATCACGTACTTCTTTTGGAATAACACCAATAGAACCACCATTATACATTAATTTCTTTTGAGTTCCTAAGCTTCGTTCAAGATTAAAACTTGAAGTTACTGTTCCTGGAGAATTTCTTTTTTGGGCACTTGAAGTCGTAGTCTTTGCAAAATTATAATAGGCTTGATTCAATTCGCTTTGAGGTATCTTGGTTATGATATTTCCACCAGAGAAAGCAAAAGAAACATCTTTCTTAAAAGATTGTAAAATCTCAGATGCTTGCTTCATTTCTTTTATTAGCGTTACTCCTTTTGTGAATGTACTTGCTCCACTTGATGCTTTTACTCCTTTTGTAACCAGGCTTGCTTTACCTAGTCCCTTATCGAGAATTAAACCGAGCCCTATTTGTGTTAATCCATAAGTAATCCATTGTGTACGGCTCTCTGCATCGCCATCTATCATATCTCGTTTCATAGTACTTGAAAATGCATGCCACATATTTTTTGCCGTTTCATCCAAATGTAAAATCGCATATGTAACATTAATAAAAGTTCCTATATCCATATTCCTTATATCCATGTTACTTAAAGTTTCCATGGACTTGATTCCATCTTCAACAGCTTTCCCTGTTCCGATTACAGTACCATTCCACATCTTTTTTACTGTTTCGAACATTTTAACTACATCGTCTACCTTATCGTCCCAAGCCTTTCTAATCGGAGATTTTTCTTCTAGCCTACCGCACATTTCTCCATCTTTAATCGAATTATCAGCCTGACGCTTCCTATCTTCTGTAATTTCTTGAATAGAAGTCACCCACTCCATATTCAATCCTTGTATACTAAATGTACCACTTGCAGGACTAAAACCTTTCCCACTTTGGACTTCAGCCAAACCCGTCGCAATGCTAGCCGCTAATTGAATTGCTGTACTATAATTATTACTAGATGTTTGGTTAAACTCATACAGGTGATCTAACTTTTCTTGCAGTTTTTTCCTCATAGCAGTGAAAAGATTCGCCATAGCATCCATACCTGGAATTGGTATAGTTTGAATGATGGCTTCCATACTTGCTTTCATTCGGTCAATTTCTTGAATTTGTTCTAATATTTCTTGTTCGATTACATCAGTTGAAGCTACCTTTGATTCAAATTGACTTGGAAAGGCATTATTCTGAACGATTAATTCTTCACATAAATAAATAATCCCTTGTGCTAAAGGACGAAAGGTTTGTACAAAAAATGATTTTGCACTGCTATATGTTTGTCCTTGCAGAACAGTATCAATTGCAAAAGCGTCAATCGATTGAATGACTTGTTCCATACCTTGAATCGTCGCGGTACATACAGCGTTCATACTTTGTGTTTGGGTATGTACTTCCCCTAGATACATGTTTAAACTCATGAATTTTCCTCCTAAACAAGTAAATCATACCAATTTAAGGAGATAACTGTAAATATTACATTGTAATGAATTTATTAGAGGTATTAAAATACCTCAAAGCGAACTTATCCATATTCCAACTAAAAAGGAGAAACAACATGCCGGAAAACAAAGAAAAATCAGTCGGAACAGGCGTGAAAAAATCAACCATTCAACAAGCTTTACGTATTGCTAAATGGTCTGTGAAACAAGGGTGGAGCGATGAAGAATTTTGGGAAGCCATTGAATTACTTCAATCTCATCAAGAAGATGGACAACAAACAACAGAAGAAAAGTTAGAGAGTCTTCCAACATTGTATAACGACATTAAGGATTATCCAGTTTTATTGAACGTTGACCATGTGACAAACATATTAGGCGTTTCTACTAGCAAGGTTTATGAAATTATGAGGGAGAATGGTTTTCCCTTAATTAAGATAGGGAGCAACAATAGGGTTTTAAAAGAGGATTTTATTAATTGGCTTAAGGGAAAAGCAGCGGCACAAGGCGGTATAACATGAATGGATTGAATACTCGCAAGTATCAAGGATGATTGAAGAAATAGATGATGATGAAAAGGTTATGAACATTATTCATACCCTTGGTGGTGTCCGAAAAGTGTCCGGATGGGTTTGGAATTGTATATTTTTAAGTAATGGGGTTGCTGAAAAAGACTGATATAATAACCTTTTTTGTTTCTGTTT
Source organism: Bacillus sp. Xin1 (assembly GCF_013314535.1). Lineage (GTDB taxonomy): Bacteria > Bacillota > Bacilli > Bacillales > Bacillaceae_G > Bacillus_A. Next base: position 6,398 of record NZ_JABUAE010000043.1, on the reverse strand, counting down.
TCTTCTATTATATGTACAACTTGATGGGCGGCATGATGTAATTTCATCCGCTGGCGGAACATCCATCTCTATATAGAGGTGGATGTTTTTTTGTTTTTTCATTTATATATCCATTTGAATTTTTCAATCTAGAAGTAAGTCGCGGTTATGAAAACAAAACAAGGTCTCCACTCGTTTTCTCCTTCTGTTTTTACGTGGCATAGCGCTAAAACAGGTACTGACCGCTTTTACTCGTGAACGGATCCTCTCTTCCATCTAAAAGGAATGGTTTTGTGTTAGTTTTTCAATCTGTATTTATGTAGAAGTGGATGTATATGAAACCTCTATATTTATAGTGAAGAAAAGTTTTATTGTACAAGGAAAATAATTTCTGTAGAATTTTGTCGCTTTCTCTCTTGACCATATCGATACTTCATTGTTAGAATCTAGGAAGATAATATAAAACAATCCTTCATATATCCTCAATGATATGGTTTGAGAGTCTCTACCGGGTTACCGTAAACAACCTGACTATGAAGGCAGTGCGTCTTATATTTATAAAGAGCGGAATACTATCTTTATAAAGTCAGACCCCTGCCTTTTCTTTGTTATGAGACTGAGGGCGGAGGACTGGCTTTTTTTATTATATTGGTAATGCTTTTTGCCAAATTGGTGAAAATATTTATATACGAGAACTAACGTTGGGGTGATTATTTTGAAGAAACAGCACGATACGATTATCGTTTTAGATTTTGGGAGTCAATACAATCAGTTAATTGCACGTCGAATTCGTGAGTTCGGTGTATACAGTGAACTTCATCCACATACAATTACTGCAGAAGAAATTAAAGCAATGAATCCAAAAGGGATTATTTTCTCTGGTGGACCAAACAGTGTATATGGTGAAAATGCATTCCACTGTGATGAAAAAATCTTTGAATTAGGCTTACCGATCTTTGGTATTTGCTACGGCATGCAGCTGATGACACAACACTTTGGTGGAAAAGTAGAACGTGCAAACCATCGTGAGTACGGAAAAGCAGTTCTGAAAGTAGAGAACGAATCAAAATTATATGCAAACCTTCCAGAAGAGCAAGTTGTATGGATGAGCCATGGTGACTTAGTAACAGGTTTACCAGAAGGTTTCGTAGTAGATGCAACAAGTGAGTCTTGTCCAATTGCTGGTATGAGCAATGAAGCGCAAAAATTATACGGTGTACAGTTCCATCCAGAAGTACGTCATTCTGAGCACGGAAATGATTTAATCAAAAACTTCGTATTCGGCGTATGTGGTTGTTCTGAAGGATGGAACATGGAGAACTTTATCGAAGTAGAATTAGAAAAGATCCGTGAAACAGTTGGCGACAAAAAAGTACTATGCGCACTTAGCGGCGGTGTAGATTCTTCTGTTGTAGCAGTATTAATTCATAAAGCGATCGGTGATCAATTAACATGTATTTTCGTTGACCACGGTTTACTTCGTAAAGGTGAAGCAGAAGGCGTTATGAAAACATTTAGCGAAGGCTTCCACATGAACGTTATTAAAGTGGATGCGAAAGAACGCTTTATGAATAAATTAAAAGGCGTTGAAGATCCAGAACAAAAACGTAAAATTATCGGTAACGAATTTATTTACGTATTTGATGATGAAGCTTCTAAATTAGAAGGAATGGACTTCTTAGCACAAGGTACACTGTACACTGACATCGTTGAAAGTGGTACAGCAACTGCACAAACAATTAAGTCTCACCATAACGTTGGCGGACTTCCAGAAGATATGCAATTCAAATTAATTGAACCATTAAATACGTTATTTAAAGATGAAGTACGTGTATTAGGATCAGAACTAGGAATTCCTGATGAAATAGTATGGCGTCAACCGTTCCCAGGTCCAGGACTTGGTATTCGTGTATTAGGTGAAATTACAGAAGAGAAATTAGAAATTGTTCGTGAATCTGATGCAATTTTACGTGAAGAAATCAAAAAAGCAGGCTTAGACCGTGAAATTTGGCAATACTTCACTGCACTTCCTGGCATGCGTAGTGTAGGTGTTATGGGTGACGAGCGTACTTACGACTACACAGTAGGTATTCGTGCAGTAACATCTATCGATGGTATGACAGCTGACTGGGCACGTATCCCTTGGGACGTATTAGAGAAAATCTCTGTACGTATCGTAAACGAAGTAAAACACGTTAACCGTATCGTGTATGATGTAACGAGTAAGCCACCAGCAACAATCGAGTGGGAATAGAATAAGGTTTATTCGCTTAAAGGAGGATCCATCTATGATTTTATGCATAGATGGATCTTTTTTAATCTGTTTATACGAACGAAAATATGAATTTGTGTAAAAATGTTCGTTTTTAAATTGACATATACCTGTGTGTGAGTTAATATGAGTATGTAATTGATACGAAAAATGAATATTACAGCCGTCGTATAATATCGGGGATATGGCCCGAAAGTGTCTACCTAGCTACCGTAAATGGCTTGACTACGAGGTGTTTGTATAAAGGTTAGGGGAAATCTACCTTTGTTTATAGAACGCTTCCATGTATACGCAATGGAGGCCTTTTTTATTTTTATAGATAAAAGAGGGCTAGGGAGGATTACGACGAGTAATCATATAACGGGGGAAACGTAGGATGAAACGTTATTTTCAGTTTGATGAACTCGGCACGAATTATAAAACAGAGTTCATTGCAGGGTTAACGACATTTTTATCTATGGCTTATGTACTTTTTGTCAATCCTGCTACACTGTCACTGGGAAATATTAAAGGGTTACCAGCTGGAACAGGAATGGATCCAGGTGCGGTGTTTGTTGCTACTGCATTAGCAGCAGCAATTGGTTCACTCATTATGGGAATTTTCGCGAAATATCCAATCGCTTTAGCTCCAGGTATGGGAATCAACGCATTCTTTGCTTATACAGCAGTGTTAACAATGGGGATTCCGTGGCAAACTGCGATTGCCGGAACATTAATGTCAGGTATTATCTTTATTATTCTTACTGCTTCTGGTATTCGTGAAAAAATCATTAATGCCATTCCAGCAGAGTTAAAGTTTGCAGTAGCGGCAGGTATTGGTTTGTTCATCGCCTTTCTTGGGTTTCAAAATGCCGGAATTATAGTGAAGAATGATGCGGTCCTTGTTGGATTGGGGGATTTAACAAAGGGTACAACATTACTTGCGATTTTCGGTGTAGTAATTACAGTGATCTTGATGATTAAAAAGATAAATGGCGCGGTTTTCTACGGTATGATTCTTACAGCGATTCTTGGAGTAGCAACAGGGTTAATTGATACACCAAAAGCTATAGTGGGTGCAATCCCGAGTTTAGAACCTACGTTTGGTGTTGCTTTCCAGCACTTCGGAGATATCTTTACTGTTCAAATGGCGATTGTTATTATAACGTTCTTTTTCATTGATTTCTTTGATACAGCGGGTACACTTGTAGCGGTTGCGAACCAGGCGGGATTAATGAAGAATAACAAATTACCACGTGCGGGAAAAGCGTTATTTGCAGATGCGATTGCAACTGTAATTGGTGCGATTCTGGGTACATCTACAACAACGTCTTACATTGAATCGTCTGCAGGGGTAGCGGCAGGAGGACGTTCAGGATTTACAGCAGTTGTAACAGCAGGATTTTTCTTGCTAGCACTTTTCTTCTCGCCATTACTAAGTGTCGTAACTGCGGCTGTAACAGCACCAGCATTAATTATTGTTGGGATCTTGATGGTTTCATCTTTAGGTGAAATTGATTGGAAGAAGTTCGAGATTGCAGTACCAGCATTCTTTACGATTATTTCTATGCCACTTACGTATAGTATTGCAACAGGGATCGCGATTGGATTTATCTTCTATCCGATTACAATGGTTGTAAGTGGTCGACGTAAAGAAGTTCATCCAATTATGTATGTTATGGGAGTTTTATTTGTACTATATTTCATCTACGTTCGTCAATAAAGGGGTTTTTAAAGGTCTAGACTAAGGGGAGTCTAGACCTTTTTTGCGTCTTCAGAAAATCTTAAGGATTTCAGAACGTTTTTCTTCAGAAGTTTTTTTATAATAAGAAATAGGGATTTTAAAAGTTAGGGGTGATATTGTGGCACAAGAAACAATACTTGTTGTAGATGATGAAAAAGAAATTCGGGATTTAATTGCGATTTACTTAAAAAATGAAGGATATAAAGTATTACAAGCTGGGGATGGGGCAGAAGGGTTAGATATATTAGAGAAGAATGAAGTGCATTTAGTTGTGTTAGATATTATGATGCCAAAAATTGATGGGATCCATATGTGTATGAAGGTAAGAGAAGTAAAAGAGATGCCGATTATTATGTTATCAGCGAAAACACAGGACATGGATAAAATTTTAGGATTAACAACAGGAGCGGATGATTATGTAACAAAACCATTTAATCCATTAGAACTTGTGGCGCGGGTTAAATCACAATTGCGTCGATATATGAAAATGAATGGTTTTGTTGTTCAAAATGAAAACGAGATTGAAGTTGGGGATATGAAAATAAATGTCTCAACACATCAAGTAACTGTGATGGATAAAGAAGTGAAATTAACCCCAAGAGAATTTTCAATTCTAGAATTGCTAGCTCGTAATGTTAGTATGGTCTTTAGCGCAGAGCAAATTTATGAAAAGGTTTGGAACGAACGATCCTTTCAATCTGATAATACTGTGATGGTACATATTCGAAAAATCCGTGAGAAAGTCGAAGAGAATCCGAGAAAACCGCGTTATATTAAAACCGTGTGGGGAGTGGGGTATAAAATTGAGAAAGATATTTAGTCCGATTACCTATGTATATGAGAAAATAAAAGGATGGATTAGAAAAGGGATAAAAAGTGTTAGACGGAGTATTCGAATTCAGCTTATTACTACGTTCACTGCCTGTGCATTATTAGGGATTTTTGTATCGACGAAGATAGTGGCACCTATTTTTGAGGATTCAAGTCGAAATGCTGAAATTAATTATAGGGATGGCATGGAGCAAATTAATCGTAAAGCTCAAAGTACAGCAGAAATGATGGTTACGGAAAATAAGTTAGATGCTTTGCAAAATATGATAGAGTTAGAAAATCAAAACTTAGAACAGGGACATGAAGCTTTTAAAATATTAATTACTGATGAAAGTGGTAAGGTTCTGTATAAAACGAAGCAGGCACAAGAGGAACAAATTAATTTGCATAATACAATTCGCAATGTGACATCATTTGCTATCAATTATTCAAATAATAATGATATTGAAAGGTCGAGAAAAGAGTTTATTACTTTTTCACCTATTACAATTGAAGATAAGAACTTATATATGTTTGTGAGTGGAATTCCTCAAGGAGAGGTAGTGTATTATAAAGTAGAAGGTCCATTTCCGTTTCTGATTGGTGTATTTGTATTTATTTTCTCTTTCTTCTATATAACAAAGAGAAAGATGAAGCAAATTGAAGCAATGGCACAAGGGGTAAAAGAAATAGAAAAAGGGAACTTGGCTTATCGTATTGAGAAAAAAGGGGAAGATGAGATCGCTGCATTGACTGAAAATATTAATAATATGGCTGAAGAGCTTATGGTTAATATTGAAAGAGAACGTAAGCTAGAAAAACAAAAAAATGAACTCATTACGAATGTATCGCATGATTTACGGACACCACTTACTTCTATTATGGGATATTTGCGTTTGCTACGTGATTCAAAATATGAAAATAAAGAACAACATGATGAGTATATGAGAATCGCATTTTCAAAATCGGAGCAGTTGAAGAATTTAATAGAGGATTTATTCGAGTATACAAAACTAACGAATGAAAATATTGTCTTGGAAAAACAAGAAGTATGTATGAATGAACTCCTTGATCAATTAATAGAAGAATTAGTGCCACAGGCAGAAGAACATAGTCTTGTATTTATTAAAAAGTTTCCCGAAGAACGTGTGTATGCTGCTGTTGATTCAGAGGAAATTGTTCGTGTATTTGAAAATCTCTTAATGAATGCAATTAAATATAGCAAGGATGATGGAGAAATCAAAGTTTCTCTTGAAAGACAACGTCGTACTATTCAAATCTCTGTTGCGAATTATAGCGAAGAGTTTACAAAAGAGGAGCTAGGGAACTTATTTGAACGTTTTTATAAGAAAGACCAATCTAGAAGTAGAGTCACAGAAGGATCAGGTCTTGGACTTGCAATTGCGAAAAGTATTGTAGAACTTCAAGACGGAGAAATTCGAGCTGAATATGGAGACGGAGTGATTCAGTTTATTGTTTCATTACCAGTTATAGAGGGAAAGTAAATAAAGAAAGTGTTTTGGGAAAAAGACTTACTTAATAAGAGGTAAGTCTTTTTTATATTTTTTTAGAAAAACATATTGACGGTTGTATAAAAGAGGTGTAATATTATAC
>NZ_JABUAE010000042.1 GCF_013314535.1 Bacillus sp. Xin1 | reverse complement strand
AATAACAAAGATTCTAATCCACCTGTTCCACCTACTACAGAAAAATGGACGAAAATCTCATCGATATGAGAAGAAGACAGTCTTTGATATTATGGGCGTTGTCTATGAATATAGTGGATTTGGAAAACAAAAGAAAGCTGCATAATTTTTCAAAATAATACCTATCTAGGTTTATTTGGTATGCTCATTTTTAAGGACACAAAATATTTTAGGAGTTTTTTAGTTCATATGAATGAAAGTTCATTTTGTTTCTGTTCTTAAGTTGATGGGCATGTTGCCGTACCCCTTTTAGAATCTAACTTTCTTATAATTCTATTTGCTATTTCTTCAATATTTTCATTTAGAAAGAAATGATTACCTTCAAAAGAATGAAAAGTACAAGTTTTACTTGTGTATTGCTCCCATTTTATTATCTGATCATATGTAGTAAATGCGTCATTTTTCCCATTAAATATAAGAAAATCAATATCACATGCTTGTATATGATTGTCATGAATATATGTCTCGACAATTTTAAAATCTGCTCTTAGCATGGGGAGAAAAATCTCCATTAATTCTTCTGATTGAAGTACGCCGGATGGTGTACCTCCCATTGCAATAACTTCTCTTTTAAATTGTTCATTAGAAAGATTATGTCGGATATTTTTTATTTTACTATCTGGATGATTTCTACCGGACAAAACAAGAAATTCAGGCAATACGTTTTTAGAATCCTGTATTTTTCTGGCTACTTCATAGGCGATTAAACTTCCCATGCTATGCCCGTATAGAATGTAGGGCGAATGATCTATCTGCTTAACTATACTAGTGTAGACATCATTTACGGCTTCTTCCATACTTTGGTACAAGCTTTCTTCAATTCTATATCCTCTACCAGCTAACTCTATTGGGACTACTTCAATATATGGATTAAAGTAATTTTTCCATTTTGCGTAACTAAACGCAGATCCCCCAGCATGTGGAAAGCAAAAAAGTTTAGTCTTCTGCATTGATTTTCTCCTTACTTTAAAATTTGTTTATATTTTGGCAAATTGTATAAATGTCTTTAATTATTATCTCCTGCGGAAATTCATCCCTTGTTGCACAAGCAGATATCTTATAATTTGGCTCAATGTTATATTGTCTAAAGTAAAAATTTTGAGGTATATTCTTATATGAAATTAAAGTTCGTGACTCTTTTTTTATAGAAAATGAATTTAACGGTATATAAAGCCCTTTTCCAATCGTTTTTATATAACTTTCTTTTAATGTCCATAAATCATAAAAATAATTAATTTGCTCATCAGAATTCATATTAGATATATCATAAAATTCTTCCTCTGAAAAAAATTCATTTGCTAATTTAAGAGTTTCTATTTTTGAAACTTTCTCTATATCAATCCCTACATTAAAATTAGCAGTGGCACAAACCACCCATTCTCCTGAATGTGAAATATTAAAGTGAAAGTCAGAAAAGTTTTCAACAAAAGGTTTTCCATACTCATTATATATAAATCTAATTTCTTCATTATTAATTTTATACTTTTGGCAGACTAGAGATCGGATTAACAAATCTCCTATCAAAGTCCTATTAATATCGCATAAATTTAATAAACGCTTCATTCGTTCTTTCTTCTCATTTGAAATCAAGTTACTAAGTTGCTTAAACAAATGACTTTCAATATTCTTTGGTATTTTCACAGCTTGAATTTGTATGATAAATCACTTCCTTTTTAAAAGGATGGCTTCATATATGTGCGTTACAGAAATTCAAACTAATTTTATATCTTGTCTTTATTAAATTGCATTTACAATAGAAAAGATGCATATTTACATATCAATGAAAATATACACCTTTCCCCAGCAATATCACCAAAGTATTAGCATCTGGTACAAAAACTTCAGATCATTTACACCATACTATAAACAACTCATATAGGCTTCTATGTCTCTATGAAGCAATTTTTACATTAACCCCTTAAAAAGTAATGCTCTTGATATATTCATAATTTCCTACACTTGATGTGCAGTTATTGGGCTGCCCTATTCGTTTACACTGCTACCCTCAAATAACAACTTTAATAATCACAATTTTCGTTCATAGAGTTGCATCTTTTGTGCTCTCTACTTTTCCATTAATGCAAGGGGTGTCTCTTTTATTCCTTCTAATTTATTTAGTAGATACTTAGCTATCTTTTCAACTGCGGGGAAGTCTACTATTTCTTCATGTGATCCAGGGACAGAATACTTATTTACCCTTCCTTTTAATAAAGGTCCCCAATCTGTAAACAACTCTTTTCCTTCCTCAGCACTAAAGTAGATAACTTCTCCAGAGTATGGTATCAAATCATGCTCTGCCATTATGTTCAGGCATTTCCTATGAGCATTGATAACTTGCTTCAAATTCATAAGTTCTGCATCAGGCGGGAGCACCCCTTCCATAATTAATCGCTCCACAAGCATATCTTGTTGATAGACGATTTCCCCTTCCTGCTCTGTAAGATCTCTAGGAATGAAATGCTTAGATATATATGAGAGCATATCCTCCCTTGTTTTATAATCCTGGTCTGAAGGCACTTTAGTATCCATTAGTACTAATAACTCAACTTCTTCTCCTTGATTCCTTAGTACAATTGCGATTTTATAAGCAATTGCACCGCCTAAAGACCATCCTCCAAGACGATATGGGCCTTCTGGCTGAACACGTTTTATTTCTTCGATGTAAAGTTGAATTACTTCCGACAATGTCAACTCGTCAATTTCTCTCTTTTCTATAAGAGGATTCTGTAAACCATAAAATGAACAATGGTTCTTGAGCAATCTTGCTAGTTGAATGTAACAGAATACATTCCCCATAAACGGATGAACGCAGAAGAAAGGTCTTTTCTCTGATTCTTGTAGTTGAACCAGCGCTGATACAGATTTTGTCATATCATGCTTATCACGAATAAGGCATGCGATTCCTTCCACTGTTGGATTCTTAATCAATGTAGACACCTTAATCACTTTCCCAAACTTCTCCCTAATTTTTGAAACCAATTTGATTACAAGGAGAGAATGTCCCCCTCTATTAAAGAAATCATCATTTACATGGACATCTTCTATCTGTAGCAAATCCTGCCAGATTTTAATCAGCTGATATTCAATTTCATCCCTTGGAATGATTGGTGTAGAGAAGTTATTTTCCCTTTGAATAGTTAAACTGTTCAATGCCTTTCGATCAACTTTTCCATTCGTTGTAAGCGGAATTGTGTCTACCTTAATAAAGTGTGCGGGAACCATATAATTCGGTACTTGTGTCTTGAGATATTCACGCCATTCATGCATACTCCCATCTCCAACTACATAAGCGACCAATCTCTGCTCTCCTAATTTGTCCTCTGTTACCAAAACTACTGCTTCTTTTACCAATGGATGACTCTCTAGATTCGCTTCAATCTCTTCAAGTTCAATACGGAAGCCTCTAATTTTCACTTGATTATCAATCCTTCTCACGTAATCTAAATTACCATCAGGTAAATAACGAACCAAATCTCCCGTACGATATAAACGCTCTTCTTCATTAAATGGATGACGGATGAATCGTTCTGCTGTTAATTCTGGGCGATTCAAGTACCCTCTCGCTATACCTGCACCACCAATATATAGCTCACCTGTTACACCAACTGGAACAGGTAACAAATTATTATCCAATACATAAGTTTGAACGTTCGGCAACGGACGTCCAATTGTAACTCTCTTACTATCTGTATTGATATGATAGCACGTTGCATCAACCGTACATTCTGTAGGACCGTATACGTTATAAAAATCAATTTTTGCAGTCTTTACTAGCTGTTCCCATAATAACGGCATGATTGCTTCACCGCCGACCAATATCTTGCTTGGTAAATGTACATCAGCACTTGTTTCTAGCAATCCTCCATCTATAAGTAATTGAAGTAATGAAGGTGTCATATCAAACATTTCCAATTCATTCTCCCTAATATAGGACACAAATTGTTCCGGATTAGTGCGAACTTCGCTTGGAATAATATATAAACTTGAACCATAAAGCAGCATTTGTAATTGCTGAATAGATACATCAAAGGCAATTGACGCATTTAAACCGACTCTCATATTACTAGGTATCTCATGTGAGAAAACTTCTTTTTGTAAACCATATGATAGGTTTATTACAGAATGGTGCTGTACTAAAGCACCATTTGGATTACCTGTCGAACCGGAAGTGTAGATAACATACGCTAAGTTTTCCCCTGTTACCTCACATATTGGTGAAAGTTTGCTTTCTCGAGAGATGATTGCTTGGTCCCTATCTAGGCAAACTGTCTTAATTTCTTTAGGTATCCAGCCCACTAATATCTCATTCGTAACTAATACTTGAATTCCTGTGTCTTCTAGAATATATCGCAGACGGCTTTCCGGATTCGATGGATCCAATGGAACATAAGCTGCTCCAGCCTTCCAAATTCCCATGAGACCAACAACCATCTCAACTGAACGATCAAAGCAGAGGCCAACCAATGACTCTGTCCCAATTCCACATTTCTGTAGATGATGGGCCAATTGATTAGCTCTTTCATTCAGCTCCCGATACGTTAGTTGCTGTTTTTCATCTACCACTGCCACCGCGTCAGGTGTACGATTTACTTGCTCTTCGAATAATTGATGAATCACATTCTCTCGTGGATAAGATATAACATTATCATTCCATTCTTCTAATAATTGTCTTTGTTCCGCTTCCGTAATATATACCAGCTCCGACAGAGTTTGATCAATGTTTTTGAGCATTTGCATTAACACTTGGTGTAAATGGCCCAGCATTCGTTCAATAGTTAATCTATTAAACTTACTACGGTCATACATTAACTTTAACGATAACTGGATTCCTGGAACTACAGCCAACCCTAATGGATAGTGGGTTTGTTCTACTCCTTCCAATTCACCAATTTCCAGATTTCCTGAAGATGCCTCTTTCACTGGATAATTTTCAAACACATATAAACTATTGAACAGCGGTGTTCCCCTAGGAACTTCACTCCAACCCTGAATCTCTGTCAAAGAAGCATACTCATATTGTCTTCTTTCTATCTCTTCCTCTTGTATCTTCTGCAACCAATCTATTACTTTTATATCATCCATCAATTGAATTCGCGTCGGTGACGTTGTAATGAAAGGACCTACGATATTTTCAACATCAATAATCTCCGTAGAACGCCCTGAGCTTGTTACCCCAAAGACAATGTCATTTTCTCCACTATACCGGCTCATGAGATATGCCCATGCGCCTTGAATTACCGTACTCAAAGTAATTTTATTTCGTTTCGCCCAGCCTTGTAACGCTTGGGTCTGCTCTTCTGATAAATGAGTAACCTTCTCTGTGTACCCTTTTTCTTCCGCTTTACTCTCTAAGCCCAGCAAAGTTGGTGCAGTAAACCCTTTAAGTTTCTCTCTCCAGAATTGTTCCGCTTGCTCCTTATCTTGTTCTCTTAGCCATTGGATATATTTCTTATATGGCGATGACTTAGGTAACTTCACAGATTCTCCATTCATTCTCTTCTGATAGACTGTAAGTAATTCATTAAAGACCAGTGGTAAACTCCATCCATCCAGTAAAATATGGTGATGTGTCCAAACAATCCGATACTCTTCCTCACCTTCTTGAATGACCGTTACCCGCATCAATGGCGCTTCATCAAATAGGAAGGCTTGTTTTCGATCTAATGCCAAAAAGACTTTTCTTTTTTCCTCTATCTCTTCAGTTGTCATTGTGCGCCAGTCTTCTTTGTTTACCTTAAATGGAATATTTTCATACACCACTTGTAAAGGTTCTTCAATTTCGTCCCAAACAAATGCTGTACGAAAAACTTCATGCCGCTGAAGTACAGATTTCCACGCCTGCTCAAAAGTAGGAATATCCATCTTCCCTTTAATCATAAAACTTAATTGCACTATATACGGTGCAACATGTTCATCCCCTTGGTCATGCAATGTGTGGAAAATCATACCTTCTTGCAAAGGTGATAGTGGATATAAGTCAGTAATTGGATAGTTCTTTCCACGATTCATCTTAGTTAATACTTTTGTCAAACTCGCTTGGTTAAGATTAGTCATCCCAAAATCCGAAACAGTCAGTGCAGATTCTCTATCTGAGGATTGAATCAATCTGCTCAGTTGATGAAGCATATTTTTTGCAATACTTTGAATCGTTAATTTCGCGAATTGTCCAACATTATATACCCAAGTGAACTGAAGTTTTCCATCCGTTACAACCCCAATTACATCAACTTCATGCGATCGCTTGGAACCGGCAGCATGATCTAAACGCTTGAATTTGTTCTCCGGAATAAACATTGCATCGTTAGAAAACATTTGGTCAAATTGTCCAAGATAGTTAAAACTAATAGACGGTGTATTTTGAGAGCCTAATTGCTCGCACAGTGTTGCGTTCATGTAACGCAACACTCCATATTCAACACCCTTATTAGGAATTTTTCGTACTTGTTCTTTAACTGCTTTTAATACTTCAATTGGCGTGTTGGCACCAGTAATATTTAAGTGAACAGGATAAATACTAGTAAACCAGCCCACGGTTCTCGATAAGTCAACCTCTTCAATAATCTCTTCTCGACCATGCCCCTCTAGATCCACGCTCAATATCGGCTGCCCTGTACATACTGCTGTAGCTTGTACCAATGCTGCTAATAATACTTCATTAATTTGGACACGGTGAGTGCTTAAAGTCTCTTGCAATAACATACGGGTCTTATTCTCATCTAGCACCACAGTAATTTCCTCAGTCACTACGCTTACTGGATCACTTACAGTAACATCTACTGGTAGCTTAACTACTTCTTGTTCGGACTGCTGCTCCCAGTAATGCAGTACTTCTTGCGATATTCCAGATTCAGCGTAATGGTGTAATTTCTCCGACCACTCTTTAAAGGATGTACTCTTCATAGGTAATTGGATTTTCTGCCCCTGAACTGCTTGAGTATAAGCTGTTTGCAGATCTTCCAATAAAATTCGCCAAGAAACACCATCCACTGCTAAGTGATGAATCGTCCAAAATAATCGGCCAGTCTTCTCACCCTCATCAAAATACACCATTCTCATTAACGGACCATCATGTAAATTCAAACTTTCTTGCGCAATATTAATCTCTTTTTGAATAATTTGATGCCAATTGGCTTCCGGCACTTCGTCTAATGAAATGACAGTCAGCATCAATTGTTCTTCTATTCCTTCATTCCATTGTTTCCAAGCCCCATCAGGTAAACGTTCATATCTTAAACGCAGGGCATCATGATGAAGTAGAAGATTACGCACTGACTTCTCCAGTGATACTATGTCCAGTTTCCCTTTCGTTCTAAAGAACATAGATTGATTCCAATGATGTGGGTTAGGATGATTTTGTGCAAAAAACCTTTGCTGAATAGGTGTAAGTATCGCATCTCCAGTTATAATTCCCTGTTCAGCTTGTACACCTTGTTCTTCTTTGACTACTTGTGCCAACTCTGCAATCGTTTGATGTTCAAATATTTGTTTTGGTGTCAACTGTAAACCAGCTTGCTTCGCACAAGAGACAATCTGAATGCTAAGAATTGAATCTCCACCAATTTCAAAAAAGTTATCATGAATACCAATACGTTTTGAACCCAGCACACGTTCCCAAATGATAGAAAGCTTATGTTCACGTTCATTTCTTGGGGCCACGTAGCCTTCTTGTGTTCCTTGATAATCTGGTATAGGCAACGATTTCCGATCAACCTTTCCATTTATGGTTAGCGGTAACTCTTCCATTTCGACAAAGTAGGAAGGTATCATATGGATTGGCAGTTTTGCTTTAAGATACTCGCGCCATTCTTCTAAACTGCCTTCGCCCACTACATAAGCTACCAGCCTCTTATCTCCCGACTGATTTTCCCTAACTGTTACAACTGCCTCTTTTACCAAGTAATGCTCCTGTAAGGTCGACTCAATCTCCCCAAGTTCAATTCGAAATCCTCTAATCTTCACTTGATTATCCATTCTTCCTAGATAGTCTATATTACCGTCAGGAAGATATCTCACGAGATCTCCCGTTCTATATAACCTCTCGCCTTCTTTGAATGGATGGGAAATAAATCGTTCGGATGTTAGCTCTGGACGATTCAAGTATCCCCTCGCAAGACCTGCTCCTCCGATATAAAGTTCACCCATCACACCAACTGGTACTGGTAACCAATTTCTATCCAATACATAAGTTTGAACGTTCGGCAACGGACGCCCAATTGTTACTCTCTTACTATCTTTTTTGATATGATAGCATGTTGCATCAACTGTACATTCTGTAGGACCATATACATTATAAAAATCAATTTTATCAACCTCTACAAGCTGTTCCCATAATGACGGCATAATCGCTTCGCCGCCGACCAATACCTTACTTGGAACATGAACGCCATCGCACGTTTCTAATAATCCGACATCTATAAGTAATTGAAGTAATGAAGGTGTTATATCAAAGATTTCTAATTTGTTCTCCCTAATATAAGCTACAAACTGTTCCGGATCACTTCGAATTTCGTTAGGAATAATATACAAACTTGAACCATACAACAGCATTTGTAACTGCTGAATAGATGCATCAAAGGCGATTGACGCATTTAAACCGACATGCATGTTAGATGGTATCTCATGTGCGAAAACCTCTTTCTGTAAACCATAAGACAAGTTTATTACAGAATGATGCTGTACCAAAGCACCCTTTGGATTCCCAGTCGATCCCGAAGTATAGATAACATACGCTAAGTTTTCTCCCGTTACCTCACATTTTGGTGAAAGAATACTTTCTTGTGAAATCATTGCTTGATCCCTATCTAGACAAACTACTTTGACTTCTTTAGGTATCCAATTTTCTAATGCTTCGTTTGTAACTAATACTTGAATTCCAGTGTCCTCCAAAATATATTGGAGGCGACTTTCTGGATACGATGGGTCCAATGGAACATATGCTGCTCCAGCCTTCCAAATCCCCATAATACCAACAATCATCTCAACTGAACGCTCAAAGCAAAGTCCAACCAATGATTCAGTCCCAATCCCACATTGCTGAAGATAATGGGCCAATTGATTAGCTTTTTCATTCAGCTCTCGATACGTTAACTGTTGTTTTTCGTCTACCACCGCCACCGCGTCAGGTGCACGATTTACTTGCTCTTCAAACAGCTGATGAATCGCACTTTCCTGTGGATATGCTACGGCATTACTATTCCACTCTTCTAACTGTTTTTGCTGTAATCCTGATAGTATAGGCAACTTGGCTAATGATTCTTCAGGATGTTCCACGATTAAATTCAACCAGTTTCCAAAATGTTCGGCCATAGATTCAATAGTTAAACTGTCAAATAAATCAGTCCTATAAACAAAATTAAGCAATAAACCGTCTTCCACTTCTGCAGCAGTTAAACTTAAATCAAACTTAGCGATTGGAGCGTTGCTCTCCATTACTTCTATATTTCGTCCATATAGATCTGGTAGCTCCTGTTCCGTATTTTGCAAAGTAAACATGGTTTGGAAAATCGGAGAATGACTTGTGCTTCTTTCAGGTTGGATAACTTCTACAATTTTCTCAAACGGAACATCTTGATACTCATACGCCTTCAATGCTTTTATCCGCACCTGTGACAACAACTCTTGAAATGCCGGTGCTTTACTTAAATCAGCTCGATAAACCAACGTGTTGACAAAGAAACCAATCAACCCTTCAATCTCTCGATAATTTCGATTTGCAATTGGGCTGCCAACAATAATATCCGATTGTCCTGTATAACGGGCAAGGAAACTTTGATACGATGCCAATAAGGTCATGAAAAGCGTGGCCCCTTCTTGACGACTTAGTTCGTTTAATTTATCCAGTAATGAGCGTGACAACAACACATTATGAGTTAATCCATGGTGTGTTTGCACTGGAGGACGCGGACGATCCATCGGCAACATTAAAACTGGTAACTCGCCAGATAATTCTTCCTTCCAATATGCAAGCTGTTGATTTAGTACTTCATCTTTCAACCATTCTCTTTGCCATTGAGCAAAGTCAGCATATTGAACTGGTAGTGGCGCAAGCTCTGCTGGTTTTTCACCAATCGCCTCCTCGTAAAATGCCATCCATTCTTGGAGTAAGATTTCCATCGACCATCCATCTGAGATAATATGATGCATATTACACAGAAGAACCCATTCTTCTTCTGAAACTTTAACGATTTGTCCACGGAACAATGGCCCTCGCTCTAAGTCAAATGGAGATTCGATTTCAGTTTGAATCCATTTCTCCAACTCTCTTTCTCTCTCCTCTAATGTAAGCTTAGTTAAGTCCATGTGCGGGAGAGGCCAGAAAATATAAGGTTGAATCTGCTGCACAGGATGACCGTTTACTTCATGAAATACCGTCCGCAAAGATTCATGACGCTCTATCAACTGATTCCATCCCAACTCCAATGCTTCAGGTAACCAATTCCCTGTAAGGCGGCATACCATTGGCATATTATAAAGTGCACTATTAGGTGCAAATTGATCGATAAACCATAGGCGCTGTTGGGCATAAGAAAGTGGAATGTTATCTCCTCGTTCCATCGGCATCAATGGTGGAATTTCTTCTCGTTTTTTGCTTCCCTTACGTAACTGATCTATTCGGTTTGACAATGCCTCGACCGTTGAATATTCGAACAGTTCACGTACAGGTAATTTAATTTGAAAGACTTCTTGCAAGCGTGAGACCACTTGTGTAGCAAGTAGAGAATGACCACCAAGTTCAAAGAAGGAATCCTGAACACCTATATTTTCTATTCCTAGCACTTGACTCCACACTGAAGCGATAAGTTCTTCTAGCGGAGTTCGTGCGTTAACGGTATTTTCAGTAGATAGTTCACTAGGTATAGGCAATGCCTTCAAATCAAGTTTTCCATTCGGTGTAAGTGGTAAAAATTCCATTTCAATAAAGTTTGTTGGGACCATGTAATTTGGTAAATTTGTTTGTAGATGCTCTCGCCACTCATGGGCACTTCCTTCACCAACTACATAAGCTACTAATCTCTTGTCACCTGGATCATCCTCTCGTACCAATACAACTGCTTCTTTCACTGAAGAATGTGCCTGCAAAACTGCTTCAATTTCTCCCAATTCAATCCGGAAACCACGAATTTTCACTTGGTCATCTATACGACCATGGAACTGGAGAGTACCATCAGAAAGATAACTTGCTTTGTCTCCAGTGTAATAGATACGTTCTCCTGATTTGAATGGATGCGGAATAAATTTTTCCTTTGTAAGATCTGGACGATTAGCATATCCGCGAGCAAGACTCTTTCCTCCAATATAGAGATCTCCAATTACACCAATTGGTACTAGCTGAAGATAAGAATCTAACACATAAACTTCTGTATTCGCAATCGGTCGACCAATCGATGGCGTACCTGTTGTCACTCCTACAGGTACATAACAATCCGTGGTAACAACGGTATTTTCCGATGGACCATACTGATTGATTACCGTAAAAGGAATATGTTTAGATGGATACTGCGTTAATTGATCTCCGCCCGTAATGATAAAACGAAGATTCGTCTTCTCTGGCCAAGATAATTTCAAGAGTCTTTCCAGAATAGGTGTAGGTGCAAAACTAGCTGTTATTCGCGAATCAATGAGCCAGTCTCTTAGTGCTTCTGGATTAACTCTCAGTTCCTCTGTTGACAAATAGAGTGCTGCACCTGCAGTAAGATACGGCCAAATCTCCTGGACAGCCGAATCAAAAGCAATCCCCGCAATCTGAGTCGCACGATCCTCTGCTGTAATACAATAAACTTCTTGATGCCAAGAGACCATATTCATTAATGAGCGATATTCAACCATGACACCCTTTGGCTTTCCTGTAGAACCAGAGGTATAGACGATATAAGCTAAGTTCTCTGGATTTACCTGCCGTGTAGGTGCGATTACACTTTCCACTGTTAATTCTTCTAACCTCACCATTTCGACCTGTTCGAAAAGGTCTTCTTGCCCTTCCGCCGTCACTACAATTTGAATTCCTGCATCTTCAATCATGTATTCTAACCTTGATTTTGGATACAACGGATCTAAAACGACATAAGCTCCACCAGCTTTTAATATGCCTAGTAAACTTGCCATGAGCTCAGCCGATCTCGGAAGATAAACTCCCACGACTGATTCTGGAGCAACTCCTTTTCGCTGTAAAACATTTGCCAATTGATTTGATTGTGCATCCAGTTCACCGTAAGTCCACTCTTTTGTTTGATCAACCACCGCAATCGCTTCAGGATTCTTTGCTACTTGTCCCTCAAATCTGTCGCAAATAAGACTCTGCGGGGACATTTCCATTACAGTGTCATTCCATGTTTCTAATAACAAAGTACGCTCAGATTCAGATAGCATGCTCAGACTGTGCAACGGATTTTGCGGGTGATGGGAAACTTCGTGTAGCCATTTCACAAAGTGCCCTGCCATCCGTTCGATAGTTGTAGCATCGAATAAATCCTTATTGTATTCAAAAGTAAAAAGTAAGCCCTCTTCCGTCTCAGCCACCATTACACTTAAATCAAACTTTGCGATTGGATTATGGCTTTCTATCATTTCAATATTTCTATCAGATAACACCGGGAAATCTTGTTTCATATTTTGCAAGATGAACATAGTCTGGAAGATTGGCGAATGACTTGTACTCCGCTCTGGTTGTATAACTTCTACAATTTTTTCAAAAGGAATATCTTGATATTCATACGCCTTCAATGCCTTTTGACGAACCTGAGACAGAACATCCTGAAATGTCGGTCTACCACTCAGATTAGCCCGATAAACCAGCGTATTGACGAAGAAACCAATTAGTCCTTCAATTTCTCTGTAATTTCGATTAGCAATTGGACTTCCGACCAGAATATCTTCTTGTCCCGTATAACGTGATAGAAAACTTTGATATGCAGCCAACAATGTCATAAAGAGCGTAGCCCCTTCTTGGCGACTAAATTCGTTCAATTTGTCATGTAGCGTGCTTGGCAGAGCCAGTGTGTATGTCGACCCGTGATGAGTTTGTATTGCAGAACGCGGGCGATCCATAGGAAGTTGAAGTACAGGAAGCTCTCCAGACAATTCTTCCCTCCAATATTGGAGTTGTTGATCAAGTACTTCCTCCTTCAACCATCCTTTTTGCCACTGAGCGAAGTCGGCATATTGAACCGGTAATGGTTCAAGTTCTGCTACCTTTCCATCCGTGGCTTTCTCATAGAATGCCATCCACTCTTCAAGTAGGACTCCCATTGACCATCCATCTGAAATGATATGATGTAGAGTACAAAGGAGAATCCATTCTTCCTCTCCCACTCGCAAAATACTTGTCCTGATCAGTGGGCCCTCGCCTAAATCAAATGGCACTTCTGCTTCTTGTTGAATCAAACGTTTAACTTCTTCTTCTCGGTCTTCAGGAGAAAGCATAGTTAAATCCATTTTTAGAATTGATCGAAAAGCATACGGTTCAATTTGCTGTACGGGTTGACCGTTCACTTCATGAAAGACCGTCCGTAATGATTCATGACGTTCTATTAGTTGATTCCATCCCGTTTCCAATGCCTCAGGTAGCCAACTCCCTGTAAGGCGGCATACCATTGGCATATTGTAAAGGGCACTATTAGGTGTAAATTGATCAATAAACCATAAGCGCTGTTGTGCATAAGATAGTGGAATAGTTTCCCCTCGTTCCATCGGCATTAGTGGCGGGATCTCTCGTTTTCTATCTCCTTTACGTAACTGATCTAATCGCTTTGCCAGTGACTCCACCGTTGCATACTCAAATAGTTCACGTACCGGTAATTCAATTTGGAAGATTTCCTGTAAACGTGACACTACTTGAGTAGCTAGTAGCGAGTGACCACCGATTTCAAAAAAGGAATCCTGAACACCAATATTTTTTATACCTAACACTTGGCTCCATACGGAAACGATGAGCTCCTCCACTGGTGTTCGTGATGAAGTAATATCTTCACTTATGAACTGTGCTTCCAATTCCAGTAAGGCTTTCCGATTCACCTTACCATTTGGAGTGAGTGGCATCCCTTCAATTTGGAAAAAGTATGCCGGAACCATATAATGTGGCAGTTGCTTCTTGAGATATTCACGCCACTCTCCAGTATCCCCTTCACCCACTACATAAGCTACTAATTGCTTATCTCCTGGTCGATCTTCCTTCACCAACACGACAGCCTCTTTTACAGATGAGTGATCATGTAAAGCTGCTTCAATTTCTCCCAATTCAATTCGGAATCCTCTAATTTTGACTTGGTTATCTATTCTTCCGATATATTCCAAGTTACGATTATTCATATATCTCACCAGGTCACCCGTTCGATATAATCGTTCCCCTTCCTTAAAGGGATGCGGAATAAAACGTTCAGTAGTTAAATCTGGTCGATTGAAGTAGCCACGTGCCAATCCTACTCCTCCAAGGTAAAGTTCCCCCGCCACACCAATTGGTACCACCTGTTGATATTGATCTAACACATACAACTCTGTATTATCAATTGGACGACCAATTGGAATAAGCATTGGTTCTTTTTCTAAATCACAATCATAATAAGTCACATCCACAGTCGCTTCAGTAGGACCATACAAGTTAATTAACTTTGTTTGCTGAACATTGTAAAAGATCCCCTTAAACCGGCGAACCTGCTCAGTGTTTAATGCTTCTCCACTAGTAAAAACTTGAATTAAAGACGATACATCCCTTTTCGAATTATATTGTTCCATATAATCTAAGAAAGTAGATAACATCGACGGAACAAAGTGCATGGTGGTCACACGATATCGTTCAATATACTCCTCAATCACCGCAGGATCTTTCTCTCCTCCTGGTGGAAGCAAACAAACACGCGCTCCTACAAATGACCACCAAAATAATTCCCAGACAGAAACATCAAACGAGAACGGTGTCTTTTGTAGGATTGTATCCTCCTCGGACAATGGATATTTTTTCTGCATCCACTGTAGGCGGTTGATAACGGAATGATGTTCAATCATTACCCCCTTTGGATTTCCCGTCGAACCCGAAGTGTATATGATATAGGCTAAGTTATTTGCTGTTACTCCACTCACTGGAGCTAAATTGCTCTCTTTAGAAATCATTACTTGATCCCGATCTAAACAAATTGCTTGAATATCTTTAGGTAACCAGTCCTGTAGTGCCTCTTTTGTTAACAGCACTTGAATTTGTGAATTCTCTAAAATGTATCTCAGACGGTTTTCGGGATAACTTGGGTCCAGTGGGACATAAGCCCCACCTGCTTTCAAAATCCCAAAGAGACCAATAATCATATCAGGAGACCGTTCAATACATATACCGACCAATGATTCAGGTCCGATACCTCGTTTTTGTAGAAAATGTGCCAATTGGTTCGATTTATCATTGAGTTCTTGATACGTTAGCTTTCCCCCCTCATAAACTACCGCCACTGCATCAGGTGTACGTGCAACTTGCTGCTCAAATAGCTCATGAATCATACAATCATGACCATAAACTACGTCCGTATCATTCCATTCTTCTAGGAGTTGTCTCTGCTCAGTGTCCGATAACATTGACAGCTTTGTATATGATTCATCTGGCTGATACGCGATTTCATTTAGCCAGTTCTCAAAATGGCCGGCCATACGTCCAATGGTACTACTATCAAATAAATCCGTGTTGTATTCAAATGAGACAAATAGACCTTCTTCCACTTCATAGGCAGTTAAGCTCAAATCAAATTTTGCACTAGACATATTACTTTCTACCATTTCAATACTTCTACCAGGCAAATCTAGTCGTTCTTGTTTTATATTTTGTAGCGTAAACATGGTCTGAAAGATAGGGGAATGACTCATGCTTCGTTCAGGTTGCACAGCTTCTACCACTTTTTCAAATGGTATATCTTGATATTCGTAAGCTTTTAACGCCTTTTTCTTTGTTTGGTTCACAATCTCCCGAAAAGTGGGGGTGCCACTCAAATCTGATCGGTAAACCAACGTATTAACAAAGAAACCAATTAATCCTTCTACTCCCTTATGATTTCGATTTGCAATCGGACTTCCGACTAGAATATCTTTTTGTCCTGTATAACGTGCAAGAAAGCTCTGATATGCAGCCATTAAAGTCATAAATAAGGTAGATCCTTCTTGTCGACTTAAATCTTTTAATTGACTGAGTAATCTAGAAGGAAAAATCACGTGATGCGTATCCCCAGAATAAGTCTGCGTAACCGGTCGAGGTCGGTCCACTGGCAGTTGTAATATAGGAAGCTCACCAGACAATTCTTCCTGCCAATACGTAAGCTGACGATTAAGCACATCACCTTGCAACCACTCCTTTTGCCACTTCGCAAAGTCTGCATATTGAATGGATAATGAACTTAATTTAGCAGGATTTCCGCCCGTTTCTTCTTCATAGAAAGCAAGTAATTCATTCATGAATATACCAATGGACCAAGCATCAGAAATAATATGATGCATCGTACACAGTAATAACCATTCATCCTTTTCTAATTGAACAAGCTGATTACGAATTAAAGGACCATTCATTAAATCAAATGGTTCTTGCGCTTCTCTCGCAATTAAACTATCTACCTCTTTTTCTTTTACTTCTAGAGGAAGTTGAGAGTAATCTCTTACAGGTAATGCTCTAGGAAGGAATTCGACAATTTGTTGCACAGGTTGTTCTCCTACTTTTTTAAAAACCGTTCGTAATGATTCATGACGTTCAATGAGTCGATTGAATCCCTTTTCTAATGCTTCAGGTATCCAATTTCCTTTTAGATGCCATACCGTTGGAATATTATATAAAGAACTGTTTGGGTTAAATCTGTCCATAAACCACAAACGTTGTTGTGCATAAGACAACGGGAGTGCTTCTTTATTCTCCTTTTTTTGCATTTGCTTCTGAAGCCATGCTCTCTTCTCAGGAGAAAGCGAACTCAGCTTTGCAAGTAAATCACTTCTCATTTTTTTACCCCTTCCTCAATCAAATTACTCTCGAATATCCCTTGTGCTTCTTCCTCTGATAGCTCTTCTAATTGCTTAAGCAGTTCAAGTAATTCTTCATCATTACTCACTTCTGCTTCATTTTGAATATAGTCTTGAAGACTTACATTCTCCTTACTATTATTCTGCATTTCTTGATTTTTGTTATAGAGCAATTGATCAATCTTTTCTGCCAATTGCCGCACTGTATGAAACATAAATAAATCATGCAATGGTATCTCAATTCCAAAAGCCTCTTTAAGATTGGAAACAGCTTGCGTAGCAAGTAATGAATGGCCACCAATTTCAAAAAACGAATCCTGAATTCCGATGTTTTCCATACCTAAAACTTCATGCCATATCGAAACGATTGTTTTTTCCGTAGACGTACGAGGAGCAATATAACCACTTGCTATCTCCTGTCTCTCTGGTGCTGGTAAGGCCTTCCTATCAATTTTTCCATTAGGAGTGAGTGGAAATGCATTCAATCCAACAAAATAGGCTGGAATCATATAATTTGGTAGTTGGTCCTTGAGATAATCACGCCACTTTTGAGCATCCCCGTCTCCTACAACATAGGCAATCAAACGTGGATCACCAGGATAATCTTCTCGCACCATCACAATAGCTTCATTAACTAATATATGCTTTTGTAATGTCGCTTCAATTTCTCCTAGTTCAATCCGGAACCCACGAATTTTTACCTGATGATCGATTCGGCCAAGATACTCCAAATTTCCATCCGGCAAATACCTTACTAGATCTCCAGTCCGGTATACTCGCTCTCCTTCTTTAAACGGATGCGGTATAAAACGATCTTGCGTTAAGTCAGGGCGTTTTAAGTATCCACGCGCTAATCCTGATCCACCAATGTACAGCTCACCAACTACACCAATTGGAACCATTTTTTGTTCAGAACTTAGTACATATACTTCTGTATTGAAGATTGGTTTACCAATTGGTGGTACCCTATGCATAACACCCTTTTCCAATTCCATATATGTGGAATACGTAGTATCTTCGGACGGTCCATATAGGTTGTACACCTTCTGAACCATACTTCTCTCGTATAAATCTTTAACAAGTGAATATGGTAACGGTTCTCCTGCCAAATTCATCACCTTTACCGAAGAAGGGATTGTTTTTGCTCGAACCAGTTCCTTCGCCGCCGATGGCACAGTATTGACCAAAGTCACACCCTTGGTAGACAACTTGTCTAGATGTAGAGCATTTTCAGCGACAATCACCTTACCACCCATCGTTAGGGGAACAAACACTTCAAAAACAGATAGATCAAAGGATAGCGAAGTTGAAGCCAACACTCCCGCTAAATCCTTTCGGGAATACGTGTGATGCGCCCAATGAATCATTGTTACTGTATTCCTGTGCTCAATCATTACCCCTTTTGGATTTCCAGTGGAACCTGAAGTATAGATAATATAGGCTAAGTTATCACCCCTCACTTCACTCGTACACACTGTAGCTACTTCTTGTTCTATTTCTGCTCGATCACGATCAATACAAATCACGTCAACGGATTTAGGTATAACCATTTTTTGCTGTAACTTTTCCTGTGTCACCAGTACCTTAATATGAGCACCCTCTAAAATATATTGCAGTCGACTTTCCGGATACGCTGGATCAATTGGGACATATGCTCCTCCTGCCTTCATAATTCCTAAGAGACCGACAATCATCTCGGATGAACGTGTAACGCAAATCCCAACCAATGATTCGCATACCACACCATTTTTCTGTAAATAATGTGCTAGCTGATTCGCGCGTTCGTCCAACTCTCGATATGTTAGTTCTTCATCTTCGCATGCTACTGCAATTGCTTCTGGTGTTTTTTTCACTTGTTCTTCAAACAATGTATGAATCGTGCTTTCTTGTATATCTACAACACCTGATTTATTCCATTCCTCTAGTAGTTGCTTATATTCTACTTTCGATAACATATTCAGTTCTGATAATAAATATTTTGGATGAGAGACAATTTGATTTAACCAATGTTCAAAATGACTTGCCATACGCTCAATGGTTGTATCATTAAACAAATCAGTATTGTATTCAAAGGTTAGCGATAATCCTTCTTTCGTCTCCGAAGCAAATAAACTCAAATCAAATTTCGCAATAGAAGCATGACTTTCCATGAGTTCCATGTGTCTTTCAGATAGCTGGGGAAACTCTTGTTTCGTATTCTGTAAAGTAAACATGGTTTGAAATATCGGTGAATGACTTGTATTCCGTTCCGGTTTTACGGATTCTACCACTTTCTCAAATGGAATATCCTGATACTCGTATGCTTTTAGTGCTTTTTTTCGTACCTGCGACAAAAGTTCTTGGAACGTCGGATTTTCACTGAAATCAGCTCGATAAACCAACGTATTTGCAAAGAAACCTATTACCCCCTCAATCTCTTTAACATTTCGATTTGCAATTGGGCTTCCAACCAAGATGTCGTCTTGTCCTGTATAACGAGAAAGGAAGCTTTGATACGCTGCCATCAAGGTCATAAATAAAGTGGATCCTTCTTGCAGACTTAAATCTTTGAGCTTTTCCTGTAGGGAATTCGCCACCGTAAAGGACTGACTCGCACCACGGTGGGTTTGAACCGCAGGTCGAGGACGATCCATCGGTAATTGTAAAACCGGTAGCTCTCCAGATAATTCTTCCTTCCAATATTGAAGGTGTTGATCAAAATTCTCTTCTTTTTGCCATTCCTTCTGCCACATGACAAAGTCTGCGTATTGGACAGATAATTTCTTCAGTTCCACTGGCTTTCCGCTTAGTACTCCTTCATAAAAAGCCATCCATTCTTCAAGTAAGATTCCCATTGACCACCCATCCGAAATAATATGATGCATCGTACAAAGGAGAATCCATTCTTCCTCGTCCACTTTCAATATTCGTGTTCGAATCAGAGGACCTTGTCCAAAATGAAATGGTTCCTCCGCTTCGTTTTGAATGAGCCGTTTCATCTCTCTTTCCCTATCTTCCAAAGAGAGAACTGTTAGATCCGTTTGAGGGATATGTCTGAATACATGAGATTGAACCTGTTGAAAAGGTTCACCCTCTTGTTCTAGAATTATCGTCCGTAATGATTCATGACGCTCCAACAACTGATTCCATCCGGCCTCCAATGCTTCAATTGACCATTTACCTGTTAAGCGACACGCTGCATGAATATTGTACATCGCACTATTTGGCATTAATTGATCAATAAACCATAGACGTTTCTGCGCATAGGAAAGTGGAATAGATTCTTCCCGTGTCATAGGTACAAGGGGTGGAACCTCTCGTTTTTTATCTTCTTTGCGCAACTGATCTACTCGTTTCGCTAATGCTTCCACTGTATCGTGCTTGAAAAGCTCACGTAGCGGGATTTTAACCTGGAACAATTCTTGTAATCGAGAGACGATTTGAGTAGCTAGTAGTGAGTGTCCACCTCGTTCAAAGAAGGAATCCTGAATACCGATATTTTCTGTTCCTAACACTTGACTCCAAACCGAGGCAATAAGCTCTTCCGATGGCGTCCGAGGTAGAACATTTAAATCTCCTATAGGTTGCTCATCAGGTGCTGGCAAGGCCTTTCGGTCGATTTTCCCATTCGGAGTAAGCGGGAACTGTTCTAACTCTACAAGGTGCGCTGGAATCATATGATTCGGCAATTGGTTTTGTAAATACTCTCTCCACTTTCGGGTATTTCCATCGCTTATTACATATGCAACCAATCGTTGATCGCCTGGACAATCTTCTCTAACTAATACGACAGCCTCTTTAATAAACGAACATTTTTCTAAAGTCGCTTCAATTTCTCCTAGTTCAATTCGAAAACCACGCATTTTTACTTGATGGTCCATTCTACCTATAAATTCTAAATTTCCATCAGTTAGATATCTTACTGAATCTCCTGTTCGATATAGTCGTTCCCCCAATTGAAATGGATGCGAAACGAATTTTTCGGCAGTAAGATTCGGGCGATTTAAATATCCACGCGCTAAACCGGCACCACCAATATATAACTCACCCTCTATTCCGATTGATTGCAAGCGTTGATTTTGGTCTAATACATATAATTGCGTGTTCTGTATCGGCTGCCCAATAGAAACAATTTCTTGATTAGGTTGTAAGTCAAATGCATTTACATAAATAGTGGCTTCAGTTGGTCCATAAAAGTTAGTTAATTTTACTTGTCCGCTATGATTCCATTGCTGTTGAAATCGTCTAACCAACCCTGAGCTTAGTTCTTCCCCACCAGAAAATACATGACGCACGGACGAACAATTCATGTTTAATTCAATATGATTGAAGTGACCTAAGAAAACAGATAACATCGAAGGAACAAATTGAACAATAGTGACCTGATGTTTTTCAATCACTTCAGCTATAATGGAAGGATCTTTTTCTCCACCTGGAGGTAGGAAAGATACACTTGCTCCAACGTGAATCCCCCAAAACAACTCCCAAACAGATACGTCAAATGAGAATGGGGTTTTCTGCAGGACCACATCCTTTTCAGAAAGTGGATATTGATGTTGCATCCATTCTAGGTAATTGATTACTGAATGATGCTCAATCATCACTCCCTTTGGATTCCCTGTAGATCCTGAAGTATACATAACATACGCTAAACTTCTTCCTGTTACACCACTTATACATGGGGTTGATTCTTCTTTTTCAATTGCAGTATAATCTTTATTCATACAGATTGTTTCAAGATCTTCAGATATATATAAATTTTTCGAATTTTCTTCCGTCACTAGTACTTCGATTCCAGCATCCTCTAATATATAACGAAGCCGACTCTCCGGATAAGTAGGGTCAAGTGGAACATACGCCCCTCCTGATTTTAGAATACCTAATAACGTTATCATCATTTGTAATGAACGTTCCATATATACTCCGACTAGAGACTCTGGACCTACACCACGCTTTTGTAAATAATGAGCTAGCTGATTCGCACGCTCCTCCAACTCTTTATAGGTAATTTGTTCATTTTCGTAAATAGCCGCGATTGCTTCTGGCGTTTTTTTAACTTGCTCCTCAAATACCGTATGAATCATGCCTTCAGCTGAATATTTTACTTGAGTATTATTCCATTCCTCTAGCAACTGTGTCTGCTCTTCCATTGTTAAATGAGTAATTTCCAAGAGTTTTGAATCTAGACTCTTCGTCATCTGAATTAATACTTGCAATAAGTGACCCTGAATCCGATTTATTGTTTCTTCATTAAAATAGCTTCGATCATACATCAACTTTAAAGTAATTTTCTTACCAGGCATTACAATGATTGTTAAAGGATAATTTGTTTGTTCCGCGCTTTTAACATCTAGTAAACTTAAATCATCATTTCTCTCACCTTGAATTGGATAATTTTCAAACACATACAAGGTATGAAATAAGGAGCTATTCCGCGGAACTTCACTCCACCCTTGAATATCAACCAACGAATTATACTCATATTGTCTTCGTTCCATTTCTTTCATCTGTATTTTACGAAGCCAATCTACTACTGATGTATCATCCGTTAATCGAATTCTAGTAGGTAATGTGTTAATAAATAGACCCACCATATTCTCTGCTCCTATCAAATCCGTAGGACGTCCAGAGCTAGTTACGCCAAATACAATGTCACTTTCACCGCTATACCTACTCATCAAATAGGCCCATGCGCCTTGTACTAACGTATTCAATGTTAATCGACTATTTCGTACCCACTCTTGTAAATTCTCAGTGAGTTCCTCAGATACCTGATAAACATGCTCTCCATAGCCCTTCTCCTGTTCTTGATCCTTTCTTTCCATCGCTAATGGCGTAGGTGCATAAAACCCCTTTAATTCTTCTGTCCAAAATTCCTCTGCTTGACTTTGATCTTGTTTATTTATCCACTGGATATATTTTTTATAAGGAAGAGATTTAGGAAGATTCAACAATTCTCCCTTTATCATCTTGAGATAAACTTCCATCACTTCACTAAAGACCAATGACACACTCCACCCATCTAGCAAAATATGATGATGTGTCCAAATGATTCTTGTTTCCTCTTCTGCTTCTTTAATCGCAGTGACTCTCATCAACGGTGCTTCATCCAATAAAAATCCTTTTCTACGATCTGCAGTCAAGAATTGGTGTAATTTCTTCTCCCTCTCCTCATGCGAATGGGCACTCCAATCCTCTTGATGAATAGTAAAAGGAAGACATTGGTAAACTGCTTGCAGTGGTTTTTCTACTTCCTCCCACACAAATACTGAACGTAGAACCTCATGTCGATGAATAACATATTCCCAAGCCTTTTCAAAAGTAGCAACATCCAATTGCCCCCCGAGCAAGAAGCCTACTTGTACAATGTAGGAAAAAGAATGTTCATCATCTTGATCGTATAAAGTATGAAACAATATTCCTTTTTGCAAAGGTGATAATCCATATATATCTATAACGTCTCCCATCTTTACACCCTCTTCTTTGTTAATTTAAGTAATACTTTGCTCAAGCTTTCTTCCGTAAGATCCTCCGCATCAGCAAAATCTGATACTGTAAAAGCAGACTCTGTTGTTGGTTTATTTATAAGTTGACGAAGATGCCTCAACATACCATCTGCTATCGCTTGAATTTTCAACCTAGAAAACTGTTCTCTACTATACATCCAAACAAAATGTAACTTCTCATCTTTTACCATACCGATAACATCAATTAGATGCGGTGGTTTGGAACCTGGAGCATGATCTAAAAATGTAAACCCTGTCTCTTGCATAAACAAAGATTCCTTTGAAAACACTTGATCAAATTGGCCCAAATAATTAAAGCTTATTGAAGGCTTTTGCTGATAAAACGGAAGTAATTCTTTTTTCAAGTAACGTAAAATACCATAATCAACTCCGCGATTCGGAATTTGACGCAATTGATCTTTTACAGCCTTTAGTCCTTCAATAGGTGTTTTAATTCCTTTAAAATTCAGATGAACAGGATAAATACTCGTGAACCAGCCCACTGTCCGTGATAGATCAATATCTTTAATCATCTCTTCTCTCCCGTGTCCTTCTAGATGAATAGAAACCGCTTGCTGATTCGTAACATCGACGATAGCTTGTCCTAATGCCGCCAATAGTACCTCATTAATCCTTGTCTTATGAGTCACTGGAACTTCTTGTAACAATGCATGTGTTTCTTCTACTCCTAAAGTCCTCGTCACTTGATCGATCGATTCTTCTGTTGTGTCCTGTATTGGGTAGTCCATTGGAATTTTCATCGTTTCTTTTTCTACCCATTCATTCCAATAATCTTGTACTTCTTTTGAAATACCCGAATCACTGTATGCCTGCAGTCGTTCCGCCCACTCTTTAAAAGATGTACTTTTCGCAGGTAAGCGAACTCCTTGACCTTGTTTCCTCTGGTTATATACCGCCTGTAAATCTTCCAATAGAATTCTCCAAGATACTCCATCTACTACTAAATGATGAATCACCCAGAATAGTCGATCATTTCCAGTCAAGGTATCCTCGAAGTAAACTACTCTCATTAACGGACCTGTAACTAAATTGAAACTAGCTTGAGTAATGTTCATCTTTTCTTGTATTACTTTATTCCACGCTTGTTCATTAGCTGTGTCCCGTTTTACCACATGAAGTACAGACCGCTCATCAGTCCCTTCATTTCTCTGCATCCACGTTCCATTTGGTAACTGTTCGTACCGGAAACGTAAAGCATCATGATGTTTGAGTAAATTTAATATTGCTCCCTCTAGTAACTTCACGTCCAATCTCTCTTTTACTCTTAAAAGCATCGATTGATTCCAATGCTCCGGACGTGGATGTTCTTGCTCGAAGAACCAGTACTGAATTGGAGTAAGAGGCACATCTCCTGTCACAATTCCCTGCTCCGCTTGTACTCCCTGCGTTTCTATAGCCACTTGTGCCAACTCGGCAATGGTTGGGCATTCAAACATTTGCTTTGGAGTAAGTTTTAATCCCACTTGACTTGCTTGAGATATGATTTGAATACTGAGAATCGAGTCGCCACCAATTTCAAAGAAATTATCATAGATTCCCACCCTTTTAACACCTAATACTTGCTTCCAGATGGTAGCCAGTATCTTCTCGTTACTATTCCGAGGAACTACAGATTCACTGTTAATCTCCTTTTCCTCCGGCATAGGTAAGGCCCCACGATCAACTTTACCGTTAGCAGTTAGTGGAATGGCTTCCATCGTCACAAATCCTGAAGGGACCATATAGCTCGGTAGTTTCGCTTTAAGATACTCTCTCCACGCACCTACATTTCCATCTCCTACAACATATGCTACTAATCGTTTATTACCCGGTTGATCTTCTCTAACAATTACAACAGCCTCTTTTATAGATGCACATGCATTTAAAGTAGACTCAATCTCCCCAATCTCAATTCGGAAACCACGTATTTTAACCTGATGATCAATTCTTCCACGATAGTCCAGATTCCCATCCGGTAAATACCTCGCTAAGTCTCCTGTCCGATATAATCTTGCTTTCGGATCACTACTAAATGGATGGGGTATAAAGCGCTCTGCAGTTAATTCAGGTCGATTTAAATACCCACGTGCAAGCCCTGCCCCACCAATATAAAGCTCACCATCTACACCTATAGGTACCGGTTGTTGATAAGCGTCTAGTATATACACTTCTAAATCTGGAATCCGCTTTCCAATATTACTTCTTGAAGCATGCTGCACATCATCTTGAGTAATTGGATAATATGTAACATGAACTGTAGTTTCTGTAATTCCATACATATTAATTAACTGTGGTTCTTTGTCCCCATACATTTGAAACCATGGTAACAAACTAATAGGTTCTAACGCTTCTCCGCCAAATATCACATAACGCAGCTGCAAGTTTTTATTCTTATCTTCTTGTTCACACACTTGTATTAATTGTCGAAACGCGGAAGGTGTCTGATTTAGAACTGTGACTTCTTCCTCTATCAATAATTGATAAAAATCCTTAGGCGACCGACTAATCCAGTATGGAACAACAACCAATTTCCCACCATATAATAATGCTCCCCAAATTTCCCATACTGAGAAATCAAATGCATAAGAAT
The DNA here is from genome assembly GCF_013314535.1 of Bacillus sp. Xin1. Classification (GTDB taxonomy): domain Bacteria; phylum Bacillota; class Bacilli; order Bacillales; family Bacillaceae_G; genus Bacillus_A. The sequence continues at coordinate 4,206 of NZ_JABUAE010000042.1, read as the reverse complement.
GAAAAAGAGTCCAAGTATCTTTTTCATTAAACTGATACCAACAATCCGTCGATTTAAATAAACGAATGACATTGTGATGCTCTATCATAACGCCCTTTGGATTCCCTGTTGATCCCGAAGTATAGATTACGTAAGCTAAGTTTTGGGAACTTACATCGGAAACCGGCAAGGTCTTACTTTCTTGTTCAATCTTATCTCTTTCACGATCCAGGCAAATCGATGTAATATTTTCTGGTAACCATTTCAATTGTTTTAAACCTTCTTGCGTTACGAATAATTGAATGCTAGCATCCTCTAAAATATATTGAAGTCGCTGCTCTGGATATGTTGGATCAAGTGGGACATAAGCTCCACCAGCCTTCAAAATCCCTAAAATACCTACAATCATTTCTAAAGAACGTTCAACGCACAGTCCAACTAAAGTATCAGGTCCTACTCCTTTTTTCTGCAGATAATGAGCTAACTGATTTGCACGTTCATTTAGCTCCCTATAAGTAACTTTTCCTCTTTCATACGTAACTGCAATAGCATTTGGACAAATCATAGCTTGCTGTTCGAACAATTCATGAATAGTTACTTGAGGTGGAAAATCAAGCTTAGGATTATTAAACTCTACTAAACTTTTTCTTTTATCTTCATCAGAAATGATTTCGATTTCAGCTACCTTCTGCTTTGGGTTTTCAAAAGTGTTTTCTATTATCGCTAACATAACGTTAAAAAAACGTTTTATTTCTTCTTTAGAAAATAGCTCCTCACGATAATCAATATGTACATGTAAAGAGTCTATATCAATTAAATTTTCAATATGCACTGCAAAATCTTGTACCTCTTCACGGTTTGGAATCCATAGTGAGTCACCACTTTCATCACGATCTCTATAATCAATCGTAGTTCCGAAAAGTCTCACATTGCTGTTATTCTCTTTATTAATCTGCTTTAATAACAAATCAAATGGATATTTCTGATGTCTTAATGATTTACTTTGTTTTCTGGACACCCTACCAATAAATGAAAGCACTTCTTCTTCTGGATTAATATCCATTCTTAAAGGAACTGTACTCACCATCATTCCAATCAATTCACGTTCCATTTTAGTCATGCGGTTGCCGTAAGCCATTCCTAATGCAATATCAAGCGATGAGGTCCACCGATACATGGATAACGAGAAAGCAGCAACAAAAAGGGTATACAAACTAAATTTGTAATATTCAGAAAATTTTTCTATCTTTCTCTTCAAATGCTCCGATAATATAAACGTCTCGCGTGATGCTTTGGTACTAACTTGGTACGTATTATAGGGCTTCAATCCGGTCACAGATGGAAGTGTTTTAAATTCCTCTAACCAGAATTTTTGATCTTTTTGAAAGCGACTACTATTCAAGTATGTTTGTTCATTGGCCAGAAATTGAACATATGAATTTTTAATTTCGCCTTCCTCAGTCTCGTTATGCATTTCATAATAATATTTTGCAATCTGACTGGTAAATATTTGGATTGATAAACCATCCATGATAATATGATGAACATTCCCAAAGACTGCACATTCATTATCGTTTAATTTTATTAAAGCGAAATAATATAAATTTGAATTAAATAATGTAAACGTTTCTTTTGTTTTCTGCTCAATCCATTCCTCAAGCAAATCTGAATCCTCCACAGAACTGAAATCGAAAAACTCAAATTCTTGTTCTTCATGTTTAATAAAATATTGTTTAGGTTCCTGATGCCCATTTTCTTTTAATCTGATGCACAGACCATCATTTTCACTGATAACACGATTCACAACTTGGTTTAATTTTGAATAATTCATTTTTCGATGAAGTTTAAATAAGAATCTTAAATTACATATCCCTTTATCAGAATGAATAACTTCTGTATACCATATTCTTCGCTGCGGGTGACTTAATGGATAACATTCCTCATTGGTCATAAAAAATCTTCCCTTCAAAAATTATTTACTCTTATAGGCTCGTGTTTATGTTTAGCCCATAAATATTTCTGCAGTGAAACTCCAATTACTCCAATGATGATAAGCCCAATCCCGCCATAAACATAGAGTTGAGTTACTCCAACCAAATGCACTAATGGGCCACTCATAGCAGGAGAAATAATTAGAACTGCGTTTGTTAAACTGCTTTGTATACCAAATACTCTTCCTACTTGATCTTGATCGGATTCTATTTGTAAAATAACTTGATTAGATACAAGCATCAATCCACTTCCAATCCCAGCGATAAAACTAATCAAATAGGCCAAAACGAAGACCGTACCGGGCGTTATCAGGCCAATCCCTCCAAAACCAATTCCCATTAAAACCATACCCCCACATACTACCCAACCATATTGAAATTGTTTTAATTTTTGAGTTAGTAATGCACCAAGTATTCCCCCAAGACCAATAATAGAAATGATATATCCCATTTTACTTTTATCATGTGGAAATAAGCTCTTAAATAAAGTAGGGAACTGCGAGTCTACTAATTGTAATACTGCCATAGCTATTGTAACGAAAATCATAGTTGATAATATTATCCGATTAGATAATACATAACTCCACCCTTGTAACCAAGCGGCCCAAGTGCTTTGCTTTTCCCTATCAACAGGTTTTCTTAAAAGAGTTTCTTTGAATTTTATTGTGGGCATCAGAATCAAAGTTGCTAGTAAACAACTTATCGCTCTTATAATGAGACAGAACTCTGGCTGAAACCAGCTCAACAACACTCCTCCTATAAGTGGACCTACTATCTTGGTTCCCTGCTCGACTATTCCGTTGATACTTACTGCCTTAGTAAGCAACTCTGGGGATACAATCTGTCTTGTTAGTGTTTGCTGTGCAGGATAATAAAAAACAATAAAAATAGAACGAATCATTAATGCTAATAAGAGCCAATGGATACTTTGTACAAATAAAAGAGCAATTGTTATTACACCAACCATCAGATTACAGAACATCATAATTGGAATTTTTCTAAAACGATCTGCAATAACACCTGCCCATGAGCCAAAGATAATTCCAGGAAGTGCATATGCAACAGGAATCAACCCAATCATGGTAGGATCTACTTCCCATTCAAACCCAACAATAGTCATAATGGCTAACATATCAATAAAAACACCAAGCATAAGCAATGAATAGGCAGAGAAAACTTGTAAATAAATCCTATTTCCTAATAGGCTTTTTGAATCGGTAGTTTTCATAAAATGTGCTCCTTAAATTTACTAAAACGGATGTTTTTGTGTACACAATACCTCTTTTTTTCACATAATTTATAACTCTACATATATCTACCTAAAATTTAATACTATTCAAACTTCAATAACTATAAAATTCAATATCTTTGGTTTAATTTATGCATTCAAATATATTTATTTTTAGTTCTTACACATTCACTTCTGACTTTAAATGATCTTTTTCACCTATAAACGTAGACGAATTAAATGATTTCTAGTTATATCGTCATTACAACAACAGTAAAAAACGAGAATATTTCATTAATTTATCTGAACAATTTTCTTTGATTTTCATATTCTACAAGCCAAAACTCTACTCAATGAAAATAATCAATTAATAGCTCTGTAACCCTAAAATTTACAATAGTTAAACCACCCAAATCACACCCCTTTTCAGAATTGTCTTTTTTTCTATTTAAAATACTATCACACAACTTTTCTAGCTACTATCTTCATAAAGTTGAAATAATCAAATTAGAAAATTCAGATAAAAAATAGGATAATTTACCAAATCACCAATTGCATTGATTATAAAAGACCTTATTTTGTCCTGAATTAAAGCTAATGCGTAAATACAAACAAAACCAGCAAAACACCTTTTATATGTCGTACTGGTTTTGTTGAAGTCCATCTTGAATTGTAGCTAGTTCAACGTGATCATAAATTCTGAGTTCGGTGTCCCAGCAAATACAACAGTTCCGTTCTTCGGCAGTTTTACTTTGTTATTGCCGCTCACAACGGTAAAATTAACGCAAACTCCCTTCTCATGGTTCTGTTGCAAAGATTTCTAAACTGAGATAACCTGTAGAAAAAGTGTGAGCAGGAGAATGATATATGGGGTATTTTAAAGGAAAACAGTTTAAAAAGGATATTATTTTAGTAGCCGTGGGCTACTATTGTCGTTTTTCTTTAAGCTATCGCGATGTATCTGAAATCCTAAGAGAACGTGGTGTCTCCGTTCATCCTACAACCATT
>NZ_JABUAE010000041.1 GCF_013314535.1 Bacillus sp. Xin1 | reverse complement strand
GCGCTTATTTCCGTAACGATCCCCTGTTTTCGATTGGGTTGTATCTAACTTCTCGATGACAATCGGTTTGTTATACCGCTCCGCTAAGTCGACTAAGCGAATCGCTTCCACTTCGATAATCTTTGTGATTTGTCCTGTAGATTTCCCCATGATAGAAAAACGAAAGAAACCACTTCCTTTATAATTTCCATCCTTCGTTACATTTGTCCAAGTAAAGTGCTCAAGATTACAATCTACACCAATCACACCATCTGATGTACTGTAATTCGTACGTGGATTTCCCGGTACATCGACTAAACATTTCACAATATAATAGGAACCATAGTCTTCCACAGACCATGCGATCGGTTTGCCATACTTTTTCTTGTTCTTACACTGTAGTTGGGTTGTGATTACTTCTTCAATGGCGCCTTATGGGAACGTAACAGCTGGAAACATAAGTGTTTTCCCAGAACTTGTCGTCATCCACAACTCTTTTGCCTCGGGCACATACTGAAATACAAAATTGCCATGTATGGCATCTTTCCGTCCAGATAGGATCAGTTGTTTATTTCGAGCACGAGAAAATACTGTTTTCCATTTGTCATGGTTACGTACAAATTCGCGGATTGTAAATTGAGAGCGAAACAGTTTTTTGCTTCCAAATACTGCGCTAGGAATATTCGTTTGATCAGATGAAAGTTTTTGCATTAAACGAGATTGTCTTTGGGTGAGATGACCAATTTTCGCCTGAATTCTTTTCATTTGAACATCTAAGTATTGGTGTTCAAACAGATATTCACTCAGCCAAATTAAGGTGTCTTTTTTACGAGATAAGGAGATGAGGTTGTTGTGCTTTGCGAAGCGAGTGTTTTTCGGAAACGTCAGCGTTCCTTTCACACAACTTTGTTTGATTCTGCGAAGATTTGTTAGTTTTGTCCGTTCTTGTTTCAACTTTTTCTTAAGCTTCTTAAGCTTCTCTTGCGTTTGCTTCTCATATCGTTTTTGTAACACCATTAAACCTGTAAACAACGCCTTTGCTTCTTGCGCCGCACTGTTTGCATAATAATCATTCAATTGATAGTTCCGCTTGAGAACGAGATGAAGACTGTCTGTATACAACTTACGGTTCCAACTTTTTTCACGAACAATCGTTTGAAACGCAAAGCGTTTTGCCTGATTAAATGTTTCGATTGTCTCTGCCAATGCATCTACCATTTCATGCGGTACATCTATCTTGTAGATCCGTTTCGAAAAATACGCTTTCTTCACCTGTTCCCACCTTCTTTTATTTGATAAGATTATTATACACCCAATCGAACGTTAGTTCCACAAAGAAGAGACGTTTTCTTTAAAAAGGAACAACCGATTCATCCCCCACCTTCACTTCGTTTAGAGGAGGAGGTCTTCTCGGTTAAAATAATAAAATCAAAACCTGGAAGCAATGTCTATATATCAAAAAAGTAGAGAACTAAATTACTTCTAGTTCTCTACTCTCTCAAACAATAGCGCGAGCCCAATTCCCCCACCAATACCTAGCGTTGCAATGACATACTTTGCTTCTCCTCTTTGCGCTTGGTAGAATAATCGCGTAACAAGCATCGCTCCAGATGCACCATAAGGGTGACCAAGAGCAATCGCTCCACCACTCACATTTAGTTTATCATATGGGATTTGTAGTTCTTGTGCACATGCTACAATCTTAGCAGCAAAAGCCTCATTCATTTCAATATAATCAATATCGTCTATTGATAGGTTCTGATCTTGTAATAACTTTCGCACAGCAAATATCGGTCCGCTACCCGGTAAAAGAGGATCTACACCAATTGCAGCACTACTCACAAACCTTAGAATCGGCTTATAACCAAATGCACGAGCCTTTCTTTCCTCCATTACAAGCACAGCACATGCCCCATCATTTACACCACATGAGTTACCGGCTGTCACCGTTCCTCCTTGTAAAAAAACCGGCCTTGTTCTCTTTATAATTCGTTCATAATTCATTCCGTACTTTATTGTTTCATCTTCCAGTATATTTGAAGAAATCGGAATCATTTCTTCTTGTAAATACCCTTTTCCAAGTGCTTCCAATGTTCTTTTATAACTGAAACAAGCATATTCATCCTGCATATCCCTTGTAATTTTATATTTCTCTGCTACATATTCAGCTGCTATTCCCATATCTGGATCTCCGATACGATCAGGCGAAAAGCGAGCTCTCTTCTGGAAGGGAGATGTGCTTGTACTTTCCACTCCTCCAGCAATATAACAACTACTTGCCCCACCTTGAATAAGGTGGCAAGCCATCCGAATCGCTTCTAACCCCGCACCGCACTGGCGATCAATTGTTACGCCCGGTACTGTATATGGGAGTCCGGCTTCAAGCGCTGATAACCGTGCAACATTTCCGCCTGGCCCAACAACGTTTCCTAGTATTACATCGTCTATTTCGTTCTCTATTCCTTTACTTAAATGTGCTAGCAAAGGAGTTGTCAGTTGCTGAACCTCGTATTCTTTCAACATTCCATTTTCCTTGCCAATCGGTGTTCGCTTCGCCTCTACAATGACCGCTCTATTCATAAACTGTCTCCTGATTCTCAATTACATTTCTTGCTATTTCACGGGCAATTTTCCCGCTACTTGTATGCGGAATTTCATTAACAAAATACCACTCTTTCGGAATTTTAAATGAGGATAGTCGTTTTAAACAAAAACTTTTTAATTCTTGTCTCGTAGCTCTTCCTTTCACCATAGCAACAGGTTTTTCGCCCCAATATTCATCTTTTATACCAACAACTACAATTTCTTCAACATGGGGATGAGTAGATAATACACTCTCTATTTCCTCTGGAAAAATATTGATACCTCCACATAAAATCATATTCTTCTCTCTACCTACTATATATAAAAAACCTTCCTCATCTTGATAGCCTATGTCATTTACAGTCATCCAGCCCTCTTCTGTAACTTGACAAGAAAGCTCTCCATTTAGTACATACCCCATAAAAAACTGATCACTTTTCACATAAACAGTTCCAATTTCACCCTGTTTTAATTCCCTACCTTTTTCGTTACATATCCGAATTTGCACATTATGACATGGCTTTCCAACTGAAGATCCTTTTCTTTCATTTTCTACATCTGTTAGTGCTGTGACAAAACTTAATTCAGAAGCACCATAAAATTCATATCTTTTTGCATACGGAAATACGGCTTTTACTCTCTGTTTTGCTTCAGCTTCCCATTTTGCTCCTGAAGAAATAATTTTTACTTCTTTCTCTATAACACTTTTTTCTTTATATAATGCCTCTAGCATCGTCGGAACGGTATACATCACTGAAATCTTCTCTTGTTTCAATATAGATAAAATATGATTGGGGATGAACTTTTCTACAATATACACTGTTTGCCCTAAATATAGTGCACTTATTGCCCCATACAAAAAAAGAGAATGAACCAACGTACCAGCAAGCAAAACCGTATCATTTTTCTTCATATGGAAATCATGTAAATTGCAATCAAAGCTATGGACCCAAGAATCCTGCGCTCTAAGAAATGCCTTCGCTTTCCCAGTTGACCCCGATGTAAACCCCATATAGAACGAGCATTTTTTTATACTTTCTGAAGAATAGTATATATGTAACTGGTCGCCTATCATTTGATTATATTCATGAATCGAGAATACCTTTCCAGTTATTAGTGGTATTTCACTCATCTTATATTGTTCAGTAATTACAATAGATGGATTAGCAAGCTTCAACCTTTCCTTAAGCTCATGATGTTTCCACCTTAAATCAAGCGGAACACAAACCCACCCTGCCATTGCAGCACCTGCAAAGATTTGTAAAAATCCAATGCGATTCTCTAGTAAAATCGCAACTGTTTTATTCGTTGTTTTTTCTTTATTAAGCCAATTTGCTACTTGGCAAACAGATTCATGCCATTCTTTATATGTTAATACTCTATCTTTTTCTTTTATCGCTATTTTATTAGGATGTAAACCAGCATGCTTCCTATAAGACGATGTAATCCCCACTACTATTCATCCTTTCCTTTCAGATAACAAAAAGAAACACGCTAATACGTGTTTCTTACATTTTATAAAGTCTCTTCCGTTCTTTAACTAGCGTTTGAGATTTTATCTTTCTTTAAAGCAGGTGTAATCACATATTTCAATGAACGATGTAATCTAGGTACAAGAATTGCTGCAATCACAGCTTTGACTAAATCACCTGGTAAAAATACGACACTTACTTTAATGGCTTGCCATACAGAAATATCCATGATAAATGCTTGAACAGTCACGCCAAATACATAAATAACTAGAATCCCGCCAATTATATTAATCAAGAATACTTTTATAACAGATACTTGGCTTAAACGCTCTACAAGATACCCAATCACAAAGGCTCCAACAATATATCCGATTAAATACCCTGCACTTGGACTAACAAATACACCTGGACCACCGCGACCACCAGCTAATAATGGCGCTCCTACTCCAACAACAAACAAGAAAACCATTTGGCTTAATGCACCAAGACGAGATCCAAGTAATCCTCCCGCAAGCATAACACCAAGAGATTGCAATGTAATCGGAACAGGTGTAACAGAAAGCGCAATTGGTGGTATTAGTCCTAATACACCCATAATTGCACTAAATAAAGCAACAAAAACTAAATTCTTTGTATTCATGTGTATATTTCTCCTATTTGTAAACTTCAACTTATCATAAGATAACATATCATTGGTGTTATCTTACCTTTTCTCTTGCATTATTGTCAACATCTTTATAATTCCAGTTAACAATTAACCCGCTATAAATGAACATGATTTAATATAAAAAAGCGACTCCCATTGGCAGGAATCGCCTCTTCCTATAAATTATTTTTCGCTACCTTTATGCAGATTCTCTAGTTCTTTTCGTAATTCTTGTTTCAAAAATTTTCCGACGGATGTTTTTGGAATCTCCTCCATAAAAACAATATCGTCTGGCAACCACCACTTCGCAAATTGCGGTCGTAAAAATTCATATAACTCTTCTTTCGTTACAGAACTATTTTGCTTTTGTACAACACATGCAACAGGCCGCTCCTACCACTCCGGATGAGGAACCGCAACAACGGCAGCTTCAAATACAGCCTCATGTGCCATTAAAGCGTTTTCTAAATCTACAGATGAGATCCACTCACCCCCACTTTTAATTACATCTTTTGTGCGGTCAACAATTTTAACGCATCCTTCTTCATCAACTGTAACAACATCACCTGTATATAACCAACCATCACGGAATCCTTCGATAGTTCGTTCATCATTATAATAACTTGCAGCAACCCATGGTGCCCGCAAGCACAATTCACCCATCTCAGTCCCGTCCCACTTCACTTCCCCGTTCACTCCAACTACTTTCATCTCAACACCTGGCACAAGATACCCTTGCTTTGACCTGATTTCAAGTTGGTCTTCGTAGGATAAATTTGTCTCATAGCTTTTTAACCGCGCAAGTGTCACAAGCGGGCTTGTTTCAGTCATACCGTATGCATGGACAAAAGGAACATTATGTTTTTGTTCGAATGCAGCTATCACACTTTTAGGTGCTGCAGCGCCTCCACATAAAATCCGTTTCATACTTGACAGATCATAACTATTATTTTCTAATTCTTGTAAAACACCAAGCCAAATCGTTGGTACACCAGCAGCCAACGTCACTCTTTCATTCTGAATCATTTCTAATAAAATTTTCGGTGTAAACATCGGGCCAGGTAACACTTGTTTCGATCCAAACCACGTTGCTGCAAACGGCAGTCCCCAAGCATTCACATGAAACATTGGAACAATCGCCATTGCTGCATCACCTTCGGATAATGCCGCTGTATCCGCGAGCCCAAGCGCCATACAATGAAGTACCGTACTACGATGCGTATATACAACACCTTTTGGATTCCCTGTTGTCGCTGACGTATAACACATACCTGCTGGTGTATTTTCATCCATATCTTTTAAGAATTGAAAATCAGAATCCCCTTCTGTAAGAAGCTGTTCGTAGTGATACACCGGCTCTAGAGAAGTTTCTGGAAGTTCTTTTTTATCGGTCATAATGATGTATGCTTGTACAGTTGATAGTTTATCTTGAATTTTTTCAACGAGAGGTACAAGATCTTCATCAACGAGTAAAATGCGGTCTTCTGCATGTCCAATAATATAGGAAATATGTTGTGCAGATAAACGAATATTAATCGTATGCAAAACAGAGCCAATACCCGGAATTGCGAAATATGCTTCCACATGACGATGATGATTCCACATGACGATGATGATTCCACGCTAAAGTTCCAACTCGTTCTCCCTCTTTTATCCCTAATTTCTTCAATGCGCTAGAGAGTCTTCTTGTTCGCTCTCCTAATTGCTTATACGTTAAAGTGGTAATCGTATCATGTGTACGCGAAACGATTTCTTTCTTTGGAAACAGCTTTTCTGCCCTTTCTATCATAGAACTAATTGTTAATGGCACATTCATCATCATTTTTGTCCAACCTCCTATTAAAGCGTTTTCATTTTTAAATATTATACCAAACTTTCATGACGAAAGTTTAACTTTTCTGTATTTTCTGAATTATTTCCACGGAAATAATTATCTAATTGACTTATCGTAATCTTTTTATTCCCTACCACTTGATATCGTATCTTTCTCTATGACTATATTCCTTTCATTGGCTTTTTTCCATATCATATATCCTATGCTTATCATGAGTAGAAACGGAATTCCTGTCAATAATGTCGTTTTAAACATATCAGTAAACCATGTGGTAAGAATAATTGCTAACATTAATATCACACCCAATAGGGTTAAATACGGAAATCCCCACATACGTACCGGTAGCTTCCTTCCGCCATTCTTATCCCATTTTTTTCTGAAATATAAATGAGTAACAAAAATCATCATCCATGTGAACATAGCTCCAAACATAGAGATTCCCATCATTAGCATGAACGCTTGATTAGGAGAAATAATCGTAACTACGGTTGCTAACGCGATTCCTATTGTGGACAAAAATAAAGCTGAAACGGGAACCCCTTTCTTACTAAGTATTCCAAAACGCTTTGGTGCATATCCCGCTCGCGATAATGAAAACATCATGCGTGTTGTAATATATAATTGGCTATTCATCGCCGATAATGCTGCAATTAACACTACAAAATTCATAATACCAGAAGCACCTGTAATATGAATTAACTCCATTACTTTAACAAATGGACTTTTATCCACACCTGCCACTTTCCAAGGAACAATCATCAACATGAGAGCTAACGTACATAAATAAAATATAATCAACCGATAGATTGTTGAACGAAGAGCCTTTGGAACTGCTTTTTCTGGGTCTTTTGCCTCTCCAGCTGTAACAGCAATCATTTCTATACTTAAGTAACTAAATATAGCAACACAAACAGCAACCCACATGCCCCACCAACCATTTGGGAAAAACCCTCCATCATTTATGTAATTTTGCACACCCATTTCAGGATTAGCATTTGTACCAAATACAACATAAGCCCCTAACAAAATGAAACCTAAAATAGCGATAATTTTAACCATCGAAAACCAATATTCAATGGTTCCAAATAAATTGACACTAGTCGCATTTATAAAAATCAGTATACCTGAAAAAAGAATGACCCAAATCCAGCCTGGTGCAGTTGGAAACCAGTATTTCATATAGACAGAAACTGCTGTTACCTCTGTTCCTACAGCTGCTACAATACTCACCCAATAGGCATAGCGAACTGTAAAGCCAGCCCACTGCCCAATATAATGCTCTGCATAGGCACCAAATGATCCCGATGTTGGATGTGCTACTGTCATTTCAGCTAAACACCCCATCAATAAAAAAGCGATAACCGCTCCTATTCCATAGCTAAGTAGAACACTTGGACCTGCTAACCCAATTGCCATACCACTTCCTAAAAATAAACCTGTTCCAATTGCCCCACCAATCGCAATCATCGACAATTGCCTAGTAGATAGTCTCCGTTGTAACCCTTTCTCTCTTTCTATAATGTTTTGAAACTCTCCCTTTCTCTTCTCCATATTCTCCCTCACTTCTATTATTTTGTGTAAATTTATAACAGTATAAAAAATAAATTGACTACTTGTCAATTTATTAAACAGAAAATTCTATCTATTTAACAAAAAATAAACAGAGGAGAATAACCTCATTAGTTTACTCTCCTCTGCTCATTTTCACTATACATATCACGTGTAATAAAGTATCGCTTCGTATCACGATACATCCCCTTTACAATCAAATCGTCCTTAATGGTTTGATCATATTTCATCCCTAATCGTTTCATCACCTTCTCAGATTGTCTATTTCTTGTATGACAACCTGCTTCAATACGATTGAAATGTAACTCTGTAAAACCATATTCTAAAAACGCCTGCGCGGCCTCTGTCGCCAACCCTCTTCCCCAATATTTTCGTGATAACGCATAAGCTATCTCCGCTTTTTGTTCTTTTGAATTATAAGTAATAAATCCACACGTTCCTATGAGCTTCTTTTCAGTTTGTAATTCCATACCAAAAGCAGTTAACTCTTCTTGTGCATATTGGTTCATAATTGAATTCACAAACATTTTCGTATCATCTAATGTTGTATGGGGATTCCATACAGTATACGTTGTCATTTCTTTATCTGAAGCATACTCATATATATCTAACATATCGCTTATATTGATCCTCCTTAATATAAGACGATTTGTATACAATGTTGGATACTTTTCTATCTTATTGTTCATAATGGTTTCTTCTTAAACTTAGGATAGTTCCTTACTTTTAACTGAAGTACACTTCCACAATCCGTACAAATATAAGCATCCACTGGAGAAGATGTAAACATCGTCTCTTTTTTTCTTATTTGCGCATATCCAACAAACTCGCCTTCCCCAATATCATTAGAGCCGCAATAAGAGCATGTATGTATTTCTTTCTTTTTCATGAGAGCACCCACCTTTAATCTATTTCTACTCCCTTCGACAGTAATCTTCCATTTTCCTTCCACAAAAAAATCCCTACTTCTCCTAAATGTTGAAAGGAAAAGTAGCATTAGAGTCGCCTTCATACATTCCAAATACATTATTACATTCTTTTAAGATAGAGACTGTCATACTTTATGAGTACATGAACATAAAGAACATAAGTAAAAAGAGCCTATTAAAGGCCCTTTTTACTTACCACCCTGCTTTTCTAATACATATAAATCCTCTTCTATGTTTGACAACTTATCTGTAATTAATTTTCTCGCATCCCCAATTGCTTGATTATATGCGTATGGCCCAATTAATTTTATCATTTCTTCTATTAAACGCTCTGCTTGAAAACGCCCGATTGTATCTAAGTCTTCCTCTTCAAAAAACTGCTGAATTTGTTCTACAAGCTCATCTTTCTTTTCATTTGGCATTTTTATATTCATCATGCCTCATCTTCTCCTCTATTTTGCGATAATATTTCCCTTAACTCTACCATAGAAAAACGTGTTCCTGGACAAGTTTTTGTGACACCTTCTAATTCACGATGACCCAGTATATGTTCTTCACATATAGAAAACTGCTTCATAAAGTTCTTACATAGCAAATGTAAAGCATCTATTTGCGCTATTGCTGGATCGTATTTATCAAAATTACCTGCCATGCAAATCCCTATCGTTTCAGTATTATATCCCTTTGCATGGGCTCCAACATGTAATCCCCTACCTGCAAATACAGTTCCATCTTCTTCAATAAAATAATTATATCCAATGCCGCTCCAACCTCTTACCTTTTGATGGAATTCATGTGTTTTATACACATCCCATCCATCTTCAGCTGTGTGATGAATAATAAGTTTTGTTACGTTTTGCAGTGGCTGCAATTCATCTTGAAATTTCAGCTTTGCTTGTTTCATTTCCATTCCGAATCCTCCTTTTACAACTCAATCATAATTATCGTTTTATCATCTGGGTGAATTCGCTTTTGTCCTTCTAATTCTTCTATTATAGAAACATATTCCTCTATACTATGCCCTCTTACATATTGCACGGTTTGCTCAAGTGACCAACCTGGGTGAAATAATCCATCCGAACAAATAAATATCCCTTTCACTTCAGCAAGTGGTAATTCTCCTTGTTGAATCCAAGTGATTGCTTCTGGCATCCCATTTGCTACTGAATACCCATTTGGCATATTAGCAAGATAACGATTATATTTTAATTGCTTCCTAATATCATTAAATAGATGTTCTTCCGGTACAGGAAGTCCTTTTTTTCTATCTTCTTCACGTTTTCTTTTCGCTCGCGCACTAATTCCTTTTACTGTATCTTTTGTTAGCACTTTCATCGTTCCATCGTGCAATGTAGCAACAATCATACAGTCACCAAGCTGCGCATATTGAATGATTCTATCATTGATATGAACTACAGCAATACAAGTACACCATAAATGATCTTTCTTTGTCGTATCAATCTTATAATCTATCATTTTTTCTTGTAATGCTTCATTTGCGTTTTTAATTACCTCTTGTAAACTTGTTACTTCTTTTAGCGATGTAAAATGACTTGCAAATAAATTAGATGCAAGATATGCTCCATTATGTTCTTTCTCATCTTGAAATGGTATAAGTGGTGTTGCACCATCGCACACACCATATACCATCACATCTTCGTTACAAAAAAAGGCATCCTCGCACTCCTGTTTCAAAGGACTTTTCTGTTGATACGTTTTAAATTCCATATCTTCACACCTCTTTAATAAAGTTCAAAAGTAATTTGTTTTTTTAAATTATTCTATTTTTCCAAAATAAACTGTTTTTCCCTAAAACTTTCAATTTCATATATAATCTTGAAATAATATGATTTTTTAGTGAAGGACGGGAAAAAGATGGTCAGATTTCTTGGAGTTATTATTGGTTCTATCATTATTGCAGTTGCCTTTAATCTTTTCCTTATCCCCCACAAGATTTTAAGTAGTGGAATTGGCGGAATTGCTATTATCTTAGGAATTGTAACCCCTGTAAACACAGGAATTATTAACTTTGCATTAAACTTACCTATTCTTATTTTAGGATACATAGGTCTTGGAAAAAAAGTAATTTTTAATACAGTTGTATCTGTTATCGTATTATCTGCAGCATTATACTGGATTCCAGTACAAATCGTCGCAAAAGATCCGCTTCTTTCTTCTGTATTTGGAGGCGTAATTGCAGGAGCAGGAATTGGTCTTGTCTTTAATTGTCATGGTTCTACGGGTGGATTTGATATTATCGGTATGCTATTATCTCGCAAAAGAGATATTAAACTTGGTGGTTTCCTCATTATTTTAAATACAGTCGTTGTTGTCATTGCTGGATTTTTCTTTAACTGGGATGTAGCATTAACGAGCTTACTTTCAATCTATGTAACAGGTAAAGTAATCGATGCTGTTCATACGAAACATCGTAAAGTTACACTTATGATTGTAACAAATCAAGCTGAAGAAATGAAAAAGAAACTTCTTTCAACAGTTGTACGTGGAATTACACTTCTTGATGGTGAAGGTGCATACTCAAATGAAAAAAAACGTGTGCTTATGACTGTTGTTTCACGAGAAGAGCTTGCTGGTATGAAACTAGCCATTTCTGAAATTGATCCACAAGCATTCGTCAATATTACAGAGACTGTTGAAGTATTAGGATTGTTTAGAAAAGGTTAAAAACTAGGTGGAACTCCACCTAGTTTTTTATTTATTCTCCATAAATTCTAGTCGATTCCCAAACGGATCAAAAACATAAAATCTAATTACATCTGGACGAGCATGATCATCTATGACTTGAATCCCTTGCTCGATTAAGTTTTTCTTAAATTCATCAATTCTGTGAACATAAAAAGCTGGATGCGCTTTTTTAGCCGGAGAAAAAGCTGCTTCTACCCCTATATGAATTTCTTGATTTCCACAACGAAACCAACAACCGCCACGTTTTCTTAATTCTTCAGGTTTTGGAATTTCTTCTAAACCTATTATATGTCCATAAAAAGCTCTCGCCTCTTCTTCACACCCTGCAGGTGCTGCTACTTGTACATGATCAATCCCTTGAATATAATTTATCATATGCCCCTCCCCCTTTATATTTTTATTTTATTGTATATCGCTAAAAAAATAACTTATATAAGTTTTATAAAACTCTATAAGATTTACTTAACAGCCATATACATAGGTTTGTTTTATAATGAAGAAGGTGTTTTAATGAAAGTTTATCAAAAAGAACGAAAACATATTCTATTCTGTAATTTTGTTTTTTATAGAAATATATAACATTTTTCATATATTATATTTATAACAGATTAATAAATCGGTTTTAGATGCTAGTTGCACGGAGGAAAAATTATGAGTCGCAAAAAGTTCTCATCTATTCAAAAAAATCGTCACTTGGTCATACCTCGTCGTTTACGAAATCATACACAAAATTATTCTTTAACAGAAATGTATGCATCCCTTTTCGAACATAATCCTGATAGCATTATTTCATTGAACTTACAAGGAATCATATTACACATTAATCCCTCTGCAGAAAAAATATTGGGATATACTTCAGAGGAATTAGCAGGGAAAACAATTACTTCTATTTTAGAAGCACATATTTTTGATCAAGTACTACAACAAATAAATAATACTACAGCTGATAATCAAGAAGAATACATACTTTCTATTTTGCATAAAGAGGCATATCAAATAGATGTAGTTACAAAATTAGTCCCTATTTTTATTCAAAATCAACTTTCAGGTGTATATGCAATTATGAAGCCGCTGGAAAAATCTGAAAGAATCGAAAAAATGTTAAAAGAAAGCGAAAAACGACTGCGTACATTAATGGACTCAATGCCTGCCTTTGTCATTTTTAAAGATCATGAAGGGCGCTGGCTAGAAGCAAATGATTACGCTCTTTCTTGCTTTGATTTCCAGGATGTTCCGTATCACGGAAAAAAAGATAGTGAACTTATTCAATATAATGAGGCATATCGTGAAGCGTTTTTACATTGCGAAGAAATTGATGAACTTGCATGGCAAAAAAAACAAATTATTCATGGTGAAGAATTTATCATTCATAAGGGTACATCCAATATGATCTTAGATCTTTCAAAAGTTCCACTCTTTCATCCTGATGGTTCACGAAAAGGGCTCATTGTTATGGGTAGGGATGTTACTGAACTAAAGAAAACCGAAAAATTACTACGAAAATCTGAAAAATTAGCGGTGGTTGGACAATTAACAGCAGGAATCGCTCATGAAATAAGAAATCCATTAACAGCGTTAAAAGGATTCTTAACATTATTAAAGCCTGAGATTAATGAACAAAACAAATGGTATATAGATGTGATGTTAAGTGAAATTTCACAAATGGAATCAATCACAAGCCAATTTATGGCAATGTCTAAACCACAAGTTTTATCTATCCATTCTTGTCAAATCAAAAAATTAATTGAAGAAGTTGTGACCTTCATTCTACCTACAGCAATTATGCATAGTGTACATATTATCATGGACCATTCTTCTGTTATGCCCGAAATTCAATGCGATGGAAATCAATTAAAACAAGTCTTCATTAACATTTTAAAAAATGCAATAGAAGCCATGCCCTGTGGAGGGAACATTTTCATTCAAATAAAGCAGCCGGAAAATGATTGTATTTTAATACGTATTATAGATGAGGGCTGTGGCATTCCCGAAGATCGTATTTCTCGTTTAGGAGAACCTTTTTATAGTTTAAAAGAAAAAGGAACTGGACTAGGCTTGATGATGTGCTATAAAATTATCCAAGAACATCACGGTAAGCTACAAATTTCAAGTAAATTAAATAAGGGAACAACTGTAGATATTTACTTACCTGTTTCCCCACCTCAGCATAATAACGACAGAGAAAAAGAGTAAATGCAAAACCATTTACTCTTTTTTTGCACATTCCCAACACTAAGTGCCAGGAATGTTTCTCGCTATTCCCCTCACTTTTCACCTACTACCGGAAATAATTTCGACAACGGAATCACACTACCCGTTTCATCTTTAAATACAATATGATCCCTTGTTAAATGACGTGGACTTTTCACTCCTGCTGCCGCTGATAAAGCAAATACACTATACCTCATGCCAATAATATAGTTCATCACCCGCCACTGTTTTTCATCTGGATCTAATGCTTTTTGGTAACGAGGGTTCGTCGTTGCAACACCTGAAGGACATTGTCCTGAATTACATTGAAGTGCCATGATACAGCCACTTGCCATCATAAATCCACGCGCAGAGTTAACTGCATCGGCGCCAATCGCTAAAGCTATAGCTACTTTATCAGGCGTTACTAGCTTTCCCGACGCAAAAACCTTTAATTTATCTCGGATTCCAAAGCGACAAGCTGTGTCAACAAATGTAATTAACGCCGGTATAAGGGGCATTCCCATACTGTCTGCCATCGATTTGTAAGTGGCACCAGAACCGCCTTCTGAACCATCAATTGTAATAAAGTCCGGATAAATATTCAGCTCTTTCATCGTTTGCATTAATTCTTCTAGTGGCTTTTGTTGTCCAATGACTAGTTTCATTCCAACCGGTTTACCACCTTTTTCTTGCAAATCACGAATAAACCATAGGGCATCTTTGGTATGATGTAAAAAAGCAAAACGATTTGGGGAGTTAATCGTTTCTCCCTCTTTTACTTTTCGAACAGCAGCTATTTTCTGATTCACTTTTTTCCCTTCTAGATGACCACCGCATATTTTCGCCCCTTGCCCTAATTTCAGCTCGAATGCTTTAATATTCGGTTCTTTAGCTTTAACTACGAACTCATCCATTGAAAAATTCCCCTCTTCATCACGATATCCAAATAAACCCGGACCGATTTGAGCAATAATATTTGCACCTGTTTGTATATGCTCTGGAATTACACCACCCTCACCTGTATTAATCCATGAACCCCCTGCCATTTTCGAACCATATCCTGTAGATAAAATATAATTTTCACCTATTGCACCATAAGAAGTGGCAGACGCTCCAAACATTCCATATACTTTCCATGGGTATTTACGATTCTCTCCAACTACAATTGCATCATCTTCCTCATATAGCCAAAGATTTGTTGCATCTGAAGTTAATTTTTCTTTTCTAGAAAACAAACCTTCTTTATGAATTACATATTTTTTTGCAGCCCCCTCTTCGGAGAGGTCCACATTGAGTTCTTCTGTAAGAATTGGGAATAAAGTGTTTGCAATATAATATCCAGATGCCTCAAAATCCCGCTTTGAACCAAAACCAAGAACTTCAGATCGATATTTTGCTAAAAACATTACACTTTGAAAATCATAACGTGAAAAAGGTTTTCCGTCTGTATCATTATCAAACCAATACTGCCGAAATTCAGGTCCTATCTTTTCCAGTAAAAACCGCATCCTCCCTAAGTAGGGATGAAGTTTTAAGATAGAGTGATGAGTTCGTTTCTTTATAAAAAATGTAACCATAAAAAAGGCGATAAAAAGTATTAATAACAATAGTAATATACTAATCATAACGAGTAGCGTTTCATTCACTTTCGCTCCTCCTATCAGACCATTTTCTAATATTTTTTCTTACACAATAAAAGAAGAACACCCTATGTGTTCTTCTTTTATTATTATTCATACTAATGTAGCAAGATGCTGCTTTGCATCGTATTCCTCTAAACTTTCCCCAAGCTTAACACGATGCACAAAATCCGGATTAGCAATCAATGGTCTACCAAATGCTACTACATCAATTGCTCCTTCTTGTAGTGCTTCTTCTGCCTCTTTTGGATTTAAATTCCCCACTCCTACAATTATGCCATTCCAATATTTACGAACTAACTGATGCAAGTTTTTTCCGTCAGCTATAACTTGCGTATAATTCATTGTTGAAGGGTGGATCATCGTTAGTCCTACTTCATGGAACATCTCTACGAAAGTTTGAATTGCCGCTTCAGGATCTTCCCACATATAGCTAGGGTTATCACCTTTAAATGCCGAAAAACGAATAAGCGTTTTATCTGCACCAATCGCACTTATAACAGCTTGTAATACTTCTTTCATAAACGTTAACCTTTGTTTTAAATCTCCGCCATATTGATCCTTGCGATGATTCGCAAATTCATAAGTAAATTGATCAATTAAATACCCATGTGCCCCATGAATTTCTACCCCATCGAAACCCGCTTCTATTGCATTCCTAGCAGCTTGCGCATACTGTTCGACCGTTTCTTGAATTTCTTCTATCGTCATTGCTTCTGGTGTATCAAAAGGCTTCCGATAACGAGGGACATTTCCTTGTGCTGCTATAGCTGAAGGTGCTTGTGGTGAGAATCCACCCGTTAGTTCATGATGACTCATACGCCCTACATGCCATATTTGCGCAATAATGGTTCCACCTTCATTATGTACCGCCTCTGTTACTGGCTTCCAAGACTCAATTTGGTCCCTTGTATAAAGACCTGGAACACCTGGATTCCCCTTCGCTCTCGGACTAATGACAATTCCTTCTGTAATAATAAGTCCCACGCCATCAGCCGCTCGTTTACGATAATACTCAGCCACATCACCGCCAACTACTCCCGTTTTGTCATCAGCAAAACAACGCGTCATCGGTGCCATTGCCACGCGATTACGAAGAGACCAAGTGCCAATTTGAATCGGATCAAATAACTTTGTTTCTTCCACATTTTGAAATGATCCCCAATTGTTTATATTCGTGCCTTCATATATACTTGCTGTTTTTCTCTTTGAATTTGTCATTTTGATTCCCCCTATACCTTTTATAATAAAATATTTTAAACGTAAAAATATTTCATATATGAATCATATTTTTCACAAGCTAGTACGTCAATTTATAAGCTCTTATCACATAATATTCGTATATAGAACAATAAAAAGAAACCTCTCCAAATAAGGAGAGGTTTCTTTTTTATATGCTAACCTGCTTACGAACCGTTTCTCTTGCTAACAGAAAACTCATAATCACTTGAGCAGCCACACGACTCGTCATATCACGAAAATCAAGCGTTGGATCAATTTCTACAATGTCCATACCTTGGACAAGCGGTTCTTGACCAAGCGCCGTAATCGCATCAAGCAGCGTCGTACTATCCATACCACCTGGTCCAATGGCTGGACACCCTGGTGCAAACGCTTGATCTAATACATCCATATCGACAGAAACATAAATAGCTGTAACGCCTTGTCTACGTAAAATCTCGATACTTTCTGTAATAATATCCTTTATTGCTCTCTCTCGTACATGCTTCATTGTATACACCGTCACACCGTGCTCTTTTGCATATTCATGGTACGTACGAGCATTTGAGAAATTGCGAATACCAATTTGAACAAGTTGCTTCCCTGTAATGACATCATTTTCTATTAAACTACGAAATGGCGTTCCATTCGATGGTCCCCCATCTTCTAAATTACGTAAATCATGATGTGCATCAAATTGAATAATGCCGACTTTCCCTTTACTACTTGCGAACCCACTTATACTAGGAAAGCTAATAGAATGATCTCCTCCAAGAACAATCGGTACCATTTGCGAATTTACTGTCGTCAAATGACCAAGTGTCTTGGCTATGCGAGCATGACTTTCTTTTATGTCTGTTACATGCATCGTAATATCACCGCAATCATACAGGACGCTTTCTTTCATATCATGCTCTTCTGTAATCGCATATGTGCTATATGCATCTAGCATTGCACGAATGGTTTTCGGTGCAAAACATGCACCTGAATGACTAATAGAAGGTTTAGAGAGCGGTGCACCAATTAAAGCCGATCCAAAGATTTCTTCCCCATCCCAAACTTTAATTATATCGCTCCATTTCGTTACTTCACGATCTATAAACTTTGCATTTTTCTTTAAATAGTGGCCTTGCTCCACGCTTTGTCACCTCTTGTATATGCAAGATTACCATTCTTCCATACTGTATTCACATGACTCACACCGTAATGATACGGTACATACGCATAATTATATGCATCCCATAAAACTAGGTCCGCCTTACGTCCGACGCGAATTTTCCCAGCAACATCACCGCGGTTAATTGCGTACGCTGAGTTAACTGTTACAGCGTTCCAAACTTCTTCTGGTGTCATTTTCAATTTCAACATTGCAATACTCATAATCAGCTGGATGTTTTCAGTTGGACAGCTACCTGGGTTAAAATCAGTCGCTAAAGCAACTGCTACACCTTCGTCAATCATTTTGCGCCCACGTGCAAAACTTTCTTTATTTAAATAGAAAGTTGTTCCTGGAAGTAGCGTAGCAACTGTATTTGAGTTTGCAAGCATTTCAATTCCTTTATCTGATGCTCCAACTAAATGATCGGCTGATGCTGCACCAATTTCTGCCGCTGCTTCCGCACCACCAAGTGGGTCAATTTCATCTGCATGAATTTTCACATCAAATCCAAGTTCTTTTGCTTTTAATAAAAACTCTTTCGATTCTTCTACAGAGAATACCCCTGTTTCACAGAAGATATCAACGAACTCCGCTAATTGTTTTTCTTTCATCTCTGGCAATAAATCTAGCATCCATTGTAAAAATTCTTTTGATTTTCCTTTGTATTCTTTCGGAACAGCATGTGCTCCTAAAAATGTTGAAACTAAATCAATTGCATGCTCTTTTTGAAGCTGGGCTGTCACTTCTAATTGCTTCCACTCTGTTTCATCATCTAATCCGTAGCCACTTTTCGCTTCCACTGTTGTAACTCCGAACGACAGCATGCGATCCAAATGAAACTTCGCCTTTTGCACAAGCTCTTCTTTCGATGCTTGCTTCGTTGCGTTTACAGTTGAAAGAATGCCGCCACCTTGCTCTAAAATTTCTAAATACGGTACTCCCTGTAACTTAAGAGCAATTTCATTCTCACGAGATCCACCAAATACAAGGTGTGTATGTGGGTCAACAAGACCCGGAGAAACCATCTTTCCTTCGCAATCGATAACTTCTTTTGCTTGTAAACCTTTTGCTTCTTCCGCTGTTCCAACGAAAGTAATCACGCCATCTTCAATACCGACTGCACCATTTTCGATAACAGGAAGCGTGTTCATCGCTTCCTGTCTTAACAAGCCATCTTCTTGATCCATTGTTAGCAATTGACCGATATTCGTTAGTAAAATGTCCAGCATGTTTTCTTCCTCCTTATTTCATCATTGGAATGTTAACGCCTTTTTCTTTTGCTGTTTCAACAGCTAAGTCATATCCTGCGTCAACGTGACGAACAACTCCCATACCAGGGTCAGAAGTTAATACGCGTTCAATACGTTTTCCTGCCGCTTCTGTTCCGTCTGCCACAATAACCATTCCAGCGTGAAGTGAATATCCCATACCAACTCCGCCGCCGTGGTGAACAGATACCCAACTTGCACCGTTTACACTATTAATTAATGCATTTAAAATTGGCCAATCTGCAACTGCATCACTACCATCTTTCATCGCTTCTGTTTCACGGTTTGGTGAAGCTACAGATCCACAATCTAGATGGTCACGACCGATAACGATTGGTGCTGACAATTCACCACTTGCAACCATTTCATTGATGATACGACCAAATTTTGCACGTTCACCATAACCAAGCCAACAAATACGTGATGGAAGCCCTTGGAACTCAACTTGCTGACGTGCCATACGAATCCAATTACATAAATGCTCGTTATCCGCAAACTCACGTAAAATTACTTCGTCCGTTTTATAAATATCTTCTGGGTCACCAGAAAGTGCTACCCAGCGGAATGGTCCTTTTCCTTCGCAGAATAATGGACGAATAAACGCTGGAACGAATCCTGGGAAATCAAATGCATTTTGTAATCCTTCATCGAAAGCAACTTGGCGAATATTATTACCGTAATCAAATGTAATTGCACCTTTTGCCTGCATCGTAAGCATTGCTTCTACATGTTTTTTCATACTTTCTTTTGATAATTGAACGTAGCGTTCTGGATCTTCTTCACGAAGTTTTGCCGCTTCTTCTAATGAATAACCTACTGGAACATAACCGTTTAACGGATCATGTGCAGACGTTTGATCTGTCACTAAGTCTGGTGTAATATCACGTTTTACAAGCTCTGGTAAAATTTCTGCAGCATTTCCCAATAGTCCAATTGAAATCGGCTCTTTCTTTTCTTTATATTCTTTCGCAACAGCTAGCGCCTCTTCTAGAGATTCTGTGTACATATCACAATACCTTTTTTCAATACGGCGATCGATGCTACGCTTATCTACATCAATTGCAATGACTACCCCGCCGTTCATCGTAACAGCAAGAGGTTGCGCACCACCCATACCGCCTAAACCAGCAGTAAGTGTTAATGTCCCTTTTAATGAACCATCAAAGTGTTGGCGTGCTGCTTCTCCAAATGTTTCATATGTTCCTTGTAAAATCCCTTGTGTGCCGATATAAATCCAGCTACCAGCTGTCATTTGCCCATACATCATAAGGCCCTTTTTCTCAAGCTCGCGGAAGTGATCCCAGTTCGCCCACTTCGGTACTAAGTTTGAATTTGCTAAAAGAACGCGCGGTGCATCTTCATGTGATTTAAAAATAGCAACTGGTTTCCCAGATTGAACAAGTAATGTTTCATCACTCTCTAAAGTTTTTAACGAATCAACAATTGCATGATAGCTATCCCAGTTACGAGCTGCACGGCCAATACCGCCGTAAACAACTAACTCTTCTGGTTTTTCTGCTACTTCCGGATCTAAGTTATTCATTAACATACGAAGTGCCGCTTCTTGAATCCAGCCCTTAGTTTGTAATTCTGTTCCTCTTGGCGCGCGAATTGTTTGTTTTACGTTTTCCATTTTAATCTCTCCCTTTTTCCTTTTTATAGTGTTGCATTTGCATCCAATCGTTCTAATGTAAAGCGACTTGTTTTTAACCAATGTGCAATATTTTCAATATCTGTTGAGAAAATACGATCATTTGTAATGGAAGGCACTTGCTGACGTCCTTGGTGATAAAACGCTTTCGTTACTGTACTCATCTCTTGGGTACCACGGTATTCAGCAGCTTGCATTGCGCAAATCATTTCAATTGCAAGAACACGTCTTACGTTTTGAATAATTTGATGTGCATGACGTGAAGCGATTGTTCCCATACTTACATGATCCTCTTGGTTAGCTGATGATGGGATTGAGTCAACACTTGCTGGATGCGCTAACGTTTTATTTTCTGAAACAAGTGAAGCTGCTGCGTACTGCATAATCATTGCACCAGACTGTAATCCTGGCTCTGGACTTAAAAATGGTGGTAAATCATTTAACTGCGGGTTTACAAGACGCTCGATACGACGTTCAGAGATATTTGCAAGTTCCGCCATTCCAACCTTCAAGAAGTCCATTGCAAATGCAATTGGTTGACCGTGGAAGTTCCCACCAGAAATTACTTTTTCTCCACCATCAAAAATCAGTGGGTTATCTGTTGCTGCGTTCATTTCAATTTCTAATTTTTCTTTTACGTAATTTAAAACTTGCCAAGAAGCACCATGAACCTGCGGAATACAGCGAAGTGAATATGCATCTTGTACACGCAGTTCCCCTTGCTTTGTTACAAGCTTGCTATCTTGAAGCACATCACGAATACGTTTTGCAACTTCCACTTGCTCTTTATATCCACGAGCTTTATGAACATTTTCATCAAATGCATCAATAATGCCGCGTAACCCTTCGATTGTCATGGAAGCAATTAATTCTGATTGATAAGCAATTGCCTCAGCTTCTATATAAGAGAGAATTCCTTGCGCTGTCATCGCTTGCGTACCATTGATTAATGCAAGCCCTTCTTTCGCTTCTAATTCGATTGGCTCTAAACCTTCTTCCGTAAGAGCTACCATCGCATGGACGCGTTTCCCTTTATAAAACACTTCCCCTTCCCCCAATAAAACAAGAGCAAGATGGGATAATGGAGCTAAATCACCACTCGCGCCTAATGAGCCTTGCTGCGGGATAACTGGGTGAATTTTACGATTTACAAATTCTAATAACATATTCACAACAAGTGGGCGAACACCCGATACTCCTTTTAACATCGTATTAGCGCGTAAAATTAGCATTCCACGTGACACTTCTTCAGGGAATGGATCGCCAACTCCACATGCATGTGATTGAATTAAATTATGTTGAAGTTTCTTCACATCATCCTTTTGAATAAATACATCACTAAACTTCCCAAACCCAGTTGTAATACCGTAAACAACCTTTCCATCTTCTACAATTTTTTCAACAGCTTCACGGCACTCCGCTACTTTTTGCATGCTGCTTGGACAAGCTGTTACACCTTCTCCTTCAAACAACAATCGTTTCATTTCTTCTACTGTTAATGAATGTCCTGTTAACGTAATCATCCTGTTTCCTCCTTAAAAAGAGCAAAAGGGGACCTTACATTTTTAAGACAGACTTCTGTCCCAAAAAGCAAGGCCCCCTTCTAACTAATAGACTATGGGCAAATCATATGTGATTAATTCCTAAACCAATCGCCTCATGCTCAGACCCTTTTACAGGCGCACCTATCGTTCCATAAAGAGCAACAGCAACCCATTCGCCTTCTTTCTTTCCGTCGTATGGTGTGCCGCGTACAATTGCAAACCGAAGACCTACTGTACGAAGAACGTCTGCTAACTGAATTTGACCTCTCGTTACTCCGTACAACGCTTCCATAATTGCATGATAAAGTGCATGCGTTTCTCTGTAAACGTCTGTTTCAATAACTTGGTTGCTTTTAGCCGCTGTTTCCATTGCTGCGACAACCTTTTGCGAATTCATCGAACCCACTTTCCCAGTACAACATTTCCAACCTTTTGGAATGGATAATACAGGGCTTTCATTCTCATCCGCAAGCGCCAACAACATGGCCATACGACCAATTCGATGTGTTCCTTGAAGAAGCATGTGACTCTCTCATTTCTTGTGAATTATTTGAATATTACTTAATTTAAGAATATATGAAAACGGTTAAATCGTCAATAGTTTAAATGATTATTTGAATGAATTTTTTTAATAATCTGTTACTGTTGTGTACACAATCTATTTACAGAAAATTTTTTAACATGCTATAGTCTCACTAACAGCTGTAAGGAGGACCAAAATTGGTTAAGAGAAAAGATATTCACTTTCGAATTGACGAAAGATTACTAGGAAGATTTGAAGCAGCACTTCATTATGAAGGTCTAAATAAAACAGATGTGTTAACACATGCTATTCAGCAATTTTGTGTAAAGGTGGAATCAGAAAAGATGAATGATGTAAAAAGGCAATATGCCGCTAGTATCCATCTACAAACACGGATCGATACTCATAAAAAATATGAGGAACAACGAGTAAACTTAGATGAAATTGTAATAGGCCATCTACAATTACAAGGAACAGAAAAAATATTAGAAGTTGGATGCGCTAACGGAAAATTCCTCTCACTGCTACAAAAAAACGGTCATAAGGGACATCTCACTGGTCTAGATCAATCTACAGCTATGCTACGTGAAGCTGCTTTGAATGGAGCGCAGCAACATGTAAATATTGAATGGAAACTCGGAGACGCTACCAAACTACCTTTCTCAGCTGATTCTTATGATTGGATCGTCGCAAGACATATGCTGTATCACATGACGGATGTTGAAAAAACAATTCAAGGATTCCATAAAGTGATTTTTCCTGGAGGCAGGTTCCTAGCTACAACAAATTCCAAAATTTCGTTATCCCGTATGGATGAGATGTGTAACAAAATGTTAGTCGCATTCGATTTACCCGAAAAATCACCATCAGCTTCTCCATTTTGTTTAGAAAACGGAAAACAATTACTGCAATCTGTTTTTGAAACTGTGGAGGAAACGGTTATCCATAATGCACTTTTATTTCATCATGCTACACCTATCGTTAACTATATCTCTAGCATGTTTCCATCTTTAAACATACCTGATGACATTCATCTTCATTCAGAACTAAAAGAATGGCTGACCATTGAAATAGAAAATGAATTATCTCTTCATGGCGGAGTATGGCGTGATCCAAAAACACTTGCTATTTATCGATGTACAAAACAAGCTTGAATCTACTTTAGAACAAAGTCCTTAAATTTCTTTTAGGTTGATGATATTGTGATACCCTATGAAGGAATTTTTATATAATAAACATAATATAACGATAAAAAATATAAGAGGTGAAACTATTGGCTATCAAACAAGAAGAAATTAAGCTGGTAATTGGTGCGGGGCAATATAATAATAATCCTGGCTGGTTACATACGAATGAAGAAGAATTGAATTTATTAAAACGGAAAGACTGGATAAAAAGGTTTCAACCTAATTCTTTAGCAGTAATTTTAGCGGAGCATGTATGGGAACATTTATCATATGAAGAAGGTATAGAAGCGGCGAAAGTATGTTATGAATTTTTAAAGCATGGTGGTTATATTCGATGTGCGGTTCCTGATGGATTTTTCCCAGATAAAGAATACCAAGAGGGTGTACAAGTTGGGGGGCCTGGACCTAAAGACCATCCTGCAGCTAGTCATAAAATCGTTCATAATTATGAAACTTTAAGGGAAATGTTTGAAATTGTTGGATTCGAAGTGAAGTTACTTGAATATTGTGATGAAGAGGGGAATTTTCACTCCAGTAAATGGGATGGAGCCGATGGAGTTATTTTTCGTTCAAAAAAATATGATCCACGAAATCAAGGGGATCAACTCCTTTTTCCATCATTAATTGTAGATGCGATAAAACCTTAAGTTAAATAGGTGCTTCCCTTAAAAATCTTAATCAGAGTAATGAAGCAAACCTATTCGTTTCACATATAAAAGCTAGCAAAATGCTAGCTTTTATATGAGTTTTCAGTTCCCATCTTTACATTAATCCATTTTATAAAATACTCCTCTGTTCCCCCTACTGTCGCTCCACCAGTATTCACATATGTAACTGGAAATTGTTTATACCATTCTCTTTCAGTTTCTACCAAATTTAACTGCTCTCCAAATGTACTGCGCCTTCTCGACGTATCATTCTCCTTTCTCTCCTGCAATTTCTTTTTAGAAACATCTAAATACAAAATTGCATTCGAACGACATTTTCTTAATTGATACAATTCTTCTTTTAGTTCGTGTTCCATATCCCAATCCATCCCTATCAATTTTGGAAAATGTAACGTATAAAATTCAATATCTTCTGGGCCACGATCAAATATTACAATTCCCCCTCGTGCATTCTGAAATTGTTTTATTTTTGCTTCCATAAACATTTTTTGATTTGTAATAAATCCCTCTTTTGTGTAAATATCCAAGTTTAATTTTTTTCTCTTCTCTACAATTTCATAAGAATTTTCATATATAATCTGAAAACCTCTTTGCTCTAATCCCCTTGCTAACGTTGTTTTCCCGCTTGCCATTGGTCCTTGAAGTGAAATGATATACGTCATTTTCCCCATCCTTTTTCACTAAAATCAACCTCTTTTTTTACAATAAACGGAATTTTACAAACTATCAACAAAATACTTCCTACCTTGTTTCCTATTTCCATCTAGCTTATAATAAAAAATAGAGACGATTATGGACGCCTTTTATGTAAGCTTGGAAAGCCAAGCTTACATTATTTTTTGCTTTCCCTTTCATTAAAAACAAGGTATACTAGATTAGAACATATGTTCTTAATAATTACATATAGTAAGGAGATAGAACAAATGGTATACGATACAAAAGTAATTTCTTGGAATGAATCTTTAAAACAACTACAACGTCGCTATACAAATCAACCAGTGGATCGAAAACAATTTGAAGATGTTGAACTTATGGAGTTCTTCCGCAATAACGACTACATTTCTCTTCCTACACATATTAGCGGCCTATCAACAAAACGTTTTACTTCTTACTCTATTTTCACAACTGAAGATAAAGACCGTAAAGTGGGTACACTTATCATTGAATATTTAGAAAATGATAATGATATATTACGTGTCGAACAACTATACTTCGTTTAATTCATAACGCTTGGTCAAAATGGCCAAGCGTTCTTGCTTTCTATCAATCTCACTGCTTATAATACTAGTAAAAGGAAAACTGCTACCGCAAAGGAGGTATACACTTGCTCGAAGGATGGTTTAGTTGGTTTATTGTTACTTGGACGGTTATTTTACTAGGCCTTATGTCTATCGGTGGATACTTTATGTTCCGAAAATTCTTGAAACGTCTACCAAAAGAAGACGGCATGTCTATTTTAGATTGGGAACAACACTATATCGATCAAACGCGGCATTTATGGGATGATGAGCAAAAACAATTGTTAGAAGAACTTGTAAGTCCAGTCCCTGAACTTTTCCGTGATGTCGCAAGATCGAAAATTGCTGGTAAAATTGGAGAGCTAGCGTTAAAAGAAAAAGCCTCGAAAATAACTGAAGATTTAATTATTAAAGGATATATTGTAGCAACTCCAAAACGAGATCATAAATTTTTAATTAAAAAATTACAAGAAAAGCAAATTGATTATTCCCGTTATCAATCACTTTTAGCAAAATAAAAAACCTCAAGGAGCCTTGAGGTTTTTTACGTTAACTTCATATCTTTCTCATTATAAAACCCATCTTCTTTTTCCATTTCTTTTTGTAATTTCGTAAAGGAACGGTACATCGCAATTCTCCAGGAGATAATCATTGCAAAAGCAAGTAAGAAGAACATACCACTTAGCTGCCCTAAATCAAGCGATTGACTTAAATATGTTTTAAAGACAATACGTACCACGAGCAAGCCGATTAAGATAAATACGAAAGCTTTTGAACGCTTTAAATAAATATCTTGTCCACGCACTTCAAATTTAGATGTTTTAATCAGAAAAATTGAGAAAAACAAACCTACACCAATGGCTTCTAACATTTCTGCTGGTGTTAGGCGAAATTCTGGAAAAATGTACATCAGTGCCCCTGTACTCATAAAGAATGGTGGGAGAATAATTTTCTTCAATGTTGCTGGTTTCTTTGCCGCTTTTAAACGAATAAACATCGCGCCTACAGCCATACAAACAGCAATAATACTTGATAAAAGAACTAAGTTCATACTTTCTCATCCTTTTTTGTGGCAATATGAAAATATAGTTTCATTATATGCTTTTCTGTTAGTATTTCCAACATTTTCACAGAATAATACTAAAAACCGGTGAAACCACCAAATAGGCTTGAGAAATATGCAATAATTTTTGTCATCCAATTAAAGTATAAGAAAATACCCATAACAATCATGATATATCCCCCTACTTTCACAAACGTCCCACTATGCCTTTTAATCCAAGACATTTTCGTAATAAAAAATGAAAGTATAAAAAACGGTATTGCAAATCCAAGTATATAAGCAATCATATATAACATTGCAGACTCTGGATTCGTGGTAGCCAATCCAATTACAGTTACTAAAATTGGTCCTGTACAAGGCGTCCAACCAGCCGCAAATGCTAAACCAATTAAAGTAGATCCTATATAACCACTTGGACGGTTTTTAAATGTAAACTTACGATCTTGCATTAAAAACTTCGGCTTAAATACTCCCACAATTACAAGTCCGAATACAATGATAAATATTGCTCCTAACTGCCTAATTAAGTCTTTGTAATCTTGGAAGAATGATCCAATAAAACTTGTACCAAATCCAATCGCAATAAATACGATAGAAAATCCAAATAAGAAAAACGCTGTATGTATCATACTTCTTTTGCGAAGCATTGCATTTTCTTCTTTTAATTCAGAAATCGACATTCCCGTTATGTACGATAAAAATGCTGGATAAAGCGGTAAACAACAAGGGGAAATAAATGATAAAAAACCAGCCCCAAATGCTAAAAAAATATTAATGTCTTGCATCCTTTCACTCCTCTCCTCTTCAATATTGTAGCAAAAACAACAGAAAATACTATGAACAATTCATGAATTCACTATTTACAACATTTTAATAAGAAAAATAGCTATACACCGCTATATAAATACAAATTAAAAAACCGAAAGAAAACCCATCTTTTTAGACGAGAGAGAGAGCATCCCGCCATGCATAGAAGCGGTCAGATCCCTTTCCTGCTCCATGTCAAGTAAAAAAAGAGAAAATAAGTAGCAGTCACACTTTGTTATCCATAGCCATGGCTTATACGTCGAAAAATCAAAATGAATTTATATTTTTTCTAAAACGTTTTCATTTTTCTTCTATTATAAATATATTCTGTTATTCATTAACATATCAAAGCTCTTTCCAAACAACAAATTATTTGTATACAATTTCCCTGTATACGAGACATTTCCTGTAAAAAAATATTTTTTTCAAATGATACCTTTATACAACTCATTCCTTATCTTACATTGCTTCTATAATTATAAATTTCAAGATTATGCATAAATATCATATTTTTATTATTATCCTATAAAATGTCACACTTTTCTTTCATTTGACCCTTCATTTTTAATTTTGTATACTTCCATCTAGTTATATATGTCCGTTTTGGAACAACTAAATATATAGGATGGGAGGAATTTTCATGCTTCGTTATTCTCTTTTAGTTTTATTGGGAGCATGTAGCTATGGAATTTTAGCTATCTTTGTTAAACTTGCATACGCAGAAGGATTTTCACTTGGAGAAGTAATTGGTAGTCAATATTTGTTCGGTTGGTTTATTTTGCTTGGAATTACACTCCTATTTTCTAGACACCGCGTTCCACTTAAACAAATGCTTATTTTATTTGTCGCTGGAACATCTGCAAGTTTCACAGGAATTTTTTATTACGCTTCACTGAAAACTGTACCGGCATCAATTGCTATTATCCTTTTATTCCAATTCGTTTGGGTAGGAATTATCATTGAAGCTATTGCGACAAAAACATTACCATCAAGAGAAAAAGTTATTTCTGTTGTCTTTTTGCTTGCTGGTACATTCTTATCGAGCGGATTATTAGAAAAATCAGCAGGTGATTTCGATACAACTGGAATCATATTAGGTTTACTATCTGCTGTTACCTTTGCAACCTACATTTTTGTCAGTGGTAAAGTTGCTGTTGAAGTACCATCCTTACCACGAGGCGTTCTTTTAATGACCGGTGCTTTAACTTTAGTAATGATTGTATTTCCACCAACATTTATTTTTAATGGGGCGATTTCACAAGGACTTTGGAAGTATGGTTTAGGACTCGGAACGTTTAGTATTGTTATTCCATCCATCGCCTTCACAATCGGAATCCCCAAAATCGGTTCTGGCTTAGCAACTATTCTTGGTGCAGCTGAACTACCTGTTACAACAATTATGTCTGTATTTGTATTAAAAGAAGCAGTACTTTCTTCTCAATGGCTTGGTGTGGCGCTTATTTTAGTTGGAATTGCAATTCCGCAAATTGCGTATACGATGCGCGGGCGTTATCGAAAACATCATACACATAAGAAAGTTGCTGCATAAAAGAAAAGAGGCTTCTCATTTGAGAAACCTCTTTTTTCTTATAGGTTCTTTCAAAAGCGCTAAACTCCTATATAATTGCTAATAAATATATTTTACTAAAACCACCAATTGAAATTTACCTTGAGAAAGAAGGCACATAATATAATGAAACCTATCACAAATCAATTAACAGAAAAAATAATATCTATCCGCCGTCATTTACATCAGTATCCAGAACTATCTTACGAAGAATTCGAAACAACAAAAGCGATACGTAACTGGTTAAACGATGCTAACATCACAATTATTAATTCTGATCTAAAAACTGGAGTAATTGCTGAGGTTTCTGGTAATAAAAATGGTCCAATCGTTGCGCTCCGTGCCGATATTGACGCTCTTCCTATACACGAAGAAACGAATTTATCTTACGCTTCTAAAAACTCTGGAAAAATGCATGCATGTGGACATGATTTTCACACCGCTTCCATTCTAGGTGCAGCCTA
This sequence comes from Bacillus sp. Xin1, assembly GCF_013314535.1. Taxonomy (GTDB): domain Bacteria; phylum Bacillota; class Bacilli; order Bacillales; family Bacillaceae_G; genus Bacillus_A. Next base: position 829 of record NZ_JABUAE010000041.1, on the reverse strand, counting down.
CTTATTAAAGGCCAATGAATCTTCACTTAACGGTACTGTTAGGTTCATATTCCAAGCTGCTGAAGAAAGCGGGGATGGAGCACGTAAAGTAATAGAAGCAGGTCATTTACAAGATGTTCAAGCAATCTTTGGTATGCACAATAAACCGGATTTACCAGTTGGAACAATCGGTATTAAAGATGGTCCATTAATGGCTGGAGTCGACCGTTTTGAAATCGAAATTAAAGGGATCGGAACACATGCAGCTGTACCTGATGCTGGTGTTGACCCGATTGTAGCTTCATCCCAAATTGTTATGGCACTGCAAACAATTGTAAGTCGAAATATTAGTTCTTTTCATAACGCCGTCATAAGCGTAACAAATATCCATTCAGGAAATACATGGAACGTTATTCCTGAAAAAGCAACTTTAGAAGGAACTGTCCGTACATTTCAGGCAGAAACACGTACAAAAATCCCCGAATTGATGAAGCGTGTTATTAAAGGCGTCGCTGAAGCTCTTGGTGTCCAAGCAAGACTTCACTGGTATCCAGGGCCTCCTTCTGTTTATAACGATACAGACCTTACTGCATTGTCAACTCGCATCGCCGAGCAAATGAACTTGCATATTATCTCTCCAAAACCATCGATGGCTGGAGAAGATTTTTCCTTTTATCAGCAAGAAATCCCTGGTTCATTCGTCTTTATGGGAACAGCTGGTACACATGAATGGCATCATCCTGCCTTTACATTAGATGAAGAAGCATTACCTATTAGCGCACAATACTTTGCTTTATTAGCTCAAGAAGCTATTAACAAATTACGATAAATAAAAGCCGTTAAGATCATT
>NZ_JABUAE010000040.1 GCF_013314535.1 Bacillus sp. Xin1 | reverse complement strand
TTGGAAAATCGCTGATATATTTGAAGGAACGGTTGATATCGTTTTATTGATTATGATGATTATACGAATGTACGTTCTTTTCCGGCTGTTTTGTAGTACAATTTAGAAAGAAGATAAAGAAGGAAATCTTGCCGCAAGAAAAAATATACAGTTTATCCCGCATTAACGAGCAGTAATACTTCCACCTCAAAATTCGGCGCAAGCAAAGAAGGTAGGTCGGAGATAAACTGCCCGTAAAAGCCCGATTGGTGAAGGCTGATAATCAGTGGGGGGAAGAAAAAACCCACTGATTAAAGTTTCACTTTATTAAAATTGTATCAGCATGGTCATAAATTGTACGCTTACTCCGCAGAAATAAACTATTACAGCCACCTTAACAAAACTTCCTCATGTAGATTGAATCCCGATCATAAGTAAGAAACAGAAGTCTGATGTTCAAAATTCCGAAAAATGAAAGAGGATGATTGGAATGGAAGAAAAAGAAATAGATTTGCTCCTTTCTCATATGATTATGGATATTATAGACGAGCATGTTGCGTTTAAATGGGAAGCTACGAAAGAACCATTTATTAACCCATACAATGGTAGAGTAAGCTATGATTATTCTGGAGAGGTCAAGAAAATGACAAAAGAGAATCTAAAAGAGATTGAAAAGACATTGGGGGAAAATGATGCTTCCATGCTTTTTGAATCTAAATTGGATGAGCTGTTAGATACAATTCATATTAATAGTTGGACTGCTACTTACACATCAAACCTCGGAAAACATTGGATCAGCTTTAAGGATCTAGTTGAAGAAAAGTATAATGAATGGAAGTATGAGAACTTTGAATTATATGATGAGGACGGTGAAGAGATAAACGAGGAGTTAGCAGAAGAGCTAGATGGTTTGTTTTTTTCTTTTTTTCGTAATACTTCTCATGAAATATATGTAGCTAAGTTATTGAAAAAAATAGAGTGATTAATAGTTTTTCAAAAATAGATTCGAATTTTACAAAGGATACAGATGTAGAGAGGGGACTACTTGTTAAAGTGGTCTTTTTTTGTTTGCCTTAGATAAATCAATTCAATAGAGAAAAATATCTATTTTAAACCTATGCTACAATAAAGAAAGAATATAAATAAGGAAGTGGAAGTATGGATGTATTACAATTTGTGCAATCATACATAATGAAAAGTGCTGAAAAGATTGATCGTTTATATGTACGTAAAGAGCACAATGTAACGAATGATTATCTTCACTACTTTTTGCTCTCGCATTACTGAAAACAATTGAAGCATCTCCAGGTTATATTATTCTTGATGAGTATGATAGCGCACTTGATGATAATCGAAAAAAGTATTTAAATCATTTTTCAAAATCAATTGCTGTCACGCATGATGCGAGTGTGCCGGTTAGTAAGCTGATACCGATTAAGAGAGTTGGAACTGCTGATTAAAGTTTCACTTTATAAGGATTCCTATAAATTAAAAGAAAAAAGGTGTTCAATATGTTAATAAATAAAATCGTATTAGATCTGATTGGGGAAATTAAAAAAACGGATCTTTGGAACGTCATGCCTCCTCAAGAAAAGGAACGTTTGGCCGAAATTATAAAATTTGTTGGTGGACAAGATGTAGAAGAGGTAAGAGAAAAAAAGCCTGTGAAACCTGCTATCTATCAATTTAAAGTTACATTAAAGGGAATTCGCCCACCAATTTGGAGAAGATTTCTAATTGCTAATCAAATAACATTTGTAGAGTTACATGATGTGATTCAAATTGTAATGGGGTGGCAAAATTCTCATTTATACAGTTTTGATACTGGAGATGCACATGTTGAATTTCGAGACGATTCATTTGATTTCTTCCCATCCTCTGTTGAAAAATACGATGCACAAGAAACGCAGGTAGGAGAATTAATAACAGAAGAAAAACAAAAATGTAGTTATACATATGACTTTGGTGATGATTGGGATCACCAGCTCGTACTCGAGAAAATATTACCGATTGATGAGGAGATTACTGTTCCTATATGTCAAAAAGGAAAACGTGCATGCCCACCTGAAGATTGCGGAGGAGTTTATATGTATAACGAAATTCAAACCGCATTAAAAGGTGAAGGTGAACTAGACGAAGGAATGGAAGAATGGCTCGGAGAATTTGATCCAGAGGAATTTGATTTGATGTTTGTGAACAGGGTTTTGGAGATGTATGCTGCTGGGGAAAGTATTATATGATGATGAGGCATAAAAGCTTTGATAAGTTGGTAGATAAACTCACAGACAAGCATCCATGAGAAATTATTGGATATTATTGAAAGAAAGGCTGTTTTCTCTTGCAAAATGGAAATCACAGCCGTTATCCAAAAGCTGTTAAACATTTTAAAAAGGTAAAAAGTATTTATGAAAAGAAGTTACAAGAACAAGATGTGTGGGAAAAACGTTTAGAAGCACTAAAAACGAAGTAAGCATTGATAAATGCATTGCGAGTAATTGAATAAGTGAAGGAGCTATTTCGGTTTGAAATAGCTCTTTTTTAAGTTATATTTCAATTAAATCATACTTGACCAATCGGAATAATATTCTTACAATTATTGTTAATTAAATTTAGGAGTTGACTAGACCACTAGAGACTTTATTTCGCTTTTTGGAATAAGTCTCTTTTTGCATTTAAAGGGGGAGATACATGATATACAACAGTTTCGACACAGTAATTTTAATATGAACGAGGTGGGGAAAATGAAGAAAAAGAAAAGTATTTTTTATATTTATGTCGTAACAATATTGAGTGTATTAACCATTTTAACTGGATGTAGTTTAGGAAATAAAGAAACAGCCGGAAAAGAAAAAGGAGATAAAACAATTAGGATTGGCTATCAAAAAGGGAATACGCTTAACATTTTAAAAGAGAATGGTTATTTAGAAGATAGGTTGAAAAAAGAGGGATATAAGGTAGAATGGAAGTTTTTCACGACAGGTGGATTACTTATGGAAGCTTTAGCTATTGGAAATATTGATTATGGGCATGGAGCGGATGGGCCTGGTATTGTTGCTCAAGCTACAAATAAACCAATTGTCTATGTAGGTGCTGATAAACCGAATCCTGAGGGTGTGGGATTAATGGTAGCGAAAGATTCTGGCATTACAAAAATAGGAGAATTGAAGAGGAAAAAGATTGCAGTAGTAAAAGGAGGCAATCACCACTATTTAACGGTATTAGCATTAGAAAAAGAGGGGATAAAGTTAGAGGAAGTTCAATTTGTTTACACGAAAGATGCTTCTGAAGGAAGAGCATTATTTGAAACAAAACAAGTAGATGCGATTGCTTCGTGGGATCCGTTTTTTGCGGGACTTGAAAATGACTTAAAACCAATCACTCTTATAGATGGTGGTAATGAGTATCCAAACCGGACTTTTTATTTTTCTAATCATGATTTTTCAAAGAAACACCCTGAGTTAATTAAGATTATTTTAGAAGAAACAAACAAATCGGATTTATGGGCGAACAAACATAAAAAAGAGGTAGTCCAACTTCTTGCGAAAACGCTTGGTTTGAAAGAAGAAATTTTGAAGAGAGCAATTGAGAGAAGACAATATGGTGTAGATAATATTTCAGAAGATATCATTCAACCACAGCAAGAGCAGGCGGATGTTTTTTGCCGCATCGGATTAATACCTAACAAAATTTCTGTAAAAGATGTGATGCCAATTCAAAATGCTTGGGCGCCAAACTTAAATGATAAATAGGGGGAGAGTATAATGAGAAATAAATTTATTTATAACGTATTACCTTGGATTCTCCCCGTTATTTTGCTTATTCTTTGGCAGCTGATCTCTACATTTGAAGTTGTATCAACAAATTTATTTCCATCGCCACTCACGGTAGTGCAGTCTGCTTGGGCATTAATAACGAGTGGACAATTATTGTACCATTTGGAAGCGAGCTTAGGCCGGGCGTTAATCGGGACAATTATTGGCGGGACGATCGGATTTTTGCTTGGTGTGTCAAATGGGGTATCTAAGGTTTCGCACCGTATTTCAGATACGACAATTCAAATGATTCGAAATGTGCCGCATCTTGCTCTAGTACCGTTAGTAATTATATGGATGGGAGTAGATGAGGGCGCGAAAATCTTTTTAGTTGCACTTGGTGTTATGTTTCCAGTTTATATTAATACGTATCATGGCATTCGTACAGTTGACCCAGGGTTTATTGAGATGGGGAAAATGTATGGATTAAATAGATAGCAGCAGTTTACAAGAATATTATTACCAGGAGCGTTACCATCTATTTTTTTAGGAGTGCGCTATGCGCTTGGTGTGATGTGGTTAACTCTTATCGTTGCAGAAACATTAGCTACGCAAAGAGGAATCGGTTATTTAGCTACAAATGCAAGGGAATTCATGCAGGCGGATATTATCATTATTAGTATTGTACTATATGCCTTATTTGGAAAAACGGCAGATTTATTAGCGTACTGGGGGGAAAGAAAAGCGCTTAGATGGCATCCGAATTACAGGAAACAATAGGAGGGAGTATATGTCAAAGGCAGCGACTGAACTTGAAGTTTCGGAAGGAATAGAAAGTGGTGTTCAAATTAGTTTAAAACATGTAGAGAAAAGATTTGAACAAACAGAGGTATTAAAAGGAATCAATTTAAACATTCATTCAGGAGAATTTGTTGCAGTAGTCGGGAAAAGTGGAAGTGGAAAAAGTACACTACTACGACTAATTGCAGGAGTAGAAACGCAAACTTCGGGAGAATTATTATTTAATAATGTTTCAGTAAAAGATTCAAAAGTAAAAGTGACAATGATGTATCAAGATTCTAGGTTGTTACCTTGGGAGAAAGTTATAAATAACGTTGCGTTAGGAATAAAAGATGATTGGGAACGAAAGGCAGAGGAAGCATTAGAAGCTGTTGGCCTACTTTCTTTAAAAAAAAGAATGGCCTGCCACGTTATCAGGTGGTCAAAAACAACGTGTTGCATTAGCGAGAGCACTTGTTCATGAACCAACTCTATTACTATTAGATGAACCGCTTAGTGCTTTAGATGCACTGACGAGACTTGAAATGCAAAATTTAATTGAAACAATATGGCTAAAGAATAAATTTACAACCATTTTGGTGACACATGATGTGAGAGAAGCAGTACGATTAGCAGATCGAATTATATTAATTGAAGATGGTTATATCTCTATGAATATTGTAAATCATGCACCACGTCCTAGAAAACTATCAGATACTTTGCTTGGTACATTAGAAAATAAAGTGCTTGAGAAAATTGTTGGGGAAGCTTAGAAAGAAAAAATGGTTCGGATTTTTGATTGATATAGCAAAAGAGCCCTCATTCTAATTGCCCCTGATTGTCACACATAATTAACAATCAGGGGCAGTTTATTTATCAAGGGGCTTTTTAGAGTGAATCTTTGTTTTAGACATTTATGCTATTTAAGAGTGCCTAGAACCAGACTTGCGAGCAGCTAATGTATTTTCATCGTCCAGTTCTGCCTCAATGTGAGAGGTTTTCGAAGACTCGCCCATACGCCAATAGGTGATGAAGCTTATCGCAATACAACCAGCTACATAGAAGTAGAAAAGCGATTCGTGTCCAATGCTCTTCAGCCATAACGCAATGAACTCTGCCGTCCCGCCAAATACGGCAACAGTAATTGCATAAGGGAATCCCACGCCAAGGGCACGGATTTCAGTTGGGAAGAGCTCGGCTTTCACGATCGCATTGATGGAAGTATAACCAGTAACAATAATGAGGCCGACCATCATAAGCAAGAAAGCAACGATAGGATAAGTCGTTTGCTCCATAATTAGGAACAGCGGAACTGTCAGTAAAGTCCCTAGGATACCGAAACCAATCAATAGCGGACGTCGTCCAATCCGGTCAGATAACATACCGGCAATCGGTTGAAGTACGACGAATACCAGTAAGGCGATAAAGTTAATCCAGCTAACGACTTCCTTAGGAAGGCCTACAGTATTTACCATGAATTTCTGTAAATACGTCGTGTAAGTATAGAAGGCAACAGTTCCACCGAGTGTTAGCCCGACTACTGTTAATACTGCCTTAGGATGTTTCATCAGCGCCCGAATGGTTCCAGCATTCTCACGACTTTCAGAATCCATTTTTGAGAACTGCTCCGACTCATCCATCGTACGGCGCAGCCACAATACAGCTACTGCTCCCATTGCTCCGATGATGAAGGGAATACGCCAGCCCCAAGACTTCATATCCGGCTCGCTGAGTATTTGCTGGAGAACGATCTGAACACCAAGTGCTACCAGCTGTCCCGCAACAAGTGTTACGTATTGAAAGCTCGAGTAGAAACCACGTCGGCCACTGCTGGCCATCTCGGACAAGTATGTAGCCGAAGTTCCATACTCTCCACCTAATGACAACCCTTGAAGCAGACGTGCGAGAACGAGAATAATAGGGGCCATTATACCAATGGTGCTATAACCTGGGGTACAGGCAATAATGAGAGAACCACCAGCCATGATAGTGATAGAAAGCGTCAATGCAGCACGTCGACCATAACGATCAGCGTAACGCCCCATCAGTAAGCTTCCGAGCGGACGCATCAAGAAGCCGACGGCAAAGATGGCTGCCGTATTAAGCAATTGACTGGTCGGATCTCCCTTAGGGAAGAACTCTGCTGAGAAATACACGGCGAAAGCAGAATAGACGTACCAGTCGTACCATTCAATCAGATTTCCAATTGAACCTTTGAAGATGTTTCCTGTGATGCGCCTTGTATTTGCGCGCTCGATAGATTGAGACATGATTAAAACCTCCCGTTGAACAAAGTTTCTTTTCTACATTTGAAAAACATCATCATAAACTAAAAAAAATGAAAGCGGATTCAATATAAAAAGAATTATAATATTCTGTCAAATTAATCGCAATATAATGAAAATTTTGTTCTTTTTGTACTTTATGTACATGAACATTTCTATTTTCGAAAAGACAATTAATTTTTGTTTTTTTAGGTATCTAGTTTGTGATAGATACCGTTATTCGTGTTCCTTTGATTAAAAAACAAATCCAATTATATCCAAATAAGATTCGTGTTATAAAAAGGTTGATTAGTAGTGGAGTTTATAATAATAATTAAACAGAAGATTAATATTTTAGAATATTCTTTTTAATTATGGGTATATATGTCGAATTGGATAGATCATTATAACTCCTAATTGATATGTAGATAATTTTTTTGTTAAAGGGTGTAAACATGAATAAATCGCTTAAAGTTTCATTGCAAACGAAGATACTCACTTTAATTATTACGCTCATTTTATTTATTGTTTTTCTTTTGTCAGGAATATTTGTTTATATCCAGTCTGTTGATACGAAACGCCAAGTTGAACAGCTGGCCCTGCAGACAGCTAAATCTATTTCTTTTATGCCAGAGATTAAAGAAGCATTTCACACTGGAAATTCTAACATTCACATCCAGCCAATCGCTGAACAAGTTCGTGAGCAAGCTGGCGCAGATAATGTAATTGTGGAAGATCGTTATGGAGTTATCTATTCACACTCCAATCCCAATTGGATCGGGAGAAAAAGGAGCACCCCTTATAACGACCAAGCACTCAGTTTTGGAGGATACTATACGCTAGAAGGAACAGGAACAACTGGTCCTGCATTAATGGCGAAAGCACCAATCATTGTGGATTACGGGGACTATGATCAAGTAGTAGGTGTTGTTACAGTAGAGTTTCTGAAAAAAGGTATCCAGTCTAGTATATTGAATCGAACGAAAGAAATTATTGTATTTTCGTTAGCTGTCTTGCTAGTTGGAATAGTTGGAGGGGTGCTTTTAGCACGAAGCATCAGAAAAGATACGTTGGGTCTAGAGCCAAATGAAATTGCTTCGTTATACCGAGAGCGTAATGCAATACTCTTATCCATAAAAGAAGGAATCATTGCCATCGATCAAAAGGGACTTATTACGATGATGAATACTTCTGCGAAGGATATGTTGGATGTAGATACCGATTACCTGCATCGACATATTACGGAAGTTCTCCCAAATTCTCATATGATGAGAGTGCTCGAGACTGGTATCCTGGAAAACAATCAAGAAATGCCGCTCAAAGATAAAGTGTTTATCTTAAATATGACACCTATAGTGGAAAATACCCAAATTGTTGGCGTTGTATGCAGCTTTAGAGATAAAACGGAGTTGCAAAAATTAATTGATACGATCTCTGAGGTGAGGAAATACTCAGAAGATTTACGTGCTCAAACACATGAATTCACCAATAAGCTTTTTGTATTATCAGGTTTACTTCAATTAGGCCATTATGCAGAGGCATTTGAATTTATCCAACAAGAATCTAGCATTCACCAAAGTCAGAATCATATTTTATTTCATCAAATTCTTGATACGAAGGTGCAGGCTATTCTACTCGGGAAACTAGGGACAGCGTCTGAGAAGAAAATTCAGTTCAATATTGAAAGCGATAGCACGCTTAATCCATTGCCAGATCATATTGAAATCTCACATCTTATCACCATCATTGGAAACATGATTGACAATGCATTTGATGCGGTTAGTCATCAATCGGAAAAATGTGTTTCTTTTTTTGTTACTGATATTGGTAATGAGGTTGTCTTTGAAGTGATAGACAATGGGGGAGGAGTGCCAAGCGAAAAAATAGATACCATCTTTGAAAAAGGTTTCTCCACGAAAGGAAACAATCGTGGTTACGGGCTAGCGAATGTGAAAGAAATGGTGGACTCCCTGCAAGGAACAATTGAAATTAATAACCAAAAAAACGGGGGAGCTATTTTTACAATCTATCTTCCTAAAAAATTGGATGAGAATAGATGAAATAGAAGGGGATGTACATATGTTGAAGGTTGCAATTGTAGAAGACGATTTCCGAGTAGCACAAATTCAGGAAGGCTTTTTATCAACAATAAAAGATATAAAAGTTGTAGGAAAAGCGTTGAATACAAAAGAAACAATAGAACTGTTAGAAAAAGAAGAAGTTGATTTACTCTTATTAGATATTTATTTACCAGATGGAAATGGTACAGATTTGTTGCCGAAGATTCACGTAAAGTTTCCAAACGTTGATGTAATTATGGTTACCGCAGCTAATGAAAAAAGTATGCTCGAAAAAGCGATTCGAAACGGAGTATGTAATTATTTGATTAAACCAGTTACGCTCGAAAAATTTGTTCGTACTATTGAAGATTATAAGAAAAAGAAGCAACTATTAAATAGCCAGAGTGAAGTCAATCAGCCGTTAGTTGACATGTTTTTTGGCACTGCACAAACAAATGATGCTACTCAGAAAAACTTACCTACAGGTGTTGATCCGCTAACACTGCAAAAGGTAAAAACAATCATAGGGGATTTAAAGGGCGGCATTACAATAGAAGAAATGGGAGAACAGATGGGAGCCTCAAGAACAACCGCAAGAAGATACTTGGAGTATTTAGTTGCGACCAATGAATGCACAGTAGAGTATACATATGGCATTATCGGGCGTCCAGAACGTAAGTATCGCCTTGTCTGAAAAGGCATAAGCAACGGGGGATAGGAATCATGAAAAAAAGATTGTTCGCATTCATATGGCTACTTGCCTGGGTAATAGCGGGTTGCTCTTTGGAAAAGCCCCAAGCTACTAACAAAATAGACATAGACCAAGTGGAATTCGTTGCGCCTAATGTTGCAGGTGCAGGGTGGGATTTAACAGCACGAGCGATACAAAAAACATTGCAAGAAGAGAAAATCTTTACAAAACCAATTGTTGTAACGAACAAAATAGGTGGCAGTGGTGACGTAGGATGGAAATATACAAAGAAAAAAGGTGGTCATGTACTTGCGATAAATTCGAGCTTACTCATAACCAATCATCTATTAGGTCACAGTAAGCTAACATATAAAGATTTCACACCGATTGCTACTTTAGCGGCTGAATGGGAAGTCGTTGTCGTATCAAAAGATACAAACATAAACAACGGAAAAGAGTTAATGGAAAAATTGAAGAAAGACAAAAATAGGATTAAAATCGGCGTTGCCCCTGGTTTAGGAAATGATGATCATCTATCATTTGTACAAGTAAGTAAAGCATCTGGAATCAACCCTGCAGAGCTTGAGTTTTTCGTCTATGAAAACAAAGAGAACGTTATAAATGCTCTAATTGATAAGCAAATTGATGTAGCGACACTAACCCTATCAGAAGCAGAAAAACAATACAAAGCAGGAAAAGTGAAGATATTAGCCGTATCCTCTCCCGAAAGGCTAAAAGAACTGCCAGAAGTTCCAACTTGGAAAGAACAAGGGACTGATGTCGTATTTCAACACTGGAAAGGAGTCATGGGGCCTCCTGATATGACGGAAGAGGAGGTTGCTTATTGGGATGGGGTTATTGGGGCAATGGTTACAACGGAGACGTGGAAAAGTATTTTGGAAGAGAAGGGGTGGGGGGATTTTTATAAGGATAGTGGGGAGACGAGATTGTTTTTGGAGCGGAAGAGTGAGGTGTATGAGGGGTTGATGTATGATTCGGGGGATTTTAAAAGATGAGGTACAGAAAGGGAGAGGATTGTGGGATGAACAAAAGGCCTAATTTATTTTCATATGCGACAAGTGAATTGTCTCAAGATGCTTTTATCTGTTGGCTAACAGAGTGGACGGATCCACAGTATAAAGAAGTGAATCGTGAGTTGCACGAAGTAGGTACTGATTTTATTAGAAAGATATATGATTTACATAAAAAAGATTTTCCTACGTCTATCGAAAAAGTTGAGATTACAAGACAATTTAAAGGGTTAGATATACTTATTGAAATTAATGGTAGGCAAGCTATTTTAATTGAAGATAAAACATACACAAAAGAACATTCCAACCAACTAAAACGTTATTATGAGGCAGTTGTTGAAATGGAAGAATACAATGAGTGTGATATTTTACCTGTTTACTATAAAACAGGTAACCAAAGTGATTACTCATCGGTCTTTGAAGCGAAATATGTTCTGTTTACAAGAAAGAAAATGCTTGAAGTTTTACAAAATGGTGTAAATAAAGGAATTCAGGATCAAATATTTTTAGACTATTATTCTTACTTAAGAGAAATTGATCAAAAGTATGATGGGTATAAGAACCTCCCGCTAAACGAGTGGAAGGGTGAAACTTGGGCAGGATTCTATGAGGAATTAAAACAAAGAGGCATCCAAGGACATTATGGATATGTGGCGAATCCTAATGGTGGTTTCTATGCTTTTTGGTGGAACGAGCAAGAAGACAAAGAATGTAAACAGTATTTGCAGTTAGAAGAAGACTGTTTATGTTTTAAGATACATGTGCATGAGAATGATAAAGAGAATAGAAGAGAGCTTAGAAATAAATGGAGTACGAAACTTATTGAACAAAGTCAAACATGCTCTCTTTCTTTAGAGAAACCGAGGTTTGGGAATGGGGAGTATATGACGGTTGCTGTGTTGAGGGATTATAGGGTGAAGGGTGAAGAAGGGAGAATTGATATGTGTAAAATGATGGAAGTTTTGTGTGAAGCAGAAGGGCTGTTAAGACTAGGTATAGGATCTAAATAGTGAGGGTATTAGATCGCAAATATAAGTGAAACGAGTGGCCTATAAGTAATTTTAGATATTTGATAACTGTGAGCCATTATTTAGTTATCTATAAATAAAAGAAGCGTCAAAAGTGAACGCTTCTTATGTATTACGTATCTATTTTTTTAATTCCTTTTTAAAAAGCTATTTTTATGCCAGACGTATTCATTAAACAATCCTTGACTACCATAAGGAAGTGAGATTGTATCTTTATTAATTATAATTTTACGTTGATAATAGTCAGTCATCTCAAGGTGGAATGGATTGATTTTTAAAATATCATCCACTGGATGATAGGAATACACCCATATTTGTCCATCTGTTAAATTATCTCCTATGCTAATAATAATTTCTTCATTCTTATCGTCGTTAAAATCATAGGTTGCTACCTGAATAGAGTAAGTATGAGGATTATCTAAATCTCCAAATTCGTTAAGAATCCCATCTTGAATTTGTTCTAATGGGATTTGGACTGCACTATCATTCTTAATTAATTCGATTTTAATGCCATTGGGGTGATCTTTGCCGAAGAGGAGGTTAGCTTTGCCATCCTTCAGTTTAATCGGAATTTCTTTATCTTTTTCAGAGTATGTATAGCTTGCCACATTATTTAAAGGTTTGTTGTTAGAATCTAATATGGTAATTTGGCTATGATTAGATAGTGCCGAAGCATCCGTTTTTTCTGTTTTGGTATCGGCGTCTGATTTGTTTGTTTCTGTATACGTACTTGTAGGAGTTTCTTCGGATGCTCCACTACTTAAGGGAATGAAATTTCCAAAAACACCTAGTACTTTAATATTTTCAGTTTTTGATAAATAAGTATCAAAAACTGAAAAGAAAACATAATTACTTGTGGTTGTAGCTGAACTAATTAACTTATTTCCTATAAGGTCAATTCCGAAACCAGCGAAACCATTTGTCTGCTCTTTTAATTTCTCAGTTATCCAAGAAACAAAGCTTTCTTTGGACGGGTTAGTGATTGCAGCAATTATCAATAATACTATAAGGGCTACTTTTTTCTTCATATGTTTATGCCTCAATTCTAATGGGTATATCGTATATTATAATTATAGCATTTAGTTTAACATTTGGGAAAAGATGTATAACTTGCGAAATATTGATAAATTCAGTGTTGAATGCAATTACTTTTATATGGCTCTTAAATGTTACAGGGAAAATCGATGCATCTATAAACGATGATATAACAACGTGCTATTTAGGTTATTGCATCATAAGCTGAAGAAATTGAACGAGATGAGCTTTTGTGTATTTGTCTATTAGCACAAATGGAAGGGCATCCAATATCATTGTATGAAATGAATAGAAAAGAACCGTTAGTTTAAGTAGCTATCGATTTGTTTTTGAAGGAGATCTAGTATCACTCCTTTGAAATTCATAGCATAAGTTAACACGTTAATCTGTTTAGGAGCAGAAAGTTGTTCAAATCGTTTGGCGTTTCTAAAGAAATGATTTAAAAATTTACGTTTTTCATCTGTTAATCTGTTTGGGCTTTTTTGAGGAAGTCCGGCCCTTTCATATAAAAATTCTTTTACAGTTGTATCTAATTTTAAACTAGTGATTCAATTTAAAGTGGCCTCTGTTGAATGATTATTTATATATTTTTGTGGCACAGCTGAGTTGTAGTGATAATCTCTTAAGTCTTGTTTTGTAAATCCGGTCATTTTTGTAAGTTGTGAAAAAGACAAATTTCTGTTTGAAAGTTTATTTAAAATACTTTGTTTGCTAGTTTTATTAGAATCTCCTTTATTGTGGAGCCTTCTTAATATTTTCAAGGATTGTGTAGTATCTCCTGTGAATTCTTCTATTATGCAAGGGGCTTCATCTAGATTGGTGTGACTAATCATGAAATAATATAAATCATATTTTCCTACTAGAAAATATTCATCTTTCTGAGGATGCTTTTCAACTGGCAACAGTAAATCAAAGATACTAAGATAAGAGAAAATGTTATTCATTCTTGAGTAGAAGACTTTTGTAATATGTGGGATATATAGTGGTTTTATTTTTCTAAGAGGAATCGTAATAATTTCTTGTGTAAGATATGTGCTAATCATATATACACCTCCTTGTAGCATGTATATGGAATTTTAAAATTGTCCTATGACAATTTTATATGAAAAAGTATGTAGCAAATTTGTGAAGAGAATTGTTTGGTAGAGGTATGAGACTCCGACTTGGTGAAGTTGGAGTTTTTTGTTTAATATTTACATTTTGAGATATATACTTGTATGTAAATGGAATAATATGAACTATTGTTATGGAGGAAGTATATGCGAGAGAAACTACTTATTGAATGGGCTAAAAAAATAAAACAGGTTAACGAGATAGATACTAATAAATCGAATTGGATTACAAAGATAGATGATAAAGGATTATATGTTGAAACAGAGTCCGCACGTGAGAAGTACGAAAGAGGAGAAATATTAAATCCATATTTTATGATAACTTTTGAGGATCTTCAGCAAGCTTGGCAAAAATTCATAAATGTTCGTGCAGTAACGGGTGAAGATTTTGGGCAGGTGGGTGAACATAACGCTTTTTTGATGACTTTCTTTTCACAACTTCCTTTTGTGAATGTAACTGGCTCAAAATCTATTACACTTAAAGAATTTCAAACAGATGATCTACCATGTGAGCAATATCATAAAGTAATCACATTTTTAGAAGAGGTAATAGATAATACATATGATCCGAAAAATTTAAGTAACCAAACTACTGGGAATTTATATAGAGTTAAATCTAAAGGACGCCAAGATCTGAGATTGTTAGGTTTTCTGAATGATGATCATGATATTCATACGCCTCTACTAAATGAATATATTGAATCAGAAAATAAGGATGCCGTCATTCGAAAGTTGATTTTACAACAAGAATATTTTCGGATTGTCCTGTTTATACTTGATCTCTTACGTAGCTATTCAAGGCCTGAGAAGAAAGACGCTTTAGTGAATTTAGGAATGAAGATCGTTCGAAATTCACGAGGGGATAACTTAATGGTTGAATCAGTAGCAAAGGAACGTACTCATAATTTGTTAATGTGGCTTGAACAGGTAGGGTTAATTAACGAGAGCTGGATTCCAGTTGAGCAATATTTAAAAGAGAATGGTGCAGAGGGCGATACTATGAATAGTAACTTACGTGAAAAATTTTTAACTGTTATGCATGAGTATTTAAAAGCAAGAACGGAAAAATTTGCAGGTCATAAACTTGGTTCAGTCGTTCGAAATGAAATGACAACGGAGATAACTCGTTTGCATTTTATTGATCATAATCAGTACATTGTTACAGGTTCAGTTGGACAAGGGAATTGGGCTGCGGTTCCATGGCTCGCTATTATGAATAAAGACATTACGACATCTACGCAGCGAGGCTATTATATTGTTTATTTATTTAGCGAAGATATGAAGCAACTATATTTGACGCTAGCGCAAGGAGTAACTGAAACTTCTAAAGAGGAAATGGAAGAAATTAAAAAAGAAATCCGTCAACATATACATATGTCTACAAAAGTAAAAAAAGATGATGGGATTTTCCTAGGTACAAGTCCAAAAGCAAAAGGCTATGCCAGCTCAACAGCGGCATACATTTCATATGATGCTAATCAAATGCCAAGTGAAGCAGAACTAGTAGAAGATTTAAAAGAAATGCTTAGCTACTATGAGGGATACATTGCTTTTAGAGAGAAAGGGGCTGAGCCTGTGATGGTTTCCGAGAAAAAAGAAATAGATTTGAACGAGAAGGAAATTGTAGAGCATGTCTCTTCTTATATGAAAAGCAAAGGTTTCTATTACGATAAACAAGATATTATTAACTTTGTCTTTTCTCTAAAGACGAAGCCCTTTGTTATTTTATCTGGTATTTCAGGAACAGGGAAAACAAAAATTGTTCAATGGTTTGCTGAAAGTTTAGGTGCAACTGAGGAAAATGGACAGTTCACGCTTATTCCCGTGCGCCCTGATTGGAGCGATAGTTCTGACTTACTTGGTTATGTGAATATTCAAGGTGAATTTCAGGAAAGGCCGTTAATTCAAGTTCTGAAAAAAGCAACAGAGAATCCGGACAAGCCTTACTTCGTTGTGCTCGATGAGATGAATTTAGCTCGCGTAGAGTACTATTTCAGTGATTTTTTAAGTGTCATTGAAAGTCGTAGATGGGAAGAGGGAGTATGTGTTACATCGGCTGTTCTTCCAGAATCAATTGTTGGGAAGCGAATTACGATTCCATCAAATGTGTACGTCGTTGGAACGATCAATATGGATGAAACGACACATCCATTAAGTAAAAAGGTATTGGATCGTGCAAATACGATTGAATTTAATCAAGTGAAATTAGATTCCTTTGAGTTTTTAATAGATGCAGAAGAAGTACAGGCAAAGTGCGTTTCCAATAGTTCCTTAACAGCCAAGTTTCTTCATTTAAAAGAATGCTTCCAGCTTAATAAAGATCTTGTGAAGAAAGTATCTCATATTTTAATTGAAATGAATGAGATTCTTGAATTGATTGGAGCGCAAGTTGGGTACCGGATACGTGACGAAATTTGTTTTTACATGGCTTACAATGAAAAAAGTGAACTATTATCGTTTGACGAGGCGTTAGACTATCAACTGTATCAAAAGATCTTACCGCGTATTGCAGGAAGCGATGGGAGAACAGAAGAGGCATTAAAGAAATTATATACGCTATGTACAAATCAAGAGTTTGATAACGAAGATGTGATGTCTTATGCGAAGTATCCCCGTTCTGCTAAGAAGCTGTCTCATATGTTAAGGAGGTTCGAGTATGATGGCTTCACCTCTTTCTGGATCTAACGGTGATATAGAGTTAGTTAAGATTGAGACAAAAGATTTGTCATTGACGATTAAAGGAAATCCCTATCATGAGAAGTATGAGAGCTTAAAAAAACATCAATCAATTGCTTCAGATGAAATGATGCATTTTCATGTGTTTGGAACAAGTGATTCTGTCATGGTATATGATGCTCGGTTACAAAAGCTTAGCGAATTAGCTGAGCACCCTCCTATCTTTTTCGAGAATAGGAGTTATCAACTCGTTATCGTCCCTAAAAATGATAGGGAGTTATCTTTTTATCATGAGCATCCATCTCTTCGAAAGGCAATCAGTTCTACTCAAATGGGTCCATTGGAACTACTAATGGGGAATCTTTCATTTCCAAATGAAGTAGGATATACAAGATTTGAAATTAGAGATGATAAAAATACTTTATTAACAGTCACACTAGAAATTTTTCCATCAAAGCTCGATTACAAAGATGATTATCGAGCTTTATTGGAAGAAGTGAACGATGAAATTTACAATCTAGCATTTCATTTATTGAAAAGAACTTACTTAGGAGCATCAACAATCTATGCGACTAATCCATCTAAAAGTGAGTTTTATCGAATTTTAAATGACTCTTTTCGTAGATTTATGAAGGCAATTTCTCATATTAAAAGACAACCCCACCATACACTTATTACTAGGCGCCAGCTTGTACGAGGAGAGAGGATTCGTAGGCTAGATTCTGTTGGAATGAATTACTTACGAAAAAGACCTCACTTATTTCAAGAAGCAGGAGCAAATATGGTTCCAGCGAAAGGAATTACAGCTTATAAGGAAGTAACGTACGATACATTGGAAAATCGGTTTGTTAAGTGGATGATTCAGAGAGTGGTACATAAAATCGATGATTTACTTAAATCGTTGGAAAAGGATAATGGATTTAAGAGTTTACCAATTGACGATGAGCTAATTCAAAACGTAAGAAAAATGAAATCTCGAATGAAAACCGAGTTGAATGATCCGTTTTGGAATGGGATCGGGAAGTTGGATCGTTCTGTTTTTTCTCTAGTCATTCAAATGGCTGCTGGTTATAGAGAGGCGTATCAAATTTTTCTAATGTTATCGAGAGGTTTAACACTAAGAGGGCAGATTTTTAAAATGTCTGTTAAAGATGTTGCGAGATTGTATGAGTATTGGACGTATTTAAAGCTTGGACAAATTCTATCTAAAAAATATGAAACAGTGGATCAAGATATTATTAAAGTTCGGCAAGATGGATTATATGTAACACTTGATGAAAGTAAAACGGCAAAAAGAGTATTTCGGCACCCGGAAACAGATGAAGTTATTGAACTTTATTTTCAAAAAAGAAACAAAGCATTGCCAACGGTCACACAAAAGCCGGATACAATGCTCGCTATTGAGAAGAAAGGGAAGAACTATCAATATCAATACATTTTTGATGCTAAATATCGAATCGACTTTGCCAAAAGTGACTCTCATTATAAAAGACAGTATGGAATGCCTGGACCTATGGAAGAGGACATTAATACAATGCACCGATATCGAGATGCATTAGTAGTAGACCAAGGTGGACCGTTTGAGCGAACAGCCTACGGAGCTTATGTATTATTCCCATGGAATCAAGAGGAAGAATATGAACACCATCCTTTTTATAAAAGTATTGAAAAAATAAATATTGGTGGATTCCCATTTTTACCAAACGCAACAACACTAGTAGAACAATTTCTTGATCATCTCATCGAAAAAAGCTCAGAAGAGATTATACGAGAAGGAATCCTTCCAATAGGAACAAAAGAAGAATGGAGATCCTCTTTAGATGAAAAGGTATTAGTTGGTAGTGTGAAAACAGAAAAAGATTATGAAGCATATATGAAGGAAGACTTCTATCAAATTCCTGTCTCACAATTAAAAACAGGTTGGCAAGAAGCGAAATACATAGCTTTATATGCACCGAAAAAATGGTATGGAGAAAACGGTGGGATTCAACATGTGGCAAAAATTAAAGATATCCATATAAACAGGGAGAATCCATTATCTAGTGATGAAACAAATGATTGTGTTTATTTCGAACTGGAACCATGGAAAAAGCTCAATCATCTCATTTGTCCAGTAGGGTATGGAATTCAGACATATATGTTAACAAGTATGTCTCTTTTAAAAGAAGTACAAGAGCTTCCGGAATTATTTATGAAATCAAAAGAAGAACGTGTCCTTTGGAAAACGCTGCGGCGATTTACGAAACAAGTGAAGGTTGAACTAGATCACTTTAATGTGGATGAGGCGTCTTCTATTAAGAGTTATTATGTGCAGGATGTTCAGATCAGGATTGATTATGAGCGGGGGAATGTGATGGTTGGAAAAGGAGAAGAGTTTAAAGAGTTGCCTTTGGATTTGGTTGTGAGGAATTCTTCGGTGTTGTTTAAGGTGGTTTTGGAGGAGATAGGGAGCTTGGATTATCAAACATGTGAAACAGTTTGAAACTGTTCAACCTTACAAGCAAAGTGAGAGGGAATATATCAGTGGTGAAATATTTTCGAGGTTTTATTTATTTATTTATTTATTTATTTATTGGCAAGAGATATACAAGATTATCGTCAGAAAGCCAAGTTAATGGAAGAATGGTATCGAAACAAAGCGAAAAAGACTTTCGATGAATTATTGGACAAGTTGTACCCACTCATGAAAAAGTATGACATTGAAAAACCAAGAATTGAGATGTGAGTTATGAAAGCACGTTGGAGATCTGCTTTAGTTGGTGCAAATACGATCTTACTTAACTCAGAGCTGATTAAAGCGCCGAAATATTGCATTGAATATGTTATTTTACATGAAATGATTCACTTTAAATACAATGATTACAGTGATAAATTCTATAACATGCTTCATGCAATGATGCCTGATTGGGAAAAACGTAAGGCGATTTTGGACGAGGAAATTGTGAGAGAGTTGTAAACAACAGAGATATTATAACTAGATAGGCACAGTAAAGGGCAGTTCTTACATGTATATTTCTAATGCAGGACTGTCCTTTTTGTACATCTGGTTTGGGATGAGGAGGTTTTTTAATAATCGTCTTCACTTTATGACACAATAAAAGCGAAAGAATACGAAAATAGAGATATGAATGTTTTTCAATTTACCTAAACAAGCATGGTGAAAGTAAAGGAACGATTGTTTTAAACTTTATTATTAATGATACAAGGGTACTTCTTGAAAATCGTGTTACTTTCGTATCTATCTAAGTCTATCATTTTAGAAGGGAAAGATGTTAACTTAACATTATCAAAGTATATAATAGTATAAAGAAATTTTATATTATGTTGTGATAACAATGAAAAAGCGTTTGATAGAATAATATTATAGTTACCAATATCGGAACTATTCTATTAATCTAAAATTAAATGTAAAATTCAAGAAGAGAGGTTCGTGAGATGCCTGAAGTTACAGATCTAGAGTATCGTTTGTTAAGTCAGCTAGCATATTTTGATGAAATTACTGAGGAATTGAATTCATTAAGAGATCAACATATTCTTCCTATTGAATTACATAAATTCACTAGAACTTTAGAAAGGTTAGACAGAGAACTTATTGAATTTAACTCTAATCTTATAAGTTCAGGAATTGATTATAAAAATATTTTAAAAAATTGGTCAGTACTCCATTCAGTACAAAGTTTGTTGAAATCCTCGGAAGGAGAAAAAGCTTTAAAAAAGTCCAATTATAAAAATCCTGAGTTAGATGCATTTGCATTCATTAAAAATAGCATCCAACCTGGTACAGGATTTAAAACTGATATGGTTATAGCATATAGAGGTACTAATTTGAAAAAAGTTAATCAATTATTAAAAGATTTGAAAGAGAATGGCAAAACAACTAATAATGATTTTTTTACGGAAAACTTAAAGCAAAGCGATTGGGCATCTGTATTTTTTCAATTGATGCACCAAAAATTTTCTCGAAATATTGAAATTAGTTTAACTGGACATTCAAAAGCAGGGGCGTTAGTCCAAAAAGTTATATTATTAGCTTTACAACGTGATAATATTGAAGTTTCAGGTGTTACGTTTAGCTCATCGGGAATACTAACAGTAGTTGATGAACCAGAGGAAGGAATGATAAGTTGCTCAGAAATTAATAAATATAAATCTTTATGTAAGAATTTTGTAGTTGAAGGCGATCCTGTTATTAATTATATAAAAATATTAGATCGAAATTCTCAAACTAGCTATGTAGGCAAAAAAATAAGTCTTGAACACAATTCAAAAGGGAATGCCCATAGGATAGCCTCTAGTTTTGATAATCATTTTGATAGTGATGGTTTTATAGAGTGAAATCTCATTAGCCGAATTCCCTGCGTTGCTAACAAAGGAAGAAGAGCAATATTTGAAGGTGGCAATGAAGAATATATAAGGATAAAAAGGTATCCTCAATTTGTTAGAATGCCTTTTTAATTTGAGAGAGCGTAGATAGCTACTTTAATTCTTTTCTTTCCTTTGCTCTTTTGTACTCTGTTCCTCAAGATACGATTTCTCTTCTTCTGAAGTAGCTAAACGATACGCCTTCCCATACGTGTTTCCAACTGCTCGTTTCCATATATCACTATACTCCTCGACAGCTTGTGAGAAATCGCCTTTTTCCCAACGATCTAAAATTCCGCTATACTTTTCTTTGTCTGCTAGCATATCACTGTCATTTACTAGTTGGCGAAGCTTTTTTATATTATCAGAAGACATAGCGATAAAACCATTTTTCTCGTTGGCCATTACTTTTGGTGAGTCATTTTGTACATAGGGTCGATAATAACTCCTTCAGCGCTAGTTATATCATTAGGTTTTCTACCTTTCGTGATAGCTTGTTTTCACTTTTAGATTTCAAAAAACTATCCATTATGCGCCCATGCAAATACACCCAATAGCATAAGAAAAATTGTGATTATGAGGGGCTTTGATCACTTCTTCATGTCTTGAAGCCTCCTCATTCAGAAACCGATCCATAACATTTTATAATATAGATGAATATTTGCGTTTTATAGCATACATTCGATCTCCCTTTTCAGTACACTCCAATAATTCCTTATCTATTAATAGATGATTTTCGTGTAATTTAAAAATAAAACTGAAAACATTGGAAGTAATTTAAATGCCAACCTACAATAAACTAGTACGTGACCGCATCCCAGAAATAATCAAACACAACGGAAAAGCACCTACAACAAGAATACTAAACGAAAAAGAATACATAGAAGAAATAGGCAAGAAAATAGGAGAAGAGTTAACGGAGTATTTAGAAGCAGAAACTCAGGAACATAAGATAGAAGAACTAGCCGATCTATTAGAACTCATAAACGCACTAGCACAGCATGAAGGTGTAACACTGGAAGATGTGGAAAAAGTACGGAAACAAAAAGCAGAACAACGTGGTGGTTTTCAGGAGCGAATCTTTTTAGTTGAGGTACATGATGATTAAAGTTCAGCTTAACCTTTAAAGCATATATTAGCTTGAAATGGTCCAAGTATTTCACAAGGTGTTGTAAAATGGATATATTACATACGAGAAATCGCAAGATTTAATAGGGAGGCTTCCAAATGCATATGGATAAAGGAGGAAATTTACAATTAACGAGTCAAGCTCTTGAGGTAATGAATAACGGGATTGCGGTTACAAGTTATGATGGAACGATTACATTCAGTAATCCATCATTCTGCAGTATGTTCAACAAAACAGAAAACGAAATAACTGGTAAACACATATCGACGATTATCTCTAATCGTAAACAGCTAGTAGTAAATCAAAATGATGGTTTACATCAGTACGAGTGCAAGATTGGAAACCAAGTGTTCATCGTGAATGAATCTCCTGTATATACGAGCGGAAAAGAAGACGGATCGATTGTCATTCTAGAAAATAAGGGGAAAAGCATATCGTCTTTGGAAAGTGCTATTAGCCGATATGAAAATGCTTTGAATTTGTTGTCGGAGTGTATTATAGGGGTGAATGAGAAAGGAATCATCAATTTTTTTAGTGGTGCTTATGCGCAATTTTTAGGGATTGATGACCCGAGGGAAGCGATTGGAAAGCATTGTACGGAGGTTGTTGAGAATACGCGGATGCATATTATTGTGAAGACGGGACAGGTGGAAATTGGGCATATTCAGCGCGTTAATAGTCAGAATGTTATTGCAAATCGCATCCCTATTATGAAGGAAGGGCGGGTTATTGGTGCGATTGGTAAAATCATGTTTCATGATATCCAGCAGTTTAAAGCTTTGGCGGATCAGATTCGCGCAATGGAATCGAAGTTATCATACTATCAAACTGAGTTAAAGCGGCTGCAAGAAGGACGGTTTTCGTTTCAAAGTATTGTAGGAGAGAGTACGAAAATGGAAGAAGTGAAAAGGATGGCTTTGAAGGTTTCAAAAAGTCGGTCTACGGTTTTGATAAGAGGAGAAAGTGGAACGGGGAAGGAGCTTTTTGCCAATGCCGTTCATCATGCGAGTCCGCGTGCTGATGGTGCGTTTATTCGATTGAATTGCGCTGCGATTCCGAGGGATCTTTTAGAAGCTGAATTGTTCGGGTATGAGGAAGGAGCTTTTACCGGAGCGAAAAAAGGCGGTAAGCCTGGAAAGATTGAGCTGGCTCATAAGGGAACGTTGTTTTTGGATGAGATCGGCGATATGTCTTTGGACATGCAGGTGAAGTTGCTTCGGGTGCTGCAAGAGAAAGAGATTGAAAGAATCGGCGGCACAAAAACTCATAAGATTGATGTCCGTTTTATTGCGGCAACGCATCGAAATCTCCGTGAAATGGTGCAAAGAGGGGAATTTAGAGAGGATTTATATTATAGGCTACATGTGTTTGGGATTGATATCCCTCCGCTAAGAGAGCGAAAGGAAGATATGGTACATTTAACTGAATTTTTAATTCGGAAATTGAATGAGGAGCTTGGTAGTAGCGTTCTTTTATTGGACGACAAGGTAAGGGACATTTTTATGGAGCACGATTGGCCAGGGAATATTCGGGAGTTAGAGAATGTGCTGGAGAGAGCGATGAATGTTGTGGAAGGAACGGTTATTCACGTGCATCATCTTCCTGTTTATTTACGGCAAAAGAATTTGGAAGAGGCGCTAAGTTGTGAGGGATATCAAGAGGAGAACGAGATAAGCTATTCACTGCAGGCGGAAGTGGAATCCGCTGAGAAAAGGGTGATTGCGAGAGCTTTGGAAAAGACAGCTGGAAATAGAAAAGAGGCAGCGGATCTTTTGGGAATTCACCGAGCTAGCTTATATCGAAAAATAGAGAGATACGGAATCGGATAAAGGGCGAATAGGCCCTTTTTTTATTTGTCGCGTTTTTGCGACGTTTTCTTATATATGCGACATGGTTGTTATCGTTTGTAGCATAAATGCGACATGCGAGGGTGGACAGGTAAGAGAGATTGGGGGCTTGTCCTTGAAGAATAGGGAAATGTGGAATGAGTCGATTTTTGGCATAACTCTTGCTATGTAAATGAAAAGAATGTGAATAGGAAGGGGATGGAATCTAGTGCTGGAGAATCAGCGTTTGCCACATTTTCTTATGCAAAGTATCGACAAGTCGCCTAATAAGGTGTATTTACAATTTGAAGAACAAAGGGTTACGTATGAGGAACTTTATCACCGGATTACAAGGGCTGCAGCGGGACTTTGTGAAATCGGTATTCAAAAAGGTGACAAAGTTTGTATTATGCTTCATAACAACCCTAAATATTTGGATGTATGGTTTGCTTTATCTTTTATGGGGGCAATTGCGGTACCTCTTAATGTGCATTTAAAGGGAGAAGGTTTGCAGTATATTGTATCCCACTCTGATTGTAAGCTCATGATCGTTGATAAAGAATTTGTTCCTCAAATTGCTTCTTGTTTGCCATTTATAAAAAGGGAAATTGAGATTGTTGTCTACGGCAATAATGAAAACGCAATCACTATGGGTGATGGTAAAGAACGACCGATAATCGGATTGAAAGATGTATTGTATACAAATCATCACTATCTTCCAAATGAATCTGTTTCCTCCTCTTCTATCAATAGTATCCTTTACACCTCTGGAACGACTGGATTACCGAAAGGGGTCATGTTAAGTCATTCTGCTTATGTCAAGTCTGCAAAGTCATTCGCTACCTATATGGTCGGCGCGAATTCGCAAGATATTTTATTTACAGCGCTGCCGCTATTTCATATTAACGCTCAAGCTCATACAGTACTCGGTGCTATTTCTTCCAATGCGACGGTTGCTCTTGGAAAGAGGTTTAGTGCTTCACGTTTTTGGGATGAAATTCGCAGTCATGGCGCAACGATTTTCAATTCTTTAGGGTCTATGATTCCGATTCTTTGTAAGCAACCGGAAAAGGAAAACGATTATGAAAATCCAGCAAGGGTGACGGCTTGTGCCGCTACGCCTAAGGAATTTTGGAAGCCGTTTGAGGAGAGGTTTGGCGTCCGGATTGTGGAAGGTTATGGATTAACGGAAACGACAGGTTTTTGTGTAACAAATCCATTGAATGCTAATAAGCCACCCTTCTATCGGAAAACCATATTCCTACGTCGAGACAAAGGTTGTAAATGAGGAAGGAAATGAAGTACGGACTGGTGAGATCGGAGAGATTTTCATTCGTGCTTTACAAGGACAAACATTTATGGACGGTTACTATAAAATGCCGGATAAAACAGAAGAAGCGATGGAAGGAGGATGGTTTCATACAGGCGATCGCGGTTATCGAGATGAGGAAGGCTACTTATACTTTTGCGATCGAATCAAGCAGTGTATTAGGAGACGTGGAGAAAACATCTCTTCTTGGGAAATTGAAAAGGTCGTGAATAACCATCCGAAGGTGCTTGAATCAGCAGCTATCGGTGTCCCGTCGGAATTAGGGGAAGAGGATGTCAAATTATATGTAATTGTAAAGCAAGGGGAAACGCTGTCCCATGAAGAGATTATCGATTGGTGTCAAGAACGCATGGCTTACTTTATGGTGCCGCGATACGTTCAGTTCAAAGAGTCTTTCCCAAAAACTGCGACGGAACGGATTCAGAAATTTAAGCTGCAGGAAGAAGGAATCGGTGCTGCTTGGGATCGTGAGCAGGCTGGGTATGTTATTAAGAGAACGAGTTGAGAGGCCTTATTACATATGAGAAAGAAGGGATTGCATTGGAAAATAAGCGAGTTGTTTCATGGTCCAAAGAAAAAGGAATCGCGACTATTATCATTGATAATCTTCCTGTGAATGTACTGAGCTATGCGGTGATTGAGCAATTGACGACGGCTGTTGATGAAATTGAACGGGATGATGAAGTCATTGTTGTAATCCTAACTGGTGCTGGCGAAAAAGCTTTCGTTGCCGGAGGGGACATTAAGTCATTTCCGGAATGGATTGGAAAAGGAAATGAATATGCAGAGGAAAAATCATTGTGGCTCCAGAACCCATTAAATAAGTTGGAAAGCTTGCCGAAGCCTGTCATCGCTGCGATTAATGGATTAGCGCTTGGGGGCGGGTGTGAGTTAGCTCTATCATGTGATTTACGGATTATCGAAGAACAGGCCAAAATTGGGCTTCCGGAAGTGACGCTAGGTTTGTTTCCAGGTGCGGGAGGAACGCAGCGTTTGCCTCGTTTAATTGGAACTGCGAGGGCAAAAGAAATGATGTTTACTGGTGAACCGCTTAGTGCCGAAGAGGCTTTTCAATTTGGGTTGGTAAATCATTTTGTTCCGCGCGGCGAAGCGCTAAATAAGGCGAAGGAACTGGCTACGAAGATGGCTCGGTTCTCTCTTCCTGCTTTATCGTTGATGAAGCAATCTATCAATAAAGGATTATCGTATTCTCTTGAGGAAGGGCTAAAAATAGAGGCTGAAAATTTGGGGCATGTCTTTCAAACGAGTGATGTAAAAGAGGGAGTGGGTGCTTTTATAGAAAAGAGAGTACCGCTTTTTCAGCATAAATAAAAAGAATACGATGTCTGCCTTTGGTAGGCATCGCAACATAAAAAAATTTGGGGAGAATTAAGGGGGGATTAGAGGTTATGGATTTATTCATTGTACTGTTATCGCTTGGCTTGCTTATATTTGTTGCTTACCGGGGATTCTCGGTCATTTTATTTGCTCCATTATGTGCTTTGCTGGCTGTGTTTTTGACTGATCCAGCGCTCGTTTTACCGTTCTTTTCCAATGTTTTTATGGCGAAGATGGTCGGATTCATAAAATTATATTTTCCTGTGTTTTTGCTTGGAGCGATATTCGGTAAGGTGGTTGAAATCACTGGAATCGCAGAGAAAATCGCGAAAATCATCATCCGTTTTATAGGTGTGAAAAGAGCTATTCTTTCCATCGTGTTAATGGGGGCGATTCTTACATACAGCGGCGTTAGTTTATTTGTCGCAGTATTTGCGATTTATCCATTTGCGGCGCAATTATTTCGCGAAGCAGATATTCCGAAACGTCTCATTCCAGCGACAATCGCATTTAGTGCATTTACGTTTTCGATGGATTCGCTTCCTGGATCGCCTCAAATTCAAAATGTGATTCCAACTACGTTCTTTAAAACAGACATTTATGCAGCCCCTACATTAGGAATCATCGGAGCATTGTTTATTTTTACATGCGGCATGCTGTATTTGGAAAGGTGTAGAAAAAAGGCTGCGGCTAAAGGGGAGGGTTATTTTGGAAAAGGTGATGCGGCTTCTGAAATGGCTGCTGCAACTAACGCGCAAATGGCAGAAACGCCGCTTATTTCAAATGATGCGATTCCAGCTAGTTACTGGATAGCTTTTCTTCCACTTGTACTAGTCGGAGTGATGAATAAAGTTTTTACAGAATTCATCCCTGTTTGGTATACGAAAGGATTTGATTTTGCATCTATCGGTTTAAAGGAGTACGGAACAATTGATATGGCACAAGTTGTCGGTATTTGGTCAGTGGAAATCGCACTTCTTATCGGTATATTGAGCGCTATATTATTAAACTTCCAAGCGGTAAAAGAACATTTTCAAACGATTACAAGCGTGGGCGTAAGTGGTTCCATCTTAGCTGCGATGAACACGGCAGCCGAGTATGGATTCGGTGCCGTTATTGCGGCTTTACCTGGCTTTGTTATGATCCAAAATTATTTGACGGGGACATTTTCCAATCCTTTAATCAACGGAGCGGTCATGACGAATATATTGTGCGGGTTAACAGGGTCAGGATCGGGCGGAATGAGTATTACATTAGGCTTAATGGCAGACAAATATATTCAAGCAGCGGCGGATTTTGGGATTCCGTTAGAGGTATTGCATCGCGTTATCGCAATGGCAGCGGGAGGTATGGACACTCTTCCTCATAACGGAGCGGTTATCACGTTGCTTGCAGTGACAGGATTAACGCACCGGGAAGCTTATAAAGAGATTTTCGGTATTACTTTAATTAAGACAGCTGCTGTTTTCTTCGTTGTTGGTGTGTATTTGATGTTTTCTATTGTATAGGCGAGAATACCATAGCCATCAAGTTATGTATAATTGTAAACAAGCCATCATTCTATGAATGGATGGCTTGTTTGTATGTCTTCAATGACATCCCTTAGTGTTGCTTTGGAATAAAGTTTGATCATTTTCTCCCTGTGTTACTCCATAATCGTGCCCTTTTCTTGAATAACTAATATGCTTTTATTAGCTGGTATAGGGGAAGATCAAAGGCTGTAAAAACCGGTAGACATTTATTGAGCGTTATCACCCGTTAGATGTATTCCATTCTGTTTGTAAACTTAATGCCGTTAAAAATTTCAGTTTGGATTGATTTTATTCTGCACTAAATGGCCCATTTATTGAAGTAACATTATTGTTGATAAGGGGATTTACGGATTTTTTGCATAAATAGTTCTGGATTATCAATCTGTTCAAAACCATATTGGTTATATAATGAATGTGCATCATTAGTAGCTAACATAAACCTACGAACTCCTTGTAGTTCGTGATGTTTGGTGATAATGTCCATTAACCATTTTGATAATCCTAATTTACGATAGTCCGGTAATATAAACACATCACAAAGATACGCAAATGTTGCTGAATCTGTTATTACCCTTGCAAAACCAACTTGTTCAATAACTTCATTACCATTTTCACCTTTATAAACACCAAAACATAAGGGAGTATTTTCAATTGACTTTTTTACTGTTTCCTTGGGTATCCCCTTTGACCAGTAAGCTTCTTGACTCAAAAAATTATGTATTAAATCCACATCCAAATACTCTTTATTAGTAGAAATCGAAAAGTCTTTATTTATCCATATTCTCATTTCAAATCCCCCTAAACTTTTTTAATTCTACTGTAATTATATCAAACCAATGATGTAAATCTTTTTAAACTAACCTGTAACAGCAGCTTAATAAAAATTACTTCAATCCACAAAGATTCCCTCAAAACTTTACTCCATTAAATGGTCCTATACCAAAAGAAAAGGCACAATTCATATTAGAGAATTGCCCCCGATTACTTAAATATGATACTTAACTAGGTATATTTTATTTCATCATCTCATTATAAATATAGAGACTATATAATGCAGGTATCAACAAACCAAGAGCAAGGCAAAGAACAGAACAAACCTCCACGCTTATTCCAAAAGAACAAAATTCAATCTTATACTACCAAGAATAATAACGGAAATACGGCAGTCATGAAAAAAGAAAGCTGCCAAAACTTGAATTTGCTTGCTTTATCTAAAATCGTCCCTGGTTGATTGTTTACACTTTATACTTCGCTAGAAAAAATTTTTCTCAAATTTAAGGAGGAAATTTAATTGGAATCAGTACCATCTACCCAAACGAAGCTACAAGCTCGTGAATACACAAAAAAAAATGCACTTATTTTCATTGCTGTTGTCGCTATTCTTATTGGAACTATTTTTGTGAGTTTATTACAACTTCAGCCACCAAAGGTTGTACCAGCTACTGGTTCAGCAAATGAGTTTTCTGCCGAGAGAGCACTCTCCCATTTAAAAGAGTTTGCTGTAAAACCACATCCTCTTGGATCGGTAGAACATGACAGAGTTCGAGATTATCTTGTTCACAGTTTAGAAGAGTTAGGATTAAATCCTGAAATCCAAAAAGTCAATTCTTTAAATAGTGTCGACAGATGGATAGTAGGCGGCACGGTGGAAAACATTGTTGCCAAAATCGAAGGAACGAACTCTACAAAATCGATTATTCTTGCTGCACATTATGATTCTGTACCAGGATCACCAGGTGCAGCCGATGATGGCGCCGGAGTGGCTGCCATCTTAGAAACAGTAAGGGCCTTAAAGGAAATGGCACCTCTTCAAAACGATGTCATTATACTCTTAACAGACGGAGAAGAAAATGGATTACTTGGAGCAAAAGCATTTGTAGAGGGACATCCTTGGGTAAATGATGTCGGATTAGTGTTAAACTTTGAGGCACGGGGAAACGAAGGTCCCTCTTTTATGTTTGAAACAAGTGATAACAATAGTTGGCTAGTTAAGGAGTTCGTTCAAGGTGCTTACACACCTGTCGCTCATTCCTTCCTTTATAGTTTATATAAGCAAATGCCAAATGATACTGATTTCAGCGTGTTTAAAGAAGCCGGTCTTAAAGGATTAAACTTTGCCTTTGGTGATGGGGTTAGCCATTATCATACAACCAGCGATAACTTTCAAGAGCTAAGTTTAGAAAGTCTCCAGCATCACGGCGAATATATGTTACACCTTGTCACCCATTTTGGAAACGTCGATCTCACTCAAACTCATGAAGGGAATCAAGTTTTCTTTAACATTTTGGGTTCCAACATGATCACCTACTCAGACAAGCTTGTCATTCCGATTATGCTGTTGGCGGTTATTCTTTTTGTCGTTACGGTCGTACATGGATATTGGCTTAAGAAACTATCCCTTCTTGGAACATTTGCAGGTTTTCTTGTTTTCATTATTGGCATCATCGGGTCTTTTGCCATCGGATCAGGATTATGGTCCGTACTCACCTTTATTTTTACGGATCAAGAATGGTTAATGGGAACCGATAGGACGGTTGATACCTTTTACTTCATCAGTTTTTCCATTATTATCTTTGGTTTCTTGACTATCCTTTATGGGTTGGCCCATAAAAAAATCAAAACAGGCAGCTTAATGATGGGTGCCTTATTTCTTTGGTTAATCCTTTTAGTTGCCTCGAGTTTTCTGCTCCAAGCAGGCAGTTATGTGTTTGCGTGGCCACTATTATTTGCTCTAATCTGCGTCAATATTTTAATTCGTTTAGATGAGCATTCATGGAAGAGTTATCTTGTTACAGCTGGTTTTGCCATCCCGGCATTTCTTATTCTATCACCAGTTATTTATCTCTTTGAAGGCCTCATATCCATGCATATGGCTGGTGTGCTCATGGTCCTTGTTTCTCTTTTAGGTGCCATGCTGGTATCTATTTTCACCACCTTAAAAATAAAATTCAATTGGGTGATACCATCCATCTTCTTAGTTACAGGATTATTGGTCATGATCACTAACAGTATCAACCTAAATAACATGCCGACAGCAGAACATCCACAAGCAAGCGATATTGCTTATTTTATGGATGCAAATTCAAACAAAGCATATTGGGCGACCCGTCAGCCATTAAATGAATATACATCGAATTATATTAATGAAAATGTGAAGAAAGGCCATACGTCAGAATTATTTCCTATTTTAAACTGGGATATAAGTTATACCCAGGCTGATTTATATAGCATGGAAGCACCTAGTGTGACGGTATTATCTGATAAGGTTGAAGGTGCCAAGCGGACAATAGAATACCAATTGAAAACGAATCGCAATGCTGAAGAATTGTTAATGGAGTCTTTTTCAACGATGAATGTATCTCAACTGATCATCAATGGAAAAGAATTGGAGTTGAAGCAAAAAGAATTCACAAAGGAATCGCCATTTGAATTCAATTACGTTCTAGGTCAAGCCGAAGAGTTACATGTAAAGGTAACCGTAAATGCTAAGGATTCTATAGAGTGGATGATAGCCGATCGTTCTTACAGCATTCCAGAATCAAAAGGGGAACGGTCGTCAAAATACAGTACCTATGGGGATAATTCATACATCATGAAAACGATTAAACATTAATGACCATTAAATAAAGGCCGACATATACAATGTTTGATTT
>NZ_JABUAE010000039.1 GCF_013314535.1 Bacillus sp. Xin1 | reverse complement strand
TAGAATAGGAAACGGCTCTATCTTTTCAAACTTATTATCTCGACGTTTCATAAAGCGTATTACTGCACTTTCTCCTTCTTGGAACCTCATTAACTCTGTTGGTGTTAATAATGGTTTCGTATCAATCCCTTCTGTCTTACTCTTATCAATTGATAATCCTTTTCCACTTCGAGATAAGGAATTGATTGTTTGATTCCCTAACTTTTCGGATATTTCTTTTGCGGTTTCTTTATTACCAGATTGAATATAAATTTGATTCCCGCAATTGTCTTGAATGGTGGTACTTGCGTCTCCATATTTCATCTTTAACTGCGGAAGAGCTTGCACGATTAGGTTAAAACGGATATTACGCCCCAAACAAACTGTAACGATATTCCCCATATCATCAATTGCAGGCATATTTCCAAATTCATCCAATAAATACACAACTTCTCTATGACACTTCCCACCACGAGCTAACCCAGCATACTTGGAGAGCACAAAATATAGCTGTCTAATAAAGATTGAGGCAATGACATGATTACTAGAATCATAGTCTGGAACAATCATAAAGACCGCAATTGGTTTTTCAAAAATAACAATGTCATCAATTTGTAAGCCATCTTGTTTCTCGACAACCTTGAATGTTGTTTCTCCTGTATCCTTGTTGATTGTTTGGATTTCTACAATCATTTTCTTCTTCGTTTTACTCTCCATTACATGGATGCGCTGACCTTTTTTTACGTTTTGCTGGAAATTCAGTTCAAAACGCCCTTCTGTATCTGTTTTGATACTTTCTTTCGAACCATCAGGGAAGATAATCTGTACACGTACCCTTGGTGTTCCTTTTCCTTGCAAGCTTTTCCCAAAGCCTATTCGTTTTAAGTCAATACTATTACAGGATGTCATTTTCGCTATGCCATCAAAAGTAAAGATGGACAATTTACTCATTGTGGTACTAAAGATACTTCCTCGTGTTGTCCCGCCTTTTGCGAAACTAGAAGTTGCATATTGCATCTTCGCAACACTCTCAGCGGGAAGCATTTCAAAATATATATCTAATGCATTTTGTGTATTTCCTTTTGCATCAATTACAATTTCTTTGGAACCAAGCTCCGATAACATATTTGCGACTGCATACATCGAAATTTTATCCTCTGTCTTTTCCTGGATACATTTATCTATAACCGCTAAGATTAATGCATTACATAAACTCATCGCACTGTCATTCCAAAATGGATCTTTCACATTTGGATTGTAGTAAAGTGAAAATGATAATGTATTACAAAGGGTCTGAGCTGTTGCTGTATCACCTTGTTTATAGGCATCTTTGATAAGCTGAAGCAAATTGTAGCTCATCGACTCTAGCGGGTTAATTAAATTTAAAACTTCAATATGGAAGCCTCGTTTTTCCAGCGTTTTTTTTGAAGCCG
Organism: Bacillus sp. Xin1; assembly: GCF_013314535.1. GTDB lineage: Bacteria > Bacillota > Bacilli > Bacillales > Bacillaceae_G > Bacillus_A. The sequence goes on along the minus strand of NZ_JABUAE010000039.1, from coordinate 33,370 downwards.
CCAGTAATTCCCCCTTCGGATCATTCACGATTAAAGACGGCTGGATTTCAGCACGAGAATATGCATCAATTGTTGGAAATACATAGGTTTCCCCTTTACCAGATCTCGTTGTCCCGATGATTAAATTACTAACAGCCCCATCATCTATAAGTAGTCTTCCTGCCTTTGCACTATCTTTCAATTTTTTAATTTCCTGCCACTTTTTCATCCCTTTTGCTTCCATCACTTTTTTCGCTTGTCGTAAAATGGATTTCACCGAAATTTCATCATACCTAGAAATGACCACACCGCCTTTTCCTTCATATCGTTCTGTTTTCTCTGGAATTGAGCGATATTGCCTTTTCACCTCATCAAGTGTTGCAAAACGAGAAGAATCTTTTTGATTCTGATTTAAATCTTTAAAACTCGAGCGAATCTTGTAGGTAAATTGCATGGTACATACACTGGCAATCAGGAATAATGCCAAATAAAGTAACAACGGATGTTGAAAGGTATATAGATCCTCTATCCCGATATGAAAAGGCTTTGGATGTACTAAGTCTGAAAATGTTGTTTTCACTACTTCTACGATGATGTTTCCTAGAAAATTAGCGATAAGAAAGATTCCACTAAACAAAAAAGTACTCATCGGGATGAGTACTTTCCATTCAGCTAATTTGTATTTTAGTGGTGCTTTTGGATTCACACTGTTACCTCCTTACTTTCTTCTTGCTCTCCTTTTCTTTATTTTCCAAACGATACAGGAGTTACTATCGTTCTTGCGACATCTAACATATCCGGAAACATTATGACTAGAGAAATAAATATAATTAGTAATATGCATGCGCATACTTTCTTGTTTATATACTCCATTTAAGATTCTCCTTTGTAAAATTTCCATTGTGAATACCCAATTCGCAGTAAACTTAATAAAACAGGTACTACTAATAAAACAGCCATAAAAAGAGATAGAGAATGTATTTTCTGTTCTTCTACAAATGCAATACTAGCAATCACACCAACCGCTATTACAATTGCTAGTGGAATTTCTAATAACAATATTTTTTTCGTCAACTTTCTATCCATAATGACACGTATTAACAGAACCATTAAGACATAAAACATACCAAAAATCGTAATTGCATGTATTGTATGACCTTTTGTCCACTCATAGCCAGAATCATATATCCCCCAAATGATATAACCAATTCCTATTGCACCTAACAACATATAAATTCCTAAGCTTATCTTTTTCCCATGTGCTATCCATTTTCCCAACTTTATCTTCCTCCCTTTAGAAAATAAAAGAGCCGATTGAAGGTTCAACCAGCTTGTGATCTGTTTTATTTATCACTCGTTTGCCAAAGTATTTTTTTCAAGTTGTGACGTCTGTTTTAAGGCTATTCTTATTATTTGCAAACCAACTACAATACCTGTTACAAGGAAAAATAACGGATAAAAAGCTCCATCTTTGTATCCGAGAAAGAAACCAAAAGCAAGACACCCACCACAAACACTACTTATCATCAATGTCGATAATCCAAACAAATAGCTTACCTTAAAAATAGTCAATTTTTTATAGTCCTGATCCATTACAAGTACCCCTGTCATGAAACTAGATCCAATTAAAAGAACTGTCATTAAAAGATACATATCCGCTCTCTCAAAATCGATACTCGACTCATGATACCAAGGGATCCAACTTCCTATTCCTTGATACCATGTAATTCCATGCCACCAACCAAACATCCCGACTATTAACAAATAAAGCCATCCTAAAAAATGACCATGATTACTACGAGCCAATTTCTTTATATGCTCCATTCCAAATCCCCCTTTTCTATACAAAATTCAAAATTTATTAAATTACCCCTCACTAATGGACAGACAATCAATTCCTCTTCAGAAATAACTCCGCTTGACGACTTATTCTATTTCTTTGACAGCAGCTACATCTGTCCATTCAATTAATAACTCTCCTATATTAGACGGTTCCAAAACAGTAATATATAAATCTTCCATAGTTTTTTCATCTACATAACACTTGCATTTAAAATACTCATTGTTCCTTTTGATGAATGTTTCTATTTCGTATTTCTTACCTACTTCAAATAGGTTCATAATCAGTTGTGATCTACCTTTACGTTCTAACTCATCATATTTTTGACGCATATCAAAAGCTATTTTTACATCAGTTTGATAACGTGTTCCTTCAACCATTACCGATAACATACTAAGCATAAACTTATCTAAATGGTCTTTATTTCTCGCCCTATGTGCATTTGATGCAAGTTCAATCATTCGTTCCTCTTTTGTCTCTTTAGCCAAGAAAAATCACTCCTTTTATACAAAATTCAAATTTTATAACAAATAACACTTTTGTTATAAATTCCTCATAGCTCTTTTAATTTTTATAACTCTAATAATTAATAAAATCTGTATTAATAATAAAATCCAAGGAACAACATAAATAACAACTATAGACCAGCTAGGAAGAATAAATGTTTTCTCAATCAAATAATCCATAAGTGTAGTGGCAAGAATGGATATTGTACAAAAAAGGATAGATGGATAAATTTTATTTAATTGTTCATTCAAACTTGTCAGGTCTTTTTTCTCCATATATCTTTACCTCCCAAACAAAATTCAAATTAAACTAAAACAGATGATTTCGGCTTATCTCCTCCATCCGTTGGCGGTTCTACAGGTGGTTTTGTATCTCCTGGATCCGTTGGCGGCTCTACAGGTGGTTTTGTATCTCCTGGATCCGTTGGCGGCTCTACAGGTGGTTTTGTATCTCCCGGATCTGTTGGCGGCTCTACAGGTGGTTTTGTATCTCCTGGATCCGTTGGCGGCTCTACAGGTGGTTTCGTATCTCCTGGATCTGTTGGCGGCTCTACAGGTGGTTTTGTATCTCCTGGATCCGTTGGCGGCTCTACAGGTGGTTTTGTATCTCCTGGATCCGTTGGCGGCTCTACAGGTGGTTTCGTATCTCCCGGATTTGTTGGCGGCTCTACAGGTGGTTTTGTATCTCCCGGATCCGTTGGCGGCTCTACAGGTGGCTTCGTATCTCCTGGATCCGTTGGCGGTTCTACAGGTGGTTTTGTATCTCCCGGATCTGTTGGCGGCTCTACAGGTGGTTTCGTATCTCCTGGATCCGTTGGCGGCTCTACAGGTGGTTTCGTATCTCCTGGATCCGTTGGCGGCTCTACAGGTGGCTTCGTATCTCCTGGATCCGTTGGCGGTTCTACAGGTGGTTTTGTATCTCCCGGATCCGTTGGCGGTTCTACAGGTGGTTTTGTATCTCCCGGATCCGTTGGCGGTTCTACAGGTGGTTTTGTATCTCCCGGATCTGTTGGTGGTTCTACAGGTGGTTTTGTATCTCCCGGATCTGTTGGTGGTTCTACTGGCGGTTTCTCCGTTGGAGCCACATCTACAATGCTTGCTAGTGATAAGTCTGTATTTTGATCACCAAATGCAAATTGGTCACCTTTCACTGTTACTTGCGGACTTCCATCTGTAATAACTGCCACCACATTGTCCTTCGCTGTATCACGAATCGTTTTATCTGAAGTTTCGTTGTCAAATAGAGCTAGAACACGAGAAGTTGTTTCATCTCCATTTTGAAGAGTACTTGCAATTGTCTTATCCTTATAAGTTACTTTGTTTTTATCAATGTCTAAGACGTATGCAACATCTTTATCCTGACTATTTATCGCATTTTCTGTCATTGTTTCAAAATCTTTTTTATTTAGATCTTCTTTCTTTTCTTCTGGCTTACTCTTATCTGCTTTTTTTGTTATAGCTAGCTTACTTTTTGCTGTTTCCTTACTTCCAAACCAACTACAACCAGCACTACCCAATAACAACGAACCACCTACAGCTACAATTCCCATCTGTCTAAAAAATTTCTGATAGTTTAATGGCATCGCATTTCTTCCCCCTTTAGATCTCGCTTAATTCCTTATCAATTTTTTCGATTTTCGCTTTCTTTTCTTCTTCACTAAGAGTGGATTGCCCCACATCTTTCTTTTGTAGCTCTTTTACCTCTTTCATAAGAGTTTTATTTCCTTGTGTTTTTGCAAAAGTAAAGCAATCATCAAATTTCTTCTGATTCACATAAGCTTCAGCTACAAGTTTTTCTCGTCTACCGTCCATATTGACTTTGGCTTTTAATCGAATTACATCCTCATATTTCTTATTAAGTGCCGCCTTTTCAAAATCAATCACATCATTTTTTATATTTATCTCATTTATTTTTTTCATATTGTCGATACCAATATAGTAAGCTACAACACTCTCCGCAAATTTCGCTTCATACTGTATGGCCTTATTTGCCTTTCCACTTAATAAGTAAGAGAATAAGACTGCTTTTTGACTCTCTTTATCTAGCCCTTTATAATCCAATTTCTCAAACTCTTGAATTGCCTTTGGATATTGCTGAATAGAAGCTTGTTGAAGTCCTTTCACTAAATGCGTATCCGGCTGATTCGTTCTTGCTTCAACTGAGTTTGTTGGGACAGTATACAAGGAAAAAACACTTACAGCTCCTACTACAATCCCTCCAACCGCTCCCCCGATAATTTGAAACAGATGTTTTTTGTTCCTGTTTCCTTTTTCTAAGGGAAGCTCTTCATTAGCATGTTGTTTCTCTCTAGCTCTGTTGTTTTTTTCTGGTTCTTCTACCTCTTCAGGTGGAGCAATTTCCTTTAAAAACTCTTCAATATCTTGTCGCATCAGTTCTAACAGTTCTTCTTTTTGTTCCTCTTGTTCCTCATCCATTTCCATGGCAGACAGTTTGTTTTCTACATGTTCATACAAATGTGAAGCATAACCAGCCCCTAGAGACAATGTCCCTGCATACAACTCATTGTCTTGATCTAAAATATGAAAATCTACATGGACAATATTTTCTTGCCCCTGTAGCGTTTGTTCGAGTTGGTACGAAATCTTACAAGCATCCTGCAATGACATCTTCTGAAAACTTTTAATCTCTGGTATTGTGCTTTTGGTAAACATGACTTCTAACATAAATTGTGTCCTCCTCCCCTTTCTAACGCTCTACATTGGCATATAAAAAGAAGCTATACAATTGCATAGCTTCTTTACCAAAACGTATTTTGTTGTATCCTCACATCCAAAAGAACAAAATGGATCCAAATTTGATATTACTATTAATCCCTTCTGCCAATCCCTTTGCGCCCATTACAATGATTAATCCTACTGCTGAACCAATGAACCATCCTTTACTTTGGTGTCTTCCTCTTTCCCCACCCCAGATCAGGTAGTAACCACCGATACAAAATGCGATAGCCGCACTAATGATTCCTAAACGTTGTGCCCAGGTTAATACTGCTTCACCTGTGCTAACCAGGCTAGACATGCCGTCTCCGGCACCTAAAATCAAGTTATTTAATTTAAACATATCCTACACTCTCCTTATATTTGTGTTATACAACTTCACTTGACTGCGAAAGATCCGCCGGACGTTCAGGTGCTCTACCGGAACCTTTTTCTTCTTCTACAAATAGAGTGAGTGCTTCTAATATTAATTCTTGATTTCCTTCAATAAACTGTTGATGTTGTGCATGGAGCCAATTCTGATAACTTTCTCCTTTGACTTTCAACAACTTTTCGACCAGGTCCCGTGACTTCTTTAAATCACGTTGTGTAACAGTTGGATTAGACAATTTATTACACCGCCTCTCTATCCACTTATTTCTCGATATACATTTCCTTCATATTACGTACAAACACATCTAATTCTTTTTCTAATTCAGATGGTTTGTATTTATCTAGTGCGATTTGTTTTTTCAGTCTTCCTTTCTCATAATAAGCTAATGTTTCTCCAGTTTGTTTTAGACCATAATCTGATTGACTTTTCTTACCATCATAATTAGGGTGATTACTATCTAATTCCTTACCATTTACATCATTATTCTTTAATGCTCTTTGAACTTGATTCATATAGCCCGCTCGATCCTCTTTACGGAAAGAATACATTACAAATCCCGTTCCATCCTGTGACATGAATTTTTTCATTTCTTGAGGGCTTAATTCTTCAAGTTCTCCTTTCTTGCTATTTGAGAATACCAGTGTGGAACCAATCCCTAAGATTGCAACCAATGCAACAATAACGGCAATGAGCTTTGATTTTCGAGTCATAATTTGACCTCCCTATTTGTATTAAACAAGCGATTTTGGAGTCTACTGAGAGTTCAGATCGTTTCTCCACATCTGGTTATTATTATAGCAAGAATATTGGGAAAATAATGATTAATTACCATTTATGGCTGATATGGTAAACCCTATATTGGCATGCATATGAACATTCATCCCGACCGAACTTCATAAGCCCAATACTGCACAACGTTTTGGCATGTACGTAGAACCTTGTGTATCTACTGTTTTCATGTTCATCGCTTCTTCAGAATGTCTCACTGGGATATTCCTCACGATTACTAACTCTTACAGATTATGGATACACCGTATTTTTCCCATGGTCACAGGTGTGTTTTAAGTATCCACACACCGAACTTAGAAATCGTATACCCAACCCTTCTAGTGACCGTTTCGAAAGAGGGCACGCATGTGGAATTTTCAAAGGACAGTTGTGCACCGATAAGGAAAAACTTTCGTTTTGAACGACTATAAAAATAGTTACGAAATTATTGGTTTTTCCATTATCGTCGGATAAATCTATTTATCTCAGCACACTCCAAAACCGCTTGTTTTTTTCTCGAAAATCATCTTATTTCCGTCGTTGGCACACAGTCGTCAATTCATCATCCTGGTTTCTTCTCTTGGCAATTACTTTTTGTTTTTCATCCATGACTGAACGGACACGGTAATAGATCTCTGCAACCTTTTCAATGTTTCCTGTTGTATTTTCTACCGCTACCGCTCCTTTTAACTGATACACTTTGCCATCGAATGTTTTGACACTTTGTGCACGTGACGACGATATATCATAGAATGCAAGTCTCTGCTCTTTTCCCATGTGTATCGCCTCCTTCGAGAAGGGGAAGGACTTAAAATCCCCCCTTTCATCTTGTATAGTTTTCTAGCCATCTATATATCATGAATGGCTGTGAAATCCCTAAAATCCTGATAAAAACCTTTATTTGAAAGGTAAGACTATGCTAGAACCGTTGTCTGACATGAGGTAGCAATTCGGTTTGCTCCATGTTTTCCGTATATACGCTGTAAAACGGAATGAGATTCTACTACGATGGAAGTTCGAATATTATAGGCGGCACTTTCTTTTAAAAACTGCTCCATATGAGGGATAGGATAAAGATTGAGTTGATAAAATACCAGATGAATTGGTCGGATTTTCTTCTTCTCTGTTAAGAAATGAAGGAAATGCGAAAGTGCTTCCCCTCTATCTTCGTACGTGCTAATCATGGTATTTACATGGATATAGATCACGACTTTTTGATAATGTTCCAATTGTAATGAATCTGTACCACTTAACAAATCATGTTGCACGACTTGATAACCTTGTTTTTGCTTTTGCTGATGTGTATCTTCAAAAAACTGACTCGTCGGGTCGAAGATAAAAATATACTTTTGTTTTGCTTTTCTTACCCCCTCAATCACTGTCCGATACGCCTCTTGAGGCGCTTTCGTTACATCTACACCCTTTTCCTCTTGATTCCAACCTTTCACCGTCTGTAGAAGCCCTGAGCACCTTTGAATGACTCCTAGCATATTTGTCTCTCCTTTCTCACTTCATTTCTTCAAATTGTGATTCAGTATTGAAAACCATAATATTCTCTATTCTCGGACTGATTCTCATGTTGCTTCAGTATCTCTAAAAGCTTCTGAATGGTACCTTCTCTCGTCTGTTTTGCGGATAACACAAGCACCTTGAAAATTTGATAGGCTGGATGGCTGTTATCCAGTGAATTCGTAACGTCTGACAAATATGTCTCTTGGTCATTCAACTTTTCTATGAATGCTCTAACTAATTCCCAATCTAAGTAATACAAGTCACCATGTCGTTGACTCAAATATAAGATACTGCCAGCCAATAATTTAGTTGCGGACTCAATCCAAAAGTCATATCGTTCTTTTGGCTTCACTACTGTTTGTGCAATGGATATGGCTTGGAGTAACTCTTCAGACAGCCAATCCCGTTTGGGATACTTCGTTCCTTTTCCCATTCCCCCTACCATCCAGGCATTTTTCTTCGTTATATGTGAAGGGGGAACAACAGGTGATTGTCTTATTGTACCGATGTAGACTCCTGACATTTCAATTCATCTCCTCTTTGATTTGTCATTCCGCTTTTTTACGATTTCTTAGTGCAAATACCGCTCCTGTAAAACCAAGTGCGATACATGCAAATCCAATCCATTTCCAGTATGGATTTTCAGCTTTCCCGCCTGTCTCTGGAAGCTTTGTTTCTACTTTCTTTGGTGTTTGTTCTTGTTGTGGTTGTGTAATGATTTTATGTGGTTTTTCTAATTGCGGTGTAACTGGTTTTTCCGTTACTTTTGGTTGTTCCGGCTTCTCTGGTTGTGGTATTTCAGGTTTCTCCGGTTTTTGTGGTTGTTCTGGTTGATGTGGTGTCTCTGGTGTTGGTTTCTTCTCATCTTTCACCGTATGCTTGATAATCTGGCCATCCTCTTTTATCTCAAAAGAGAAGGTCTCTTCGTTAATTAAATAGCCGTCAGGGGCAATCGTCTCTTTGTATGTGTACTTCCCAGCCGAAAGTTTTTCAAATGTTACAATTCCCTCTTCGTTTGTCTTGCCTTTCACAACTTCCTTTCCTTGCTCATCATAGATTGTGAACTCTGCTCCTGGGAGTTTATTATTCCCATCCGCTAGATCCACCTTCGTAATAACAAGAGAACCTGTAATTTGCTTATTTTTAACTGTTAATTCAATTGTTTTTCCATTCTCGGAAATGTTAAAAGGAATTGGGTCTTTTGAAAGAACATAGCCCCCTGGAGCTTGCTTTTCTACAAACTGATACGAACCGAACGGTAAATCCTTGATTTGAATCTTTCCGCTTTTATCTGTTTTATGTTCGCTGATTTTCTTTCCTTTACTATCCTGAAGGATGAATGTTGCCCCTTCTAATTTCTTCTCAGGGTTTTCTGCATCGACTTTAAGAAGTTGCACATTTCCTTTTACTTCTTTGTTTTCCACTAGAAATGTGAGTGTTTTTCCTTGTTCTTTAATTTGGAATGGATACTTTGTTTTGTTTAAAAGATGTCCTTCTGCACCTTTTGTCTCCACAAAGTAGTAATCCCCATGGGAAAGATCCTTTACCTGAGCAATTCCTTTCTCATTGGTAACCACCTTGGTGATTTCTTTTCCCCCTTGATATACAGTGAACTCTACGCCCGGAAGAACTTTTCCGCTATCACTCAATTTCTTAATTTCGATATTCCCCTTGATTCTGGCATTTTCCACTGTGATTGTTGCAATCTCACCTGTTTTGACTTCCAGCGTTTGCGGGTTATCGTTTCTTACATATCCAGTAGGAGCTTTTACTTCTTTCAAAGTATATGCACCAATCTCTAGACCAGAAAGGCTTGCTGTGCCTTTATCATTTGTTGTGATGGTACCTACTTTTTGATTGGCACTATTGAATACTTCAAATACAGCACCAGCTAAAACTTCCTTCTGTTCTCCCACCTTTACCACTTTCAATCCGCCAAGTGACTTCCAGTGTACACGTAGATCTGTGCTTACCTTTTCTTCATTTCTTTCTAATAAAACCGTTGCATCCTGCACTTTGTCATTTCCCTTGTAGGCTACTGCATGCAACTTAGAAAGATTTGAAGTGACTTGTAAGGAAAAGTCGCCTGTTTGAGAGGATTTCGGTATCAAAATACGGAATTGTTCTCCTAAGTGGAACTGTTCTTTTGCTTCACCGTTTTCTGAGACAATTTTTGTGCCATTTGGTGCATTTTTTAAATGAACAGTAAATACACCATTTCGTGCGTTACTTTCTACTTGGTACAGCGTCGTCTCAAAGTACTCATCGTTTAATTTCGCTTCTTGATTGTCTGTTGGTGTTACATTCATGTACATTTCTTGTGTTTCTTGACTTGCATTCGCTCCATCAATGATTGTTTTCACTGCTTTTGCGATACTTGCATCTCGATGCTCAACCTCGTTGATATCAATTTGCCCTAATGATGCCCAGACACTGAGTTGTGTGGCATAATGCGCCTGTTTCCAATCGGAAACCCCTAATTCTTCTGGACTCTTTTGAGGATATCCATTTACCAGGACACGATATACAATATTATCTGTACGTCCCATCTCTGGAAGGTCATCGCCATTTGGACTTAATTTTCCATACGTTAAACAATACGCTATTTGCCCATTTGCGTTCTTTAGTAATTCTGTTCGGAGGTCTTTCCCGTACATGGGACTATAACTCCAATTCATTTCGTATTTCTCACGATTAATAACTTCAGCACTTGCCTTCGTAAGAGGAAATACAAAATTCAGAACAATAAGAAGCATACTCGTGACAATGAGTAACATTTGATACGAACGTTTCAACATGACTAACAGCTCCCTCATATTATGCAGTTTTCAAAGATCATTTTTTGAATCGTTAATTCTATTTAAATTACTAATATTTTTTACTATAATTAATCTTATATAGTTACTTTGTAACTTTATTAAAGCAAAATAACTCTTTTTAAATTATTCTCGAACCCTATAATACGTTGGTATAAAAAAGTATTCTACAGGTTGATTAAAAATAGCAGAGATCTTTTCTGCTCGTTCTGCATTCACTCCAGATTTCCCTTTTTCAATAGCGTGTAATACTTGGGGTTTAATGTGTAGTTTTTGGGAAAGCTTTTCTAAAGAAAGCGATTTATTCACCCTTTCTTGGTATAACATAGTTAATTCAACCTCCTTTCTTTCGATTTAACTACATTATACATCACTTAAAAAGTGAAATCAACTACTTATTAGTAATGTTTTAAAAAAATAAATCCAAAATAGTTAAAAATAAACTACTTCGGACTACATCTTTATCAGATATTAATTAGAAAGGAATTAAAATATGAGTATTTTTGGTGCCCGTGTAAAAACTTTGCGCTTAGATCGCGGATGGAGTATGAAACAATTGGGAGAGGAAGTTAGTAAATTATCTGGATCTCCCTTACCACAAACAACCATATCGAACTGGGAGAACAAAGGTTCAGAACCTCCATATAATATTCTAGTTTTTACTGCTACAGCATTAGAGGTAAGTACAGATTATTTACTTGGAAAAACAGATGAATTACAACTGGAACAACATACTTTAAAACATGTTGAACCAACACATCCAAACTACACAGAAAATGTTATCAACATAGATAACAATATTAATTCATCTTTACAATCCTTAATTCAAGAATTAAAACAAGAAATAAATAATTTACCCATAACAAAAAAAGATTCTATAGATGGTGATTTAAAGGAATACTTAGAATTCTTAGAGTATAAACAAGAGAAATTGTTAACTGATTTTAAAACATTTTCAAAATACATTAAATATCAAATAAAAAATCTCTAGTAATAACTAGAGATTTTTAAAATTTATATGGTATTTACTTTAAATAAAACCATAACTATTATTGATATCTTTCAATAATAGTTATACAATAGAACATATACATAAAAACAACTACAATATAGTAAAAAAACAAAAAAATAAACCCTACCGCACACGTTTTTAATTGGCCTATCACTTTGGCCGGTGAACCAATTAAAAACCCGATTAAAGTAGGGGGTTTATCTTTTATAATTATACTTGCTATGTAACCATTATAGCATGTAAAAATTATAATGTGAATAAAAACCTCTACTTTTCCAGCGTTTTTCTGTTTATTTGCGGTGGTAAAAAATAGGAGGTTTTTTCTGTGTTGCTACAAAACTTTTTGCTTAGTAAAGCAAAAACTGAACTAAGTCCTCATCTTTATCATATTCCCAAGCGGAAAACGGGAGCTATCAATCAAGCAGTCAAAAGCGTAATCAAAGATATTGATAGTATTCTATTCGAATGTGAAGGCAAAACTACAAAAGAATACTTCGAGAAAACGCCACGCCGATATGAAGCACTTGAAACCGTGCTTTCCTACCTTGTTCAAGAGGGATTCTCCCAAATGAAACAAAAACAAATTAGCCAAAAATCGGGCATTTCTGTACCAATCATTAACTTTATTCTGAATTGGTTAGAAGACCTTGAGGTATGTCACCAAATTAAAACAAGACGTCACAATAAAATTGCGCCATCTATATACATTTTAAGCTTACATAATAATTACTTGAAAATTGTTGAGTATTTTAAACAGAAATGGGCGTACACAATCAATGTTTTTTCTACATTTACAAAGTTTTTGTCAAAGAAAATAAATAAAAAGCAAAAGAAAGATTCAAATAATAGCGAAGACACCCCAATTTCTACATGTCATGGATTCGATTTATTTACACCTGTTGAAGTAGAACCTGAAGAAAAAGAAAATGAGGAGCAAGAAACGAATTCTGACGAGGATAAAAAATTAGAGCTTAGATTCCGTGAGATGGATGAACACATGAGCGATGCGCAAAAGAAGCTTTACATGTACATTTTGACGCAAGATACAAACATTACTGAAAAAGATGCTTATACAATTGCTTTACGTATGCCACCAGATGTTGACTGGGAGGTGAAAAAGACTTTCGAGGAGTGTGTACGTTGGTTTGAACGTAACCAAGCAGATGTAAGTACTCCTGCGCATTTTATAGAGATGTACACAAATAAAATCCATGCATATAGAGCACTACGCAGGAAGAAATTCAAACAAGACATGGCATTTAAGAGACAAATTAATTTCACAAAGTTCAGAGAGATGCTAGATCCTAACTCTTAACTTTTATTTCTCACAACAAAATAAAGCTAATGTAGCCTTGTTCAAAAAAATTGAAGCTAACAAGGCTTTTTGTCATGCAATCATAATTTATATTTTAAAAATCTATTAATCTTATTATTAAACTTCAAGGTATTAAAGTGTATTTTTAGAATAAAGTAAGTGACATTTATCATAGAATGGTAGCTAAATTCAGTAAGGAATTTAATAAGGAATTTAATAAGAAGAAATCTATAAGTCCTTGTGAGAGTAAGACTCAGTATCCCAAAATAAATTCTAATGTATTTAATGTTTTTAATTCTTTTAAAACAAGATTTAATAATAAGAGTATCCTATATTTTAGATTTGAATTTTATTTTTAAAAATATCGTGAAAAATATCATTTTTAATGAATCTTAAAAAATTTTAGGGAAACCTGATAGACTTCGTAACTATGTTAAACACTTTTTAGGGACATTTGGCGATTCTTAATAAAATATGGCGAAGATTATTATTTATTGAAGTGACTATGCCCTCGGATTCGCTTAGTATGCCTGTTTCTTGAAATACGAGCCTCTAAACCTTTAAACTAACAAAGGCAACCCTAGAGAACAAAAAATGCCCTTCTGAGGTTGCCTTTGTTAGTTTGTATGAGGATTTCTCTCATAGTAAATGAATTTTCACGGCATAAATCACTTGGTGGAAGTTGAATATATTTTATAGAATCCTATTTTCTCTGGTATTAAAGTTAGAATGTATGATTACCGTTTAAATAATCTAATCAGCCAATTATTCTTATGTTGATTGGATAATTTCTTAGTTTCTAAAGTTTCTTGGATCTGAATTAATAGATTCTCATCCCTTTGCATAGCATTCATATCAATTTCATGTAACTTCTGTTCAACATTAGTCCATTCTTTGCTTAACTGTTCACTTAATTGTTTATTGACTTCAAGTAAATATGAATTTTGCTGTTTAATACTTTGAAACTCGTTATTTTGCTTATGCAATACTTGAACTAACATTTCTACTGCTTTGTTCGTATTAGCAAATTTTTCTTCAAATCTGTTTAAATCTTCAATTGTTATAAGGGAAGAAGGAGTTGTTAATTCTTCTGATCCTGTATCATCAATTTCTATTACACGTGGGAATTCGATTTTTAGTATTCTTCTAACATCTTGCTTAGTATTCCCTTCTTCTAACAGATGTTTAACACGTGTTAATAGCTTTATAACTGATTTTTCATATTTTTTTCCTCTTCCACCACCTTTCACCACAATAAATTCGTTAAAATCATTCAAGTATCGATAAATGCTAGTCTCAGATATACCTGTTTGTATAGAAAGATCACTTACAGATAATAGTTCTTCCAAATTTCCACCACCTTTCACCACTTCTCACTATGAACCACTCAGCGTCATCCACCACCACTCACCACATTCTTCCCACTTCCCACCAAGTACTATATACTCTGTTTCTTCCTACTACCCTATATCACCTTCCATGACTTTGCTATCTGAATATAAAGTCTAAACAATTAATAAGTCTGAGCATAGAAAGTATCGTCGAGGCACATTGAGCTTTGTAGAATTACGTAGAATTCCCCCTTTTTTTATATCGATTAATACAGTAAAAAGGAACTTCAGTTCAATACCTATTAGATACCTTTTTTGAAACCAATAAGGTATCTAATGGCTGAGAAAGAAAAATTTTGTATCTATTCGGTATAAAACAGATACCCATTAGGTACCTTTATTACGTGTTTTTTGCGCTGCATATTGCGGCACTGCGATGTGAAAATATATAAGTAATAAAATTGTACAAAAAAGATACCCAAAATATAATCAAAGTGTTGCTTTTAAGGTACCTTAGTTGTATAATTAAGTTAAGAGATATTTAAAAGGTATTAAATAGGTGTCATGAAGGTACTTTTAATATATAGAGGGAGATGTTGTTAAATGAATATGCATTTTTATCTAAAAGCAGATATTGGAAATAATAAAGTGAAGTTTAAGGTAGATAATGAAGTAGGAAAAGTACAAAGTGTATATAAAAGGCTATTCACTCCGATTGCTCCTAGTGAAACAAACATTGAAAAATGTGTTGCTAACTTACTAGATGAATTGAATGTACATATTACAAGTTCTTCAATTAAACGAAGTGGTCAATTTTTAGTTGGTGAAAGAGCAATGAAATCTGGAAAAGATGTAAAATCCATGAATATTAGCGAAGGTGGTAAATATATTGATGATCTTCCTATGATTCATACAATTAGTATCACTGCTGCTAAAGCAATTCAAAAGTCTTACCAAGATACAAAAGAATTACCTAAAACACTTAATGTAGAAGTGGATTTAATCACAGCTATTCCAGCCAGTGAATGGAATCCTGAACGTGCTCGGATTTTACAAGAACGCTTTTTGAAAGGAACGCATATTGCGATTGTTGATGTTGCTGAAGAGCAAGTTACAGTAACAATTAAGTTTAATGATGCGAAAGTAACTCGTGAGGGCATTCCACCGCTATATCTGATGTTAAAAGCAATTCGTGAAAAGAAATTAGATATGTTTAAACAATATGTGGATTTCTGTAAAAATGAGCTTAAATACAGTGAAGATAAGCTTAATAATTTGCTAACTGAAGCGGTGTTTTCACGTAAAAAGATTTTACACACGGACATCGGAGATGGAACAACAGAGTATATCTATACAGTTGGTGTTAATCCTAATAGTGACGCTTGCACAGGGGAAAAACAAGGCGTAGGTCATGCGATTAAAGAAGCTATTGGATTACTAAAAGGAGATAAACCAGGTATAGGTGAAATAACAAGACAACAATTTAGTGAGATGCTTCAGAATGAGGAACATAATTTCCATACGGAAGCGAAATCATTCTTTTATGAAACTCGATTTGTTCAAGCTGAAAATATATTACAAGATATTAAAAATAAATATAGAGAAAATACGGCAAGCGAAGCTCAAGTCATTGCGGTGTATGGTGGCGGTTCGGTTGGGTTTAAAGAAGACTTATATGACGAACTAGCTACCTTCTGTAAGATGAATAAGTTAGAGTTACTATGGATTCCGGAAGAGTATGCAATCGACATGAACATTGAAGGTATGGATGTACTCGTGAATGAAGTGTTGGCTAAGTAAGGATAGGTGAACCAAGTGAAAAAAAGACCGGAACAGTACGGATGGAAATTAAAGAAAATAGACAATGAAGGCTTTTGGAAATGGTATGAAGCACAAGATAATATAAACGACTCGTTAATTGCACTGGTGCATTTTTTTACAAAGGAATATGGTATACGGGATGTAAAAGACTTTGATATTCAAGAGCAAATGCATCGTTCACTGTTTCTAAAAGAAGAATTTTATCATGATTTAAAATTGATTAAAGATTTAGTGAAAGAAAATAACACTCATATTAGTAATAATTCTTATGGTATGTTAGAAAAGAAAAGAGAAGTTACGACAGCAAATACAAGTGAAATAGATGAGAGTCAAAGTTCAAAAAAAGAAGTTTCACATTCAAAATTAAACGAACACACGCCTACCGATAAAGATCAAAATAAGCAAGATGACAAAAATTTGAATGAATTAAAAAAAGAAAATGATATTTTTAAGGGTGTAGATCAGAATACTATATTCTAAGCATGAAATAGTTATAAAATATAAGAGGGGGAATGGGTATGATTTTAAAATTTGATGCTATACTACAGTACTTAGATCATTGTAAAATGCCATGTAAATTCATATTGCAAAACGGGAAAACTTTAAGTGGAATTATTGATGGACGTGACCCTTATATGATTTATGTACAAACAGATGATAAAACACATTGCATATTTAAAGGTTCAATTATAGATTTAATTCCTGCCGAAAAATTAGATCTAAAGGAAATTAACAGGATAACATCCGAGTGGGAAAAATCAAAAGAAGCAAAAAGACAACAATACGCATAAATACAACATGGAGTGCTTACTTATTAGAGAAAGCACTCCATTTTTGTATTCTACATATATACAATGAAAGAGGTGAAATGATGGAAGCACCAATTAGAGAACAAAAACCTAGAGTTTTAAAATCTTTTTTATTCTTGATAATCCTTTTTAGTTTAGTATATATATTCAAATTATTTATTTTACAAATCATTGGAGTATTATTAATAATTGCTTTTGTATGTCTTGGCTTTTATTATTTAGGTTATTTACTATTTGGCATATTTGCCCTGATTATTATTACAAGTAGTGTAATATGTGCAATTGGACTTTTAGGGTATTTCTTTTTTTAGTATTAGAGATAAAGAAAGAGAAAAGGGAAGTAGTATCACTCACACATCATGATACTACTTCCCTTTTTTTAAATATAAATATCAGCCAGTATTGCCGTGTGCATAACTAACTACAGCACTGCTAGCTTGTTGGACATCTGATTGTTGGGTATTAAATCCCAATGAAGAAATCCCAACTGTCAGAATACCTACAGCTAAAAGACTTGTTAAACCTGATTTAAGGAATTTCATTTTAACACCTCTTTTCTAATATTTTTTCTTTGGCTTGATAAGTTAAAAGGAAATATGAGCTAGATTTTTCAAATTGTGCATCATTATGGAATTTTATAGCTAATACTTCATAATATTCTTGAACATATTCCCATAGTTTTTCTTTTTTAAAGTATTCTATTCCTGCCAAAATAGTTTTTTCTAAAATTTCAGTTTTTTCTTCATTGCATAATTTATTCAGAATATCAAAATGATATTGGTATTCTAAAATCCCTAATTGATTACAAATATGTAATCCTTTTTTTATAAGCTCTGATGCAATATCTGTTTCTTCTAACTTCATTCGTTGTTTAGCTTCAATAAAAAGAGCTCTATAGTTGTTTGGCATTTTCTCGTTCACTTCAGATAAATAACGAATTGCTAAGTCAGATTGTTTTTGTTCAGAATACATTAAACCTAGATTTTGACGAGCAATTAAGATATCTCTTTCATTTCCGAAATTATGGAATAAGTCAATAGCTGAGATGAAATATTCTTCTGCCATTTCGTACTCATTTAAATGAGTACACGATAATCCCAAAAGATTTTTGCAATAAGCAATTTTCAGTTCGAAATCAGGGTTTTTGGCAAAGATATCTTTGGCTAAATTTGCGTACTTTATTGCTAAAAGGGCTTGGTAAATATGATAGTGGAATATAGCTAAATTATAATAAAACTCTGCTTTTTCAAGATCGTCAGGAATGTGTATTAGGAGTTCTTCAGCTTTTTCATAATGTTCTTTAGCTAAAATATAGCTACCAATTGCGTTAGAATGAATAGCTTTAAAAAAGTGATAGTAATATGCTAAGAGATCTTCCTTTGGAGTTTCGAAGTTTTCAATTTTATCAAAACTATTTTTAGAAATCCCCATGTTGTTGATTAGATAACTATGTCTAAAATCAAGTAGGGAATAATAAAAAAGTAAATTTTGATTATCTGTAAGGTTATTAATTTGTTCTTTGATCTCTTTTTTTAAGCGAATAGAATTTTCGCGATTTCTTGCACGAATTTGTAGATACCATTCATTTAGTAACTCGGTAAGTTGTTCATTCCCCTTTAATTGAACGTTCATATTTCTCTCCCCCTATCATCCCATTTTAAGGGAATATTCTCGTATTAAAATCATAACAGATAAACAAAAAATTAATCTTATCAATCTTTATTTTTCAATTCATTTCTGAAAATTCAAAAATTAAATATTTCTCGACTGTAAGTTCTTCTATATTAATATTCAATGTGATAGCTATTCTCTTAATAGTTGTGTAGTTTGGATATTTTCGATTTCCATTTTCAATTTGTGAAATTTTTTGAGGTACAAATTCGAAAAAGTGAATTATCATCATATGTATTTAATGCACCTAGAATTTTATATGGATGGTGAGAAAATTTGAGTCAATATCAAATGCTGTATAGTACGCCTTATCTATATTCATCAAAAATGCTTAGACAAATGTACAAAGAAACTAAAAAAGAAGAGAATATTTGTGCGATACAAGAGCATATGCAACGACACGAAGTATATTTAGATCGACAGTATCGAGGGTACTATTATTTAAGTCAAAAAATCGAAGAAGATTTGTACGGTGATGAACAGTCATTGTCTTGGAATGAGTTGTTAGCTGATTATCAACTGTATAGGGATCGTAAAGGGAATTTGTCTATTAAGCCGAAAGGATGGAGCTAACATGACAATCATTGGCGAATTAGGGGTTGTATATGGTGTGACAGGCGTTTCGGTTTTAGGAATTAAATTGCTGAAAAAGAAAGGTTTTTACCTTCCAGATTGGTTGCTACGTGCGGGGCTCAAATGCTTGCTTATTGGGAGTGTTTGGTACCTGCTACTTGATATGCTAGATGTATTTCTACGTTAGTATTACATCTGGTAGTTGAAAATAATTGTAATAGTGCGTTTTAATCTGTTTTTTCTAACCTTCCATACAGGCTCAACTACCTAAAGGAGGTATGGAGGATATGATATCGCTTTTATTAATACCAGCAACCTTTTTAACTGTTGCTTATTTTTATAAGGGAAAAGAAATGAGTGATAAGAAAAAAATCGCCACGTTTTTTGAAATTACAAAGATATGTGTTCAGCATAAAGGTGAATTACAATATCCCGTTTTTATAAAAGAAATGGAAGATGACATAAGCATGAATTATGTTTACAAGTTACCACTCGGCGTTCCAAGTCAGCTCATCAAAAAGTTAGCTGAAGTATTAGAAGAAGGACTATATAAACCTGTTAAAATATCGTTTCATCAAAGGGAACTTCATATTCGAGTATTTAAGCAACAAATACCGGAAATGTGGAATTGGTCTAAGGATCTACTAAAGGAGCACACATGGAGAGTTATGATGGGGAAATCGTTAGATAAAAACGTATATCATGATTTCGAGAATACACCGCACATGTGCGTAGCGGGTATGACACGTTTTGGAAAGACAGTATTCTTAAAAAATGTGATGACGAGTTTAATTTTACAACAACCTCGACACGTGAAGTTTTTTATTATTGATCTGAAGGAAGGATTAGAATTTAGTCCTTACAAGGATCTGTCTCAAGTAGTAGAAGTAGCTGAAAACTCGGAACAGGCGTTAGAGATGTTGGTGAGAGTACGTGAAAAGATGGTAAAACAGATTGAGATGATGAAAAAGTCCTATTTTACCAATGTTATAGATACATCAATTAGAGAGCGTTGTTTCATCATAGTAGATGAAGGAGCGAATCTTTGTCCGACACAAGGTTTACCTAAAAAACAACGGGATTTATTATTTATGTGTCAGGAGATGTTATCTGAAATCGCAAGAATTGGAGGTGGTTTAGGATTCCGGCTTATCTTTTGTACTCAGTATCCTACTTCTGATACTTTGCCGAGACAGATTAAACAAAATGCTGATGCAAAACTAGGTTTTCGATTACCAACAGCGGTTGCTTCACAAGTTGCTTTGGATGAACCAGGTCTTGAAGATCTGCCTTCTCTTCCAGGAAGAGCATTATTTAAAACTGATCGCACAGAGGAAGTTCAGGTACCTTATTTAAAGGATATGGACATGTGGGAATTACTGAAGCAATACAAGGTGGTGAAACAAAATGCGGCATCAAACACTCAAACAGAAAGCGAGACAAATCGAGATTTTATCCACTTTGAGTAAGTTAGATTTTGCAACTAGGAGGCAATTGCAAGCCATTCACTGTTTAGGAAGTATTCGAAATGCAAATCGTGTATTAAAGGATCTGACTTCATATTGTCACATCACAAAAATAGCTCGTGAACATGTATATTATTTAAATAAAAAAGGTCGTGATTTATTAGGAATCACAAGGACAGTAAAGAAAAATAGCCAATTACAGCATATATTAATGCGAAATGAAGCCTGGATGTGGCTAGGGTTTCCAGAATGGAAAACAGAACAAACGATAGAATTTTCAACCGGTGGTCAGCGATATCAAATCATTCCTGATGCAACCTATTTTGAAGATAAAGTCCCTCACTTTGTTGAAATAGATCGCATGCAACATATGAAAGCAAACGAACACAAAGTACAGTTATATGGCCATATAACAGATATCTATAAAAGACAGAATGCTATTGTTCCAGTAGTTATCTTTTTTACCTTATCAGACTATCGTCAATCTAAATTAGAACAATATGCTGTAAAGCAAAATGTGTTTATGAGAACATTTGTAATGGAAGATGTATTTAGTTAATTTATGCCCAAAAATCAGTAGAATCTATATTTTTACCGGTTAATTTCCTTAATGCTCTAATAATACGATTGGAATTCTTAGTTGTAGGTGATACGCTATCCAAACTACACAATCGACTTACGGTAGAACGGGTAACACCACTTTTTGAAGATAGCTCTTCTTGTGTGATTTTATGTTTGTCTAAAAAACGTCCTAAAGCTGATCTAGGTTTAGAATACCAATTCATTGAATTCACTTCCTTGTGTTTTTATCTACAGCATGTCCAATAATCCCATTTTTTAAAAGTCACTGAAAATAGGAATTTTATAAACAGTAGAGCATAGAATAATATAAAGAAAATCTAAAAAAATATGTAATAATTTTGAGGAATCTAGCATTCATAGTAATAGCTACAAGTTGCTGATACACTAACCTAATGGCAACTTGTTGCAACGAGTATTCCTATAAAATAAAAAGCTCAAACCCACTGGTACACAAGGGATTGAGCTTTTCTTAATTTATAAAGAAATGAAAATGAGTTTAATAAATTAAGAGATACTAAATTGTTCAGTGGTCGAATTTTGAAGAACTATATATAATTTCACGTACCATATTGGTATTAAAAATTATTTACAAAAAGATTGTATAAACCGAAAAACAAGGTTTATAATAAGAACAAACGTTCTGTTTATGGAGGGTAAAATGATGTTTGATTACTCGAAATGCATGAATCGCATGATATTTTGCATAGACCTTTGTTCATTCTTTGCCAGTTGTGCATGTGTTATGAGAGGTTTAGATCCATTGAAAGTGAAATTAGCTGTCGTTGGGGACGTGAATAGAAAGGGATCAATTGTGCTTGCTTGTACTCCCGAACTGAAAAGACTGGGCATTTCTACAGCAACCAGATTATACGAAATTCCAAAAGATCCAAACATCATTATTGTTAATGCAACTATGGGAAGGTTTGTTGAAATTTCTAATCAAATTACTGAAATATATACAAAGTATGTAGCGTTAGAAGATCTACACGTTTACTCAATTGATGAAGCATTCCTCGATTTTCAACAGACAGCGCATCTATTTGGACATGATCCAATTGTAATTGCTAAAAGGATTCAAAGAGAGATATATGATACTACTGGCATAACAGCATCCATCGGAATTGGGCCGAATTTGTTTCTTTCAAAAGTTGCTCTGGATGTGGAAAGTAAGTATTCCAAGTCTAGAATTGCATTGTGGACATACGAAGATGTCTCAAAGAAATTATGGAATATAAAGCCGCTTCAAAAAGTATGGGGAATCGGATCAGCTACTCAGGAAGCTTTACATGGCATGGGACTGTTTTCCTTACAGGATGTTACAAACACGCCAAAAGAGCGTTTAATCAAGCGATTTGGAAAGGTAAAAGGTGAAGAGTTACATCGTTATTCATTTGGTATCGATGAAAGCCGTATTGCTCATAAATACATACCTAAAAGTACGTCAATAACAAAAGGACAAATCTTATTAGAGGATTGTTATAGTCTCAATAAGTTGAAGTTGCTTATTTTAGAACAGATTGAGGAAACGTGTTTTCGTCTTCGATCTATGGATAAATGCTGTAGGACGGTTGAACTTGCTATAGGTTACAGTAAGTACATCGGTGGAGGGTTTAAGCGAGCAATTACATTAGATCAGCCGACATGCTTAACAGAAGATGTCTATGAGGCATCTTTACAACTATTAAGAAGATTCCATTCGGGTCATCCAGTACGACAAATACATATAACACTAAAGAATTTGACCAGGGATGATGCAATTCAAATGTCGTTGTTTGAAGATACTTCAAAAAAAGATACTCAAAGGAAATTAGCAAAGACAATGGACGGAATCCGGCATAGGTATGGTAAAAATTCAATTATGCGTGGTATTAGCTATATTCAAGGAGCTACACAACGTGATCGAAATAATAAAATTGGTGGACATAAAGCATAAGGAGGAATATATATCATGGACAGAGGTATGATGCGTTGGATGCCGTTCTCAGCAATAAAAGAACAATTTGAAGGATTAAATGAATTGTATGAAAAACAAAGCCATATTCCAATGCCGATTTTAGATGAACAGCAATTAGCTACTATAAACGATACTGTTTGCGAGGCAATGGCTACAAATAATCAAGTAAACATCTTATATCATAAACAGAATAAATTTTATCGTATCTCTGGTTATATTCATTATTATGATATGTCTTGTAATGAATTAAGAATAATGGGTGAAAATGAGAGAGTTAAATATATAAAATCTATGTGTATTGTCGATATAAAAATGCTTTAAAAAAGTTACATTGTGTTGATTTAGAATAAAGTTTACTCAAAAATGTTTTTGCAAACCCTTATTTAGTGAGAAGTAAAAATAAACCATTTTGAAAAAAGATTAATCAAAATGGTTTATTTTCTTTTTAAATGGACTCTCCGTTTTATAAATTAGTTTAATCAAAACTTATTTTGAATTCTTTGATTAAAGAGATAAAGCATCACATTTATTTATAAACACCATGCCTCTATTTCGAAACTCTTATTTAGTTGGGTTTTTAATAAAATAACGTTATTCTATTTGTTACACATTAATTTCAGCAACAATTAGTTTTCTTCCCTTTTTGCTATAGCCTGTTTCGAGAGAGAGTATCCAATCGTGAAGGTCGTTCCAATCATATCCCAGATTTAATAATTCGGCAGGGAATTTGTTTTCAAAGTCATCTCGCCAAGCATACATTCTTTCTAATGCATTATCTAACCTTCCAAATTTGTATAATGTAATGTTTTTCTTTTTTCCGTTATCTCTAAGTGCTTGTGTTAAATATACATAAAGCTTTCCTTTCGTTCGGTTAAATGTAAGAAATCCAATACTTCTTTTCAAACCGTCCCCTCCTATTCAGGTTCCGACCACAACGTAAAAAAGTGAATTGTGGTCGGAACTACATTTTAAGTATCTATTATGAAACTTGTTTTTTACGAACACGAACTTTTTTATAGCGACCATGTTTTACAACATGGCGAGTATCTATTTCTTTATATTTCTTAGTTTTAAGCATTTCCGAAATATCTACGATAATTGTATTCGTTAAAATATTTACTACATAACCAGTTAATTTGATTGAAGGATTCTTGCGATGCGGAAATTGAACAAAGTCACCAATTTTAATTGTTGGAACTGAAATAGTCTTTTCCATAAAAAAGCCTCCTAAACTGAAATATTATAGATTAACTTTTACTTTACTAATTATTTCTTTATCCTTTGAAAACTTATATGCTTTTATATATAGAACAAACAAATCTGCACTTAATGTGACAGTCATTCCATCTTTCATACGCTTTAAAATAATGAGATCTTGATTTTCTTGTTCAAACATCTTTGCATATCCTAATACTTGATACACTCGACCATCTTTCCTATGAATATAGAATTCACCACGTTTAGGTTTTGGTGCTATCACATCTATTCCTCCTCAAAATTTGTTTAAAATCCGTAGAGAAATCCGGCAATTAAATATGTAGCAACAATCATGAAAGTAGATAGTCCGAAAGTACCAAAGAACCAGAGTTGTGAGGAAATACAATAATCTATACCAAACCATTCACAAATGACGTTATATCGCTTTTTTAAAGCGCTTTTTATAGTAACGTTCATTTTTTCTTTTATCGTTAAATGTGTTAAAATATACTTGCTGTTAGGAGTTTTTAGATAGGTATTTTCCATCTAGAACCAACCTTTCTTTTATAATAGTGTACCTGGAAAAGCCCTTCTCTACTTGGCGGTGGTGGGGGCTTTTTCATGTTTATTTACGAGTCAGTCTATTCATGCCGTCACGTGTGACTAACCAGACTTTCCCGCTCTTCCTTGCTTCATTCTCAGAGAACTTTCCTCGGTTACACCATTTATTCACGGTGTTTTCCGCAAGTCCCCATAATTGTTCAGCTTCTCTTGTTGTATAAACAGAAAATAGAGGTTCACACAATTTTCCGTTTTTGATTTCGTCCATTACTTGTAATAAATCCCTCCTTTTCTTTGTTAAGTAAATTGTAGTACTAATTCGTCTTGTTTGCAAGACAAATTGGTTGGATTTATCCAGTTTTCGTTCGACAAAAAGTAACAGAATACAAAGGAGAATAAAAAAATAAATTCAATTAATATTGAAGATTAATATAAAAATATTCAGTTGGAAAAATTTTGTGTATAATTAACATTGAAATTAAATATTTCGAATGTTTAATTATAAATATCATGGATGGAGTGGCAGAATATGAGTATTATAAAATCATTTGCTGTTGGTAATGGGGATATGTTTTATATAAAACACAACTCTGATAATTTTAGCATTATAGATTGTTATATGTCCGATGATAATAGAGAGGATATTGTAGATGAAATTATAAATGCCTCTCGAGATAAAGAACTTACTAGATTTATATCAACGCATCCTGACGAAGATCATATATGTGGACTTTCATACCTTGATGAAAGAATTGGGATTGTAAACTTTTATTGTGTTAAAAATGAAGCAACAAAAAAAGATGAAACTGTTGATTTTAAAAAGTACTGTGAACTAAGGGATTCTGATAAAGCCTATTATCTTGAACAAGGTGGCAGACGAAAATGGATGAATCAAAGTGATGAAAAACGGGGAAGTTCTGGAATTAATATTTTATGGCCCAAAATAGATAATGAAATATTTCAAGATGCATTGGAAAAAGCGAAAAATGGAGAAAGTCCAAATAATATTTCAGCAATTTTAAAATACAGTTTAGAAAATGGTGTGAAAGTATTATGGATGGGTGATTTAGAAACGGATTTTATGGATGAAATTCAAGATGAAGTTGAATGGGGAGAAACTGATATATTATTTGCACCACATCATGGGAGAAAAAGTGGAAAAGTACCTAAAGAAATATTGAACAAATTAGAACCTAAACTTATTATTCTAGGAGAAGCTCCTTCGGAATACCTAGATTATTATAAAGGGTATAATACTATAACACAAAACTTAGCTGGGGAGATTACCCTTGAGTGTATAAGTGAAAAAGTACATGTTTATGTATCAAATGAAAATTATGATGTACTTTTTTTAGAAAATGAAGAACACAATTCATTGGATCACTATGTTGGGACGTTAAAATTGTAAAAACATATAGAGCTAAAGAAAAATATGTGTGGAGGAGAATAAAGTTGGAAGAACTGCTGTCCATATTTAGTAAATACGAATTAAAGGCTAGGGTTTTCCCTGCTTTTCTTGTTTTACTACCCATAGCTATTACTGTTCTCATTTGGTATCCGGAGCTTATAAGCATGAGTGGAAGTTTTTATCTAATACTTTTTATAGTGGCTATTTTATTTTTTTTAGCCAAAATATGTAGAGAAAGAGGAAAAAAGGTACAAACAAAGTTACTAAAGGAATGGGGGAATTTTCCTTCTACCCGTATGCTTCGACATAGCGACAATAGTATAGATCCTGTTACAAAGAAAAGATATCATATATATTTACAGAATAATGTTCCGGGTATAGAAATGCCAACGGCAGAACAAGAGTTAGAAAAGCCCGATTATTATGAGTATCAATATAATTCAGCTATAAAATGGCTTATTGAGAATACAAGAGACAATGACCACCTTTTACAAGATAATATTAATTATGGATTTAGTCGAAATTTACTAGGTATTAAATTCTTAGGAATTATATGTTGTGTTATAGCAATTCTAATAAATATTTTTGCTGCATACCAAAGTCATAGTTTAAATTTATTAGCTATTCCGTTAAAAATTTGGTTGTCTATATTAATGAATTGTTTGTTTTTACTATTGTGGATTTTTTACGTTAATAAAGATTATGTTAAGAGTTCTTCAGAAGCTTACGCAAGAACTTTATTATCGAACTGTGAAAACAATAGCCAAGATGCTTCATGATAATCGGTATAAACGTACTTTAAAAGCCGGTTCCATGTACACTAAGGAACTTAAAATAGGATATTGAGCTAATTTCTATTCATAATAAAGTAATTAGAAAAACAAAAAGAACTTGTAGAAATCACTACAAGTTCTTTTTGAGATAATGTTAATAAGGGACAAACAAACTATTTCAACAGACACAATAGGGAAACTACTTAATGTTTGGTGTGACAAGTTCAGTATATAACAAATATTAACATTTTAAGATTTTAATTTTGAATATTTTGTTAATCAAAAAATAGAACGATTTATTGTGTTTTTATCCCTTGAAAAATTCCATTTATTCATTTTTTATAAAACACTTTAAATCAATATCGATATGATAATAAATTAGTAAAAATATAGGTATAGGTAAATTCGTTTCTTATCTTTGTTTTTTTATATGTTTTTCATCAAAAAGGAGTCAAAACTGTCGCAGAAGACTATTTCTACGTCATTTTAATCCGAATGGCTCAAAAAAGAAGTAATTCTTGCCGTGCCCCCTAGAGATTATTAAGGCATTAATTCAGCAATTGTAATACTTCCTGGTTTTTTGTAAAAAAAGGATGGAACTAAAGAAGCGTAGACAGGTCTCCCCTTTTTGATGTTTTTATTGTGATAAATCTTAAACCAATATATGATTGGATAATCTCTTGGAAGGATTTCTTGTCCTTGATGTGTTGTTTTAAGCATTCTGTTTACTTCTGAGTCAGCGAGTTCAATTTCAGGTGTTTGCAATGCATTAACATGCACACTAGGAATATGTTCACAAACTGCTGATTCATGAGCACCTACCATTAATGAAAAAGTGTTATGAGTAGTGCCAAATGTTCTACAGATCATAGGTCTTTTATCGTACACTGTACAGGTTCCGGTACTTTCATCTAATAATAGACAAGGAAATGGAAATCTTTCTGTTTGTTGATATTGATCTACGTCTTTAAAGTCAACTCTTCTCTTATCTTGAAAACTTACATCTTCTTCCAACCTTTTGTATAATTCAGGATTACTAGTTTGTAATAAATCTAAATGTTTAAGTGCCGTTTTAAAAACAGTTTCAGCAAATTCTATTCCGATATTACGAATTTCTTCTAAAAGTAATTCAAATTCCAACATTGAAACGGAAAAAACATCATAACAGCAATTGAAACATCCTTTTCCACAAGGGTGATTTTCAAACTCTTTATGTGTAGCTTTGTAATCTGAAATGATGTTATCTATTTTAAAATATTTTTTATAAAGGTTTCCGATGTAACTATTTGGATCTACATCATCATGGCATTTTTTCTGTTTTTTTCCACTACCACAAAAACATAGTTCATTTCTACCCATCTTTTTCCCCCTCAATTTTTTATGCTTTATTTTCATGCCTCTTCACAAGTCGGTAAAATGTAGCTTTCGTTAGATTCGCTTGTTTCATCGCCTCAACAGCGGTTATCGTACCTGTTTTCCAAGTGTTATAAGCAGTGATAAATTCATCTGTAATTTCTGCCTTCGGTCTTCCGAGATGTTTTCCCTGTTTCTTAGCCAGATGTATGCCTTCTTGTTGTCGAACTTTTATCTTTGTTCGCTCTTCTTCAGCAAGCCACGAAAGAATTTGAAGTACCAGGTCTGTAATGAGATTTCCCAAGTTATCTTGATACTTAGTTGTATCTAATAAAGGCATATCAAGTACAACGATGTGGGCTTTAATATTTTTTGTAATATCCTTCCATTCATTTAAAATCGCTTCTTTGTTTCTCCCAAAACGATCTAATGATTGTACATATAAAATATCTCCTTCCCGTAACATCATTTTTACAAGTTGATATTTTTGGCGATTGAAATCTTTACCAGATTGTTTATCAATGAAAATATCTCTGTCATCAATACCAACTTGTTTCATCGCTTCTAGTTGTCTACCTTCGTTTTGATCTTTACTACTCACACGGATGTATCCGAATTTTCTGTTATTCAATGTATCAGAATCTCCTTCTCTTGATGTTTTATAATACATATTATAACAAAATAGTTCCAAAAGGTGTCTATTTTTTAAAGACGTTTCAAAAATGCATTTTTGAGGTTTTGGAACGTATATTTCATGTGGTTTTAATAGTATCAAAAGGTGTACCTTTTGGAACTTAAAACGAATTAGTAATAAATTTCTCAATATAGATATTGCTACTATTTTTAGCTATAATATTCAAAATTAACAGTTAATATAATATCATGAAAAAGTGATGGTTATCACTCCAATTGTTTCTCCTTATAGCATAGATAAGACCGAGTTCCTGGTCTTATCTTTTTTTTGCATATTTTTTAGTGGATGAACAGGTAGGTGGAATATGTGTAAAATTTGATATACTAAAAGAAAAATTAGGATGATAGGATTATGCCAACAACAGAATTCCAAGATACAGTACAACATTTTGCTTCCTTTTTACTAAATAAAGGGAGAAAGCCTTCCACAATTAAACGGTATGTTTATGATATAGAGGACTTTGGTCGCTGGTTGCAAAAATCTAAAAAACTCCCTCTACATAATCTATGGATGACGCTTGGTACAGAGGATTATGAAGCGTATTTCTATGATTTAAAACAGCAACGACAGTACTCTGATAAAACAATACATCGTGTCTATATTGTCTTAAATAGACTGTATCAGTATTTACAACTGCCAAATCCGTTAGATGAGATGCAATTGAGTATCCAACCAAATCGTGCGTTGCGTGATGAGGACTTTATCTCGAAAGAGGAAGAAAAAAGGTTACAGTATATTTTAACCTCATTGGACGGATTAACCGAGAGACAAAGTGCCGTTCGTCCTATACTTCAGGATCGAAACATTTCTATTATACATTTCCTTTTGAACTATGGACTATCACTCCAAGAGCTTGTGGGATTACAAATGAAGCATGTTCATTTTGAGAATAATACTCTCACAGTTCCAGGAATAACAGGAATAGAAAGAACGATTGTATTAAGTGAAGATGATAAAAAGCGATTATTTAGCTATTATAAAATCATTCCAGAACCTGTTCGTCCAAAATATTATAGTACCGATCCACTATTTGTGGCATTTGATTATACTCGAAATACATTTCGTTGGGTATATGAAAATGATGCACCAAAAGCTTTAACAGAAATTGCTGTCCAAAAAATGATCCGACTTGAAGTGGCAAGGGCTAACTTACGCAAAGGAATTTCATCACAGCATTTACGTAATACTTTCATTCTAAATCTAATTAGACAGCAATTATCAGAAGATGAAATTATAAAACAAGTAGGCTTTAGATCTAAACTTTCGTTAAAAAGATATTATGATTACATCAATCAAAAATAACGGAGGAAGACCGTGTGGAAAGAAATAAGAAACAGAAGCTACAGTACATGAGAGTATACACATTAAGGGATAGAAGTACAAAATCCATTCATGTTGAATCCTGGAGAACGTTTAAAGATGAAATGCGGGTTCTAGGTATAAAGGAATCGGATATTTTTCAAATTCAGCTTATAAAAAAGAAATGACAGAAAACGAAAGGAGTATGTTGTAATGAATAAAGTAGATGCCATTTTCCGCTTACTCATGGAAATGAAACTGGAACTAAAAGAAGTAAAAGAGCAAGTGGAACAAATGCATACATCGTTAAAAAACATAGAAGAGCAAAATCAAAAAAGAGAAATTCCTTCAACTGTTTCTAAGAAAAAACCTGATTGGAAATATCCGTCCAAAATGAAATAAAATTAATAACAGTCCCAATACAAATTAGGGAGTACGGTATTGCTATGTACATTGATTTTCATACCTGTAAAAATTAAGTGAAGGTTTTTCGTTTGCTTTGAAGAATACCTAACCAAATATGAAAATTAGATCGAGTACACTTTTATTATGTTTTTACCATCTAGAACTCAAATATATAACAAAGCATTTACGAGAAAGGAGATTGAAATGAAAAAAAGAAAAGGGGTAATTCTTCCTCTTGTATTAGCTATTTTATTAGGTGCATGTCAACAGAGCGATAAAGAAGAAGCAAAAAGTGAAGAAGAAAAAGTTATGGACACTATTGTGGAAACGGTAGATGAAAAGGACTTCCTTAGTGCCGCCATGAGCGATACACCAAGAACAGTAGACTTAGAAATAGCTGATACCGTAAATACAAGTAAGTTAAAAAAAGTGATTAACACTCAATTAAAGAATCAAGATGTTAGACCATATACAATTAATGTGAGTCAGAGAAATATGGACATTGTAAAGAAAGAGAGGCGATGGAGCGAAGTTTATAGTTCTATTTTTGATGAAGTGTTTACCAAAAATGGATACAAAGGTTTTGGAATTCGGCCAATTAATTTCGAATCGAACCAACCATTTATCCTTGCTATAAATTCTACTATACACAGTTCTGATCCACAGGCTAAAGAGTTAGGAAAGAAAATTGAAAAACAGATATCTGATTTACTTAAAACAAAGAAAGTAAAACAATGGATTGAAAATGACTCATATACTATTGAAATTTTTAGTCAAGATAAACAAAAACTCAACTAATATGTTAATACGGATACCTTAAATAAAAAGAGACGCTACTAAATTAAAAAGACTAGGAAAATAAATCCTAGTCTTTTTAACTTATACTATTTATTTCTATATTTGATAAAAAAATTACTTATAATATACTTGTCCACCTGATAATTTAACTGTTCCTCCACCATGATTTCTAAGTAAAAGTTTGTAATAATTATGCCATCCATCTGTAAGGTGGGAAATAGGAATGTTTAGCCCACCACTAAAAGAACCTCTAGGGACTACGTCTCCTTCATATACATCATCTCTATATACTTCTACTCCTAATCTGACTGTATTTGATGCTTCTACATGCACACTTTGAGGTCGATAAAAAGACCTTCCACTGTTGATCCATCTATATGAACTAAAACTAGTTGGTTGAAAATTATAAACATTCATAGCTAAAGGAGTTACAAGTGTCTCCTCTTTAAGTTTATTATCATTCGAACCAACTAAGGGATTAAGTACAAGAGACTGATTTAGTTTATCTATTTCCCCCTTAGTATAGGTTTTAATTAGATTTTTATCTTTGTCGTAAACATCAAAAATCGGTGTTTCACTACTCACTTCATTAATGTTTATACTTTCTGTAGATGCTGATATAGAAGAAGAGAAACTTTCACCATGTGCAACCGTTGAAGGCAAAATTATTCCGGCTGCTAACGCAAATATACCAGCCTTAGCTAGAAAATTCTTTTTCATCCCATCATCCTCCTATTGTGAAAAAATTGGAAATTCACCTCGCATCAATATCATATATTACAAGTGTCGCAAGTGTAAACGTATTTTCAGAATATTTTTTCAACTAAAGATTTTGGGAACATTTTTATGAAATGCACGAAAGTAATAGAGATAAGGGTTACAAGAGAAATTTTAAAAATTATGGGAACAAAAGTTTTTTTATAAAAAATAAAAAGAAGAACTCTGATTTTAAGGTTTCTTCTTTTCTAGTGTTTTCTGCTCTTGATTATTGGGTGTTTGTTCATCCCATTCTTTTTCTATTTTTCGAAACCATTTACCATTTTTACTTAAATAATATCTTTCCACTTCTCCATAGGGAATCCATATATCTTGCTCATGGATCTTATCCATTACAGCAAGAATAATTTCATCATGTTCATATTTTTTCGGCTTTCTATGATGAAATTGTACAAAAACACGAAATTCGCTACGTAACCAATTAGAGATTTTTTCTCTTTGTTGTTGACGTAGATGTGACCACTTTTTATTAAGCTGATGAATCTGACCATTTACTTTAATATGATTTTTCATCGCTACTCCTTTTTATAAATATTAAGTGGAATTCCTAGTGCAAATTAGGTAAGTTCTTATTTTATATGAATCTCATTTATACCTATCGTAGCATACAAAAATAAGAAAATATGCACCATTTAGCTGAGAAACTATCCAAATAATCATTTATATGCACCATAAACTCTAAATCTTTATCCAAAATAAATATTCTTAGCGTACAACCAATACATGCATTTGTGTCAAAAGTGTGTCTAAACGTACAAAATTCTCAAAATGAT
The DNA here is from genome assembly GCF_013314535.1 of Bacillus sp. Xin1. Taxonomy (GTDB): domain Bacteria; phylum Bacillota; class Bacilli; order Bacillales; family Bacillaceae_G; genus Bacillus_A. Next base: position 268 of record NZ_JABUAE010000039.1, on the reverse strand, counting down.
AAGGTGAGAGGAAACAGCCTTTAATGTACTTGAAAATGTATACTATTTTTTAGGTTTTAAATTTTTATATTTATTACGGTATGTGAAATTATTTGTGTTCTTTTTTAACTTGTTTGCTCTTTCTCAAAAAACGCACTATAATAACTTAAACATAGCGTATCATATTGAGGTTTATCATGAATAAAACAGAACTAATTAACCAAGTATCAGCGAAAACATCCCTGTCAAAAAAAGATGCAACTACATCTATACAGGCTATCCTAGACCG
>NZ_JABUAE010000038.1 GCF_013314535.1 Bacillus sp. Xin1 | reverse complement strand
GAAAATCCGACTCATAAGAGTCGGATTTTTTATCATACTTTAGATTTTCTGCTTTCCATATTAAATACATTTTGCATAAATTATTAAGTGCTTTTTATTCAAAACCAATTACACATTCGTTTGAGAATTATAATTTGTAGAAACAATATACTCTTATAAAGTATTCAGTATAATATTACAGTACAGACTTTCGTTCAATATCGAAAATGTCTATGTCATTTTGCTCGAATAAATCTTCAAGCTTATTTGAACCATTTTGTTGAGCAAATAAATATTCTTTTTCTGATATTGGGACGGCAAGCAACCATGCAACTTTTTTGTCTGGGAAATCCATTGTTTGTAACTGATCTTCCCACAGAAATGGTGGCACAAAAAATATATGTTTCATCTCACTATTAGGATAATAAAACTTCAACACATCCAAAAATACTTGACCTGGATAGATTGGCATTTTTGAATTGATTACATAAAAAGCACATGTTGCTAGTACATTTGCATAATTATTATAAGCTGTTGCGCTCGCACCAACAATTTCTACTCGTAAAGACTTTTCATCTATAGATTGTCCTATTGAGTGCATATGCAAGCCAATAGTAGAATACGATGTAACCCCCTCACAAGGTCTATCTCCTGTTGATAAAATATCTATATTACTTATACTATTATCATCCCAATATTTAGAAACAACAGGATTACCTCCAAACGTTTTTAAAGCTGATTTAGCAATTATTTTACTTTCATTTGATATCCCCATTTTACTCTCCTATCTTTCGCTAATAATTTTTAATAATTTCAGTCTCCAAAATAATCATCCGTTAAATCCTCACCTTTATGACTCCTATTCGATGACGGAAGTTCAGGGCGGTAATGATCAGGATTGTTATGTTCATCTAAAAACTGTTCTCTTGTTATTCCTCTTTCTTCAGCACTTTTTTTATGCTTTCTAAATTCATAACCTGGTAAATGCCCCATATCCCAAGGCTCATCTTTATTCATTATTTCATTGTTTATTGGATCTCTTACGTGACCATCTTCACTTTTAGCATTGTCCCAGACTTTATCTCTTACGCCCTTTCTATATCCTGAAGGTCTTGTGTAAGTTTTATCGCCTGAGTCACTTTCAATACCATTTTCTTTTTTATACTTATCCCAAGCCTTACTCATTTCATCCTTATTATATTTACCTTTGTTGGCAGTTTGAAATTCGTTCCATGTCGATGGGTTAGAACTACTACCACCAGAAGACGATGAAGACTGGAATTTTCGAAGAGTATCAATACTATTTTGAATTGTATTATACCATACAAATCCACCATGTGTAGCAACACCCGCTCCAGCTGCTGTAAGGGCTACATCAGCTGGAATAACAATTGGTGAGGCTAGCCCAAAAGTTGCTCCTTCTAACAATACGGTTCCAACATTAGATCCTGTTACAAGAGCGATACCACCCAAAATTTCAAAGATAGATCCTACTCCTGATACAACGTTCCCCACAAGGTTTCCAGCTTGAAAGGTTGTTTTGTTTTCTAATTCATCACCCATCAGTAATTCCGCGCCTGAAAAGTTTTCAGCAGCTGAATTACAAACACCTTGAAAAAATTCCCAAGCGCCAATGGCTGTTTTTTCATACCATGGTCTATTGTCTTCTTGCTCCTGTAAAGCAGCTTGTTGTTCTTGCAAAGTAACGTCTTTAATCTCGCCTTGATGAGCTCGCTCTTCTATAATCGATTGAATAGAAGTAGTCCACTCCATATTCAACCCTTGCGTACTAAATGTGCCACTTGCAGGACTAAAGCCTTTTCCGCTTTGGACTTCCGCCAAACCCGTCGCAATGCTAGCGGCTAATTGAATTGCTGTACTATAGTTATTGCTAGAGGTCTGATTGAATTGATACAGATGATCTAACTTTTCTTGAAGTTTGCGCCTCATGGCAATAAAAAGATTCGCCATAGCGTCCATACCTGGGATTGGCATAGTTTGACTGACAGCTTCCATACTGGTTTTCATTCGGTCAATTTCTCGAATTTGTTCTAATATTTCTTGTTCAATGACATCAGTTGAAGCTACCTGTGATTGAAATTGACTTGGAAAGGCATCATTCTGACGAATTAATTCTTCACATAAGTAAATGATTCCTTGCGCTAAAGGACGAAAGGTTTGTGCAAAAAATGCTTTTGCACTACTATATGTTTGGCCTTGTAGAACAGTATCAATTGCAAAAGCGTCAATTGACTGAATAGCTTGTTCCATACCTTGAATGGTAGCGGTACATACAGCATTCATGCTTTGAGTCTGGCTTTGTACTTCTCCCAAATACATATTTAAACTCATGCATTGACCTCCCTCGCTAATTGTTGTTGCTGATAGGAAAGGTCGTTTTCTAAATCACTCAGGTCTCGTCTTTCTTTAAGCAACGTTTCTTTTTGGTTTTCCAATTTGAATGTAAGTTTTCGCTCGATGTGCCCTGCTTCTTGACGCATATTCATAAAAAAATGAGATAATTCTCTATCCCTATGCCAAGTTTCTAGAATTCGATTAAATAAACAATTGTTTTGACCTTTCCATTCGTGAAAATCTGCTTCTACTTGCTCCTGAGTTTGAATCGCGGATTGATTTCGGTCTTGTTCTTCGAATACACTACGTAACTTTTGATTTAATTGTTTGATTTGGTTTTCAATATCTTGACTCATCTTTTTCCTCCTACCATTTTTCCTTTACGTAGGTTTTCACATTAGCGAAAAGTGTTGTGAAGTTCGTTATCTATTCTCTCAAACTCTTTAGCTACCGAATGAATATTATCGACCGCTTGGTGAAAGGCGGCGCAAAATTGTTTCGTCAAATCAAACGCTTGTTGATTCGCTTCCTGCGCTTTGGAATTAACAGTTAGCGTAGTTCGCGTCGCCTTCTTTATAGAACGATTTGTCGCACTTTGGATTGTATCCGAAGCATTTCTCATCTGCGTAGCGATTTGTTGTGCCGCTTGAAAATTACTTTGAAATTGTCCCATCGCATAAACCCTTTCTATATTTCTATGAACGTATTAAGGAGGGGAGTGCCTAGTATGTATGTCCATTATCCTACTGTTCTTCATAGGAACCCTCCTGGAAAAATATTGCGGATTTAATTATAACAATAAATGGTTAAACTTTCCTCAAAAAAATACAGTTTATGTCATATGCGTTTCTCGTAGTTCTCAACAGGGGGATAAGAATTAATCTGATATAGCGTAGAGGTAAAGGGGAGAAGGAGATGAGAAACAATATTGAGTATTCTTTATTTGCAACTCTCTTCTCTAAAGTCCTACGTTTCTATGATTCTCCATCTTGGCCAAGTGAAGTGTTTATGTAATGACATGTCTTACAAGGCAATTGCACTTGTATATAGTAATATTGCTAAGCGCGGAGCAAAATGTGGATATGTTGTTTCAACCGGTGGCTTTTCGAAAAGCGCTAAACAATATGCAAAAGAATTAATCGATGGATCCAGACTAGCTGAAATGTACATGGAGTCTATCGAACGTCACCCATTGCCTCAATATGTATTAAACCCTGCTAATAATTAATCAGCAGGGTTTTCTTCTGACCAAATATCCTCCACATGCAGCTCTAGAACTTTTGCAATACGATATGCAACAGGTAGAGTAGGGATGCCACCTTTAATCAGATTTGTCATAGTAGCATTAGTAATTCCAGCTTTTTTTGCAACAAAACCATATTTTATACCTTTGTTATCTAGAATCTCTTTCAATTGACTCCTCAATTTGGACACTCCCTTATAAAAATAATTCTTGTTCTTTTTATTATTTTTTCAATTGGACATGCAAAATCCTTCTTTCTAGGTCATATACCTTTATCAAGACCACGAGGAATACCAAGTGGAATCAAGGACACCAAGAAGGGAGCAGGCTTATATGCGTTGGCAATATGACCATTTAAACGATACACCATATCTTTATCCGTCAAAGGAACTACGAAAAATGTATAAGGATTCTAATGGGAAGAAAGAAACAAATGCGATTGTGGACCACATGGAAAGGTATGCTGTTTTTAATAATCAGGAGTATAAAGGGTATTACAGATTATCAAACGATATTATGGATGATTTGTATCAAGATGAAGACGAAATCCTTGAATGGGGAGAAGTTATAGATCAGTACCAACATGTTATGACATCTAAGGGTTTACAACTAAAAAGAAGAGAGGGATTCAGATGACAATCGTAGGGGAAGCGATAGTTGTTTGGACGGCAACAGGTTTGTCAGTTATTACGATGAAAGTCGCAGAAAAAATGGGGCAGAGTGTTCCACATTGGCTTCCACGTATGACCATGCACACCACATTAACAGGCTCGTTCTTGTATCTTCTACGTTATGTTCTTTTCGCGTTTCTATAAGGGAATACCTACATGGAATTGTAGGACATTTACATGGCAGTGAGAAAAGGCATGTATGGCTATGTTCCAAAAATAAGGGATATATATCCTTATAAAGGGTATATGGGGAGTGGAGAAAATGATTGAATTATTACTTGTACCAGCTGCGGGTTTAACAGTCACATTATTCGGTGATAAGTTCAAAAGTAGAAATGATGATAAGCGAAAAATACAGGTCTTCTTTGAGGTATCAGGAATTGCAATCAAACGAGACGACAAATTACATTATCCGAAGTTTCAAAAGCAAATCGATGATGATCGGAGTACGACTTATGTGTATACCTTACCAGTGGGCATGCCAAGTAAAATTATTCAAAAGGTTGAAGATGTAGTAAGTGAAGGATTAAATAAACCAGTACGAATCGATTACGATAATTACAAATTAAATATTCGTGTGTTCAGGAGAGAGATTCCAACAAATTGGTCATGGTCTACCGATTTAGTGACAAAAGGAAAATGGTGTGTTCCAGTTGGCCAAAGCTTAGAACGGATTATATATCATGACTTCGATAAAACACCTCACATGGCAATCGGCGGTTTGATTCGTATGGGTAAAACGGTGTTCTTGAAGAATTTATTTGCTTCCTTAGCTGTAGCTAATCCAGACCATGTACATTTTTACTTGATTGATTTGAAAGAAGAAGGTCTGGAATTTGGCGAATATAAAAACTTAAAGCAAGTGGAGTATATTGCTGAAAAGCCGGAACAAGCACACACCATGCTTATGAAGGTAATGGAGAAAATGAGTGAACGTGGAAAGTACATGAAAGAACGTGGAATCAAAAACATCGTCCATACGAAAGAAAGAGATAGGTATTTCATTATTGTAGATGAAGGGGCAGTGCTCGCACCTGCAAAAGGATTACCGCGGGCTCATAATAAAATGCTGGAAGAGTGCCAATACATGCTTAGTCATATTGCGCGAGTGGGAGGGGCACTAGGCTTCCGTATTGTCTTTTGTACGCAATATCCAACTGGCGATACATTGCCAAGGGTAGTAAAACAAATGGCAAATGCAAAACTCGGTTTCCGTTTACCGACTCGTACTGCATCAGAAGTAGTTATAGATCAGTCTGGATTAGAACATCTACCATCTATTCCAGGAAGGGCAATTTACATGAAGGAAAACTTCACAGAACTGCAAGTGCCATATATCGATGACAAAGTCATGTGGGAACATCTAAAAGAATATGAGGTGGAGAAGCATGAACATCCAGAGTCACATGAAAATCAACCGTCAGATGACGATACTTGCGACGATTAGAAAGCTGCAGTTTGCAACAAGACGTCATTTGATGTGTGTCCATGATATGGGCGGTATACGGAATGCAAACCGGATTATGAGTGATTTGAAGCCGTACGTTAGCAAAGCGATGCAAGGAAAAGAATATGTATATTATCTCAACAAAGAAGGGCATTCACTGTTTGGTGAAGGTACAGTGGTATCTCAAGGGAAAATGGCTCATGCATTACTACGAAACGAAGCATGGTTACATTTATATTGTCCGGACGATTGGCAGATAGAGATGGAAATACGATACAAGAGGAATGGAGAGAAGAAACGAATTATTCCAGATGTGAAGTATCGTGACGATGAAGGAATACTTCACGCAGTCGAAGTAGATCGATCACAGAAAATGAAAGTGAATGAAGATAAGTTAAAAAAATATGAAGAATTTACGCAAATTTATAAGCAAAAATATAACGGAAAGGTGCCAATTATTCATTTCTTTACAGTTACAAAATATAGAGAAAAGAAATTGGAGCAGTTAGCAGCAAAATATGATGTATTATATGTGAAGGTCTATGTGATTGCAAGTGTATAAGAGCGTAATAAAAATAACAGTCCTTCTGGGGTGACATATATCGTTGCAACTCTTTAGAAAACAATTCTAGTTCATCAAAAGCCGATAAGTTCATGCCAAAAACGCCATCCTGTCCGTATATTACTGTAAAAAAACAGTTCTTTTTCATAACGTTAACAAAATGAATTTTCGATTTCTATATATTTAAGATATTTAAGAAAATTTATTCAAATATTAATCTCCTTAATGTATTTTAATAATCATCTAATTAAATGTAATATATTGTTGTAATTCTTGAGAAAACAATTCTAGTTCATCAGAAATCGATAAATTCATACTAAAAACGCCATCCTTTCTGTATATTTCTACAAAAAGAATAGCGTTTTTTTGTTATATAGATACAATTTTGTTTTAACTAGAGGAGTATGTGGCTGCTAACCTAATAAGATTCCCATTATCTTGTTTCTAGATTAAATTCATTGCTACTTGGATAAAGGAAAGTGAGGCTCCTGAGCAATTAGCGCTATTGGTGTTTATTACAATTTTGTAAGGTTATGTAATAAAAATCGATAGAACTGGACATTTGAATGAGATACTCTAAAAAACGGAGGGAATATTCTGAAAAAAGTGGTGAAATAGATGAAGAAAAGAAAAAGAACATGCGAATTTTTTAAAAGTGTTTTATGTTTATTCATTTTCATATTAATTACGAATGAATTGTCTTTCCCGAAAGTGGCGAGAGCAGAATCGGGCATGTTGACTGATAGGAATATAGAAAACTTCAAGAAAAATATGGATGAACAAGTACCCAAATGGCAGGAAAACTACGATGTACCAGGGGTTGCAATAGGAATTGTACATGAAGGCCGTATTGCTTATACACTTAACTATGGTTATGCAGATAAAAAGAAGCAAAAAGTGGTGAGCGATGATACTTTATTTCAGGCAGGTTCTATGTCTAAGAGCCTTACAGCTTGGGGAGTCCTACATCTTGTAGACGAAGGCCGTTTATCATTAGATGATCCTGTTGAAAAGTTTTTAAACAAATGGAAATTACCTAATTCGAAGTTCGATAATAATGGAGTCACGATAAGAAGATTATTAAGTCATACTGCAGGGTTGCCTCCACATAAAGGGTACCTAGGGGTAGCACCTGGGAAGGATCTTAATTCTATCGAAGAGTCTCTGTCTGGAAAAGGATGGTATAATGAACCGGTAGAAATTGTCAACAAGCCCGGTTCAGAAGCGATTTACTCTGGTAGTGGCTATACAATTTTGCAACTTGTTATCGAAGAGGTGACTGGAATGCCCTTTGACCGTTATATGGAGGAACAAATTATGAGACCTTTAGGAATGAAATCTAGTTCATTCCGACAAAGTCCCGAAGACCCTAATCTTTCGAAGGCTTACGGATTTTTTGGACAGGAAATCCCGAATTATCAATATACCGAACAGGCTGCTGCAGGTCTTAAAACAAATGTTACTGATATGATGGCACTGATACTTGCAAGTATGGATGTCAATGAGCACAATGGCAAAGGTTATGGTGTCATCAAAAGTGAACGTGTGGAAGAAATGCAAAAGCCGGTATTAGACGAGAATGGTTTGGGGGTATTTGAGACAAAGTTATCTAATCAATGGAAAATGATTTATCATTCTGGTGATAATCGAGGCTGGCATTCCTTTTATGGCTACATTCCGAATACAAAGGATGGATTGGTAATCCTCACGAATAGTGAAAATGGTAAAGACTTAAGACAGGATATTTACCACGCATGGATTAAATATGAGACTGGAAAATGGCCTGAAAGTTACTTCTCCTTCGCAGAGCAGAGAAAAAACAACTTAATTATATCTGTTGTTATGGGAGCTACACTTGGTGTATACTTGCTGCTGTTTGTAATTAGATTAAACAAAGGAAGAAGAACTTTTATTATGAAGCACGAGAAGAAACCTTACATCAGAGTTGGAGTTAAGACGTTTCTACTTTTTATTATCGCTCTGTTCTTGTTTTGTAGTTCTTATATGTGGAGTACTTTAAGTTTAAGTGCAAGCAATAAAACAAATGTCATGCTAATAATGGCCTGGGTTATGGCATTATTAATTGGCGGATTTTTTCCGAAAAATCGGAGCAATACGAATAAAACTATAAGAGGTAAAACTGTTGGCTATAAAACAAAAGGAAATTAAGTTGGTAATTGGTGCAGGTGAATATAATAATCAAGATTAGAAGGAAGATTGTAGAGTTAGAGGAAGCATATTTATGACTTTTTGTCTTGATCCAGGATATTAATTTAGACCATATGCTGTTCTAGAGTATGTGATTGTAAATGAAGATCTTCGAGGTAATGGGATAGGTGAAAAGTTACTAAAGCATGTAGAAGAAATATCAATTGCACGAGGATTTACAAAAATTATCTTATTAAGTAGTGCAACTAGAATAGAAGCACATAAATTATTTGCTAAAAATGGTTATAATGGAAACATAAGTAAGGGTTTTAAGAAATATATACCAATTAATTAAGTTTAATATATAAGAATCACTCTCAGCTATAGGAGTGGTTTCCTTAATTGTTTTTAAATTAATCAACATATAAAAAATTCATTGTGAGCAACTTAAAATAAGCATTTTGTGTTAACGATGCATAAAATTGTCGATTACCCCCAGAACGAAAATTTTATGCATCGTTGACTATTGATAATGATAGATTATGTAAACTTTACATGAATAAGATATATAATATAAAAATAACGATTACCTGAGGTGAGAGTATGGAAGATACATATAAAATCCCAAAATTAGAAACAAAGCGTCTTTTATTAAAAAAACTAGATTTTCATGATTTAGATGATTTATTTGAAGTCTATTCGGATCCTCAAACAACTACATATGTACCTCGAGAGGTACACAAAAATAAAGATGAAACTCGTATTTTTTTAGAAAATACGATGGACACAGCTAAGAAAGGTAAGTCTTTCATATGGTCTATTATCTTTAAGGGTGATCAGAAAGCTATTGGAACCTGTGGCATCTGGAAATTATCACACAGTAGCGCTTCTTTAGGAGCCGTTATTAACCCACTGTATTGGGGAAAAGGAGTTATCGTTGAAGCTTTAGAAGAACTAATAAAGTTTGGCTTTCAAGAATTAGATTTAAATCGTATTGAAGGAAGATGCGACATAAGGAACACAGCGTCTGAACGAGTTATGCAAAAGTTAAAAATGACATATGAAGGAACATTGAGACAAAGTGTAATGATCAATGGTATGTATTTCGATTCTAAGGTATATTCTCTTTTAAAACATGAATATGATAACTTTGGATAACGATAATTATGTAAATGAGCTGTCCAAATGGACGGCTTATTTTATTTTTTGCTTAGCCTGGTTTTTTTTCAAAATGCTGGCGGTACCCCATTGCTATCAAGCTAAGATTATGCGAAGTCAATTTTAGGCGAGATTGTTTCTTTTTTCTAAAGGGCAAGTGTAGATGATTTAAAGATTTGCATACGAAATAAACCCTAACGGATTTCACTTTTTGAATTAAGCGGCTTGATTATCAGACATGGTACAATTGTAAACGACACCTAATATATCAAAGACTGTTTTTTTCTCATATCGATGAGATTTTCGCCCGTTTTGCTGTAGGAGATTGAACAGGCGAAGTAACACCTTTGATAGCTCTTGGGTGTTTTTTTGTATAATTTGGAATAGAAGAAGAAAATAGTCTTTAATCATATATACGGCTTTATACTCACTGAGCTCTCGTTTTTTCTTCGTGAGGAGCAATTGGCGCATTTGAAACATGATAGAAGAACAGAGTAGGATGGCAATTAGTCGCCCATACAAATGGCATTCCAATCGTTCTCGTTTTATCTTTTTACAATGATGAATATGAAAGAATGATTTCCACGTTTTAAATAAAATCTCGATTTGCCAACGTAAAGAATACCAATCATGTACTTGTCCCATTGGGACAATATCTATAGGAGTATTTGTCATATATACATTGATACCACTAAGCCGTTTACTGCGAGCAGAATACTTCATTCCTTTCTTTTTTTCTCTTACAGTTTGATCGTGTAATCGTTTTTTTTGTTGTTCTTTTGTTAGTCGATGAACAATCACACGAGTTGGGACTTTATCAGTCATTCCTACATAAGCGTTGGATATTTCATATGTTTATCCTGGCTGAAGAGAGTTCATTACAACTTCCATATCTATCTGGATATACTCTGTACCTTTTTTGATTCTGCCATCTTGAAAATAATCAGGTTTAGGATTTTTTTGATAAATACGTGTATTCGATTTGATACATGAGATATAGTAAGCCTTTTTATCTTGTATATGTTGAAGATCTTTGAGATGAAAATAACCTAAATCTCGGATACACAGGTCATTTGCTTTCACTGTCGGGACGCACAAAGAACCGTAGGTTCGATCATGTTGTTTACCTGGTCCTGTATGAATATGAAGGAACTGTCCACTTAATAAATCATACTCAAGCTGAATCTTTACTCCCGCTGTATGGCTGCATCCTCCTGCACCTGGATAATTCGATGAAAATACATCTGGAAGTTGAAATGCAGTTGAATCTAAGATACGAATACGCTTAAAAATAGAAGTATATGGCGAAGAAAAAAGTATAGATGAAGATAGCTTTTGGTCAAGAAGTTTGGCTAATACTTGTTGGAGAAACTGCACAGCTGTGGCGTTAAATCGTTGATTCAGTCCTTCAGGACTGATAAGTACCGCTGTTGATGCTTCTAAACAGCTGCAAAGTTGGGTTAAGGAAGTTTTCGCTACACCTTGGCTTATCCATACGCATAAAGCTACTAAATCTTGTGCTTGATACTTACTTGTTCGCTGTACAAAGCCAACATCTCTAGCAAGATCCTGTAGGGTATTTGGGGATAAAAGACTCTCAATTTCCTTTGCAAATAGTTGTAATTCATCAGATACAGAAATAGACATACAAAAACGCCATCCTTTCCTATGATTCTACAGAAAGGATAACGCCTTTTTTGCTTTATGGGTAGCGCAAAAACTTAGCTTTATAGCGATGGGACGGAATTCCTATAAAGATTTTTAATGTAATAAAATACGTTTGTTACTATTGAATATTTCATCTCCTATTCCTTTGCTAAATGCCATTTAATGATATGTCCAGCGTGTGTAAGACCTCCTCCAAACCCATAGAGTAAGAGAGTGTCCCCGTTTTTCACCTTTCCTTCGTTCATACCTATATCTAATGCTAATGGAATGGAGACGGAAGAAGTATTCCCCATGTATGTTACACTCGTTAATGTTTTATCCAGTGGGACACCTGATTTTTCACATATAGATTCAATCATTCGTAAATTAGCACTATGTGGAACAAACCAGTTCACCTCATCCAGTTGTAACTCTGCTTGACGTAACAATTCTTTAATACCAATTGGTAGTGTCCGTGCTGCCCACTTATATACTTCTCTTCCATTTTGAACTATCTTCCCATGTGTTTTTAAAGGATTTCCAAACATGGTAGTAGATAAATTTTTACGATATACATGCATACCTCCTTCCCCATTTGTCCCAATATGAGTAGCTATAAAGCTAGACACTTCTTCATCTTTCTCTACTAAAACAGCTGCGGCTCCATCTCCAAATAAGATACATGTAGTTCGATCTGTATAGTCTGTAATCTTAGATAAGGTTTCTGTCGTTACAATTAAAATCTTGCGATGAAGACCAGATGTAATTAAACCATTCGCCAGATGTAATCCATATGTAAAACCAGCACAAGTCGCATTGAAATCAACAGCGCCTGTATGCTGAATATTAAAATGCTCTTGTATTTGGCAGGCTACACTTGGAAAAGTGTAGTCAGGCGTAGTTGTTGAAACGAGAATACAATCCACGTCGACAAGACTTTTATGATAACGTTCCATTAAGTTTTCAATAGCATTAAAAGCTAATGTAGAGGCATATTCGTTATCACCAGCAATTCTTCTTTCCTTCATCCCAGTTCTTTGTACAATCCATGCATCATTTGTATCTACTAGTTTTTCTAAATCATCATTGGTCAGCTTTTTTTCAGGTACATAGGTACCAATAGCTGTAATTCTTGCTTTTGATTGCATACATTTATCCCCCTTTACTATATTTACACTTAGTTATATAATCAAATAATAGTACCAGGTTCTAAATGTTGTCAATATTCGAACATGAAATTTTAGGAAATTAAACTAACTAAAATATCTATCTATGGTATAAAGGAGAGAAATTCATGTTCAATATTCAACAAATTAAAGAAATTATTCCCCATCGTTACCCCCTTTTATTAATTGATTGGATCATTGAAGTAGAAGAAGGAAAGCGTGCAGTTTGGCTCAAAAATGTTGTGACTAATGAAGTATTTTTTACCAGTAATTTTTTCTGATTATTCAGTCGTTATCAGTATCCTTATTGTAGATGCCCTTTTAACATGAATAAAAAAAGTAGGAGTTTATTGAAAAGTTTTCTGGAGAAGGACAATGCTAAAACCCTGCATTAATGGAGAAATAAAAGAAATTTAGAATAATTTAAAGGGAGAAGAGTGATGATTGATATTTTAAAGATTTTTGCGGCCTTAGCTTTGGGCTACCTTTTAGGCAGCCTTAATACAGCGGTGATTGTAGGGAGAATATACGGAAAGGACATAAGAAGCCATGGAAGCAAAAGCGCTGGGCTTACCAATACTCTGAGAGTACTTGGGAAATCTGCTGCGGTGTTTGTTCTTGCGGGAGATATATTAAAAGGGATAATTGCTTGTTATATAGGCTTGTTCCTTAGCGTTTACTTTTATTCGGGGGAGGCTAAAGATTGCGTAAGCCTTTTAGCGGCAGGCGCAGGGGCGGTTATAGGGCATAACTGGCCGATATATTTTGGGTTTAAAGGGGGCAAGGGAGCACTTACAGCAGTGGCTGTGCTGTTTATGATTGACTGGGTTATGGCCCTTTTATGTCTTGGCTTTTTTGTGATAATAGTAGCTTTAACACGTTATGTCTCTTTAGGTACAATATGTGCTACATTGCTTGTTGCGGTCATTTCATTTATTCCTGTTTTTGGGAATACCTTATATTTTTATATATTTGCATTCCTAATGGCGTTTATGGTTATTTTCAGGCATATGGAAAATATAAAAAGGCTGCTTTCAGGAACAGAAAATAAACTTATTTTTCTGCGACATTGAGCATGTCGTCAAAATGGAAAAAATCGGGGTTAGTTAACCGTCTAAGAGGTACGGCAACGATTCACCCCAAAAACGATAAAAATGAACTTCGGTGCTATAAAAACACAAAATTTTCGTTTAGGGGGTACTTCAAAGCCTTAGCTTGATAGCGATGTGGCGGTACCCCATGCCCATCAAGCTAAGATTATATAAGTTTAATTTCACGTGAGGTATTTTCTCTTTTCTAAAGATCCAGTGGAAGTTCTTTGCAGATTTGCATACCAAATAAACCCTATTGGATGAGGTGTTATGTTAATCTAACTTGTATAGGTTATACATCCTACATAATCGAGATGCTTAAGGGATTCCAATCAGGTATGTCTAAGTTAGAAAAGAAAGGACAAATATCTAAAGAGGTGAAATGGATGCAAATCCTACTAATTCGTCATGGAGAATCTGAAGATGATTTTTTAGAAGAGGGTTATAAAGGATCTACCGATTTACAATTAACTAAAAGGGGATTGGAACAAGTTGAAAAAATGTCTAGTTATATATTAAAGGAATTTCCTCCAGAATTTATTTGGTCGAGTACTCTATTAAGAGCAATTCAATCTACTGAAATTTTGAGTAATGCTGCTAAATGCCCTGTAGAGTATCTAATTGAGTTATGTGAAATGCAGAAGGGGGAGAGTAAACTCGACTTTAGATTGCGTGCTGAGAACATCCTTGCAGCTGTTAGAGAAAGGAGTAAACAGTACAAACGAATTGCGATTGTTTCCCATGGAGGAGTGATTACAAAAATTATAGATAGCTTCCTTCAATTACCGAAGGAACATGATGTATGGTTCCATACTGACAACACAGGCATACATCTACTTGAATACAAGTCTAGTGTCCGTATTGTTAGGTTTAGTAACAATACCACCCATTTAAACTAGGACAAATATCCTGTTGATAATGTTTCCGTTTGAATAGATTTTGATTTTTCATACTGATCACGTCCTTTTTAGAATACTAGTATTAGTATGGCCAATATTTAGAGATTACTTGCAATTATCTTGAGGTTTTTGCAACAGAACCTTTAATCTAATCGGGAGCAATGCTCCATAATACTCAACCCAAAAAACAAGTTGGGTGACATGTAATGATCCGAGGGGGTTACAATGTGATGAATTTTACGGGATGGAAATATCAGAACGTTTATGAAGGACACGGCGGTTGCGAATTGTACGTCAGAGCTACGGAGGGGGGAGCGTGCGATGTGTGAGAAGATGCACGTTGACGAATTGGAAATTGACGAGCGCCTTGTGCGTAGTTTGCTTGTGGATCAGTTCCCAAACTGGGCAAAACAGTCCCTACGGCGGGTTGAGCCAATTGGCACGGTAAACGCCATTTTCCGACTTGGCGACGAATATTCCGTTCGGCTCGCACGAAGGGCAGGTCCGACGACACCAGGAAGTCGCGAGTTCACATGGCTGCCAAAACTTGCACCATTAGTTTCGCTTGATATCCCTATGCCTATCGCTCAGGGGCGTCCCAATAACGAATATCCATGGTTTTGGGAGGTACATACGTGGGTTGAGGGCGATACGGTGCCTATAGAGGAAATTGACGAGATTCAGGCAGCGCGTGATCTTGCAGCGTTCATCGCAGCACTGCAACAAGTCAATTCATCGGGAGGGCCGTTAGGACGTGGCATTCCTTTGGCCCAACGGGACAAGGACTTTCGATACTGGCTAGCGCGATTTGATGGCGACCCTGCAGTTTCTGCTGTGTGGGAGTCGGCTCTTGCTGCGCCTCCGTGGAACGGCCCTCCTGTTTGGCATCACGGCGATCTAGATGTACGTAACTGGCTCGTACGAAATAAGCGCATTAGCGGTGTGATTGATTGGGGTGAAATGGGCATCGGCGATCCTGCGTGCGATGTGATGGTTGCATGGAAGTTGCATTCGCCAGCGGCGCGTGATGCGTTCCGTGAGGCTTTTCCGATGGATGACGCTACGTGGGCAAGGGCCCGTGGATGGGTCGTATCACAAGCAGTCGCAATCCTCGCTTACTACACGCCGGAAAACAATCCGATTCTTTACAATGAGGCTAAAGCCTGGCTCGATCTAGTGCTGAGAGACGAATTGTTTTGATTGGCGAAGTAGGGGGAGTCTCCCTAATTGTTCATCTCCGAAATGGATGTATTTTGAACAAAAGGGGTATTAGTCCAAGAACAATTCAGTGATTTTAGGATTGAGACATATCTTGGTTATGCTATTAAAGGGCGCTTTAATTGAATAAAAGAATTTTTATAATTTAGATCTTGATAATTTTTCAAACGACTTTATTGTTGATATAACAACTTTATTATCACTCTACATGGTGATGATTCCAAAAAAATCACTAAAAAAATAGTGATTAGTACTGCAAATACTCCAACAGGGGTCACCATACATTGCCATCAACCTAAGAAAACAGGTCACCCCAAAAACGATAAATAAGCTTTTTTGTTACAAGGGGTACCACCCCACATGCCTATCAACTTAAGAATTTTATAACCCCAAAAAACAAAAAAATTGTACATTTTCACATGAAGATGTCAATTTTCTCGTTTTGGGGGTATTTGTATTTCTTAGCTTGATGGCGATGTGGCGGTACCCTATGCCTATCAAGTTAATAGAACTGAGTTTTCTTAAAATAAAAACCACCGAATTATAGAAGTGGTTTTGAACGTAAGGAATTTGTAAGAAAGGAGTAAGAAAAAAGAGATTTTCATTGTGTATGATCAAAATGTAGAGAAGAACGAGAGGGGGAATAGATACTATATATTTATATAAAAACAAATTAATTAACAAAACTCTATGGAAGAAAAGAAGAAATTACAATGGTTAACATACATCTGAAAAAAAGGGATTAATCATTTATTAGGTCAGAAAGTTGTTTGTAGAAATAATTGGTACACAGATGATTGCAAATTCAAAGTTATCCTTTTGTCTTTGGTTAAAAGATGAGCTGTATGGATAGTATGAGACAGCAAATAACCATCTATACAATAATATGAATAGAGGAGAAGAATACCATTATGAAAAAGGAATTTCAAATTACATTTAGAGGTTTAGTCCTTTTAATAACAGGAGGTTCCTTGTTATACACAACTCCAACCTCAATTGTAAAAGCGGAGGCCATTCAAAATGTATCTAGTCCGTTACAAACAAGCACTCAAAGAGAACGTAATTCCGTCAAAGAGGCAATGCGGGATACATTGCAACTTGGATATCCTGGGATAATTGCTAAAACTTCTGAGGGTGGAAAAACGTGGAGTTATGCCGCTGGGTTAGCGGACCTGAGCACCAAGAAACCAATGAAAACAGATTTTCGCTTTCGCATTGGTAGTGTAACGAAGACGTTCATTGCAACAGTTCTACTTCAATTATCTGGAGAGAACCGTTTGAATCTAGACGACTCCATTGAAAAATGGTTGCCTGGTGTCATTCAAGGAAACGGATATGATGGTAACCAGATTACTATCCGGCAGATATTGAATCATACAAGTGGTATCGCTGACTATGTAAATTCAAAAGACTTTGATATTATGGATACAAAAAAATCGTATACGGCTGAAGAATTCGTAAAGATGGGAATTTCTCTTCCCCCAGACTTTGCCCCAGGAAAGGGTTGGTCTTATTCAAACACAGGATACGTAGTACTGGGGATCCTTATTGAAAAAGTAACTGGAAACAGCTATGCGGAAGAGGTTGAAAATCGGATTATTGAACCGCTTGATTTGTCAAATACATTCCTATCTGGCAATTCAAGCGTGATTCCAGGCACCAAGCATGCCCGTGGCTATTTCCAACTAGACGGAGCGAGTGAGCTAAAAGACGTTACTTATATTAACCCAGGTAGCTCGGATGGAGATATGATTTCTACTGCTGACGACTTAAACAAATTCTTCTCTTACTTACTCAGTGGCAAATTACTGAAGGAACAGCAACTAAAACAAATGCTTACTACAGTTCCTACAGGAAGAGAAGGAACCGGATATGGGCTTGGAATCTTTGAAACTAAGCTTCCGAACGGT
This sequence comes from Bacillus sp. Xin1, assembly GCF_013314535.1. Lineage (GTDB taxonomy): Bacteria > Bacillota > Bacilli > Bacillales > Bacillaceae_G > Bacillus_A. The sequence goes on along the minus strand of NZ_JABUAE010000038.1, from coordinate 17,933 downwards.
GTCTCGATATGGGGACACAAAGGTAGCGTTCTAGGGTTTACCACTTTTGCTGGTGGCACACTTGGAGGCAAGCATACATTGACCGTCAATTTGAACAGCCTTAAAGCTGATAGTCCTGATCCATTTAAAAATATTTTACTTGCTGAATTTAGTAAGTAGGCAAAAAGGAAAACCGAATAAATTTTGTCATAGTTTTTATAGTTAAAAATATGCCTTTCTGGCTCAAAAAACAATTTACTCTAAAAAATTTTTTTGAATAAAGCAATTTCTTAAGTTGATAGGCATGTATGGTGACCCCATTGCCATCAACTTAAGAAATTGATTGTTCCCCAAAACGAAAAAAGAATTTATTACGTAGCCATAAACATAGGTAATAATGTTTTTATTTATTAAGGAGTTCAGATAAAATACTCAAAATAAGGATATTAAATTATGAAATTTTTAAAATTTCATAATTTAACTGATGATTTGCGTCATAATGGCAGTGAGAGTGATGAGTAATAGAAGAAATACAATGGAGGTTTTTAGTAGAAGAAATATAAGAAAGTGCTAACAAGTTTGCAAACCAAATTGCAAACAAAACTGCAAACCAAACGAATACTTCCAAGTAATGGCAAGAGGTAAATGGTCGCTGATATGTCCTCTAAACCCTTATAATATAACGTTTTTTAACCTTGCATAATCATGCATAAACCGCACTACTTCACCCGTACGCAATCTGGACACCATGTAGTGAAGAACTTAACTACTACTGGCTCCTCGCTTGCGATAATGTCCTTAAATTCCTTGTCACTCTTGATTTCTTTCATGTTTTTCGCTCCCTTTAAAATTGTTTTATTTTGTATTTTTTAGGTGGTAATTTCATTGGAAAATCGAAACTTCTAACGAATTTCTAACGAACGGTTTTATTTCCGAACAATTCGTTTGCAAATTGGTCCACCGCAGTTTCTTGAAGTCCTGGTATGACATGTGAGTAGGTGTCTAATGTAATGCCTACTCTTTTATGTCCTAGTTGTTCACTTACAATCTTCGGATGAATCCCTTGTTTCAACATTAAAGTTGCATGAGTATGTCTTAGATCATGGAACCGAATATTAGGAACCTCACTTTTCTTTATAAGCTTTTTCCACAGCTGTGTCAAACTGCAAGGGTTTCCGTAAAAGGTAGGGTAGACTAAACCATATTCGTTATATTCACTTCCGTATCGTTTTTTTCTACATTTATTCGTTAGTAAATAAATTATCTAAAGTACTCTATAAATAGGACAAGTATAAGAAGCAAAATCTTCATTTTTGCATTAAATATAATAGTATAGATAAGTGAGGTGAATTTTTTGTCTCCATTTAATAGAAAAAAATGCAGACTTCGTTCTGTTTCTTGTCCTACTCCTTGTAGCGTTTCCACAGCGACATTTAGTAATTTGTCTCCAATTGTTATACCACCCGAAGGTCTAGCAACACCGTATCCGTCTAGCATTAATGTTACAGGTTTATCTGGTGGGGTTACTCAAGTTACAGTGACATTAATCGGTTTGACTCATACATTTCCTGATGATGTTGATATTTTACTTGTAGGACCACAAGGGCAAAACGTTATTCTTATGGCAGATGCGGGAGATGGGTTTGATGTTAATAACGTTAAATTAACTTTTAACGATTTTGCGCAATCTTTACTTCCTGACAATAGTCAAATCGTTTCTGGTACATTTAAACCAACTAATTATCTTGGTATTGATCCTATAATTATAGATACTTTTCCCTCGCCAGCACCGTCACGACCATATGGATCGACTTTAAGTGTTTTCAATGGAATAGATCCAAATGGTGTATGGAACCTTTTTGTATTTGATGATTTTGTTGTATTTGATGGTTCTATCATGGGAGGCTGGACACTAAATATTACTACTGTTTTTTGTTCTTGAAAAATCATTATTTTTAGATTATTCTAATAAACCAGTTCATTACAATGAAGAGAGATATGGAATAATTCTATTTGGTTGTGATATTTTTAATGTAAGACATGCATTCTTCTTATATGTGTGTCTTATTTATTTTTTTGAAAATTATATATAATTCGTTTTACAAAGTAAGAAAAAGAAACCGGATCTTATCTTTACAGTTACAAAATATAGGGAAAAGAAATTGGAACAGTTAGCAGCAAAATATGATATATATGTGATGGTCTATGTAATTCAAAGTATATAAGAGTGTAACAAAAATAACAGCCCCTCTACTTATAAGTAGAAGGGCGGGGGTTAGGAGGGATAAACATCTTCAAATTTAATCCCAACAAGCATATGTTTCATCATTATAAGGCATTGTGCACTATCATTAACTGTGAAAGAACAAACTTCCTGTTTGGTTTTTTTTACAACCAAAATATCAAAACTAATTGCTAAAACGTCTATAAGATAGTCTTTTTCCTGAGTATCCATAGCGATTAAAATATTATAAGTATATCTTGGAAAACTATTCTCAGTGTTATACCAGGAAATCCATGGTTCAGTATCTTGTTTATTTAAATTAATAAACATGTTAGTAATAGCATCGGTCACCTGACTCACAATATCTTGATTTATACTTTCTCCCCAACGATAAGTAGGAAGTGCTAATATATCTTTAATAATTAGATTACTAATTTTCTCAATCAATTCTGAAATTTGAAGTGCTTCTCCTCCGATGATTGCTTCCTGTGACGACTTCAAAAAGTTTATATCACGATTTGATTCTAACACGTTGACTAGAGTGCGAGGATCAGCGAAATCATTAAAATTCATATCCAATTCTTCAAAGAATTTCTTTAATTTAAGAACTTGTCCAAAATGTTCCTGTTTTACAGCAAACACATTATGAAAGTGATTATTCCCCACTTTTCAACATTCCCTTCTATATAGAACATAAGACAAATATATGATAGGAATTCCAATATATAACTCTTTTTCGTTTTAAAATGTGGTACTGTACCTTTTCGAAAATAAGTTGTCCTAAAGTCTTGAAGAATAAGATTGTTTAGGTTCATTTTTTTGTTCACTGTAGTTTGAATAAACAATGAACAATTTTTTAGCGTACGAAATTTGCGAAATGTTGGTGCTACTCCATCCACATCAACTTGAGGGATCAATTGTCCCCAAAAACGAAAAAAAATGAGCCGAATTTTCATTAAAAATTGAAAAAATGAATATTAGCCATGTGGAGAGTAAGTTTCCTAATATTTTAAGAAACGTGCTTGAATTTGTAGGAGTGAAGAGCAAAAAGACAAGCCTTGAATATGATAATAATAAAGGAGATATTTAATAGTGGGATACATCGTAGATATTTCAAAATGGAATGGTAATATTGATTGGTCAGTCGCGGCTCCTCAGCTTGATTGGGTTATCGCCCGTGTACAAGATGGTTCAACCTATGTAGATCCAATGTACAAGTCTTACGTAACGTCTATGAAGAATTATGGTGTACCATTTGGAAACTACGCATTTTGTCGTTTTGTATCTATTGCTGATGCAAAGAAAGAAGCACAAGACTTTTGGAACCGCGGTGACAAGAGCGCTACGGTTTGGGTAGCGGACGTTGAAGTCAAGACAATGGATGACATGAGAGCTGGTACACAAGCATTTATCGATGAATTACGGCGCTTAGGTGCTGGAAAGATAGGGTTATACGTAGCTCATCAAATGTACGAGCCTTTTGGAATGGATAAAGTAAATACAGATTTTGTGTGGATACCTCGTTATGGCGGAAATAAACCAGCATTTCCATGTGATATTTGGCAGTATACTGACAAAGGGAATGTATCTGGTATTGGCACTTGTGATTTAAATCAATTGGTTGGAGGTAAACCACTTTCTTGGTTTACAGGAGAGGATGCAAGTAATAACCAACCAAAAGGTATTGGTATTGCTATTTCAAAATACCGTGAAGGATATGGGATTAATTTATATACAGCACCTAAAGACGGCTATTATAATGGTCGTATCACTGATAAAACACCATATCTAATTCTTGCTGGCGCTTGGTATGGTGGTGACCAAAATATGATTTGCCTTGGTGGACAACAATGGGCTGAACAGAAGCATTTTGACGTACAATGGTTCCGGGCTTATTCAAAATATCCTGCTGGGTATGGCATCAACACTTATACAGCACCGGGTGCTCCAGTTGGAAGTTTCAAGGGACGAGTTGATGGTACAACTGCATATGATATTTATTCTCGTGAAGATGGCTGGATTGATATTGGGCAACAAACATTTGTAGAAGAAAAGCATTTTGATATTCGGTAGTGGGAAGAGTTGGCTATAATTGGAGTATAGTTTTTTATAGCTAAATTTTCTTTAAAAGAAAAAACACGAGCAGTGAGACGGTATTTAAATAGTAATGAAGGTGGAAAAGCAATATTCGCAAAGTATATAAAATACTATAATCATAAAAGAATTAAGACAAAACTAAAAGACATGAGCTCGGTATAATACCGGGCTCATGTCCAAAAAGCTGCCTAATGAAATAACCTGTTTAACTTTTTGGGATCACTTCACTTCATAAGAGTCTGCTTTTATTACTATTTTTTTGATGCTCTATATCCTGCAGCTTTTGCTTCCGATTCTGAGCAAAACATTTCTTCAGCATTTGTTTTATCATAAAACTGTTGTCCAGGCATATGATAAATTTTTTCACCCTTACTGTTTTTATTCCCTTTAATATTACATGAGCCACCTTGTTCAGTTGACTGTTTTTGATTTGGCTGAGGAGCTGAAGATGTAGCTTCTTGTTTAACTTGAGCCTGTTGTTCTTGTTGTTTCTTTTGCTCCTCTTGTTGCTTTTTCAATTCTTGTTGTTTCTTTTGTTCTTCTTCCTGTTGTTTTTTCAATTCCTCTTGTTTTCGTTCGTCTTCTTGTTTAGTTGTGGTTGTTTCTTTTACTTTTGTGTCTTCTTTTGTTGTAGTGTCCTTGTCACCATTAAAACATGAAGCAAGTAAAATAATTAATAGAATAATAATACCTAAACATCCCAAACACCCACATCCGCGGCGTTTTTTGTTTTCCTTTTTATTTCTAACTTCTGACATTCTTATCCCCCTATGTATTACAAACTTAACATCGAGTATAACAAATATTTAGTGATAATTTTACATATTTTTCACAATTTGAATTCTTTTTTGTAAGAAATACTACCTCTGTAAAATGTAAAGGGAACACTAGGTTATAGTTTTTATATTCACTTCTGCATCATTCTTTTTCTACATTTATCCCGTAGTAACTGTCCGTAAAAGTTTGAGAAAAAGATTTAGTAGAATACAGCCTAATTGAATCTAATATTGCGGTTGAGGGGATAAAAGAAGAAACGGTAGATTGGACAAAAAATTTATTTTAAATGAAATAAAACGAAGGGTAAAAAGTATTTATGAGAAATCCCAATGCAGCCACCACAATTACTATTAGAAAGGCTAAAAATTCGCGACTTCTATGATCATGAAGTGCATATATATATTCATAATGGGTTTCGAAAATCTATCTTATAAGATTAGTTACCGCCAAAAGTATAACAACAGGTGGAACAAGAGTAACAAATACAAGAAGAGCAAAGGGAAAAGCAGGAACAAAGCTTAGAGTTATAACATCATAAGTTAGACATCGAAGAGAAGAAGGGTAAAAAACAAATGCAGAAGGGTGAGAAGTAAATGAAGAATACTGTAACACAAGAAGATATTAATAGTATTTTAGAAAAGACTCGATGGACAGTTGAGGAGTTTCATGGCAAATGTACAGTAGTGGTTGCTAAGTTGCCGAATGGATTCATTTTAACCCAATCTAGCGCATGTGTAGCCCCTGCTAATTATGATGTGAATATTGGCATTCAATGTTGCAAAGACCGCATTATTGATAAAATTTGGGAGTTAGAAGAATATAGATTGCAATGTGAATTAGCTAAGCAAGTTGCTATAGAATAGCGGCTTTTTTTTTATAGGCTCTCTCACATCCTATAGCAAAACTAGAAAATAGTGCAAATAATGAAATGATAGCTAAAAATTTTTTCATGATCTTTTCTCCTTTTATGTGTTTCTGTAGAGAGTATACTGCTTTTTTGATAATAAAAAAATCGTGTTAGATTACACTATCCTTACAATCTTGTAAGAGAAATTAGATTATTTAGAGGGGCAAGGTTTCAAAGATTATTTGAATGATATGAAGATTGCTCAACACTATGCTGAATTATATAGGTGATCAAACATTTGTATTTGAAAATTATTTTGATGTGAAATAATAAAAATTTTAATTTCTTTATGGAGCAGCATTTTTATTTTATAAACCGTACACCTTTTGAACAGAACGAGCATATATTAAAGTATGGGACAAGCGTAAATCGCTTTTTTCATACTCATTGAAAACTCCTTATCACGAAAAGAGCACTTTTAAGTGCTCTTTTAATTTGGATTCAAGCAATTCGTACAGCGATTTTGGCAAATGGGAATCACGCTAGAGGTGTGAAACTGAAACTGTAGTTATTAGGAAATTTAGTATGAATGAAAGGGCTTTTTTATTTTTAAGATAAGATAAGTTAAGAACTCTAAGGAATAATTATTTTTTCTAGTTTTGATTTTTAGTAATTTAAAATAAAGAGAGAGGTGTTATGGTGTAGGTTTTTCTTCTTTCCTGTCGAATATGTAATAAAAGGGAGGGAGTAAAATGGCACAGTTTGAAGTAGAACAAATTACTTATTTAGGAGAGAGAAAAGAAGAAATCGATTTTCGAATAGCTTATGTAAGGATTGATGACTATTTAGACTGGGAAGTCATTATACGCGGAACTACTGATAAATATATACTCTTCATTGAAACAATGAAGAAAAATGAACAACCACTATTTGAATTTATTACTACTGAAGGGGAAGTTTTCCAAGGTAGGACAAAAATAATGAAATTCATCCCGAAATTAACTGATACAGAAATCGATTTATTTGGTATTGGAAAGTTAAATGGTTATGAAATAAAAAGCGTCCAATAGGATGCTTTTTAGCATTTTGGAGATTTATTTATTATATGTTCCTGTCATACAAAGTAAAGTTACAGTTGACTTAGTAAGTGTCCACGAGAAAAAAGAATCTGCCACAGATTCTTTTTTTCATTATATATATTGGATTAGGAGAGTATGTTAAACCCTTGAAGGGAGCAAGGATTTAACGGTAATAGTAACCGTAGTATTAATGTAACATAGTTAACTTATTTAGAGAATTGATAATGTTTGTATTGAATATTACTAATATTTAGTATAGATGTTTAATACTATAAGTATAGTATTAATTTATTTTAATTTACCACTTGTCAATTGTTAGATAGAATTAGCAAAACAAACACCTATTGTAATCGATTCTTAATATATACATATTGCAGGAATATATCGAATCTAGAAGTATCACTTTAGCTATTAAAATTCAGTATGACAAAAGGAGAAGAGTAGTAATGGACAAACATATTATTGATATTTCTAAGTGGAACGGTAATATCGCTTGGGATGTGGCTGCACCGCAAATTGAGTTTGCTATATGTCGTGTACAGTATGGTTCTAGAACAGTTGATGAGAGGTATAGAAGTTATGTAACAAATTTAGAAGAATATGGTATACCACATGCTGCATATGCTTATGGATGCTATGTTTCTGTAACGGATGCAGTTGTAGAAGCGAAAGATTTTATGGAAAGAGTAAGTTCAAACGCTAAATTTCTTGTTCTTGATGTTGAAGATGATACGTTAAAAAGTTGCGGACCGGATAAGCTAGCTGAAGCATCTCAAGTATTTATAGATACTTGTAAAGCCGCAGGGTGGAAAGTTGGATATACGTAGGTCATCACATGTATAATAAATATGGTTTAAGAGGAGTGAAATCGGATTTCCTATGGATTCCACGTTACGGTGGTAATAAACCAGCTTATCCATGTGATATATGGCAATATACTGAAACAGGGAATGTTAAAGGGATTGGGACAGTTGATTTGAATTATTTGGTTGGCGATAAGTCACTTTCTTGGTTTATAGATGACGTAAGTCAGACAAAAAAAGATTCCGGACAAACAGTAGGTATTGGGAGTGCTCTTTCAAAATACCCTGAAGGTTATGGAGTTAATTTATATGAGAATCCTGAAAAACCTATATTTACTGGACGTATCACTAATAAAATTCCTTATCTTATATTTGAAGGATATTGGGGCGGTGAAGGTAAGGATATGATTAGATTAGGGAATGAAAAACAGTGGGCGAAACTAGATCACTTTGATGTAGAGTGGTTCTGTGCATATTCAAAATACCCTGCTGGATATGGAGTTAATTATTATGCAGAACCTGAATGTATAAACTTTAAAGGTGTGATTGATGGTTCAATTTCTTATCGTGTTTGGGATAGAAAAGATGGGGCAATTGATATTGGGCAAAGTAGCTGGATTAAAGAGGAACATGTAGTGATTAAATAATAATCGGAAGTAAAAAAGTATTACGTTGTTTAAACAGCGTAATACTTTTTTATTCTACATAAAATATTTTTTATACAATGAAATAAATCGGTTTTGTTTATCCTGTAGACTGTTTAAATTTTTGTGTGACGATAAGAATTTCTAATATAAGTGTCATGATAATAGCTTTTGGATTGTGCGTTTCGTAATCCTTTGTATATACTTTCCGGTACATCGTAAAAATCATATGTACCATTTCTAAATTCAATTCGTAAAATCATAGATGATGGATTATAACCTACAGCGACTAATTTTTTAGAAATTACTGGATATAAAGTCATGTTAGTTCATCTCCCTTCTTTAATATATTTAGATATTAATAAAGGAAAATCCTGCTATCTGGTCGAAATATAGTCGTTGAGAAGGAGTGGAGAATATGAATGAACAAGAATTTATAGATATAATATTGGAAGAGGAAGATTCTCTAGCACATATTTTAAATGAAATTGTTGAACAAAAAAGAGAGGAAACAGGTTCTTATAACATCACTGTTCAGCATGTAATTCCTGTTAGGGAAAAGCATTTTACAGTCATTTTATGTAAAATTGTTTCAGGTTTTTAAGAGGATGTATTTCGATGCGTAATGTTTACTTATGGTAGGAGAAGGGCAAGTTGATAACTGTTTTGTACTGTTTATCCTGCTATTAACAGGCGGTAAAACCCTAAAAAGGAATTATATAGGGGGGACTATCAGTAAAAGTCCAATTAGTGAGGACTAATAATTGGTATGTGATGAAGAAACACGCCACTGATTTTTACTTTATAAGTTGTAGTGTGCATAGGTCATTTTTGAAGAAGCGACTGGAGATAAAGTAAAGGGTTATTTCCAGTCACTTTTCTATTTTATGACATAGTAATATTTGTTAGAACTATTCTACAAAGCATGTTGTAGAATTTAGGGTGTATTTTGTTACGTATTGACTGAATCGTACATTGTAAATAGTATATATGTTGTTAGATAAAATATCATAATTACCTCCTTCACTAGCTATGTTGATTCATTTTATTAGAAGTTCACACGAAATTCATATTGTTATGATATTTTATTCTCACTATTGATTTGTCGCTAACGATTGTGTAGAAGGAAGTTCTATTTTAAATGACAGTTTTTGTACAACTAATCCGGAATATAATCAAAGCTAAGTTAAGAAATTATTTAGTTTTAATGCAATTACTAGCTTACAATTTGTGGCTAAGAGTTTAGGAACAGGGTGTCAATATAGAACATGGGAGAAACCATTGTTTAAATGTATTAGTTGTGTCTGTATCTTTTTGATACAAGCTTTGACAATGAAGACATTTTAGACAGGTGTTTAAGAAATGATTTATATGGAATAAAAGGAGGAATACGAGCTCAAGTTTCAGTATGAACAGAATATGCTTCTTACTATTACAAGCGTATAGATTAATAGGGTTATATTTTTCATCAAGAGAAACAGGTGGATAATGCAAACAACGAAATATGAATTTTTTAAGTGATTCAAAAATGTGTTCGGGGCCTTTTTGATTAAACAACATTGTAAGAGTAGACTTATTTATTGATGATAAATCAACAAGAGGATTGAAAGGCAGGAGAAAGCAACATGTCAGAAAATTATCGTTCTCGAGAAGAGCGAAGACAAGTGCGAAAGAAAAAGCAACCAAGTACTAATAATGAAAAAACGAAAGGGAAAACATCGTTTTTTCGTAAGTTTTTAATTGGGTGTTTAATACTTGGAATCGTAGCTCTCATAGGTGGAGTAACTACTTTTTTCATTATGATAAAAGATGCTCCTAAACTTGAAAAATCAAAGCTTGTTAATTCACAATCAGCAAAAATTTATGATAAAGATAAAAATCTAATATATGAATATGGGAAAGAGAAACGAACGAATATTACGTACGATCAAGTACCGAAATTAGTAGAAAATGCATTTTTAGCTACAGAAGATGCACGTTTTTATGACCATAGTGGTGTTGATTTTAAGGGTACTTCACGCGCGGTTTTAGTCAGTCTTACTGGGAACTATGGTTCGCAAGGTGGGAGTACAATTACACAACAAGTTATTAAAAATTATTTCTTATCTATGGATAAAACACCTAAACGTAAGGCACAAGAAATATATTTAGCCTATAAGTTAGAACAACAATATTCGAAGCATGAAATATTAGAAATGTATTTAAATAAAATCAACTTAGGAAACCGTTCGTATGGTATTGCGACGGCAGCTGAAAACTATTATGGAAAAGAATTAAAAGAGTTGACTTTACCAGAAGTTGCGATGCTTGCAGGGTTACCAAAGGGACCAAGTATTTATGATCCAACCAAACAACAAAATGTAGAGAGAGCGACAGAGCGTAGAAATGTTGTATTACATTTAATGAATCGTCATGGATATATTTCGAAAAAACAAATGGAAGAAGCTTCAAAAGTTCCTGTAACTGAGGGACTCCTCCCACCTAAAGAGATTACAGAAATGCCATATCCAGCATTTATAGATGCTGTTGTGAAGGAAGTGGAGAAGGAGTTACCGGATGCAAACGTTGGGTCTGATGGGTTATCTATTTACACAACTTTAGATCCGGAAGCACAGAAGTATGCTGATGATCTTTTAAACGGAAACAGTATTAGTTATCCGAATGATAAATTCCAAGGTGCTTTTACATTTATGGATACAAAAACTGGAGAAATTCGTGCTATCGGTAGTGGACGTGGTGAAAATAAAGCGACATTCAAAGGGCACAATATGGCAATTGAACTAGACCGTTCAGCAGGTTCAACAATGAAGCCAATTTTTGACTATGGCCCAGCAATTGAATATTTAAAATGGCCAACTTATCATCAACTGGATGATTCACCATATAAATATTCAACAGGACAACAGGTTCAAAATGCTGATAGAACGTTTAAAGGTATGATGACGATGCGTGATGCTCTTAAAATGTCTCGTAACATACCAGCCATTAAAACAGCAAAAGAGGTAGGGTTAAGTAAAGCACAAAGCTTTGCAGAAAGTTTAGGTATTCCATTTAAAAAAGATGCGGTTGAGTCAACCGCAATTGGTACGAATGAAGTATCACCAACTGAAATTGCAGGGGCATATGCTGCATTTGGTAATGATGGTAAATATATAAAGCCACACTTTGTTAAAAAAGTAGTTTATCCAGATGGGAAATCTCAAAGCTTTGAACCGAAATCAAAACGAGTTATGGAAGACTATACAGCGTATATGATTACAGATATGCTGCGTTCTGTTGTTAAATCTGGTACAGGTACAGCAGCGAATGTAAGTTCATTAGATGTTGCGGGTAAAACAGGAACAACAAATTATTCATCTAAAGAATTAGCGAGATATGGTATACCAGCTAGTGCATCGCGTGATAGTTGGTTTGCTGGTTATACACCGCAATATACAATGGCAGTTTGGACTGGATATATGAAAGATGGTTCTGAAGATTATATAAGCAGTAAAAATACGAAAATTGCTCAACAAATTTTTAAAGAGATGATGAGTAAATTTGGCACAAGCGAAGCAAAATTCAAAATGCCAAGCAGTGTTGTACAAGAGGGTGATGAATTACGTGTGAAAGGTGCAAAACGAGATTCCTCTCCAAATCCGAGCACGTCAAATTCAAACTCAGATGAACAGAAGAAAAATGATGAGCAACAAAAACAACAAATGGAAGAAGAGAAAAAGAAACAACAAATAGAGGAAGAACAAAAGAAACAACAAATGGAAGAGGAGAAAAAGAAACAAGAGCAAGAACAAAATGAAGAAAATAAGAACAATGATCAAAATGGTCAAGATCAAGGTAATATAAATCCGCCAAGTAATGGAAACGGAAATGGCCAAGGTGGTACGAACCCGCCAGGTAATGGAAACGGAAATAACCAAGGTGGTACGAACCCGCCAGGTAATGGAAACGGAAATAACCAAGGTGGTACGAACCCGCCAGGTAATGGAAACGGAAATAACCAAGGTGGCACAAATCCACCAAGTGGCGGAGACGGTGAAGGCCAAGTTAGTCCAAATCCACCGAGCACTGGAAATATTCAAGGTGAAACAAACGCAAATCAAAATGGTGGTCAATAATAATATGTTAATAATAAAAACAAAGTCGGCTCTAGAAAAAGAGTCGACTTTGTTTTTATTATTTTTATATGTATAAGTAAGTCTTATCCAGTAGAATTAAGTACAAAGTCGTAAGACCAACTCAATCTATCGATGGTAGAGCATTTAAATTTAAAAATACGTCTATATACGGAGGGAAATATACCATTAAAAATGTACAATACGAGTGTAAATAGTATTGATACAGGTTATATGGAGGTATTTTTTATGGAGCGATTATAGACTCAGTCATTTATTCAAATGACTTTAGCGATGTTATTTTTATTTACAGGATTTTATTTACTTGTTCCAACACTCCCATTATTTATAAAGGAACTAGGAGGAAGTGAATCTCAGGTTGGAATTATGATGGGAATGTTTACGATATCAGCTGTTATCGCGCGTCCAATTATTGGAGGGATGTTAGATAGGTACGGAAGAAGGTCATTTATCATTTGGGGGCTAATCTTCTTTGGTATTACGATGTATTCATACAATTGGGTAGTAAGTATTGCATCTTTAGTTGTTTTACGAATTATTCACGGTTTGACATGGGCTGTTTCTACGACTGCAGTTGGAACTGCTATTACTGATATTATTCCAAACTCTCGACGAGGGGAAGGAATGGGTTGGTACGGAATGGCAATTTCTATACCAAACCAGTAACACCAAGCGTTTTAGTGCTTGTGGTAACACTTTGGTAACGATTATAACGAATCGTCTTCCATAAATGCAACTACTTCTGCTTGCTTAGATGGATATAAGTGACTATAAGTATTTAAAGTTGTTGCTACATCTGAATGTCCCAAGCGTTGCGCTACAACAAGTGGACTCACACCTCTATTTATTAAATATGAAGCATGAGAATGTCTAAATTCATGAATAATTATCTTTTTAACCTTGGCTATATTTACATATTTCTCGAATCTTCTATGAAGTGTAGTTGTAGATATACTATCATAAAATTCACCAAAAACAACATAATCATTTTTAACTGGTGCTGTTAATGAGGCACTTTTTTTAGTGTCTTTTAATAGATCCATTATAAAATTAGGCAACATGATAATTCGATTAGATGCTTTCGTCTTTGGTTTAGTAATTTGCTTGTTATAGTTTGTTTTGTTAATGTCGATTGTTTTTTCTTCAAAGTTAACATCCGACCAAGTTAAAGCTAAAAGTTCTCCTTTTCTAGCCCCACTATAATAAAGTGTTGAAAAAAAAGCTTTGTATAGTGGTTCGTCCACCACGCTAATAAATCTTTTAAACTCTTTAAATTCCCAAAAATTTATCCTTTTATTTGATTCTTTTTCAAAGTTCCCAGCAATTCGGGCTGGATTGTTAGATAAACCGTGGAATTTGATTGCGAAATTAAATATAGCAGAAAGAGTAGAGTGAATCTTTTTTAAAAACATAGCTGAGTATTTATCAATAATTTTATTTTGATAATTCATGACATGCTTTGCTGTGATTTGATCAATTTTAATTTTCCCAAACTCTTCTAGTATGTGATTGTAGATAATATTTTTAATAGCATGTACACTGGATTGTTTTCTTCGTTGAGTGTACCATTCAAAATACTCTTCTGCCATTTGTGAAAAAGTTAATTTAGAATTGGCTTCAGTTTGTATGAGAGCTTTCGCTTCCGCTGTACGCGCTTCTTTTTTTGTTTTAAAACCACGACGTTTTACTTGTTTTAATGTTCCGTCAAACTGCCGAACTCTGACAATAAAGTAATAAGTTCCTCTTTTTTCATCTTTATAAATTGTCATAAGGATCTCCTTTCTTGTAGTAAAAGAGTAGACCGTCGTCTACTCCTGAATGTTAAATTTCTAGCGCTAGAAATTTAAAGATCCCTTGTATAGCGTATTGCTTTCCCAATAATTCGTGCCGGTACACTTGGAGTGATGATTATTGGTTCGTATGAAGGGTTATCTGGCATTAAAATTACAACATTTCCTTGTTTTTTTACTCTTTTTAAAGTAGCTTCAGTATCTCCATTAACAAGAACTGCTGCAATTTCTCCGTTTTCCACATCATCTTGCTTTCTAATTAATACAAAAGCTCCATTAGGTATAGTTGGTTCCATTGAATTACCTTTGGCTTCTAAGTAATATATTTCTCCTTGTGGTAAAATATCAGATGTTTCATAACGAAACCCTTCAAAGTTTTCCTCAGCACATATAGGTAGACCACATGCAATTTTTCCTAATATCGGCACCTTAACCGGATGAACATTAGCGTCATATAAATTAGAGGGTTTATCTTCAGTTAAGTCAGAGCGATTAACCTTAAAGTAATCAGCTAATAACTGTATTTTATCTGGTCTTGGATAAGTATTAGCCTTAATCCAGTTTGAAACAGTTGTTTCAGGGATATTTATGTCGTTAGCTAGATAAGTCTGTGTGATGCCATTACGTTCTAAATATTTTTTTAAGTTATTTGCAAAAATTTCTTTCATTTTCTGTGCATCCATTTGTCTCACCTCACTTTCTAATAGTATTTTACCGTTTTTCGGTAGTTGTGTAAAGGTATAAAATACCGTTAAAAAGTATTTTATGTACTATTTCGTATTGACTGTACCGTTTAAAGGTAGTATATTAAGCTTAGAAATTATTGAAAGGAGGTAACTTGATGTTTCAGATAACATTAAAAGCTGCTAGAGTAAATGTAGGATTAAGACAAGATGAAGCAGCTGAATTGTTAGATATTACAGGAAAAACCCTACGTAATTATGAACAAGGTATAACTGCTATTCCAGGTCATATTTTGCAAAAAGCATCTATTGTATACAAAATCCCTTCTGATTACATTCGATTACCCATAATAAACGATGGTAACTATGACGATGATTTTTTTTGAATGGAACTACCGTTTAAAGGTAGTGAATTTGAAGAAGAAAGCCTCACTTTTTTAAAAACAAAATGTCGAAAAATGCTGTCGTAAATTAATAGTTAATAAGATATTACGAATTATATATTAATAATTATCGAACCGAGGTGGTGTGAAACATGTATCAAAATTTATTTATTGCTCGTAGAGAACAACGTATGACACAGGAAGCAGCAGCTAAAGTGATAAACATAACAAAGCAAAGTTATCACTTGAAAGAATGTGGCAAAAGAGATTTTAGTCTTACTGAAGCAAAAATACTTGCTAAATATTTCAAAACAACTGTGGATTCCCTTTTTAAAAAATAATTAAGGATGGTGAAAAGTCATGAATGGAGTTTTATCAGCAAGCAAATTAATGAAAGCTGCTCAAGTAAGAAAGGAGTGTGCTGAAGCAATAAATAATCCAGCAGTCGACATTAGAACAGCATCTTGTTTATTTAGTAAAGCAATATCTTAAAACGAGATATAAGAATTAGCGCTTATTACGTATAGAGGATGGATTTGCGATATATAAACGGGAGGATGAATAACATGGCACTTTATAGACCAGTACAAGTTTCATTTTGGCAGGATGCAAAAGTTATCGAGGAGATGACTCCAGAAGATAAATTATTCAATTTGTATCTTCTTACAAACCCATGTACTACACAAATTGGTGTATATCAAATTACAAAGAAACAAATGGCTTTTGATTTAGGATACTCCATGGAAAGTATTAATGCACTCTTAGATCGTTTTGAAAATCATCATAAATTGGTTAAATACAATCCAGAAACACGAGAACTAGCAATTATCAATTGGGGTAAATATAACCTTAATAGAGGCGGTAAACCAATTGAAGATTGTGTTCGCAAAGAACTTGATGGAGTAACAGATATTAGTCTTATTAGCTTAGTAACTCCAAAAGTTAAAAATGATAAAATTCGTGCTATTTTCGAAGATTTTCTTGCTGTTCACGATACGTGCCACGATACGTTAACGATAAGTGGGGAAAAAGAAAAAGAAAAAGAAAAACAAAAACAACAACAAGAAGAAGAGCGCACGGACGTTGTTGAAGTTAATCCAATTTCTTTTTACGAACAAAACTTTGGATTCATGACACCTTTTATCGCAGAAGGAATTCTTGCATGGGTAGATGATTTAAATGCAGAACTAGTTGTTAAAGCGATGGAAATTGCTCAAGAAAAAAATACAAGAAATATGTCTTATGTAAATTCAATTTTGAGAGATTGGCATGTTAAAGGCTTTAAAACAGTAACTGATGTTGAAGTAGCCGACAAAGAGTTTCGTGCTAAACGAACAACACAAGTAAAACAACAGCCAGCATATCAATCTGTTGCTATGTTTGAATCTACTAAACAAGTATTGCAGCAACAAAAAGAGTGGAATCAAAATATCGCTACTGATGAAGAACTTGCAGCACTTAATCAACAGAATGGATGGATGCAATAATGAGTAACGACATCATTCGTAATTTAGAAGCTGAGCAAAGTGTTTTAGGCAGCATCATCATGGAAGGGGATTTGATAAAAGATTGTCAGTTAAAATCAAATCAGTTTTCTCTTCCAACACATCAAGCCATTTTTAAAGCGATGAGAGAACTTGAAGATAATGAAAGTCCTATAGATCTTGTGACTGTAGTTGAAAAATTGGATAGTTTTATAAATCAAATTGGTGGCATTCAGTTTTTAGTTAATTTAGCTGAGGGCGTTGCGACAACAAAAAACTTTACGTATCACGAGGGACTTGTGATAGAAGCATGGAAAATGCGACACGCTCAAGAGGTTGCTGGTGATTTATATAAGCGTCTTCAGAAGGACAAAGATATTAGTGTAATCAGCGATACAATCGATGAACTAAATGCGATAGAGGAAACGGGTTATTCAGGTGAGTTTGATTTAAAAGAAACGCTTGTTGGGCTATATAAGAAGATGCAAATCGATGTTGGCGATTTAACAGGTATAAACACTGGATATAACGATTTTAATCGAATGACTTCTGGATTACAGACAGGAGACTTAATTATTGTTGGCGCACGTCCAGCAATGGGAAAAACGGCGTTTGTACTAAACGTTGCTTATCATGCAGCAAGTTCGGATACAACAGTTGGAATCTTTTCACTAGAGATGGGAGAAGAACAATTGCTCAAGCGAATGATTTCTAGTGCTGGTAATGTTGAGGCAACCAAAATGAAAAACCCTAAGAAACTTTGCAATATCAAAGATTGGGAAAAAATCAGCCAAGCAATGGGGTTGATTAACAATCTCCCACTGGAAATATACGATAAGGCAAATGTAACAATGCAAGAAATTTATGCAAAGACCAGAAAACTGAAACGTAAACATCCAGATAAAAAGGTATTAATAGCGATTGATTATTTACAGCTTATTGTTGGTGATCCAAAGCATAGAGGAAATCGTATGCAAGAGATTGGTGAAATTAGTCGTAAGTTGAAATTA
>NZ_JABUAE010000037.1 GCF_013314535.1 Bacillus sp. Xin1 | reverse complement strand
CAGCTATGCTAAGGTCTTTTCACTTCATTCTTTTATGTTTTTAAAATATAGGAGCGTTTCTTTCTCTTCTCCCTCATCAAACAAATGGAGTTGATTAATGATTTCAACTTATCGTTTATTAAGCCCTCTTTTAATCAAAAACTCCTTCATATGCATTCGCTTCTCTTTTGACATGAAAGCGCTCATTGATCCTGTCCATGTTACATCTTTTTGATTCGTAGATCTTCCCTTATAATATTCATTCGTTGTTCTATCATATTCTTCTAGTAATTCATCATATTTATTTTCGTCATATGTGTTTTCATGTAAAATCGCTTCAACTGATAAACGCGGTTTCACTGCATGACTTTCATTAGGTACTCCAATCGTCATTCCAAACACCGGATACACTTTATCTGGCAGATGAAGCAAATGACTCACTTCTTCTGGGTTGTTACGAATTCCACCAATATAACAAATACCGTATCCTAATGACTCTGCCGCAAGCGCTAAGTTTTGTGCAAATAACGATACATCTACTGTTGCTACAATAAAATCCTCTACAGTATCACTCTTTATCTCCGCTCCATGTTTCTCACATGCTTTTTCTAAACGCTTTAAATCTGCACAGCAAACAAAAAATGCTGCGCAATCCTTCACATGACGATTGCCCGATAGCTCTGCTAGTTGCGCTTTTAAATTTTCATCTGTAATATACATAACTGAATACGCTTGAACAAAATGTGATGAGGCCGCGTGCTGCGCTGCTTGTACCATTCTTTCAACTATATTCTTTGGAATTGATTCATTTTTATATTTACGAACTGATGCATGTTGTTCCATCTTATGTATCATTTCATTCATACTTTCCCCACCCTTTATAATCTGAATACTCAATAAGTAACACATTCTTTTCCTACATACAAAGGATATGCTCATCGGGAAATAATCATACAAAAGGACCAATCTTTACGATTGATCCTCCTGCACATATTAAGCTGTTCTCAATACTTTAATACCTTTCACAATATTCCAGATGAAATAATAGATTCCTACAATTGCAAAGACGACATATGTTACAACAATTCCAATTCCAACACTCGTAGATTCTCCAAAACTTAAACCAAACACACCCGAAAGCGCCAGTCCACCAAACAAAATTACAAATGGGAAAACGTGTGTCCACAATGCTTTTTTCGCATGATATTTCACGTCATCTTCTGCAATAAAATAGACGATAATTGGAAATAGAAATGGCGCAAAGAAAATGCTAAAGTAACAAATTGAAGATAAAATATTATTGCCTTTCATACGATTCACCTCTAAAGTTTCGTTGTTTTTGTTACCTTTATTATGTCATGCAACTACTTTAGAAACTATCGCTTTACCTTTCACTCAGATTACACTTTTGTAAGATTTATCGTCATATTCGATTTAATAACCAATACTGTGTAATCGCAAAATACTCCCTCACATTTGACTGAATAATAATCGGTTTAGGTGTTTTCGCAGAAAGCCCCTCTACCTTCAGCCCTTGTTTTTCAGCAATTTTTTTGGCCCGAAACATATGAAAATCATTTGTAACAATCATCCCTTTTTTCTTATTTGCTGGAATAAGTGCCTTTGAAAATTCAATATTCTCGTCTGTATTTGTTGAACGATCTTCCATAATAATTCTTTGTTCTGCAATATCCTGCTTCATTAATCCTTGTTTCATAGCTAGCGCTTCGGAAATATCTTCTCCTTTTCCTTTCCCGCCAGATACAATCACAATCGTCTGTTCATGTTTCTTTAAATATTCCGCAGCTTTATCGATGCGATATTGTAAAGAATAGGAAGGCTTCGTTCCTTTCACCTTCGCACCTAAAAGAATCATGTAGTCTGCATCATCTGGCGCTTTCATATGCCCATGCTTATAAATGTTATATTGTAAAATACCCATATAACCTACTACAATCATAATTAAAATTAAGCTATACTTAATAATTTTTTTCTTCTTTAACATCTACACATACTCCTATTTTTTTCTATATTCCCATCATAATATCCACTTGTTTATTTGTACATCTCAACTTTCCGATTTACCCTTATTTACCCTAAAAAGGTAATATTTACAATAGATATGGGAATATTGAATAACGTATACACAATTTACATCATGAATTTTATATAAGAGGTGCAGACATTGATTGCTTTTTTATGTAATGTAACATTCTTTTTTTTATTGTTTATTATAGCGATTAAACTATTAGGAAAATCAGCATTGGCACAGCTTACACCACATGATTTTGGTGCCATTATTTTTTTATCCTACCTAGCATTTCAAGCTATACCAGTCGATGGGATATGGGAAGGTATAGTTGGTATGGTTGTTATTACATGTCTTCACCTTTTCATTACGAAACTTAGTTTACTAAATAAGCTCAATCGTTTTATCCTAGGGCAGCCTACGATTCTAATTAAACATGGAAATATCCTATTCGAGAACTTAAAACAAAGCAGATATCCAATAGCTGAGTTGCTTTCTAACCTTAGAGTAGCGGGATATCCTAGCGTAAATGAAATCGAATATGCGATTTTAGAAGCAAATGGTGCTATTAGCATTTTACCTAAAAGGGAACTTGTTCCTCTTACTCCTAAAGATATGCATATGGATGTTACATATGCCGGTCTACCAATCGCCCTTATTGTTGATGCGCATATCCAATATGATAATTTAAGATTAATCCATAAAAATGAGAAATGGCTCCGTAATGAGTTGCTAAAAAAAGGATTTGAAGACATCCAAAACATTGCATTTGCTTCTGTTCAAGAAACAGATGGCTCTTTTACAGTTAGCTTAAAAAATAAGAAATCCCCTTAATTTATTAAGGGGATTTCTATCATACTACATGCTCTCTTTCTACATGTCGTACTGATACAGGATGAGAAACACGATTCATTCCAAATACGATAATCGCTGTTAATAACTCTGCGACTGGCATTACAAGCCAAATTCCATTTACACCAAACAACTTTGGCATAATCAATAAGAGTGGAATAATGAATAATAAACCACGGCTCAAAATAATAAAGACGGACTTTCTTGTTTGTCTCACCGATTGGAAATATTCTCCGTATACAATGTTATAACCTAAAAATACATATTGAATAAAGAAAAGACTAATTCCCGTTACAGTTAGTGTAAGTAATTCTGTTGATTGGACATCAAATAGACCGATAATGTATTTCCCAAAGAATAATCCAATCACAATCGCCACACATCCAAGTACAACAGCTATTTTTACCGCAAAGTGTAATCCTTCTTTCAACCGTTCAGGTAAATTTGCCCCGTAATGAAAACTTGTAATTGGTTGTAATGCTGCTCCAACGCCAAAGAACAACAATAGTGTCATCGAGTGAATACTATTGACCATTGCATATGAGGCAACACCTAATTCTCCGGCATATTGAATAAAGGCTATATTAAATCCAATTGTTACAATTGCTACTGTTATTTCTGCGGTGAAACTTGGAAAACCAATCACCATAATTTGTTTAACTGTATTCCATTCAAAATGAAATTTCGTCCATTTTAAAATACTACTTTTTCTAAAGAAATGACTTAGTAATACAAGAAAACCAATTGCTGCTGATAAGATAGTCGCTGCTGCTGCCCCTGTTACGCCCCAACCAAATATAAAAATAAAGATATAATCAAATACAATATTTAATAACGCTGTTACAACAAGCCCCGCCATTGCTAAATTTGGATTTCCATCGTTTCGTATAAATGTACTTAAAATATTTTCTAATACGTATATCATTCCAAATGTTAATAATACAGTTAGATAGTCTAAGGCATACGGCAAGATTACTTCATTTGCTCCAAATAAATAAGCTAAATCTTCTATTCTCCATAAACAAATAGCCATTAATAAACCAACAATTACAATAGCTACTATCATAGATTGTGTAAAGATTGATCTTGCTCGCTCTATTTTATTTTCACCTAATGCAATGGAGTATAGTGTAGCCCCGCCCATTCCAATCCACAACGATATAGAGAAAAAAATAGAAAAGGCTGGGACAGCAACGTTTACTCCCGCTAAGCCATTCGCTCCGACGCCCCTACTAATCATAACGGCATCGATTACAATATTCACCGACATTAATACCATTCCAAGAACCGCTGGTATTAAATAAGATATAAATAAACTTTTTATTGGTTTTTCTCTTAATTTCTCAGTTGTTTCCATAACAAAATGCTCCTTTACAATTCTCTGTTCACATTTTAAACCTTCAAGTTACTTGAAGGTCAAGCGAGAATTTAATATGCATTTTTGTTATACAACCTTTTATTCCTTTTTTATTACCGGAATTTGTATCTCTGTAACTTGCTCTTTTGGATTCTCTGTCACAGACCAGTCAATTAAAGCGAGCTCAATTGCATCTCCAGACACTTCATATCCTTTTTCCTTAATATCCATTAACAGATTCTTGTAAGTTCCATCCGTTTCTTCATATGGTCCATGGTGAAAAGAGCAAGCGAACATCCCTTCTTTAATTTCCTCTGAAGTAGTAATTTGAAACGGCATATAGTCAAGAAGAATAAAAACACTATTATATGATTGAAATTCATTTTGAAGTAACCCTTCTTTTGACACTGTCACACCTAAATCTCCTGAAAATAAACTATCATCTATTTGCTTCATATTTTTTTGAAGTGAGTGGATATAGTACTCAAACATATCATCTGTTATATTCGGTGCGATAGCTAACGCTGTAATTTTTCTCTTTGGTAATTTCTTAAATGTCACATGATTTGCTTTTGAAGCAGTAGCTTCTTTCATCATTTCAATTTTATGATTCATTTTTGCCAATGCATAGTCAATTTCCCTTTGTTTCTTCAACATCAATTCTTGCTGTTTTTCCAGCAAATTTAAAGCATAAGATGGATTTCTCTCATCAATATACGTCTTGATTTCTTTCAAAGAAATATTTAATTGACGTAAAAATTTAATGGTATCCAAAAGTGAAAATTGATCGATCGTATAGTACCGATAATTTGTTTGTGGATCAACAATGGATGGATGAAAAATACCTTTTTCATCATAATAACGTAACGTTGATTCCGCAATATTATGCATTTTTGCCATTTCCCCAATTGTAAACCGTTGATTGAATAACATATTTCCTTCTCCATTTCTTTCAAATAGATTTATTTCTTCAAACAATTTTTCTTATCCTTCATTATATAGACGTATATTCCTAATTCAAAATGAATCATCCTATTAAAATCTGCCAATTTAACATTGATTTTTCTTGAAATGTATTATATATTTATTACAGGTTCAAATTACAAGTTCAAAAGACCTTGTATAAAGACCTCTTGTTTAATGTGTGTTACATAGTTTTACATTAAGCAAATTCCGAGAAATCGTAATAATAAAACAAAAAGAAAAGGAGAGATGAGATGGAATTTTTCTTTCAAATTGCGTTAATTTTGTTAAGTACAAAAATTGCTGGTGACATTAGTGTTAGATTAGGTCAACCTTCCGTACTAGGGAAATTAATTGTTGGTATTGTAATTGGCCCAGCAGTATTAGGTTGGGTGAACAATTCAGATTTACTCACACAGTTAAGTGAAGTCGGGGTTATTCTCCTTATGTTTATGGCCGGCTTAGAAACAGACTTAAAAGAACTAAATGAAAATCGTAATTCTTCGTTAGCAGTTGCTATTGGTGGTATTGTCCTGCCATTTGCAGGTGGTTATGTTGCAGGTCTTGTAATAGGAATGGAACAAGCAAATGCGGTCTTTTTAGGATTACTTCTATGTGCAACAAGTGTTAGTATTTCTGTGCAAACACTTCGTGATTTAGGAAAAATGAAGACGCGTGAGAGTACAACGATGCTAGGCGCTGCTGTATTTGATGATATACTTGTTGTTATTTTACTAGCCTTCGCTATGAGCTTCCTAGGATCAGCTGATGTAAGCTTAACTATCATCATCTTGAAAAAAGTGGTCTTCTTCGCAGCTATTATCTTAATTGGCTGGAAAGGCGTTCCAATGATTATGCGCTGGTTATCACCACTACGTGTATCAGAATCTATCATTAGTGCAGCTCTTATCATTTGTTTCGCTTTCGCATACTTTGGTGAAATTCTAGGAATCGCTGGAATTATCGGTGCATTCGCAGCAGGTATTGCGATTTCTCAAACAGATTATAAACATGAAGTAGAAAAGAAAGTAGAACCAATCGCTTATGCAATGTTCGTTCCAATTTTCTTTGTAAGTATCGGTATGAATATTACGTTTGCAGGTATTGGGGATAAAATTTGGTTTATCTTAGCATTAACAATCATTGCTGTCTTCACAAAACTAATTGGATGTGGTTTCGGGGCACGAATGACTGGATTTGATTTACAATCTTCGACAATCATTGGATCTGGCATGGTTTCCCGTGGTGAAGTCGCTCTTATTATTGCAGGACAAGGGCTTACTTCTGGACTACTAGCACAAGATTACTTTACAGCAATTGTAATTGTCGTTATTTTAACAACAATGATTACACCGCCAATGTTAAAATATTCGTTTGGTGTAAAAGATAAGCAATTAAAACAAAGTGCATAGTAACTGTCTAGCATACTAATTTCATAATATAAAAACGAGATGATTGTCTTCAAAAGACAATCATCTCGTTTTTTATTTATACAGGAAATAGGAATAGCGAACACGGTGTTCATTAGTAAAACAATACACGAAAAAGCGAGCCCCTATCCTCTTCGGCTCGCTTTTCTATTCCTTTATCCAATACGTTCCATCGCTGTCTTCAACGTCCCGACAACAAAAGCGATTTCTTCACTTGAAATAATAAGAGGCGGTGCTAAAGTTAAAACATTATTATAGCCTGCGGTTGTCATTCCATTACGTCCAATGATTAGTCCCTTTTCCTTACAAGCGTTCACTACACTTGTAATTTTAGTATTATCAATTGGATCCTTTGTTACTTTATCCCTTACCATTTCAATTCCAACAAGCAATCCTTTCCCTCTAATATCTCCAACAAGAGGATGATCGCCAATCTCCTCTTTTAACTGTTCTAATAAAAGGGAGCCCATTTGTGCAGAACGCTCAATTAAATTTTCATTTTCCATAATTTCTAAGTTTTTAAGTGCTAATGCACAAGCAGCTGGATTCCCGCCAAAGGTATTAATATGCCGGAAAAATTCATATTCTCCTGTTCCTTTAAATGCTTCATAAATTTCTTTTTTCACTGCTGTTGCTGATAATGGTAAGTATGCACTTGTAATTCCTTTTGCCATTGTAATAATGTCAGGATTTACATCATAATTCATAAAACCAAACGCTTTGCCTGTACGCCCAAAGCCACAAATTACTTCATCACTAATCAGTAATGCACCATGTTTTTGACAGATTTCATGAACAGCTTTCATATAATCCTGAGGCGGCATCAAGATACCCCCTCCTGTAATAATCGGTTCCATAATAAATCCAGCTATCGTTTCACTCAATTCCCACTTCATAACACGATCAATTTCTTTCACACACTCTACATCATAAATATTCTGTGATGCAATCTCTGGCATTCGGTAACAATCTGGCGGCGTCACATGTAAGAACCCTGAAGCAAATGGCTCATATTGATGCCTCCGCTGCGCTTGTCCTGTTGCTGCCATCGTCGCCATTGTATTTCCATGATAACCACGATAACGTGACAGAAATTTATAACGATGCGGTTCCCCTTTATTTGCATAATATTGCCTTGTAATTTTAAAGGCTGTTTCGTTAGCTTCCGATCCACTATTAGAGAAGAAGATAACATATTCTCCTCCAAGCCATTCATTTAACTTTTCAGCAAGCTGAATTGCCGGTTCATGTGATTGAGACATGGGAAAATATGATAATGTTTGCAATTGCTCATATGCTGCTTCAGCAAGTTCTTTTCTTCCATATCCACTATTCACACACCAAAGCCCACTCATACCATCTAAGTATCGTTTCCCTTCTATATCTTCAACCCAACACCCTTCTGCTTTTGCCCCAACCATCGTACTATTTGGACTAAAAGGGCGCATTCCATGCCACACATACTTTTCATCCTTTGCTAATAACGCATCTGTTTGCTTCGTTTTCACCATATATTCCACCTTCCAAACCAACTTATATTTCTTCAAGCTGTGCTGGTGCCATGATGAGATCAAACTTTTTCTCTATTTATTTTCATTCCACATGAACGAAACAAATCCTACCAACTGCAAGGTAATATTTTTAAGCAAAATTCCAAAATAAAAGAGCTCTCCAAAAACTGGAAAGCCCTTTTTCTTCTTAATGTGCAGACACATCACTAACTCCATGACCTGTGTTCGATTTGACAAGAATTTCATCAAACTTCGCTGCATCTTCTTTCTTACTGGAGAAGATTGTCCCTAAATATGCTGCTAAAAATCCAAGTGGAATAGAAATAATCCCAGGTGTTGTATAAGGAAATAAAGCTTCTCCAACAAAGATTGCTTTCCCAGCTTCAGGACTCCAAACATTCGGGCTTAGTGCAACTAATACGATAGCTGAGACTAAACCAACCACCATTCCGCAAATCGCTCCTGTTGTATTAAATCGTTTCCAATAAATTGTAAACAAAATAACCGGTAAGTTCGCACTTGCAGCAACAGCGAATGCTAACGACACGAGGAATGCAACGTTTAATGTTTGAGCAAATAGGGCTAAAATAATAGACAATACTGCTACTCCAATTGAAGCATAGCGTGCCATCGATACTTGTTCTTTTTCTGTTGACTTGCCTTTACGAATAATCTCATTATAAAAATCATGTGCAAATGCAGAGGCTGCTGTTAAAACAAGGCCTGCCACAACTGCTAAAATTGTTGCAAATGCAATTGCTGAAACGAAAGCAAATAAGAAATCTCCACCAAGTGCTTTTGCTAATAAAGGTGCTGCCATATTACCAGCTGAGTTTGCCTGGATAATTGCTGCATTTCCTACAAAGGCAGCTGCACCAAAACCTAAGAAAATCGTCATAATATAAAACGCTCCAATTAACCATGTTGCATATACAACAGACTGACGTGCTGTTTTTGCATCACGAACAGTGAAAAAGCGAACAAGAATATGAGGTAAACCAGCTGTCCCTAGAACGAGACCTAAATTTAAAGAAAGCGTATCCAATCCATCCTTATACTTCACTCCTGGATTTAAAAATGCTTCCTTTAAAGGTGTTGCGGTTTTCATCTGTGCAAACATTTCTGTTACGCTAAAATTAAATTTCGCAAATACGATTACTGAAATAATAAATGTCCCTGCCATTAATAAGACAGCTTTTACAATTTGTACCCAACTTGTCGCTGTCATACCCCCAAAAATTACGTACACTGTCATTAGCGTTCCAACAATTAAAACCGATGTTGTATATTCAATTCCTAATAATAATTTAATAAGTGCTCCTGCTCCTACAAGTTGTGCAATCATATAGAAAATTGAAATTGTCATCGTATTTAAAGCTGCGACTCCGCGCACCTTTTTCGCATCAAAACGTGCTGCAATCATATCAGCTAATGTATATTTCCCTAAGTTTCTAAGCGGTTCGGCAACAAGATATAATACAACTAAATAAGCAACAAGAAAGCCTATGCTATAAAAAAAACCATCAAATCCAGTTAATGCAATTGCTCCTGCGATTCCTAGAAAAGAAGCAGCTGACATATAATCTCCCGCAATGGCCAGACCATTTTGCCAACCAGTCAAGCCTCCTCCTGCCGTATAAAACTCGCTCGCATTTTTCGTCTTTTTCGATGCAAAGTATGTAATGACGAGCGTACCGAGAACGATAATCAAAAATAGTGCAAACGCCGTTACGTTCAAAATTATCCCCTCCCTTTCTGCATATCTTGAAGAATTTTTTGTGAAGCCTTATCGAATGATTCCGCTTTTTTGCTATACATCATACATAACACCCACGTCATAATAAATTGTGCAAAAGCAAAGATCCACGCCCACGTAACATCCCCAAATGCTAGTGTATTCAATACTTTGGAATAAGAAGTCAAAAGCGGTAAAGCAATAAAAAAGCTAAAAAAGAAAATACTCATCGGGACAATAAATTTCCGTTTCTTTTCTAGCAATGATTGAAATTCCGCTGACTGAACGACTTCTGTATAATTTACCTCGCTTTGTAACTTACGTGCTGAACTATCTCTTTTCACTTGCCCTCTCCCCTCTCCATCATATTTCAAATCCAATCCCTTCGCATAAAAAACTAAATTTTATAAATATTCAGAAACTTAAACTTAATTTTAGACAATCTCTCCTTCTCTGCAAAGATTTTTCGCTAGACATTTTTCGTCACATTTTTCCAATTTTTTAATATATTTTTGCAAAATAGAAACAACGTTCATCGCACTACTTCCTGATTTTTCTCTTTCTCTAGATCACGTGCCGTCCTACTTAATTCAACATCTTTTCCATTTTTATACGTACCAAATAAAAAATCATACACTGGGTTCGACACACCAAACCAATAATTTTCATTTTTATAATGATGCAAAATATGTGTTTTTTTAACCATCTACCAAAATGAATCAACGGACGAATTGGTCTATGCGCTATATAATGTTTCCATTCATAAACAAGCAGCATCACAATCATCCCCATTTCAAATGAAAGTGTAATGGTTACATGATTTGTCACTCCATACAGAATCAACAAATAACTCGCAAATCCCAGCATGCTATACCAAACTGGTAAAAATAATAGTTTTAAATCATCCGGATACACATGATGATCATAATGTAATCTCTTTAACATTTTCAGTAGAACTGGATTCTTAGGAGGTTTCATATGAAATAAAAACCGATGTGTCGTATATTCATTAATTGTATAAAAAATGATACCCGCAAGACATGATATAGCCGCTATTCCTGTAAATAATTGCATTTGTAAAATAATGATAAAAAGAATTAGTACTCCAAACATAATGATAATATCATGTTGTAAAAAGAATTCTTTCAACACTCTTTTCATTTATCCTGTGCCCTTTCTTCGAAGAAACAGCCGTAACATATCGTTACGACTGTTTCTACTTTATCTATGGTTATACTTCTTTCATTACAAATTTGCTCGCCGTTCTATTGTAGAGAAAAAATTTTGCGAACCTAATATATTTTGTTTCGGTATAATCTGTTCCACTGCGAAAACCGTTACTTCGCCCCTCTGTACCTCCCCAATAATAAGTCCAAATATTTCATGATTTACAGCAAATGTTGGTTGCTTTGTTTGAAGTAATCTTTCAATAGTTTGAAGAACGGCTTCATATAAAGGATTTCTATCCGTTACTTCCTTTCTAATTTTGGGTGCTAATGTAATAATAATTTCTTTTCCATTAACTGTGGTTCGATACATAGAAATCTCCCCTTCGGTCTCATATGAACAACTGTAACGCTTTATACGCAAAATGAATCGAATACCCAACTAAAATAAAACCAGCTCCCGCTGTAATATAACCGAGTGCCTTTGGCTTAAGCAATGTTCGTCCAAAATGAACAGAAAAAGCAATATTTAAATTCCATAAAATAATGCCTCCAATGATGCAGAGACTATATAAAAATGCTTCTTGTTTCGTTACCTTCGTAAGCAGCGAGCTAAGCGTACTCCCATATATACCAAACCAAAAGACAAGATTTAACGGATTAGATACTGCAATTAAAAATCCTGCCATAAAAGATTGACGAAGTCCACCTACCTCTTCTTGTTTATATTCCATATTTGAATGTAAAATTCCTTGTTTTACACTTTGAAATCCTAAATAAAACAATAAGAAAAAACCTATGCAATACATAAACGCTTGTACATATGTATACATAAATACAGAAGATAATCCAAAGTAAATAAGAAGCATAAATAAAATATCTGCACTCATTCCTCCTATCCCAACAAGCCAAGCATGCCAAAAGCCACGTTCAATCCCTCTTTTTAACATTTCAATATTAATCGGGCCTACTGGTGCAGCCAATGAAATTCCTAGTATAAATTGCTGTATAATCGCCCCAAACATCGCTATATCCTTTCTATATCTTTTTTACTATTAACTAATGAGAGTATTGTGAAAAATAGACTAGCTTTTATGAAAAATATACATATATAAAATGCCCTTTTTTATCCAAAATATGCAAATAGGCCGCTCCTTTGGCGGCCTTCATTTCTTTACTTTATGATAAAATGGACATTTCCCTTCTATTGGTTCAACGTCATCTCCAATAAAATATTGCTTCCACTCACGGTGATTCGGATCGCCATAATGACTAATATTCGGGTGTTTTGGCAATTGGTCCCACTTTTCAACCCGTTCTCTAACCATTTGTCTTGAGTACGAACCTTTAGGCCGATCTCCTTCTAGTCCATCAAAAATAATTCGTGGTTGAAATCCAATAATAAGTGAGTTCCCTAAATGTCTCGTTTTTCTTTGTTTATAAGCTGGAGCGTTTCCAAACGCAAACATTGGCTCTCCACCAAATGAAAATTCCCATAAATGATGATTTGGATTTTCTGGAATCTGCTTTGGCCATAATTGATTATCTTCTTCATGTAAATATTGTAGAACTTTCCAAAAATACGCTCGGTAATGTTCAAGTGAGCATTCTTCATGTTCTGGCTCAACAAAAAGAAAAAATCCTCTTCTTACAACAGGTCGTTCGTTCATCAACTGTAAAAAAGAAAGCATTGTCTGTGGTAGATGACTCCAATCATCATGAGACAAGAATGAGTAGCGAAGTTCATTTTTCTTTAAAGCTGTTAAACCAAAATAACAAGGGAAAGTTAGGTCCAATACAACATTAGAAAAATTCTCAAATTCTCGTGAAACCCATTTTGGTATATCTATCCTATTTTTCATCCCTTCATTATCTAATAAATAAGACTGATTCATTCTCTCACCTCATTATGTACAGCATTCACTTAAACATATTAAAAAAAGAGCTTGTCCTATACCATAAAAAAAACTTGCGTGAAAAATTATTTAAAAATACAAAAAGTTAAAAGCGCTTACTTGACTAAAATCTACCATTTCGTGTATATTAAAAATATCATTTAGCAGAATATTCGAGAATATAGCATTTTCAGTTTTATGAATTCGCAAATATTTGAAACGAACTTCACTAAATGAAAAAGTAATCGTTTTTTAGGAGGAATTGTAACATGCAAGGAAAAGTAAAATGGTTTAACAACGAAAAAGGTTTTGGGTTTATCGAAATTGAAGGTGCTGACGATGTATTCGTACACTTCACAGCTATTCAAGGGGAAGGCTACAAAGCTTTAGAAGAAGGTCAAGAAGTATCTTTCGATATCGTTGAAGGAAACCGTGGACCTCAAGCTGCTAACGTAGTAAAACTTTAATCCAACATATAACAGGAGGTTACCTTACTTGGTAACCTCCTTTGTTATTCCTTTGTATATTTCCTTTTTGCAGGGTAAAAACTATGTGAAATGTAACAGAATACAAAGGAGGAATCGATAATGGGTTCACACGTAAATGATTTTGAAGAAGTAAAATTCCGCGTAGAAACAGCACAAAAGATGGTAGGCTCTGCAACAATTACAATGGATCCTGAATCATTACAGCATGCGACAACTGCAGTCGAATCTGCACGCTCTCAACTTGAAATAATGAAATCTGTTGCAACAGATTTAGATGAGCCTTTTTTAATGAACGAAGAAAAAAAATTAAGTCTATGCGAACACCAATTGAAGGAAGCTAAGCATTAAAAACATCCAGAGTTATCTCTGGATGTTTTTTACGATAATCGCTCTCCATATTCTTTTAATTTCTCTCCCACAGTACACTGCCGAATGCAAAAAGAATGAGCATAATATTTGCTATGAGTTTTTCTGTAATGTTCCTGTAAAAAACACCCTTCACAATATGTTTCTAATAAATCATTTACCTCTGTAATGAGCTGCTTTTTATTCACCACTGCACCTCTCTATTCCGTTATTTCTTTATGGCTGTCAATTACTGTTCCTTCCAATGCTTGTGTGGCCAATTGATGAGCTTCTTTATTTTGTTTTCTTGCTACTGGTTCACAGGCAAGCTTTAATTTCATTTGCTTTGCTTTTTGTTCAATCTGATCTAAGTAATGATTCAAATGTTCGTCATAGCATGGCCATTCTCCAGCTAGTTGCTGAAGTACGACTTGAGAATCACCATGTAGTGTAACCGATTCGTATTTAATTCCTAATTCCTCTAGTACATTCATTCCGTATAATAGCGCTGCATATTCCGCTTCATTATTATCATATATGCCGTCTATGTAAGCATTTCGGCGAACTCGGTACATCTTCTGACCTTTTTTATAGTAAATACAGATACCAATTCCAGCCTCTTTCGTCTCTAAATCATATCCCCCATCAAAGTAAATACGAATATCTTGTGGCTCCTCTTCTATTTGTTTACCGAGTTTTTTCATCTCTTTTAGCGTCCATTCCGCTCCCATTTCATCATAAAATAATAATCCCTTTACTCTACCAGTTTTTTCAAAATCAGTTGCAAATTGAAGCGCTTCTTCTATGTTCATATAATCTGTTCTTAATTCTGTTTGTAGACTCGATTTTGTTTTATATAACCAATGTATTTTATATTTCATATTCATTTCCCCTTATATAAGACTTCGTATTTTTTATTATATTTTACCAATAGTCATAGTATTATATTCGAATGGAAGTGGACAAGTGTCAACTTTTAAAATACAAAAAGAGCTGCTTGATATTGCAAGCAGCTCTTCCTATCCATGTTACATAAATCTCTGAAATTGTACTCGTTTATTCATCCAATACATAACCGGCATACCGATTGCCATTACAACAAATTCACCAGCTGCACATGTAAGCCATGTTAATAAAAATGGAAAACCAAGTGCAAGATGAAGCTCAATCGCTATCATAAACATAGTAATTGTAAAGATAACGGTATTAAAGATCATTCGGGCCCAAACACCCTTAATAAAGCGCATAGAAATAATCGTAGCAAGAAGTGCAAGAACGGATTGTCCTACTCCAAATACTAAATCATACGCAATCATAGGTGAGAAAAAGAGATTTGTTAAAAATACGCCTAAGACAATTCCATAAATTGATTTCTTATTAAATACAACGAGATGATTAAACATCTCCGAAATACGAAATTGTACATTCGTAAAGCCAAATGGCTGAATAAGTGCAGAAACAGCAATATATAACGCTGCTAAAATACCATTACCAACTAATGTTTTTATATTCATGACAAAATCTCCTTAGTTTTTTTACGTGGGATGGTTTCGAACCACGTGATCCGTTTTTAAACAACAATTTTATATTGTACGCAATAGCCAGTCATTCGTCAATAGATTCTTCTCATTCACTACCTTTTTTCTTATAGACAACGTATAATAGAGAATATGAAAGATTTAGGAGGTTTCACTTCATGACAGCAACAATTCAAAATGAAAAAGTGATCGTTTCCATCTCTGAAAAAGGTGCAGAGTTACAAAGCGTTCGCTTAAAAGAAGACAACACAGAATATTTGTGGCAAGGAAATCCTAAATATTGGGGGCGCCGTGCACCAATTTTATTCCCAATTGTCGGTAGATTAGTGGACAATACATATTATGTAGATGGTAAACTTTATTCATTGACACAACACGGCTTTGCTCGCGATCTTATATTCTCAGTAAAAGAACAAAACGAAACAAAGCTTACATATGCTGTAACTAGCAATCAAGAAACTTTACAAAAATATCCGTACGAATTTGAGCTACTTGTATCTTATGAACTAGACGAGCAAAACATACACGTTACTTATGAAGTGATCAATCCTACTTCAAAAGAAATGTTCTTTTCTATCGGAGCACATCCAGGCTTCAATTGTCCTTTAGTAGAAGGTGACTCATTTACAGACTACCATTTATCATTTAATGGTCCTGAACATTTAGAAACAAGCGTTTTAAAAGGACCTTTTCTTTCAAAAGAAAAACAGCTAATTGTTGAAAATAAAGCAGAATTACCACTTACATATGATTTATTCAAAAATGATGCCCTTATTTTTGAAAATATGAATACAAATGAAATTTCTATTCGTTCTCATAAACATAATAAATTTGTAAAAGTAACATTTGAAGGTTTCCCATTCGTTGGTGTTTGGACACCAGGTAACGATGCTCCTTTCGTATGTATCGAGCCTTGGTATGGAATTGCTGATGAAGTAGAACCAGCAAAAGATTTCAAAGCGAAAAAAGGCGTACAATCCTTACAAGCGAACGAAACATTCACATGCCGCTATAGCATCACAATAGGATAAAATACATTTTCCTATCCCCCGTCTCTAAACATATTTTTAGGCGGGGAATTACTATCAACTAACGCTATATAACAATGGGGGATTAATTTTGATTGAAGTATATATCGATGGTGCATCAAAAGGAAATCCAGGCCCTTCTGGTGCTGGGGTTTTTATTAAAGGTGTGCAGCCAACTGTGCAATTATCACTACCACTTGGAATCATGTCCAACCACGAAGCTGAATATCATGCATTACTCGCTGCATTAAAATATTGCACAGAACATAATTATAGCATTGTATCTTTTCGTACAGATTCACAGCTTGTTGAACGTGCTGTAGAAAAAGAATATGCAAAAAACAAAACATATGCACCACTTTTAGAAGAGGCACTAGCATACATCAAAAGATTTGATCTTTTCTTTATAAAGTGGATTCCAAGTAGTCAAAACAAAGTTGCTGATGAATTAGCAAGAAAAGCCATTTTACAAAATTAATGGGGGTTTTAGTGTGAAAAAAGGATGGTTTGCTCCTCTCGCTTTATTATTTGTCTCCTTTATTTGGGGGGCCACATTTGTTGTCGTTCAAAATGCAATGTCATTTGTTGGACCATTTACTTTCAATGGTGTTCGTTTTTTATTTGCTGGAATCATTTTATTATTTGTTCAATTCACGTTCTC
Organism: Bacillus sp. Xin1; assembly: GCF_013314535.1. Classification (GTDB taxonomy): domain Bacteria; phylum Bacillota; class Bacilli; order Bacillales; family Bacillaceae_G; genus Bacillus_A. The sequence goes on along the minus strand of NZ_JABUAE010000037.1, from coordinate 19,374 downwards.
GAAAAAAACTTCGAAACAAGAAATTCAACATAGTAGTATTGCGGGTTTAATCGTCGGATTATTCTTATTTATCGGTTATTTATTACAAACATTTGGATTACTCTATACCACTTCTTCTAAAGCAGGATTTTTAACCGGACTCAGTATTGTTATGGTTCCCATTCTTTCATTTATTTTTTTAAAGCAAAGGGCTACACCTTTTATCATCCTTGGCATTACCGCTGCAACAGCTGGCTTATATTTACTAACCGCTGGTGATTCTTTTCAATTGAATATTGGTGATATACTCGTTCTCGGCTGTGCAATTGCCTTTGCAGCACATATTCTCATTAACGGAGTCTTCTCTAAAAAGATATCACCTTTATTATTAAGCACAACCCAAGTATTATCTGTTGGAATTTTCTCTTCCATCTGCGCTTTTTTATTTGAGGATTGGGAGAAATTATTTTCAATCTCTTTATGGACGAATTCTGCTTTTTTATTTGCTCTACTTGCAACATCCGTATTCGCAACATCAATCGCCTTTTTTATTCAAACAGCAGCGCAAAAGCATACATCTCCAACAAGAGTTGCTATTATTTTCGCAATGGAACCTGTCTTTGCCGCATTAACAGGTGTTCTTGTCGCAAACGAACAGCTTTCTATTTCCGCAATGCTTGGTTGTCTTTGTATTTTCTTAGGTATGATTTTTGTTGAACTTCCTTCAAAAACAAAAAAAGAAGCGCAGGCTGTATGATGTTACGCTTGTAATGTCTGCATAAAAGCCTTTGCGCTTTTTTTATCAGTAATTTTCTCTTCCTTCAATCGCTCTAATAAAGCGATAAAATAACTACCATCAAATTGCAATTGATGTTTAATTGTTGCCTCAATCGCTGCATTTACAAGAACATCAGATGCACCTGTATATCCTTGACCAAACATAATAAACCCTTGTGCATCCTCTGATAATTTAAATCCTTTTGTGTGTAAGAATGAAAGATAATCTTGTACCGTTTGCATGCTGTTCCCACCTACCAAAAAATTCTCCACCTCCTATCATACATGTTTTTAGGCTTTATGAGAATGAATTTTCTTTGACAATCTCTCTTAGAGTTTTTAATTTCCTAATAGATAAAAATAACATTAAATAATCCGTTAATTTTCACCTTCTTTCTCTTCCCACTTAGTTATATTGCAAAGTGTTACATTATGTAAAGGTCAATAAAAAAATGAAATAATCTCCTTATATAAAAAGGAATCGTCTACAATATCAAGAAATAAATAAAGTGTAACTTTAATCAGCAGGAAATTTCTTCATTCCAAACCTCTCTCTCGCTATATTATGAACATTGAGAGAACGAGATTATTCCCTACAAATAACAAGATAAAAAGGAGAAATGTAATGAAACAAGCCCTTTTAATTATTGATGCTCAACAAGAACTTATTGACGGTAACGAGCAAGAATCTGCAGTATTTCATAAAAATCAATTATTAACGAACATAAATATAGCCATTCAAAAAGCGATTCAATCCAATGCTCTTATTATTTTCGTCAGAGATACTGATGTTTCTTCCGGTATGGGAAAAGGATTTCAAGTACATGAGGAAATCAAAATCCCTCATGCGGCACAAATCATAGACAAACAAGCAACCAATTCATTTTATAATACCTCTTTACATACGATTTTAAGAGAGAAAGAAATTGGTCATCTTGTTATAGGTGGTTGTAAAACCGAACATTGTATTGATACTGCCGTTAGAACAGCAACGGTACAGGGATTTGATGTCACCTTAATCAAAAACGGTCATTCCACAAATGATTCTATGATTTTATCAGCTCAGCAAATTATTGAACATCACAATAAAACACTACATGGTCATTATAACGTCGATCATTTTTCTATTGTTAGAGATGTCGAGGAAGATTTGTTTTCCCCTATTCATAATCAATATCGAGAATAGGAAAATCTCATGTATGAATTAAAAAGATTCCTTTTTTAAAAAGGAATCTTTTTTCATCCAAATATCTGTGCAGCAATTCCATATAATTCACCATTTCGTTTCAAAAATTGATTACTGTTTTTCAACATAATTGGTGGTTGATTTACCTTTTGAAATCCAGCTGTCTCGAGCACTTTCGTAAAAAATTCTTTTCCTTCTGGTACATCAATTCTAAGTCTTCCTTTATAATCTTTTGCCAAACGATGAACAATTGTAGTTGCGATATGATCATTCGGCGCAACAATCGGTCCTATCATTCTATTTTCTGGAGTTTGTATGCTCATTCCATATCCCACAATATAATTTTCTTTATCTTTTACAACTATGCACTGTTCAGATTGTTCAATTCTTCTCTGTATAAAATTACTTCTATTTACCCCGAAAGCTGCTTCATCTGACTTCACAATTCCATTACTATCTCCCTTATCATAATCCATAAAAATGTGTTGCTCATTTCTATCGTAATCTTTAGGAGTTACATACTGATTACATATATACTTTGAAATATGCCTAACCACTTGAAAACCTAATCTCTCATATAAAGGTCTTCCTTCTTCTGTAGCAATAAGCATAATTGATGTCTTTTCCGAAACACTTCTTATACAAGCCTCTGTAATTTTTCTGCCAACCCCTTTTCCTCTATACTGAGGATGTACAATGACCATGCCAATAGATGCTAATTTCTCTCCATATAGGATGATAGCTGCACTAGCAATAAATTCGCCTTGCATATTCTTTCCGCCATATACGATTCCTGATTGAAAAATTGTTTTGATTTCTTCTAAACTATAATCCCATCCAACTAATTCAGATAAATTTATAAGATGCGGTGTATCTTTTTCCTCAATTCTCTCTATTACAATCACTACCTATCCTCCTTTTATACTCCATAAATGAATGTCTCCATACAACTCCCTTAAACATTCGAACTAGAAAAGCACTTATTTTTACAAAGATAGGAGTTAATCGATTTTGCATCTCCTACGATATTCTAATAACGTTATTTCTTCAGTTCGAGTTATCATCACTCATCTACATGTAACACCAAAGTGGTAGCTCTTACTTAATAAATAGTGAAGAACTCTATTATTCTTGCTTATTAATAATTTTTGCTAAATCTATAAAAAAGCTTAATGATTCGGGGTTGGCCATGGAACCTTTATTGACTACCTTTTCTTCTGGAAACCCTAATAAAATTTTTCGAATTGGAACTTCTAATTTCTTTCCACTCAATGTCTTCGGAATTTGATCTACTACATAAATTTCGTCAGGGACAAAACGAGGCGAAACTTTTTGTTTTATTTCAGCTTTTATTGTTTCTTTTAAGTTATCACTCATATTTACTCCAGGTTTTAATACCACAAATAGCGGCATAAATGATTTACGTTCAAGGAGCTCTAAATCCACTACTAAACTCTCCATAATGGCATCCATGGACTCAACTATACGATAGATTTCGCTCGTTCCTAGACGTACCCCTAACCGATTGATCGTAGAGTCTGATCGTCCGAAAATAATACAGCTCCCTTTATCATCAAATTTGATCCAATCACCATGTCGCCAAATCCCTGGATACATCTCAAAATAACTTTCAAAATAACGTTTATTATTGTGATCTCCCCAGAAATAAACGGGCATAGATGGCATCGGTTCCGTTATAACCAATTCTCCAACTTCATTAATAACTGAATTGCCCTCATCATTAAATGATTGTACGTGTGCTCCTAAAGAGCGTGCTTGTATTTCTCCTGCATAAACAGGCAATATAGGAGAGCCACCAACAAATGCCGTACATACATCAGTCCCTCCACTAGTTGAAACAAGCCACACGTCTCTTTTCACACTCTCATATACCCATAAGAAACCTTCTACTGATAGGGGTGAACCAGTTGAACAAATAGCCTTTAACTTAGAAAAACGGTGTCTTTCTTTTGGCTTAATCCCGAATTTCATACATGCACTTAGAAAACCAGCACTTGTACCAAAGAAAGTAACACCAACCTCTTCTGCAAAATCCCATAATATATGTATACTAGGATAAAATGGGCTGCCATCATATAAAGCAATTGTGCCCCCAGTTAACAGCCCCCCCACTAAAAGGTTCCACATCATCCAGCCTGTTGTTGTAAACCAAAAGAATACATCATCTTGATTCACACCTTGTTCAACTAATAATGTCTTAAGCTGTTCTAATAGTATTCCACCTTGACTTTGTACAATCGGTTTTGGCAACCCTGTTGTTCCGGAAGAAAACAAAATCCAAAGAGGATGCTCAAATGGGACCTTTTCGAAAACAAGATCACAACTTTCTCGCAATAGATCGTTCCAATACATTGTACGATTATTCAATTCAGAATCATTACTGCCAACATAAGGGATTAAAACCGTCTGCTTTAAGGTAGGTAGACTCGACTGAATTTCCGAAACATTTGTTACTCTATTCTGAATTTTACCATTATAAGAATATCCGTCAATTGCAAATAAAATTGTCGGTTCAATTTGTTTAAATCGATCAATAACAGTATTTGTCCCGAAATCAGGAGAACAGCTGGACCAAACAGCTCCAATGCTGGCACATGCTAAAAAAGCAATTATAGTTTCAGGAATGTTAGGCATATAAGCAACAACACGATCTCCTGATTTAACCCCTAATTCCTTTAGAGAATTTGCCACCATCGCTGTCTTTTCTCGAAGTTCTTTCCAGCTTAATTCTGTTCTCGGAGTGGTTTCTGATTGAAAAATTACTGCCGGTTTATTCCCCCTACTGCCTCGAAAGACGTGTTCTGCATAATTCAAGGTAGAGCCTGTAAACCATTTCGCCCCGGGCATCTTTCTCGATTCTAAAACTTGATTATATGGTGTGTTAGATTTGACTTGGCAATAATTCCAAATACTTTCCCAAAATGATTCAAGTTCTTCGACAGACCATTTCCATAATTCTTTTTGACTTGAAAAAGATAAACCCTTCTCTTGGTTAAGCCACTTCATAAAAAGACTAATACCTGAGTTTTCTATTTGTTGCTGTGATGGCTCCCATAACGGCACACTTTTAGTAATCGCTTTCATTATTATTCCTCCTTAACTTACAATTTTTTAGAAGTAAATAATAACTATATACAGCATATGCTCTTAAAAAACCTTTTTTCAAAAGAGGAAGTTAATGCTTTAATAAAAAAGTTCTCCTATCAAAAGAAGAATCTTTTTACTACTAACTTAATAATCTTATGTCTAAAGAAATCTGAAATTGGCATCTATCGTCTACTTTCATCCTTCCAAGCTCTTTTCTATGCTTATATATTACATACAAATAGATTTTTCTACCTCTCAAACTTTACAACCAACGTTCCTGATTCCCTTCAGAAAAGGATTTCATTTATTACAAACAAAACATTTCTTCGCGCCCCTTCAAGAACTCCCTCTTGAATTTGTTTTACAAATCGATGAATGTTTTGTTTTTTTTGTAAAGATACTATTTCCTGTTCATTCTTATAAGCGCCGTAGTAATACTTCCACAACAATAAAATCATCTCAAATTTATTGTTTGTTTTCAGCAGTTACAACTAGAATAATAATTGAATACCTTTACAAAACAAAAGGAGATGCGTATCAACCACGTCATCTCCTGCTTATTCCTATTATTTATTTCAGCTTTGATACTATAACATATTATTGCTTTAATATGTTATTTAGCTCTTTCTGAAATACCATAATATCTAAATCATTTTTCAACATTCTCTCGATATCATAACCTAAAACAAATTCTCTTACCCCTGATTGAAACATAACGACAGAACCATATCTCTCTTGAAACCATTTTTGTTGTCTTAGTAACTTGAACTTTTTACTTATTATTCTTTTCTTTTTTGTTGGCACACAAAGAATGAACTGTACTGCCATCTCTCCTATTAATTCACCCAAATTTTCTCCTTCTTTCTATAATTACAAGCCTATTTTGAAATGTTATCTTATTTAATTACTAGAAGACACACGATACGAGACATGCCTCTTTTCAATTTTTTCTTCTATTTCCCTTATATTCTCTTTATCGTTCAATAATAATTGTTTATTCTCTATCAATAATTGTTTAAAGGATTTTCTTATTTTTTTTCGCATATTTTTTCCTCCTTCACGATTACAAATAACTTATTAAAGGACTATTTATATAAAAGATAAGTAATTATCTGCGTAGTTTTATAATAAAAGATTCGTGTGAAATCTATTTGAATTTCAGATGAAAACTAAGTATTTTTTCTGATAACTTTATGAATTGAAAGAAATTGCACAAAAAATAACGCCTAATCAACATATACTTGATTAGACGTTATCTATCGTATGAAGCACTTTTCCTAGCACTTCTTTTTTATAACATATTTATAAATATTTCAGGTCGTCCCCAATTCATTTCCCCGCAAACAAAACGTACTTTCTCTTCATCAATTGTATGCAAGCTTTCTTCTAGCGAACATGAAATCGGAACCTCACAATGAATTTGCGCTAATTGTAATGATATATTTAAATTCTCCAAATCATTTTCAATTTTTGTACGCTGTGCTTTCGTCAATGACACTATATTTTCTAATACCGCCGCTACTGTACCATGTTCTTGAATGAGTTTATATGCTGTCTTCTCACCGATTCCTTTTACACCTGGATAGTTATCACTTGTGTCTCCCATAAACGCTTTGGCATGAACGATTTGCCAAGGCTCTACGCCTTTTTCTTCCATAATCTTCTCTGGTGTATAATACTCATAGTTTCCGATTCCCTTGCGAAGAAGCATTACGGTAACGTTCGTATCAACAAGCTGCAATAAATCTGTATCGCCTGTTAAAATATATACTTCCGCCTCACTAGCGTATTCTTTTGCTAACGTACCAATGCAGTCATCAGCTTCATAGCCTTTCATACCAATTACAGGAATCGATAACTTTGAAGTCATCTCTTGTACGAGATCAAATTGCGGAATTAATTCTTCTGGTGGCGCTGCACGATTTGCTTTATAGTTTGAGAACGATTCCGTTCGGAATGTAGTACTTCCCATATCCCAGCATGTTACAATATGCGTCGGTTTAACCACTTGCGCTGCTGTTAATAAATGTTTCATATAACCATGAATCCCATTTGTTGGGGTACCATCTTGTCGTTTCATAAATTGTCCATAAACACTTGTTGCGTAAAAAGCACGAAATAATAGTGCCATACCATCAACTAACAATACTTTTTTCATAATTCCTCTCCTACTAACAAAAAATAATAACCTCACGTCATCACGTAAGGTTATATGAATAGATTACCATTCTACGTTTCTGTTCAACTCTATCTATTATACAATGTTTTCATATATTTAGCACCATTAACAGCTCAAGATGTTTGGTTACAGCATGTATGAAGCAATCCTGAATACGTATTTTTACCTGTTGAAACAACCACAGCCTTCGCCGTTCCATTCACAATATGTGTACCTTTAAAACATACATTTTCAAGTTGAAGTGGATTGTAGTCTTTCATACGCTTTAATGGAATAAAACGTTTCCGTTCAAGATGATAACAGCTTTCAAATTTCTCTACATTTGTTTCTTTCCCTGTTAACACCGATTCATTTACTAATAAATCTTCTGCATAAATAATACGTACATCAGCTGGAACTGTATCACCTGCTGAAAGAAAAACCATATCCCCTGGAACTAGCTCCTCAACTGGAAGCTTCATTATTTTTGATTCACTATTCATCCCCGCAGTTGTACATCTTTCTACTCTAGAAACCGTAATCTTTACAACCTTACGCTGATTTTCATGATGAACATGTTGCTTTGCAAATCCAGGGATTATTTCGCTTAATTTCATCATTACATCAGAGAAAATTGCTCGCTTTGAAGATAATTCATTTTTCCCGTACATATGAATACGTTTCTGCGCTTCTTTAATAGAAAGACCATCTCTTGTTGTTTTAAAATACGCAAATACAGACTTCACATCTCTTGTTGCAATTTCAATTAACAAATCTTTATTTTGTTTTAACATAGATTGTTCTTTCATCATTCTTTTACTTTGTTTATGAGACATGTTACCCACAAGTTTATTTACATATAACATTTTATCGTCTCCTCCTTTACAACATAGGAAGAAACGCTTTGTTTCTCTATTTATCTCACTTTAACAATTCATGCATTTCTACAGCCTGTTAAAGTGTTCCACATTCAACTTACAACAATAAAGCTGAACGTTACCTTATGATAAATATAGGGGGAGGAACAAGTCGTTTCCTACCTACATCATATATTTTTGTTTTGAAGTATATGGGTAACGGAACCGAGTCAGAATTTGACATGCTCCTCACCTCCTCTTTCGTTTTATTAGTTAATACTTTTTAACTATGATAATTCTCATAGCTTGTTACTAAAAAGACCTCTACTCGTAAGCGAGTAAAGGTCTTTACATACATAAATAAGCGATTCCTAATCAACATAGAAATCTGCGAACCTCTCCCTCGCCGAGTTTTAGCACTGTATAGCATAGGTACATTACCAGCTACGTTAAGAAAAACCTTAATTCGATCATTCCTGTTGACCCATTGGCGTCTCTCGACATTTTTGGGCAGTAGCATTTCTCTATACAGGAGCCTCACCTAACAGAGACTTATTTTTTTATTACATAGAAAATGTTACTCCTATTTAAAATAGATGTCAACACTTTGAATTCAAACTTTCCCCTAAAGTGATAGATAAACTTATGGATTATGTCACAGAAGGATTAACGAATGAAAAATAAAAACTTTACGTATAAAACGTAAGGTTTTTCAATATGTTAAGCACCCAGCAATTACGATTCCGATGGAAATTGATAAAAACATAAGGAAAAGTCCAACACCCTGGTTATCTTCTTCAATGCTTTGGTTAATATTAAAGCGCGGTGTGCACCATTCAACTAAATAAAACACAATAATTTGCGCTAATACTCCAATCGCTCCCCATAAAACCATATCCATTAATGAAACAGAATGAGCAGCAGTTGAATACAAAACGATGGCAAGACCAAGAAGTCTTCCTCCAAGTGTGTAGCTTGCTGCTTTATTCCCTTTCGCCATTAACGAAAATTCCTTCACTTTTGTTGTCACTTCCATAAGAAAAAGACCGATACATAAAAGACCGATTGAAACCCCTAAATAAAGTAAGAAATTTATCATTTATAATCCTCCTTTTTAATTCCTACAGGTAAATAATAAGATTCATTCCCCGTAATTCTTGCACCTGCACGTATACCAATACTACTTGGTTTTCCAGCAATTAAAAATGATCCAAATACATACGATAACTCCTCATTCCCTTTTTCAGTCTCGAGAGAAACAACTGGAAGTTTTGTATACTTTTGAAATACAGGAAGCTCTCTTTTATACGTTTGATATGAATTTTGATCAATAATTTTGATATCTTTATCACGAATTGTAACCGTGTCGCCTTCTCTACCGAACGAAGGTTTTTGAACAAAAGAATTTTTTCCTAAAAACAGATCTGGTTCTAAGTAAGTAGGGAGCATGTATTCTTTAATCCATCGTTGTTCCTTATTTGTATAAAAAGCACCTGCCTCCGCTAATCCCCAAATAAGACATTGAACCGATTTCGGCTGCAGTAGAAAAGATGACATTGGATTTATAATAAAGAGCTTCCCTTCCTTTACAAGTTGTAGTAACTCAATCCCTACAAAATCTCCGGTTTTTGGATCCCGGTCCTCTACTAAGTGTTCAATAGGATATGTCTGGCGATACAAAACATCAATTGGCACACCATCTTCGTCCAGTAAAGCCTCTTCAGTAATTCTAAGTTCTGACATTGACACCACTTTGTTACTAACCTGACATAACTCACTCAAATACCGAGTCGTATTCCAATCTTCTATATGTTCATGATGGGCTGTAAAGACAACGTTTGGTCTTTCTATCCCTTTAGATGCTTCCATCACAGCTTTTGTGATGCCAGAAGAAAGAAGACGTTCCTGATTCTCGTTTGGGTCATGATACTCTAATTCTTTGCAGACCTCTCCGTTGATTTGAAAGCATTCCATGATAAAAGTCGGCGTATCACTATTAAACTCAAGCATTTTGATACCACTATCTGTCATCACAAAATCAAAACGTGAAATAACAGATTCAGGAAATAAAGATTTCATTCTGATAAAAGGCAGACTTGAAGATGGAAAACCAAGTTCAAGAAGTTGGGCGTCAGACAAAGTCCGAAGCAGCCTAGCAGTCTTAAAAAATACTTTTCCCATTCGTTCTGTTGCTAACTGTAAATCTTGGATTGTTTGTTCTGTTATTTCAAAGATATGAAAAAGGCTATACTCACTCCCGTATAAGTCGGACCAAAAGTGAGGGAACCTTAAATAAAATTGATTTCGTTTCTTTATGTAACACGACATAATCTAACCTCCAAATCCCCCCTTTGAACCGCTTCCAATCCCCCCTTTAAAATTAGACGAAGCTTGATAGGACTTAAATTCAGAAGAACTTTTGAAGGTTGATTTATTTTGATAGTATCTACCACCGTAATAATAACTACCATGATAACTTGAATGACGGTCATCACATCGCCACACGCCCAGTTCATCATCCCAATCCCAATCTGCACAACTCTTATCTTTTGGTTTTGGAGGAAGATCTTCTGTACAGCCAGATAAAGCACCGGCCACTAAAGATGTAAGTACACCTGTTACTAACCATTTGGTTTTTGTCACTTTCCAACGCCCCTTTGTATATTATATTTTTATTATAAAAGAATTCATGATAAAGTAGAAGAAAAAGAAAGAGGGATTACAATTGCGGTTAGAATATCGACTCAATGATGAAGCGAAACAATATCCTGCCCTATGGAACTATGCCGATATTTCTGTGTCTGAAGCCGTCGCAAGGATGACTTGTGAGTACTTTATTAAAGAAGGGGATACATATGTCGTAACAGCGACCGCGATGGATCCAGACGGAACAGCAGTATTATATGTCCAAGAAGAAACGTTCTTCGATGATTCTTCAGAACCTACATATTCCCACATAGGTTTTGAGATTAGGGAACTCCAAGGAGCAAATTCGATTTTAATAGAAAGTAAAGATGTATGGCACCATGACGAGATCTTAACGTATCTCCATTCAGATATTTTGTACGTTCAAAAAGACGGAATATTTATGGAATTCACCTTAGATTCCAGAGAAATTGATGAAGATCGAAAGTGCTATGTTTATTATGGAAATTTTACAGGTGAACACAGATAAAGTGAAACTTTAATCAGTAGAAGGTTTCTTCATCCCTCACTGATTATTAGCCCTCACGAATCGGGCTTTTACGGACAGTTAATCTCCCACCTAACTTTTTTAGAAAAGCGGAAGCGGCTCGCTCAGAATCGCAGGACGTTGGAGCTGAACAATGCCTTTGCAGCATTTTGAGGTGGGAGTCTTACTGTCCTAAAATAGCGGGATAACAATCAAATGAAACTCCCATCATTAGGAGTTTCATTTGATTTCTAATATTTTTATGCTTTCTACACAATGAAATTCCAATCATTTTCTAGCTTTCCGAAAAAGGTTCCCACAACAAAAAAACCTTACGTATAAAACGTAAGGTTTTTATATAGCCCCACACATGCCGTTCTCTCTAGATGTCCATAAACCTGCTCTCACAGGTGGATGTCCTCATAAATGCTTTCAGCTTCCTTCTTAAAAAGATGGCATGCTGTTTACATTTAGATATTGAACTTCCGTATTATACTCATTGGTTTAAGACATACATAAGCTACGTACACCGTAGGAATTTTATATAATGTTTGTTGAAATAAGACCCCCGCACGTGCCGTCCCTCGTAAATGTCCAAAAACCCGCTACTCGCAGGTGGATGCCCTCACAGCTACCGTACATCTTCCTCCACAAGGAAGGCTTGATGATGGTTGCTAAATGTTGAGCTTCCGTATAACTAACATCGGTTTTAGACATAAATAAGTTACGTACACCGCAGGATGTTTTATTTACTTGTCGTTATCTTATCACATTGCATGCAATGTGTAAAATGTAATGTTTTGAAGTAATTTCTTGCTTGTGACCTTATTTTAATACAAAATATTTTTGCATGCAAGAGGTTACTGTCCTTCTTTTACAATTTGATTTTCTGGATAAGAAATCCAATCACTCCAGCTCCCAGCATATAACTTCACGTTACGAAAACCAGCTGCTTGTAACGCTAGTATATTCGGACATGCTGTTACACCCGATCCGCAATAGACGATTGTTTCTTTCTCTTTATTAAGGCGGTGGAACCGCTCCTCTTGCTCATCTTGATTTTTAAACTGACCTTCCGCCGTGATGCCATCTTTCCAAAAATAGTTTTCTGCTGTCGGAATGTGACCAGCTTTCGGATCGACAGATTCTTCAGCACCAGCATAACGCTTCGGCTCTCTAGAATCGATTAGCGTAATATCTGCATTTATACGGATTTTTCCTTTCACATCTTCCATCGTTACAAGCATGTTATCTTGTACATTCGAGGTGAATTTTTTTCGTTCAATAGTTGGTACTTCTGTCGTTGTAGGTAAATCAGATTCTTTCCAAGCAGGAAACCCACCATTTAACACATACACTTTTTGGTGTCCTACATATGTTAATAGCCACCATAAACGCGAAGCCATTGCACCAGCTTGACTGTCATACGCAATAACTGTCGTATGCTCATCAATACCAGCTTGAGAAAGTTTTTCAGCAAAATCCTGAATAGCTGGAAGTGGATGACGGCCACCATGCTCGGTAACAGGACTTGATAAATCAAGATTCAAATCAAAATATATCGCATGAGGAATATGTTCTTTCTCATACTCTGCTCTTCCCAAATTTGGATTAGCTAAGTCAAAACGACAATCGACGATGCGGACATGCTCATCTTCTATGTGATCACGTAACCATTCGACTGTAACAATCATACTTAACGACCTTCTTTCTCTTGCAGGCGACCTACATACTCCATAACCATATCTTCTGTTACAATTTTACGTTGTGGTGCAACACCTCGTTTAGCAAGATCATTAATTTGCTTCGTTATCATGTTAATTGCATCTACTGAAAAATGTTTTCCATTCGACGCAAGTGCTACTGCCGCTTCAATTGCCGCTTCACGCTGTGCTTCTAGTTGTAAAAATGTTGTTACAATTTCATTTTGTTTACGAGAATGTGCTGTAATTGCTTTATGTACTTCCATCTTCTCTTCCCCCTAAATAATTTATAATTTCTTGCCAAGTAGCTGCAAAAAAACAACTAGAGTTCCATTGTAAGTCGAATCATATCACGACATACAATTCCATTTTCAATAATCTCTTCTTCATAATGCTTTGAAAAGTAATCAAAATCAATAGAAAAAATACGAAAACCACATTTTTGATAAAAAGCAAGCTGTGAAATACTAGAATTCCCTGTCCCTACTTCAAGATTATGCATGTGTTTTTCTTTGGCAGTTACAATCGCATGTTGTAATAATTGTTTTCCAATGCCTTTTCCTTGCCTTTCTTCAGAAACAGCGATATTCATAATTTCCATTGTTTGTGATCTTGTCTCAAGCAATACACATATTCCTATCATATTTCCTTCCTCTTTCGCGACATAGATGAGACCGCGTTGCAAATATGAATGAATCTGCCCCTCACTTGGATCAGCGAGTAATAGCAATGACTTCGGTGCTACCTCTTTAGAAATACGTTCTATTACAATTCCCATAAAAATTCCCCTTTCTCTCTTGTTCTAAACCCTCCTTGTCTACCATAAGTAATACAAAGGAGGGATTCACCATGGACAACAATGAGAAAAAGTGCAACGTCATCTCGATTGATGGAAAGAAAAAGAAAAACGGAACATATTCCCACCCAAAATTAGTTGTAGATGGAAAAACATATGAGTTTTCTTCGTTCGTCTTATGCGGTGAAACACCAGATGGTAGACGCTTAGTTCTTACCCATATGATTTCTACAGATGAATTTGCAGGATTCGTAAAATCACTAGATGCTGTACTGCAAAAGAAAATTGAACGAATCTTTTTTTCATAGAGCTTATCAAATATGAATTTCCTTTTCGATTGCTGTTAACTGTTTCCGTAATTGTTCCTTACTTTGTTCATATAGCGACACATCAATCGTCTCTGCTAAAGCGAATAATATACTTTCGTAATACTGTCCAACATCTTGCTGCATCACTGTTCGAAATAAGTCCCATTTTACTTCCCATTCTTTTTTATAATGATGAATAAATAACTTTTCTTCATCTGCTACATATTGAGATACGACAGGTTCAAGCGACTCTTTCGTATCTTCTTGCATCGCTACTTTATCATTTTTTTCAAAGAAGCTTTTCTCATTTTTGAAATGAGATAATGCCTTTTTAAAATGCTTTACTTCTATGGAAGGAAACGGCTCTTTATGCGTAATAACCTGGTATTCATAATCAGCTGTCCCATTCATAGAAACAGATTCATTTTCCAACTTACATTTTACTGCAATTTCATCCTTTGCTCGCTGCATCGCTTCATCCATCCATTTTTCAAGACGTAGTGACGTTGCACGCATTTCTTGTAATAAATCATGCTGAATGAAGGAGACAAGTTCCATAAGACATTCTTGCAGCTTCATTTTCACATTCCCATCCGTTCGAAGGGAGGCTGGGTTAATAAATTCAGTAAACACATCGTTATAACGTAAAAAGAGACGCTGCTCTACATAATATAACAGTTCTTTCACTTCATTTTGCATTGCCTGTTCTTCTGCAAGTACACTATACGATGAAATAATATGAAGTAGCTGATCACGTTCTGCTTCATATTTTTTTATTTGCTTTTCTTTTTCATCATTCCCTTGCTTCGCTCCTTGTATCATATTTGTAAGAAGCTGATCTGCGCTTTGTAGTGCACCATATAACGAATGAACAGATACAAGCATTAAATCGCGCATCATAAAGGATGTAAATGACTCTTCAAACTTTGTAATTCCCGAATTTTTCAAAATCCCGTACTTTTCTTTTGCTATACTCTTTCCTTGTTTCTCTTCAAGCGCACATAAACTCGAAATTGCAAATAAACGTGGATTTCGGATACCGTATTGCAGAAGTTGATCTGCAATATATCCTTTTACCATTTCAAGTTCCTCCTCAGACTGTGCTAAGTCTGCTGCATTAATTAAGAAGAACATTTTATCCAGCGCAAATGTATCTTTCACGCGGCCAAGCTGAATTAAAAATTCACGATCCGCTCTTGAAAAGACATGATTGTAGTACGTTACAAATAAAATCGCATCAGCATTTTTAATATATTGGAATGCAACGTCCGTATGTCTAGCATTAATAGAATCTGCTCCTGGTGTATCAACAAGTGCAACACCTTGTCTCGTTAAAGCACAATCATAGTACAGTTCCATATATTCAACAAAACACGATTTTTCTTCGTTCGCTACATAATCCGAGAACTCTTCTAACGTAACTTGTACTTGTTCTCCCAAATGATTAGAAACCGCTTGATATCCCCTCTGTACCGCACGTAAAAAACTAAACGTTGTTTTTTGTTTTCCGCTTGGTGATGGATATTTTAGGATCGTATCTATTTGTGATAACGCTTCTTCAAATGTCTCAATTTCATAATGAAACATTTTATAAACTGCTTTCATATCTTCTAATAGCGCCTGTTTCGATTTAAACTGAACCATTACTGTACCATGAGGTTTATCTTCTGTAATCGGTAAAATCTGATTAATTGTCGCCGTTGTTGGATTTGGTGATACTGGAAGTACATTCGCACCAAGCAACGCATTTGCAAATGATGATTTCCCGGCACTAAAAGCTCCAAATAAAGCTACGGTAAATTGCTTCGTTTCAACACGTTTTCTTTTCCCTACAACTTCTTGATGCAAATGTTTAAGCGTCGAAAGAGGTTCTAGTATCATTTCCGCACCTTTTACTTGCTCTAATATACGCTGGATATTTAACGTTGCCGTTGTTTTTATATTTTCTTCATGATAAGAAATGCTGTCGCTTTGTATCTCTTGTTCTTGTAATGTAAACTTCTCTTTTACAATCTGCTTCTTACCTTGTAATACTTTTTCTACCTGCAATCCATCTGGCACTGGTACATGTTCGCTCCAAATACTTTGTAAATAATTCTCGTATTTATCATACGCCTCAATATATTGTAATTTTATTTCTTTTGCTGTTTGTAACAAAGTGTATTGTTCAATTTCTTGTTCAATATGAGCAATCTCTTTCACCATCTGTTTCTGTAAAACGCTCGCACTTTTTTCGAAAATTTGCTGTGCTTTCATAAAGTATCTTTTCTTTAACTCATTCGCAACGTCAGCTGTATAAAGAAGCAAATAATCTCCTGTAAATCCTGCACCTTGCTTAATTGTTTCCGCTAATAATTCAGGACCGAAAGAAATTTGCAATGCATATATGTCTTTCCCTACTTCTTCAGTAAACATCTCTTCATCTTTTAAGAAAGCTACAATAAACTCTTTCACATGAAAATCTAGCTGCGTCTCAACAGTCTTCCCTAGCGCTGAATAAAATGCATCCAATCGCCTTTGTTTTTCTTGCTCTGTTTTTCCTTTTGCAAATAGCAAACCAACTTTAAATTTTGTTAACTTTGTTTCTAAATATTGATTTGCTAGCTCTCTCATTTCAAATGGCATTAAGTAAGCGTTATCTAATATTGCTTGCAATCCTTTTATAAATTCATTTTTCACATCCGATTCTTTACTAGTAACGCATCGTTTATTTTCAGTAAGTTCTTCTTTCTTTTCTATTACGTCTGCAAGCGATAAAGTTGATGCTAATTCTTTTTGATAGGGCATTAATTGTTTTTCATTTTCGGAGAGAACGAATGAAAAATGCTCTTGTAATAAGTATTCTGTTTCTCTTTCCATACCATTTTCCACATATTGCTCACGTTCTTTCATAATAGAAGAAAGCAAATTCTCTAACCTTTGAATTTCGTTATGTGGATGATTCATCATTCGTAAAGAAGTATAAAAAATGCCGTCTACTTCAATATCCCAGTTAAAAAAGGATTGGCTCACGCTTTTCTTATAATCTTCAAATGATAGCTCTCTTTCTTTATGTTTATCGATTTGATTAATAACAAGATAAACCGTTTTATTGCGCTGCTTCAATTCTTTAACAAATTGCAAATTCACTTCGGATTGGACATGGTTATAATCCATCATGTAAAAAATAACATCGGCAAGATGAAGTGTTGATTCTGTCGCTAATTGATGTGCATCATCTGTTGAATCAATTCCAGGTGTATCAACAAGCATAACACCATCAGGAATCGGTGCATCATTTCGATAAATGTGAACACCTATTACCTCGTCTCCATTTTTACAAAGTTGCTTCAGCTCCTCTGCTGAGTATGCACCATCATATTCGTAATGCTCTCCAGATTTTACCGTTACAACAACACGATCCGGTCCTTTTTCAATTTTAACAACATTTGCACTTGTCGGAATCGGACTTGTTGGTAATAGCTGTGCTTTATATAAATGATTCATCATTGTCGATTTCCCAGCAGAAAAATGACCGCAAAAAGCAATCATAAGCTGTTCTTGCTTATATTTTTGAATCACTTCAAACAACTTCAAACTATTCTCCGTATCCCCATGTTTCTGCCATTCTTCATAAAAACAAACAAGTTTTTTCATACTGTTTGTCTGTACTATGTTTGTCATCCCCTTGTTCCCCTTTATTCCAAGATGTATATACCCTATTATCATACTAAATTTTCAGGATATTCTCATTAAAAATAAAAAATCCCTTTCATTCTTTTTACAGATGAAAGGGATTCTATGTAAGTTTGTTCATTTTGTTGCTTCGACTCCATTTAACACATATTTTGTAATGACAGCATACACAGCAACTATTCCTGCAACTAATGCATATACCATATTTAACACACCAACCTTTTTTGATAATGATTATCACTTTTAAGGATATTTTATCATTAAGGAGAATCATTATCAATATTATTCCCAAAAAAGAAGTTCCTTGAAACAAGGAACTTCTTTACTACCTGTTTTAAAGGAGTGAAAAACTTGCTGTGCACTCTTATTATATCTCATAACGAACATCTTAACAGTTTCAAAAATTGGAAATATCCCTATCTCCTGTTCCTTCCATTATTGTATAATAAAAATGATTGACTTAAAGGAGGAAACTAATGACACAAAACATTTCACAGGGCGAGAGGATTCATTCTATCGATATCATTAGGGGAATTGCTGTATTCGGTATCTTCCTAGTTAACTGGCCTGTTATTGCAGGTGTTGATTCTCGAGATATTACAGGAAGTTATGAAGGAATAGACAGTTATATCCGTCTGTTTTATGACATGTTTATTCAAACAAAGTTTTATACTATTTTTTCATTTTTGTTTGGATTAGGCTTTTTCATTTTTATGCAGCGTGCTGAAGCGAAAACGAATCGTCCAAAAACACTATTCATCCGTCGACTTCTCATTTTATTCTTATTCGGCTTCTTGCATTACGTCCTTTTATGGGATGGTGATATTTTACATAGTTATGCAATTGCCGGGGTTTTCTTATTATTATTTTACAAAAGACAGTCACATACCATCTTAGTATGTTCATTGATCCTATTAGGTCTTTTCCAACTGTTTATGTTATTAGCTAGCATCATGATCGCTTTTGTACCGATAGAAGAATTAACATCATCTCTACCTATTATGCCATTAGAAAATTGGAGCGTACAAGTGCAAGACCGCTTACATGCCTTTTATTCTGAATCAATTGGTTTAAATATTTCAATGCTTCCAGAAACAGTCGGTTTATTCTTACTCGGCTTATACGCTGGCAAAAAAGACATTTTCCGCCGAGCAAAAGAATTAGATTCCAAACTAAAAAAGTGGCAAATCATTATGCTCCTCTTAACACTTCCAATGTGGTTCTTTATGATTCGTTACTTTGTAACAAAACAACCGTATGAACCAATCTACATGACTGGTTTTACAATGTTTAGTGGGAAAACTTTATTTATCTTTTACATTTTCACACTTATGCGTTTGTTACAAAAGGAAAGATGGCAAAAGCTATTACGACCATTTCAATTTGTTGGACGTATGGCTCTAACAAATTATATTTCACATACAATTATCACATTAGTCATATTTGGCCTGTTTTTCAAAAATTCCTTACCAGTTCCATTATGGATAGGTCCGCTATTTTGTATTAGTTTTTATACACTACAAATCTTTATTAGCCGCTGGTGGCTCTCCCATTATCAATATGGCCCACTTGAATACATTTGGCGCCTTGGTACATATGGGAAATTGATGCCCATCAAAAAGAAAAGCAAGGTCTCGTGACGAGACCTTGCTTTT
>NZ_JABUAE010000036.1 GCF_013314535.1 Bacillus sp. Xin1 | reverse complement strand
TTAACTAATAAATAAGAAGCTACATTTAGGGGTAACATCACATTGCCATCAAGCTAAGGTTTTATGATGTTCCCCAAAACGAAAATTTTGTGACTTTATAGTAATAAAGTTTACTTTTTATCGTTTTGGGGGTGACTTGTTTTCTTAGCTTGATGGGCATGGGGTAACGTCACATTCATTAATTCAAGCTATTTTTAAAGTTAAAAGCCTATTGCTATTCTCTTATAGGGGAGGAGGACCATAACATAGCCTTCCGCCACTGTACTCTAAGCTGGAATAACCTAAATTAGTATATAATTTGTATAAATAAAGAGTGTATAAAAATTTGTAATCGGAGGATTTATTATGTCAAAAAAAGTTCCTTCTTCCTTTATCATAATTATAGGATTAATGCTATTTGCATTGTTTTTTGGAGCAGGAAATTTAATTTTTCCACCTATGCTTGGTCAAATGGCTGGAAAGAATGTATGGATAGCCAATGCAGGTTTCTTAGTTACCGGAGTTGGTCTACCATTGCTAGCAATAACAGCATTTGTTTTTTCTGGCAAAAAGGATTTACAATCTTTAGCTAGTCGTGTACATCCGTTGTTTGGTATTGTATTTACAACTGTTCTCTATCTAGCAATTGGTCCTTTTTACGCTATCCCTAGATCTGGTAATGTATCATTTGAAATTGGAATTAAACCTTTTTTATCAAATGATGCAGGTCCTGTTACATTAATCATATTTACAATCTTATTTTTCACAGTTGCATGCTTGTTATCACTTAATCCTACAAAAATTATTGATGTAGTTGGAAAATTTTTGACTCCTATTAAATTGATATTTATCGGATTGCTCGTAGTTGTAGCTCTTGTTCATCCGATTGGAAGAATTCAAGCACCTTTTGAAGGGTATACATCACATGCATTTTTTAAAGGTTTTCAAGAAGGTTATTTAACACTGGATGCTCTTGGAGCTTTTGTTTTCGGGATTATTATTGTGAATGCAATTAGAGAAAAAGGGGCTACCACTAAAAAACAGCTTATGATTGTTTGTGCAAAAGCAACGGCTATTGCTGCTACACTCTTAGCTCTTATCTATACTGCCCTTTCCTATATGGGGGCTTCTAGTGTTGAAAAACTAGGTCGTTTAGATAATGGTGCTGAAGTTTTAGCAAAAGTTTCGGACTATTATTTTGGTTCTTATGGTGCAATTTTATTAGGTTTAATGATTACAGTAGCTTGTTTGACCACAAGCGTAGGACTTATCACTGCTTGTTCTTCTTTTTTCCATGAATTATTTCCAAAGATCTCTTACAAAAAATTTGCTATTATTTTATCTGTTTTTAGTACACTAGTTGCAAATATAGGATTAACACAATTAATTACGATTTCAATCCCTGTATTAATGACTATGTATCCAATTGCTATCACCTTAATATTCTTAACATTCTTACACTCTGTGTTTAACGGTAAATCTGAAGTATATCAAGGCAGTTTGATATTAACGTTTATTATTAGTTCATTTGATGGCTTAAATGCTGCTGGAATAAAAATCGAAATAATTCATAATTTTTTCGCCCATTCTCTTCCTTTCTATAGTGTAGGTTTAGGTTGGGTACTTCCAGCTATTATTGGCGGTGTATGTGGTTATATTTTTAGCGTATTACGGAAGAAAAATACCCTTAGTTCTGGTGAAATTCGATTAAATAAATAATTTATTATGTATGAGATATCACTAAATTCCTATCAGGCTAATAAAACTAAGCATCTCTTTAGAATGAAAAAATCTGTTATTCTTTGTTTTGGGAGTCACTCAAAATATCTACAATCTATTTATAAATAAATTGCAGCTGATTTTTGTTGAACATTGGATGAAGGAGAAAAAATAGAATCTATTCCTATAAAGATTCTCAAAAAAGCATCGATATTTTTTCTGAATATTTTAAATCTATATAATGTAAAGTTTTGGGATAGCTAATATCTAAGTAAATTTATATATATCACAAGAATTAGAAAAACATACCTTATTTTTTAAAGGGGATACAGAGAATATGAGTAAGTTATTAAAAAAGAAATCTGTTACACAATTGTTAGAGCATAATCAAAGTAAGACCTTAACAAAAACATTAGGAGCATTTGATTTAATTATGTTAGGAATAGGCTCGATAATTGGAACAGGAGTTCTTGTGTTAACTGGATTAGTAGCAGCAAAAGATGCTGGTCCAGCAGTTATTTTTTCATTTGCACTTGCAGCGATTGTTTGTACATTTATAGGATTATGTTACGCAGAAATTGCCTCTACACTCCCAACGTCAGGTAGTGTATATACGTACTCCTATGCAACAATTGGTGAGTTTGTGGCTCATTTAGTAGGTTGGACGTTACTCTCAATATATATTGTGGCAACAGCGGCAGTCGCTGGTGGATGGACAGGATATTTCCACAATTTAATAAGTGGCTTTGGATTAGAGATACCCAAAGCCCTATTAACGATTCCATCGCAAGGTGGTATTGTGAATCTACCAGCGGTAATCATTACATTGATATTAACATGGATGTTATCGCGTGGTACGGAGGAAAGTAAACGTATCAATAATACAATGGTATTGATTAAAATTGGAATGGTTGTATTATTTATTTTGGTTGGTATATTCTATGTAAAGCCAGAGAACTGGGTACCGTTTGCACCATACGGTTTAAGTGGAGTTTTTGCTGGTGGAGCAGCCATATTATTCGCTTTTACGGGCTTTGATATATTAGCAACTTCAGCAGAAGAAGTAAAAGATCCGCACCGTAATCTTCCCATCGGTATTATTGTATCGTTAATCATATGTACACTTATTTACGTTATAGTATGTCTTGTTATGACAGGGATGGTTTCCTATAAAGAATTAAATGTACCTGAGGCAATGGCTTATGTAATGGAAGTGGTAGGACAAGGAAAAGTTGCTGGTGTAATTGCTGCAGGTGCTGTAATTGGCCTTATGGCTGTTATTTTCTCGAATATGTATGCAGCAACACGAGTATTCTTTGCAATGAGTCGTGATGGACTGTTACCAAAATCACTTGCGAAGGTTAATAAGAAGACTGGAGCACCTACCTTTACAATTGGATTGGCGGGAATAGGAAGCTCTGTGATAGCTGGATTTATTGATTTGAAAGAGCTGGTTAATTTGGTTAATATTGGTAGTTTGGTGACGTTTGCGCTAGTTTGTGTATCAGTTATTATCCTCCGTAAATCACACCCAAGTTTAAAACGTGGATTTATGGTACCGTTTGTACCTGTATTACCAAGCATTTCAATTATATGTTGTGTGTTCTTAATGCTAAATTTACCGTTAAGAACATGGTTGTACTTTAGTATTTGGATTACTATTGGGGCAGTAATATATTTCATTTATTCGATAAAACACAGTAATTTAAATGAGGAAAAAATTTCAAAAGCACATGATAAAATCGCAAGATAATAAACACAGAAAATTCTATTAATCATCATATCGATAGTGGTTCTGTTGCAAGGTTTTCTAAACTAAGCTACACTTTCGAAAAAGAAAACGAGGAGAATCACAGATGGGATACTTTAAAGGGAAACAGTTCAAAAAGGCTATTATTGTCGTTTTTTTTAGTTATCGTGACGTGTCTGACATTCTCAAAGAACGTGGTATTTCTATTCATCCAACAACTATCATGCGCTGGGTTCATGAATATGGAAATCTTATCGGTTCTGGTGCAAAAACTTCAGGACAATTGCAATGAATCTATAAATATTGGACATACTGATACGATTACTCTACAAAAGGTGTGTGATCAGTATGGAAAAGGAAAATGTATTCAAATGGAGGCATTACCAGCCTAAGATTATCCTTCTTATAGTGAGATGGTACCTACGGTATAATCTCAGCTTTCGTGATTTGGTGCAAATGATGGAGGAACGGGGCTTATCCATTTCCCATACAACGATTATGCGTTGGGTTCATCAGTATGGTTCTGAATTGGACAAACGAATTCATCGTCACCTCAAGCAAACCAATGACTCTTGGAGAGTCGATGAAACATATATCAAGGTTAAATGGCATTGGATGTATCTGTACCGTGCTGTTGATTCGAAAGGAAACACAATCGATTTTTGCCTCAGTAAAACAAGAGATCAGAAGGCTGCAAAGCACTTTTTCAAGAAAGCTTTGCGGTCTTTTCATGTTTCGCAGCCTCGTGTCATAACAGTCGATAAGAATCCAGCTTATCCTATAGCAATTGAACAGTTGAAAAAAGAGAAAAGCATACCTGACAGTATGCAACTTAGACAACAAAAGTATTTAAATAACATAGTAGAGCAAGATCATCGCTTTATAAAAAAGCGAATCCGTTTTATGCTAGGGTTCAAATCTTTTGACACAGCTATAACCATTCTTTTTGGAGTAGAAGCCATGCATATGATTAAAAAAGAGCAGATTGATTTACGGGACCAGTCTGTCCAAAAGCAGAAAGAATTCATTCATCAATTGTTTGAACTTGCAGTATAAGATACGATTCCGTTAGGAATATATGCATTTTATTCTTTTTTGCACCAAAACCGTTCGATTGTATATGTATTGATTATCTTTGCAAAAGTACTTTTCGCTTATGGAAGTGGAAAGATGTTAGATAAGTTGATGAATTAATGTATTGTTGAGGAAAGATACTTCCTAATAGATTCATGACTATTAGAATAGCGAATATTTTTAGTTACTTACTATCTGAACTCTCTTCATTTTAAAGATTAAAGAAAAAGAATCCAAAATGGATTCTTTTTTGTTCTAAAAGGTACACCATTACAAACTTAGTGCAGAAGAAAAATACATTTAGTACTAATTAGTGAAACAATTCAAAAAAATGGTAAATCAGACCATTTATTATGTGCCATATGTAATTTGGTATAATTGTATTTACAAAAATTATTGCTAATAGATAGAGGAAGGAATATAGAGAGTGAAAAAAATATTTCAGGCCAAAAAATTCGTAATATCAATTCTAACAGTAGCCCTAGTAGTCATTATTTATTTTGTGATTCAATTAATTGCATCACCCGCAAGAGGGGTAACAAACCAAGAGAACCCAATTCAGCTTGTAAGTGAACAGCCCAAATTTGAGATAAACAAACCAGTACCTAATCAATTTAACGGTCAAATACGGAAAGTTGCATATCTTACATTTGATGATGGACCAGGAAAGTATACAGCTGAGCTTTTAGATATACTAAAACAAATGGATGTTAAAGCAACTTTTTTCTTAACTGGTAAGAATGTAAAGGCATATCCTGATTTAGTAAAACGAGAAAAAATAGAAGGTCATTATGTGGGGATGCATAGCATGACTCATGATTTCAAAAAATTATATACAAATGGTGACTATGTTAATGAAATGAAAACAAATCAAAATTTAATAGCAGATATTATTAGAGAAAAACCACAATTAACCCGACCTCCTTACGGTTCTATGCCTGGATTAAATAAAGCACTTCGTAATAAGGTAGCAGAGGGGGGATTTAAAGTATGGGATTGGACAATTGACTCCCTAGATTGGACATATAATAATGTACCTGTAGAGTCGGCTTCCATGAATATTGCTCAAAATGTAATTATTGGTGCGACTAGGTCTAAAGAAGTCATATTAATGCATGATATTCATCCTCAAGCTGTTGCAGCCGTACCAGCCATTATAAAAGGATTAAAAGAAAAAGGATATGAATTTGAAGCTTATCAAGAAAATGATCACTTCTCTTTAAATTTCTGGCAGGACCCAAGCATTTAACTTTTAAAGAAAATTATGCTATATTTTAAAACACCATAAAGCTAAAAGTTATAAAAATTCATCAATATAGTATTCTAACAAATTCTAAAAGCCCATGACTCTATTACATTAATATAGTCATGGGCTTTTAGAATACTTACTTTATCATAAGGTATTACTCTTTATGGAGTAACCATATCAAAAAAATTGTACGTTTAGACACATTTTAGATACAAAATAACCGATTCCCTGTACGTTAAGTAATCGGTTAATTATTTTACTGGCTTTTGGTGAAGTTTTTGTCCCAGAACCACTTGTAATAGTCTACGAAGATTTATGGATAGGATCATCCATTCAGTGATATTGGGGTATTTTTCCTTTGATGTTTACACAAGATATATGTATAATTTAAAACGTAATTATTACGATTTAAATTAAGGAGTGTTATTAATGAAGATTTCATTTGTAAAGAGGATAGGCATATTAACTATTGGTTCACTACTAGTATTAGTAGGCTGTCAGACTTCAAGTTCATCCGAAGGCGAGTCTAATAAAGCATCTGAAAGTCACACACATGAAAGCAAACACGATCACAGCCATGAGCACGATCATAGTCATGCACATGACGAAGAAACAAAAAAAATTTATGAAGGATATTTTGAAGACAGCCAAGTGAAAGAACGGTCACTCTCCGATTGGGAAGGAGACTGGCAATCTGTATATCCATATTTGCAAGATGGAACGCTTGATGAGGTATTTGCGTATAAAGCGAAACATACAGGTAAAATGACAGCTAAAGAATATAAGGAGTATTATAATGAAGGGTATCAAACAAATGTTAACCGTATTGTGATTCAAGGGAATATTGTAACGTTTTTCAAAAATGGAGAAGAATATTCTGGTAAGTATATCTATGATGGGTACGAAATTCTGACATATGATGCGGGAAATAGAGGTGTAAGATACATATTTAAACTAGCAGAAAAAGCTGAAGGAGTTCCTCAGTATATTCAATTTAGTGATCATAGTATCTATCCAAATAAAGCTAGTCATTACCACCTGTATTGGGGTGATGACCGTAAAGCTTTATTGGATGAAGTCATACACTGGCCTACCTACTACCTATCAAAAATGGATGGACATGATATTGCCCATGAGATGATGGAGCATTAAATTAGGAGTCACGATAAATATTTCTTTCACAAATATGTAAGACTCAAAGGTTATCAATCCAGAATCACACTGTTTAATACTCAAAAAGTTAACCATAAAAAATATTCTCTCAGATTAACAAATACTTTAATGGAATAAGGAGCGCAAAAATAATTAAACATTTTGTCAAAAGATATTAAAGTTGTTTAATTATATACTTAGAGATGCAGAAACCACCTACAAGTTAATTTAGTAGGTGGTTTTAAAGTTGATAAAAAATAAGTTTTATTTGTTGCAGTCTTTTCATTTAAATGAATAATAAAGTTGTTTCATTTCGGAAAGCGCATCGTTCAACATAGCCCCCATTTATAATAAATAACGTTCAATAATTTGTTTTGTTATTTCTTCTTGATACTTACTAGAAAAAGGGTCTGCAAAACCATGCTCTGCTTCTACAATTTCAATAAACACATTACTTTTTTGTTCTAACACTTTTTTCAATTCTTTTGGTTCAAAGGACTTTTCTTTATCGCCATACAATAAAATAACTTCAGCTTTTGGTTCAATTTCTATATATTGTCTAATACGAGAACCATAAAAACCAATTACCTTTTGAATTGATGGCTCATCACTACATAGCCAACCAACAGTTGCCCCTATACTAAAACCGACAATCTGAATTTTATTATAAGACTGTTCAACATCACGTATGAGTTTCTTTGTTTTTTGAAGTACAGCATCAAAACCAATATTTTGACTAAAATTATGATAGGCTACTTCTTCATTTTCATAAGAATATGGTACATCTTTTCCTAATAAATTTGGTATATATACATCATAGCCATTTTGAAAAAAATAATCTGCATAATATCGAATATGTTGATTGATTCCATAAATTTCGTGAAGTAAAATCACACATTTTTCAACATTTTGTTTTAACTCCATTAGTAAAGTTACACTCCCTTTCCGCCCTTTGTTGTACTAATAAAACACCGTAATATCGTAATGTGGTTTCGATGCCTTTCAAGGTACGGGAAGCATGGCGAAGATTTTGAAATCCTGCGTATTTGGAAAAACGTCGCTTCACATGCCTATGGTCCTGTTCAATGAGCTGTATTTATATAAAAGCCTTGTTCTCTTAATTTGTTAAATGCGCAAAGTAATGCTGGTGCTTTGTCTGTAGCGAGAACCGCTGGTTCTTCAAATGTTTTAACCAATCTTTTCATAAAGGCATAGGCAGCCTGATGATCCCGTTTTTTACGAAGTTGAATATCCAATGTGTGCCCGTCTTTATCAATTGCACGATATAAATAACACCATTTTCCTTTGACTTTTATATAGGTTTTATCTAGTTTCCAAGATAATTGAACGTTTTTATTTTTCTTCTTCCAAATTTGATAGATAAGGTTTCCATATTCATGAACCCAGCGCATGATGGTTGTTGGGTGAATCGAAACACCACGCTCTTTCAAGATTTCAGATACATTACGATAGCTTAAAGAAAAACGACAATAGTAGCCGACGGCTACTAAAATAATATCCTTTTTAAACTGTTTTCCTTAAAAATACCTCATATATCATTCTCCTGCTCACACTTTTTCTACAGGTTATCTCAGTTTAGAAATCTTTGCAACAGAACCATACAATTTGTCCCTGTCGATGTAAAAGGCCCTTAAAAAGCGAAAAAGGACCTCTTACAAAGTTTTGTAATTCCGTCAGAATTTAAAGATCATCTTGAGATAGCGCTAGGTTGCTCTCAAGTTAATAAAGTAATGTACGTTTGATAATGTTTGCATACTAATCACTGACGTCTTGCAAAAGTATCAGTATTTTCAATTTTAAAGAGTATAATGTAGTCTTCTTTCGTTTTTATTTTACTTATTTTCAATTGTAGATAAAAGCTCTTCTATTCTCCCAGCTTTTAATTCTCTTTTACTCCTCACAAAAGCTATAAATTCGATTATTTCTTCTGTAGATAACGATTCCCCGTCTATGGAAAGTGTATGGTTAGAATCTTGCAATATCTTTGTAATCTCAACAACACCTATTTTCTTTTGCGGATATTCAGTTCGACCCAATATATAATCTACTGATGTATCAAATAAATCTGCTATTTTGGATAAAGATTGTAATGAAGGCAATCTGTAACCATTTTCATACCCAGCATAGGTACTTTTCGCAATCCCAAGTCGATCTGCTGTATCTTGTAAGGACCATTTTTGATTTTTTCTTAATTCAGATAAACGTTCCAGCATTCGTCTCATACCCCATCTATTTTTGTTGAGTCAATTATAACATAGAAAAATAACCAAGAATAGAAAAAAGTACGCGTATAGAATACAAAACCTTGATTATTACAAATTAAGTTCTATAATGATAAATATAAATACGCATTTCGCGAACGATGAAAAGTTATTTATTCTGTGGAGGTGTTGTGTATGAAAAAAATTTTAATACTTGCAACTGGTGGAACCATTGCTTCAGTGGAGGGAAACGAAGGGCTCGTTCCAGGATTAGCTGCTGAGGAATTGTTACATTATTTCCCTAAGTCATCCCAAAACATAGAAATTGATTGCAAAATCTTAATGAACATTGACAGTACCAATATGCAGCCTGAGAATTGGGTAGAAATGGCTAATGCTGTTTTTCAGCATTATGATTATTATGACGGATTTGTGATTACACATGGGACAGATACGTTAGCCTATACATCTTCTGCGCTTTCTTATATGCTTCAAGGTCTAAGAAAACCGGTTGTTTTAACAGGCTCACAAGTCCCTATCAGTTTTAAAAAAACAGACGCAAGGAAAAATGTAGCTGATGCCCTGAGGTTTTCCTGTGAGGATATTGGCGGTGTGTTCATTGTTTTTGATGGTCGGGTCATTATTGGGACAAGAGCCGTTAAAATGCGAACCAAAAGTTATGATGCGTTTGAAAGTGTAAATTATCCATATGTTGCCGATGTAAATGAAAATGAAGTTAGATATCATTGGAAGCCAATGTCTACTAGTAATACACTTTCGGTAAATACTAGTTTATGTACAGATGTTTTTCTTATGAAATTGTATCCAGGTACAAAGCCAGAGATATTTGATTGTCTAAAAGGTTTGTATAAAGGAATTATTATTGAAAGCTTTGGTAACGGCGGATTACCTTTTGAAGGAAGGAACTTGCTTTCAAAAATTCAAGAGCTTACTGAAGAGGGAATTGCTATAGTGATCACAACTCAGTGCTTGGAAGAAGGCGAAGATATACTTCTCTATGAAGTAGGACAAAAGGTAGCACAGCATCGAGTAATATTATCTGGAGATATGAATACGGAAGCCATCATGGCGAAACTGATGTGGACACTTGGACAAACTGATAAATTAGAAGAGGTCAAAGAGATCATTGAAACCCCTTTAGCAAGTGATTTAACGCTTCCATCTGATAAGGATTGGTAATGATTCTATCTATCTTTTTAGGATTTTGTATTTTATAGAGGAGAGAAATTAATATGTCAAATACAAAAGAGCACATGCGAGTTGAGAAAGATTTTTTAGGATCAAAGGAAGTACCTATCAAGGCCTATTACGGAATTCAAACTCTACGTGCTGTTGAAAATTTTCCAATCACAGGATTTAGAATACATGAAGAATTAATTAAAGCAATGGCTATGGTGAAAAAAGCAGGAGCACAAGCAAATATGGACGTTAAACGCCTATATTCAGGAATTGGAGAAGCTATTGTAAAAGCGGCAGATGAAATGATGAAAGGGAAATGGCATGATCAAATTATCGTAGATCCTATTCAAGGTGGAGCCGGGACATCAATAAATATGAATGTAAATGAAGTCATTGCCAATCGTGCCATTGAATTACTAGGGAAAGAAAAAGGAGACTACTTCCATTGCAGTCCTAATACTCATGTGAATATGTCTCAATCTACAAACGACGCATTTCCTACAGCAATTCATATCGCAGTGTTGAATCTTCTTGAAAAATTACTGAAAACAATGGCCGATATGCACAGCGTGTTCCAACAAAAAGCACAAGAATTCAATCATGTAATCAAAATGGGCCGCACCCATCTTCAAGATGCTGTACCAATTCGTCTTGGTCAGGAATTTGAAGCATATGGACGCATGATTGAACGTGATATTAAGCGTATTAAGCAATCCCGCCAACATTTATATGAATTGAACATGGGAGCGACAGCAGTCGGTACAGGATTAAATGCAGACACTCGTTATATTAAACTGGTTGTCAAATATCTCGCTGAAATTAGTGAATTACCACTTGTTGGTGCTAAGCATCTAGTCGATGCAACGCAAAGTACGGATGCCTATACAGAGGTATCCGCTGCATTGAAAGTATGCATGATGAATATGTCAAAATTCGCGAATGATTTACGTTTAATGGCATCTGGCCCAAGAGCTGGATTAGGGGAAATTACGTTACCGGCACGTCAGCCGGGTTCATCCATCATGCCTGGTAAAGTAAATCCAGTGATGGCAGAGGTGATTAACCAAGTAGCGTTCCAAGTGATTGGTAATGACCATACTATTTGCCTTGCGTCAGAGGCGGGTCAGCTGGAACTAAATGTTATGGAGCCAGTCCTTGTATTTAACCTGTTTCAGTCTATAAGCATTATGGATAATGCTTTCCGTGTTTTCTCAAATCACTGCTTAAAGGGAATCAAGGCAAATGAAGAACGTTTGAATGAATATGTAGAAAATAGTGTGGGTGTCATTACAGCGGTTAATCCTCATATTGGGTACGAGGTTGCTGCCCGCATTGCCAAAGAGGCAATTTTAAGTGGAGCTCCGATAAGAGAACTATGCCTAAAATATGATGTTTTAACAGAGGAGGAGCTAGATTTAATTCTAGACCCATACGAAATGACACATCCAGGAATCGCGGGTGCAATTTTACTTGAAAGGGAATAGCATATTAACCATTAAACAATGAATACAGCAAACTTTGCTTTAAACCATTAATCCCAGATTAGAAGCAAATTTAAATATCATCTAGAAAAAACATCAAGTATTTTCTAATGGAGCAAAAGCGTTACACTGTGAGCCGCAAAGAATTGCAAAGACTCTTTCTTTTCAAACAGAAGATCGTGTTTTAATAATAGTAACCGCAGGCGACGCTAAAATTGATAATCGTAAATACAAGGAACAGTTTGGTGTTAAAGCAAAGATGATTAATGCAAGCAAAGTAGAAGACTTCATTGGTCACGTAAAAGGTGGTGTATGTCCATTTGCTGTAACTGAAGATGTTGAAGTTTATTTGGATGTATCGCTACAAATATTTACAATTTTCTCCTTCCTGCGGTAGTGGGAACTGTGAAATTAAATTAACAATAGA
This sequence comes from Bacillus sp. Xin1, assembly GCF_013314535.1. GTDB lineage: Bacteria > Bacillota > Bacilli > Bacillales > Bacillaceae_G > Bacillus_A. The sequence continues at coordinate 27,351 of NZ_JABUAE010000036.1, read as the reverse complement.
AGAATTAGGGTTCTGTTGCAAAGTTTTCTACATGAAGGCTACACTCTAGAAAACAGGACCTAGGAGAATCAGACATGAGATATTTTAAAGGAAAACAATTCAAGAAAGATATTATTTTAGTAGCCGTGGGCTACTACTGTCGTTTTTCTTTAAGTTATCGCGATGTATCTGAAATCCTGAAAGAACGTGGTATTTCAGTTCACCCAACAACCATCATGCTATGGGTTCATGAATATGGAAATCTCATCTATCAAATTTGGAAAGTGAAAAATAAATCTGCACGCTTATCTTGGTATTTGGATGAGACTTATATCAAAGTTAAGGGAGAATGGCGTTATCTCTATCGTGCAATTAATAAAGATGGGCACAGATTGGATATTCAACTTCGTAAAAAATGGGATCATCAGGCTGCCTATGCCTTCATGAAAAGATTAGTAAAACATTTTGGAGAACCTACGGTTCTCACTACAGACAAAGCGTCGGCATTACTTTGCGCATTTAACAAATTAAGAAAACAAGGATTTTATCAAACTACAATCCATTGTACAATCAAACATTTGAATAATCTCATTGAACAGGATCATAGGCATGTAAAGAGACGTTTTGCCAAATCCGCAGGATTTCAAAATCTTCGTCATGCTTCACGTACGATAAAAGGTATCGAGACTATTCATGCCCTATATAAACAAAGGCGAAGTCTTCAAAGAGACTCCGCCTTTTCAACGTACAATGAACTTCAACAATTATTAGCTACTTCCTAAACATTGTTCCTCATTTACCAACCTGTTTATGCTTTTTTCAAACTTTGCAACAGAACCCACCCGTTACTCTATTGAGTTAGATAAGTTCTTTATTAAAAAAATTGTCAATCACTTGAATAGCTAGGTTCAACGCTTTTATTCTTCTTTCTAAAAGCGTTATTTGAGGACTACCAGCCTTTGACTTATCATAAATGTTCTCGATTGATGGAAGCAAACCAGTAAGAACATTGCGAGCCTCTGCTAAATCTTCCTGAGTGTAATGATGGGGTCTTTGATTCCAAACGTTTTCTAGCATTGCTAAGCCGATGCAAACAGCTTTGAGTCGTTTCTTTACTAAGGTAGTATTTGCACCTTTCTGAGTCATCTGTGATAAGGCATTTTCGAGTTTACTGATTGTCGATTGTAAAGATTTTATTGATTCCAATTTATCTATATTTGATACGTTTTCCATGTTAGTACTGTCCCTTCTTCGTTTCTAAATTATTTTGCTGGATACTTGATAAAATCGTTAAGGACCTGATTTCACTCGCAATATTTTAACATAAATACCTAACTCTCTTTGAGCAGGATTCTCAACAATCTGGCCCAATTGTTGAACACAAGTTAACTAATACTCTTCAACTACACTGCCTGTTAGTCCAATAAAAATTAAACAATTTTATTATTTTTTTAACGACTTTATTGTAAATTAAACAACTTTTTTCACTTAACAAATACACATATCTCGGCTGAAACACTATTTCGTTTTCGTTAGCTTGATGGCGATGGGTAAAGTACCCAATATATAATTTATAAAAAACGTTACTCTTTCTTAGCAAGCAGTAAAGAAAGAATAACGTTTTTTATTTTTTGAAATTGTGTGATTTCTTACTACGAAAGAGTCTGATTAGTTAATAACATATTGAATTACATGTTATTTTGCATTTTTTCAATACCTAATGATACGTCTTTCTTGGTATGCGCAATCCAAGCTATATGACCATCCGGTCGAATGCAAACTGCACCTATATTTTCTAACTCAGAATGTTGCATTTGTCCTACAATCACTCTTATATGTGAATCAATGTTTATTTTATCTACCATATCTACATAAGAAGGATGTATCAATAAAATGAATTTTCCATCATGCATCACTTCATAGAGTGTGTGATTGTTCTGATCTTGTGCATAAATAGAAAAATTGGGACATCTTTTTCCTAGCCATGGATGTTTTTCCGTATTATGCATAGATGGATACATAATTCCTAGACCACTTACTTTTTCAGCTAAATCTTGATTCACTTCTGGGTATGTGAGTAAGTGAGAAAATAGCTCTCTTAGTTCTATCCCAGCATTTGAAAAGTTCATCATTAATTGTTCTTGCGCTTGTGTCTCTTTTAAAAATTGTTTTCCTACAGCATGTCGTTCAATATGGTAACTTTCTAATAGGTTTTCATATTTTTTCTGTTTTATAGCTAATCCCAATTTCCATCCTAAATTAAAAGCATCTTGTAAACCTACATTTAAACCTTGTCCACCTGCAGGTAAATGAATATGTGCCGCATCTCCTGCTAAGAATACACGCAAATGCTGATAAGTATCTGCTAATTTGGTTGCATTTCCAAAACGAGAGAGCCAAATCGTTTCCTTAATTTGAATACGTTCACCTGTAATACGATAAACACTATCCATAAGCTCCTCTTCTGTGACAGCAATTTGTACAGGTGTATGCTGATATACAGGATCTACAATTGCAAAACGAAATAATCCAGGCGCAATCGGTACCATCATTACTATCCCATGTATATTAGATGTAGAGAAAAACGGATTATCTGGAATATATTTCAAAATAACATCTCCCAATATAGCAGTGGCTGTAGTATCCGTTCCACTAAACGGTATATGCGATAATTCGCGTACGATGCTTCTTGCACCGTCAGCACCTACTACATATGGAACTTCTAGTTTATATATATTTTCTCTTTGCTCTACTTCTAGCTTTACGAATGTTTCATACTGTTTTAAGTTCTTCACAGTATGCCCTCGTTTGATGTCTACACCTAATTCTAATGCGCGTTCTTCTAATATTTTTTCTGTAATAGATTGAGGAATAAAAAGTGTGTAAGGAAAATCCGTATCTAAATTTTTGAAGTTTAATCTTGTTTCTAAGACAGCAAAATGACTTGTATCTAATTTTTCCCCACGAGATAAAAATTTGGTTTCAATACCTCTCATAGCCATCAATTCTAAGGAGCGAGGATGTAATGTCATTGCTCTAGAATTTCGTATACGATCTACTCTTCTTTCCAACACAACAACTTTTATACCTTGAATAGCTAATTCACATGCGGTCATTAATCCTACTGGACCACCACCAACAACTGCTACATCATAATGATTTCCCATGTCATGCCCTCCATTTATTTGATTGATTAGGACTAATCGTACAAAAACATGTACACATAATAGATTCCCAGTTAATAAATATTATGTTTATGTATGCAAGTATACCGCATTTTTGTTTCCTAGGAAACAAAAATGCGCTTAGAATTTGAAAAATGAGGTGATAAATTCGTTGTCCCCAATGTATTGAATTCTCATAAACAATTATGGAAAGATAAAATTTTCGTTTTGGGGAACATCTAATTTCTTAGGTTGATGGGCATGGGTTCCTGCCGACAAAACGCGGAAATTATACGCTAAGCAGAAAATTAAAGGTTCAGGGAATCTGTAGTTAATCTTAATGGGATATTATATTTGGTGTCTTTATTGATATTTATTTATAAATAAAGTATAGTATTACTTATATTATTGAAAGGAGGATTATTAAAGGTGATGCATGCAGGAAGACTACGTCAGCAAACTTTGAACACTAAGTAACTTAATATGTTCAAAGGCTCTGTTTTCATAAAACAGAGTAAACGGGAGTAGTCTGCACATTTTTAATAATCTTCAAAGGAAAAGTACACTTTTTACATGAAGAAAGGCAGATATGCATCTGTCTTTTTTCCTATGTCTTTTTCATTCATATAAAGAGAGACGCCTATTTGCTATATCCTTGTTTACTCTTAACCACAGACAGAAGCCTGTCTGTGGTTTTTTATGATTACATGCTTTAGATTTCGCTGATTTAATCATATTGGTGTTGTTGGAAAAAATAGTAGCGGAGAATGTACCAGAACGTCCTTTATGACAAATGAGTGGAGGAGAACAAACCAGCTTGAAATGAATTAATTAAGGTGAAAGATAATTTTTTTGCCTTTAGACAGTAACAATAAAATGAACATTTGGAGGAAATAAGAATGAATACACTTAAAGTTAAACAATTGGCAAATAAGAAAGGCCTAAATATCTTAGAAGATACAATAAAAATTAATGAGTCAGGCGTTGACTTTCAGGTGGCACATGCCAAGGAACAAAACGGTGATCAATGGATACTGAGGATTCCACGTAGATCAGAATCTATGAGACATGCTCTACAAGAGAAAAAAGCGTTAGAAATTATTAATAGCCATGCAAGCTTTGAAGTCCCTGATTGGTCTATCTTTTCGGAAGACTTAATTGCCTACAAGCAACTACGTGGTGTTCCTGCTGCTACTATTGATATTGAACAACAAGGCTATGTATGGAGCTTTGATGAAGAGAATGTACCATCTGAATACTATTATTCATTAGGGCAAGTTCTAGCTAATTTGCACTCATTATCTCAGCAAGCATTTAATAATATCGGTGTTGAAACTCTGGATGCTAGTGAAATAAGAACTTCCATGAAACAACGGATGGATCGCGTGAAAGCACAATACCATGTCAATCAAAATTTATGGGACCGCTGGCAAGCGTGGTTAGCTGAAGATTCTTTTTGGCCATCTCATGTAGGTGTAAAACATGGGGATTTACATCCAGGTCACATCCTTATTGATAAGAAAAATAATGTAACTGGCTTAATAGATTGGACAGAAGTAGGGATAGCTGACGTGTCTATAGATTTCACATCGCATTACCTACTCTTTGGGAAAGATGGCCTAACCAAGTTAATCAACGCTTATGACAATGCTGGTGGTAAAACTTGGGCAAGAATGGATGAACATATTATCGAGCTTCTAACAACAAGTAGCATCACCGTTGCTGAATATGCTCAAGTGTCAGGTTTGAAAGATATGCATGAGGCGGCTGTACACATGCTAGCAAGTGAGAACTAATAAATTTCTGGAGGTAATCAAAATGAAAACATATCAATTCCCTGAAGATTTTTTATGGGAGGAGCTACTGCAGCTAATCAAATAGAAGGCGGATTTAATGAAGGGAATAAAGGACTAAATATTGCCGATGTTCTTCCAGGTGGAAACGAGCGTATAAAATATTAATGAATCCAGGTTTTGATTTTGAAATTCATCGTGATCAATATTACTATCCGAATCATGAAGCTATTGATTTTTATTACCGGTATAGAGAAGATATTGCGCTGTTTGCGGAAATGGGTTTCAAGGCATTTCGTATGTCGATTGCCTGGACACGCATTTTTCCAAACGGCGATGAATTAGAGGCAAATGAAGAAGGGTTGGCCTTTTACGATCGTGTTTTTGATGAATTGTATAAATATGGTATTGAACCAGTTGTGACCATTTCTCACTATGAAATGCCTCTGCATTTAGTAAAAGAACATGGTGGTTGGAGAAACCGCCAAGTAGTAACTTTCTTTAAAGATATGTAAAAGCGATTTTCAAACGTTATAAAATAAAGTAAAGTTTTGGATGACTTTTAATGAAATCAATATCAGCTTAATGATGCCGATTCAAGGTCTTGGTTTTTCAATTCAAAAAGAAGAAGATAAATACGAGCCTACCTTCCAGGCATATCATCACCAATTTGTCGCAAGCTCCATTGCGGTCAAAGCATGCCATGAAATTATTCCTAATTCCCAAATTGGATGTATGATTCTCTTTGCACCTGTATATTCTTTTGATTCCAATCCAGAAAATGTAATGTATGCTTTTCAGGAAGAACAGCTTTTCAACTACTATTGTGCAGATGTACAAGTACGGGGTGAGTATCCAGCTTTCATTAAGCGATACTTGAAAGAACACAATATCGAATTGGAGATTCAAGACGGTGACTTAGAATTAATAAAGGAAGGCACTGTTGATGATATTGGCTTTAGTTATTACATGTCCCGCACTGAGAAGAAAGTGAAGGCAGATGCGGAAGCAACGCAAGGGAATATTATTGGCGGTATAAGAAATCTGTTCTTAAAAGCAAGCGATTGGGGCTGGGAAATCGATCCTGTAGGGTTACGCATCAGTTTAAACAAATTATATGATCGCTATCAGAAACCACTATTTGTTGTAGAAAATGGGTTAGGAGCTTATGACAAAATAGAAGAAGATGGCACAATCAACGATGACTATCGAATTGACTATCTTCGTGAGCACATTATGGAAATGGGTGAAGCCATTGAAGATGGTGTTGAATTAATCGGCTATACAAGCTGGGGATGTATTGATATGATAAGTATGTCAACAGGTGAGGTCTCCAAACGTTACGGTTTTATTTATGTTGATAAACATGACGATGGCAGCGGAACATTAGAACGGAAAAAGAAAAAGTCCTTTTTCTGGTATAAAGATGTAATTGCAACCAATGGGGAAAGGCTATAAAAATCTATTACTATTAATTTTCTTTTTACCAAGGAAATACTTATGTTGAGAGCTACTGAGGTAGCTCTTTTTTATTGTTTTTAGCACACTTATTTATCAACAATGTTTACTAATACAACTTAATAGAAAAATAAAACAGTTGTTACTTTTGTGTCGCTGGGAAAGTAGGAATTAGAAAAACATTGATACTGAGGTATGTCCCGTCGATCTAGTTAACATAAGATAAATTATCGGTAGTTATAAAATGAGTGAAATTCCATATCTCAAAATGTATAGAGATATTATGTTATTGAGATGAAAAAGAGGAAATTGTTCTTTTTTTAATTATATTTATAAATAATATTATAATGTAGAGTTTTCTAATATACCTGTTGGATAATCATTTAAATAAGACTTAATATTGTGAGATGAAATTCTCTTTCATTGCTAGTATCTATTTTGAATTAAACTTTGTTCCTATCTCACAATGAAGAGTATTCTTATATTTTGAGATGTAAGAAAAAATACTAATTTATGCGCCTCCCCTTCTTTATAAAATTAACAATAATTTTCCATCGTTGGACTAGAGTTATGATTGGCTATATGTATTAAAAAAGGAACCCATATGGGGTCCCTTTTTTAACTTTCACTCTTTTTCAAAAGGTGCATCTTTGCACTATATTTATTATAGATTTTAATTCATATAATATCAATATGTTTAATTTGTATTTATAAGGATTTTCATCGAATTCAAACATTTGTTTGCTTATAGTTTTGATAAGACAATATTGGTTTCTTCGTTAATATGATCGCAATGTTGTAAATAAATACTATAATAGCTTCTAGGATTATATTTAATTATCGATTAAACAAGGGTTTAATGTAGAGTTCTCAATTCCTATATTCCCCTCTTCTATTTTGCATTGTTGTAGAAAGATAGGAGTTTCACTTTATAACCTGTTTGCAATATTTACATGTACTACGCCTCTGATAATAATAAGCAATCGTAGCACCAAACAGAGCCACCCCCAAATTGGCCATAATAACTCTGGACCTTCCAATGCCCATCCCCTATGATCTAGGCCCCCTTTATTAATAAACCCCCGGATGTACATCAAACCAGCTGAAGTAACCATAATGGAAACCAACGCGGAAAAATTTCTCCCCAGTGCTGAATGAGTCCCAGCGTAAGAATTGCCCCTCCGAGCGCTACGATAGCTAAGGACGCACCCATTAACCAAATTCCAGGTGAATCACGTTCAAAAGAATCAAGTAATTCTTTAGTAGTTCCCAGTGGGGTTCTGTTGCAAAGTTTGAAAAAAGCATAAACAGGTTGGTAAATGAGGAACAATGTTTAGGAAGTAGCTAATAATTGTTGAAGTTCATTATACGTTGAAAAGGCGGAGTCTCTTTGAAGACTTCGCCTTTGTTTATATAGGGCATGAATAGTCTCGATACCTTTTATCGTACGTGAAGCATGACGAAGATTTTGAAATCCTGCGGATTTGGAAAAACGTCTCTTTACATGTCTATGATCCTGTTCTATGAGATTATTCAAATGTTTGATTGTACAATGGATTGTAGTTTGATAAAATTCTTGTTTTCTTAATTTGTTAAATGCGCAAAGTAATGCCGGCGCTTTGTCTGTAGTGAGAACCGCAGGTTCTCCAAAATGTTTTACTAATCTTTTCATGAAGGTATAGGCAGCCTGATGATCCCGTTTTTTACGAAGTTGAATATCCAATGTGTGCCCATCTTTATTAATTGCACGATAGAGATAACGCCATTCTCCCTTAACTTTGATATAAGTCTCATCCAAATACCAAGATAAGCGTGCAGATTTATTTTTCACTTTCCAAATTTGATAGATGAGATTTCCATATTCATGAACCCATCGCATGATGGTTGTTGGGTGAACTGAAATACCACGTTCTTTCAGGATTTCAGATACATCGCGATAACTTAAAGAAAAACGACAGTAGTAGCCCACGGCTACTAAAATAATATCTTTCTTGAATTGTTTTCCTTTAAAATATCTCATGTCTGATTTTCCTAGGTCCTGTTTTCTAGAGTGTAGCTTCATGTAGAAAACTTTGCAACAGAACCCTTTATTTCGTTTTTCAGCTGTTGAATCCCTACTTTTCCGTTTATTAAAACCTTCGTTTATGTTATGAAACAAATTACTTTGTCCCTGGTTACAAGAACACTAGTACTAGGCCACATAGGCTGAACTCCATAAGTATTTGAATTTAAAAGCATAAAGGAATACAATATATATATCATATGTGCTCTATTTTTTAGAAAGAAGGCGGTAACATGAAAGTAAATTTTATGTGGATAAGTTTACTGATATCTTCCCTACTTATCACAGGATGTAATAACATAACTTCAACTGACAAAAAAGAAGAAAAGACAACTGCAACACATGAAGTGAATTACAAAGATCAAAAAAATTGGGAGTTTGAATCAGGCGATACACAATCACCAATCGCCATTGACACAACTAAGACACAGGAAATGAAAGACAATGGAGCAATCGAACTTAACTATAATAATGCTGTACTTGATGAAGTGGATAATGGCCACAGTATCCAAGTAGACGTTACTGGAACCGCAAAAATCAATGGTCGTTACTTTGATTTAACACAATTCCATTTTCATGCACCTAGTGAGCATACACTTGATAATAAGCATTATCCAATTGAAGCTCATTTTGTAAATAAAGCACAAGACGGTCGTCTAGCTGTTATTGGTGTGTTCTTTAAAGAAGGTTCAGAAAACCAAGGGTTCAAAAAAGTGATTGATAGTATTAAAAAAGGTGATAAGAACACTTCTGTTGGTGAAATCAATATTGCTGCTATGCTTCCTACCAACAAAAGTTATTATCACTACCTTGGTTCATTGACTACTCCCCCACTTTCAGAAAATGTTGAATGGTATGTCATGAAAAACCCGGTAGAAGTTTCAAAAGTACAAATAGAAGCTTTCCAAAGCTATTACAATAATAATAATCGTGATATTCAACCATTAAACGAACGTCTAATATTAAAACACGAAGAATAAATAAAATCGCCCCCTACTAAAGCAAATTAAATTAAGAGAAGGTATTAAATAAGGTAAAATCTATTTGAAGATTTTTCCTTATTTGTTTTATTCCAAAAGGTGTACCTTTTGATACCGGAAACAAATTAGTAATATATTTCTCAATATGGATATTACCAATATTCGTATTAATAATATTAAAAATTAACATTTAATGTAATATAATGAAAAGGTGATGGTTATCACCCTATTTGTTTCTCCTTATGCCATAGATAAGATCGAGTTCCTGGTCTTATCTATTTTTTTATATGGGGTAGTGACAGGGTTGCTGTCATAGACCGCAACCTAATTATTTAAATTTAATTAAGAAGTGTTTTTTTATGTTACGTAGTACAGAGAAAGGTTCTGGTGCAAAAATAAAAGAGAATAAAGTACATATATTCCTAACGGAATCGTATCTTATGCTGCAAGTTCAAACAATTGATGAATGAATTCTTTCTGATTTTGGACAGACTGATTCCGTAAATCAATCTGTTCTTTTGTAATCATATGCATGGCTTCTACTTCAGAAAGAATGGATATAGCTGTGTCAAAAAATTTGAGCACTAGCATAGAACGGATACGCTTCTTTATAAAACGATGATCTTGTTCTACTATGTTATTCAAGTACTTTTTTTGTCTAAGTTGCATACCACCAGGTATGCTTTTTTCTTTTTTCAACTGTTCAATTGCTATAGGATAATCTGGATTCTTATCGACTGTTATAACACGAGGTTTTGAAACATGAAAAGGTCACAAAGCTTCTTTGAAAAAGCGCTTTGCAGCCTTCTGATCTCTTGTTTTGCTTAGGCAAAAATCGATTGTGTTTCCTTTCGAATCAACAGCACAATACAGGTACATCCATTGCGCTTTTACTTTAATATATGTTTCATCAACTCTCCAAGAGTCATTTGTTTGTTTGAAGTAACGCCGAATCCGTTTGTCCAATTCAGGATCATACTGATGAACCCAACGCATAATCGTTGTATGAGAAATGGATAACCCGCGTTCCTTTATCATTTCCACCAAATCACGAAAACTGAGATTGTACCGTAGGTACCATCTTACAGTTAGCAAAATAATGTCAGGCTGATAATGTTCCCATTTGAATAAATTTTGGTTTTCCATACTGATCATGCTCCTTTTTTAGAGTAGTAGTATCAGTATGTCTAAGTTTACTAGATTTCTTGCACCAGAATCGTTTACTTTGTATCTTGGATAATTGTTTGTAAAATAGATTCCCATATGTCAGGATCGTCAGGTAAGAAATGTCCTGCATCTTTCATATAATGTGTTGTTATATGAGAGGTCACTGAGGCTACTTTTTTTATTTCTTCTATTGAAGATAAAGTGTCGGCTGTACCATGCCAAATATGGATAGGGATAGAAATATCTTGAAAATTAAACCCCCAATATTTTGCTAAGAGAGCAGGTTCTGCTACTGCTTCATCTACACTATTTCTCAACGCCTCTTTCATATGGATCATAGTTAACTTAATATCTTCATCTGTTTGAAGATATTGTTGATCCCATTTGCATAAATGGGCATTCCCCTTTTTCATCCCCTGTATATATTTTTCAGGGTTCTTTTCGATTTGCTTTTTTTGAGTACGATATACCCATTTTAATAGCAAAGGTAATCGTTTGGAGAGAAAGAAAGCAATCCGATTTTCACGGCACATACTAGCTGGCGGCTTCTCATTCTCAAACGGAGTTGCACTAGAAACCATCTGTACGGATTGTAAACGTTCAGGGATTTTATAAGCACAAGCAGCTGCATAAGCGCCTCCTCCGGAAATACCTATAATAGAAAAAGTTTGGAGCTTTAGTTGATCTGCTAATTCATTTACATCTTCTGCCCAATCCAGAACAGTTCGATTCCGTTTTGGATCAGAGAGCCCATAGCCAGGTCTATCTATTGAAAGAAGTCGTATCCCTAATCGTTTGGCTACCATATCATCTGTTAATGACCAAATTCTTGAACCGGGTGTACCGTGGAATAGCATGACTGGTAATCCATTTGTTTTACCATATTCAATGTAGGCTAACTTGCGCCCATCTTGTAAAGTTATGATGTGATCTTTCATATTATCCACTCCTATAACAAATTGAAAACCGACCGTTCAGTCTAATTTTATAACGAGAGTAGTTACTTTGTAAATACTGGAATTTTTATTGTGTGTCACTTTACCTATAAGTTGGCCGCAGTTGGAAGCATAAGTTGGCCAGAAAACACTTATTTTTGTAGGTGATTATCTAATTATTCAACGGAATTGGAAGCATAAATTGGCCGTGAGTTAATTATTAACCCATAAGCTTGCCGTGTGTTTTATTAATGTAGCTTTGGAATAATGTTTGGTCAAATTGATACTAATAACCTTAATAAACGAGCAAGTGGAACTGTCGCTTCCGTTAGTTAATAGGTCACTTTGCTCTCTTGATATGCTTTCTTTATCCGTTCAATTTGAGCGAGGTGTCCTTGTATGTGTTGAAGATCCTTCAATTGAAAATAACCTATAAATCATTTATTAATAAAGTTGTTCTTTGGAAGGTTTATCCAAATATATATAGAAAGTATGAAAAAAAATTTAATCTAACCAAAGGAGATGAAGAAATTGTTTAAAAAAATCGGTATAGGAGTATTTTCTACAGCAATTGTATTAAGTGCCAGTATAGGTTTTTCAGGTATTGTATCGGCAGATAGTCCATCTGCAAATGAACAAGTTAGGAATGGAGATTTTGAGGATGGGCTAAATAACTGGATTTTATCTAATCCTAATTCTTCTACCGAGAATATCGGCACTTCTGAACCAGGCAATCATTATCTGAAATTAATACATGCAGACACAGCCTATCAGCTTGTTACTGTAAAGCCAAATACAGAATATACATTAACATTTGATGTAGCAGGAAGTATAGGTTCTCCAGCAGAAGTAACAGTAGGTAATCTGAATGCCACTCAAGAAATAGTTCCATTAACAAAGAAGCAGTATACAGGATTTAAGCCGGAACATCATGAGGTGAAGTTTAAAACAGAGGAGGATGTGTCAAACTTTGCTGTCAAACTTGCTTCTACAGCAAATGGGAGGGTTAAGTTTGATAATGTACAATTAAAGGAAAAGGAGAAATCTTATATTTTAAATATGGATTTTGACCACAATTCAAGTTTAGAACCTCTTAAACCATGGGGCAATATAAAATACAATATTGAAGATCATGCAGGAGTAAATAATTCTAAAGGACTTCATGTAAACGCATCAGTCGGTTCAGCATTGTTTGGATCCATAACTTTGAAGCCTAATACTACATACATACTGTCCGCATCTGGAAAAGTAAATACTTCTAGTTCAGAAGTATGGGTATCAGTAGATGTTAATGGAAGAGGCATAGCTAGTTTGGGATTTAATTCCTCACAGTATGAACAGAAATCGTTCGAATTTACTACTCCAAATTCTATTAATTCAAGTGAATTCTACATTTATCATCTTGCTGCGTTCAGCTTTGATGTCAATCTTGATGATATCGTACTAGTTGAAAAGTAGCCATAATAAAAAATATATTTCTATCATTGACACATGAAAACAATTCTAGAAATGAGCCGCCATATGCCTGTCGAATCGAGACTTTGAAATGTATCCAAAACGAAATTTGTTCTTTCTACATTTATTTATGGGAATTCAGCTCGTTTTTTCATTTTGAGGAACAATGAATTTCATAAATTGATGGCAATGTGATGATATCCCTAAAAGTCGCAACTTTATTTAAAGGCAACATTAAAAATATTCTTCAAATCCTGGAAGCATAAGTTGGCCGTAAACTAAAAGAAGCATAAGTTGACCAAAATGGCCATCTTATGCTTCTTGTTACATTGTGTAACATAGCCTTTGACTTCATTGTATCCTAAAACAATACCTTTTTAGTACAATTTAGATAAAAAGAGAATGGTTCTGGTGCAAAAAATTCAAAATATCTTGAAGTAATCTCCCACTTCAAACAGTCCGTAAGGACGTTAAGTGGTGAGTAGTTCAAATCACTGTTATATTTATATTCAACCTTTTCTTTTCCACACTTTTCGCACTTATAGAAACTAGGTGTCCCTATCTGCCCTGTTTTAAAATTTTCACTATCTTGAGTTTTAATGAATTTATATTTGTGTATACATTTAGGTTCTCTTATTTTATTCATCCATTTTCCTAACATAGAGTAATTACTCTGTTTCTCTACATAAAAAAATCACTATTCTCCCATTTTTCTAAATCCATGAAAGAATAGTGATTTTAAAACTTCTTCACCTAATCAATTGAAGTTCTCTGTTACTTTTTGATTTCAATTGCTGAAGTAATATCATTCCAATCCGCAGCCAAATTAGCAGTTTTACCATACCAATCAGAGTGTCTAAATAAGACCCCTTTGCCATATCCTTGAGTTGAAGTATGTTGCCACAGTGTCGTCGAATAACTTGCAGAAGGTGAAGCTGTACTTACAGAAGAAATTCTGTCATTCCAGCTAGAAGGCAAGTTTTTAAAACCACTGCTCCAATAAATATACTGTCCACCTTTATTTTTATGCTCATAGAAATCGGTACTACCAGCACCGCTACCCAGTGTCGTTACTGGGCTTTGAAATCTTTGTTTATCTTTTTTGATAAAAGTCTCTAAGCTTTCTCTGCTCGTAAAACCATAAGCCAACCAATCTCCATTTGTATTTTGTTTAGGTAGAACCATAGTTATTTTTACGTCTTCGTTGGATTTGTTATTCAATTTTGCCAGAGAATCCACATTCTTTCCATCCACAGTTACATAGTCGAACGATTTAATCGTATAATCTTTTTCTGCACTTGCTGATATCGTTCCCAGTCCTCCAGTTAATACAAAACCAGTTGCTAACGCTCCTACAACTAATTTCTTGAACATACAAACATCCCCTTTTGTTAAGATTTTTTTGGTACAACTAAAATGTATGTTATTTTTATAATTATGTAAATATTTATAAAATTTAGAAATAAAAAACAGAAAATTTGCTTTTTTTTGTAGCAATTTAGTTGCTTTTTATCGTTTGGGGTGTTTATTTTCACTAGGTTAATAAGTATGTGTCAAGACTCCTATATGTAAAATCACATGAGAAAACCAGGTAACATAATGTTATTATTTTATCATTTTCCGACAGAAGGGTCCTTTCTCAATTTTCATGAAGGTGCGATAGTACTAGCAAATAGGTAGGAGATGAATGTCGGTTAGCGTAAGCCAAAATGTTCGTTATCATATACTTGTACAGATTTCTCTTTGAAAACTGAAGATATGAGGTTGGTTACAGAAAAATCGTTGCAACAGTAAAATCTTCAACGTTCTATCGCCCCGCGCTTGCCGAAGTTGCGAAAACCAAGCTAAAGTAGGAATCGTGGTGAGTCAACGTACAAGACACTTAAATTCTCACCGTAGGAACTACGGGCAGAGTTTGCTAAGATAACTGGTGATACATCGGTGTTCGCAGGAATCCCCTACTTCAAACAGACCGCAAGGTCGTTAAGTGGGGGTAGTTCAATTTAGATGCCTTGCTATTCATTCTTTCTACTTTTAAAAAGTTTAAAGGATAAAGATCTTTATTATTTTGGTAAACAATCGAACAAATTTCACGTACCGTACTTTTCTATATATATATTAATTTCATAATCAAGGGAATTCTCTTTCTGCTCCATTCATTTGTACGCTGGCATTCTCTACATTAGAAAGCTCTTCTCAAATTCTTTCCTCTCTTATCCCTCTTCTATTGAAGTCTCTTCAGCTCTTCTGAAGAGACTTTTAAAACTTTTACGATACGTTGGTTTTATCTTAACAAAAGGTACTTTCATGGGTAGAAAAAATTTTTCAATCTAGGAGTACCGTCAAGAAAATGCGGATTTACACCGCTAAGCCCCTTTTCCTGACGGTACCCCGAAAAGAACGAATCCTTGCCATACCCCATGCCCATCAACTTAAGAATATTAACTTCCCCCAAGTGTAAAAAAACGTTATTCTTTCTAAAAAAGCTAGACTAGAAAGGATGACGTTTTTTATGAATCTTTCGATTCAAAGTGAACTCCAATTATTTGCTGAAGAATTACATCGATATCTTACACTTTAGAAGAGTTTGCTAGAAAACTAGCTTTTGTACAACGGAAACGTAAGTTTTCAGGTCATGATTTGGTTACTCACAATATAAAAAGCTCAAATTTCTAAGCATTTAAATTCAGAGTGTTTTTTTTCATTACTCCATAAACAGCTTCTTTTTTATTGAATGTGTATTTTATTTCGGTATAACAGGGACCCAGAGTTCATGTCTCGGTTTATGTTTCGGACCGTAATAGCATTCTATGCACGGTAAATTTGCAAGTTCATACTCAGAGGTTGGGACCCACTCAGAATATAAGCGTTTCCATGCATCCACTATGTTCGGAAAAACTGCCCATGTACTTGCAGGAATAATTAATGTTTCCATATCAGCTGATACTTCCCCATCATACCTTACACCCATAAAGTAGGAAAATTCTTCATCTGTTATGGCGGCTTCTTTTCCACAAATCCCCAAAAGGCTTTCAAGCGTGCATTTTGGATTTTCCCATGACATATCTATTAATTCTTGCATAAATCCGTCTTTTTTCGCAGTGTTCCAAAGTGTAGGGATTTTTTTAAATGCGCTGCTTGTTTTTACAGGTTTACTCTTTCCTACAATTCTTAACTCAAAATCGATGTTTTCAATTCTGTAATCCATCTCGGTACCTCCTTTAATAGAAATTTGGAAGGAAATTTTCGGAAAGGCTTTTAACTGTACTCCTTTATTACGAGCATTAGAAGGGGTTATTCCATGCATTTTTTTAAAAGCACGTGAGAAAGCATCGGAAGAAACGTAACCGTATTTAATTGCTACATCGATGATCCGAATATCACTTTTTTGAATTTCAAATGCTGCAAGCGTTAAACGTCTTCGTCTAATATATTCTGAAAGCGACACACCTGAGATTGAAGAAAACATTCTTGAAAAATGAAACTCAGAGCAATTAGCTGCCTTTGCAATCTTCTTGTAATCTATTTCTTCATCCAAACTATTCTCAATGTAGTCCAATGCATTATTCATTCTTTCTAGCCAATCCATAAGTTTACTTCCTTTCAAATATTTACTTTAATACATAATAGATAATAATAACCGACATTTCATGCCTAAAAATGTCGGTACAAAAAATACACCCTTTAATAGAATGTAAAATAAGGATGAACTATTTGTTCACCGGTGTTTATATATTCTTTTTATTTACTTCTATTATTTATCTTTTAGAACTTTTATAATATTCTAACATAACTTGTCGATTCCTTTATATAAAATCATCCTTTTAATTATAGGGTAATTTATTGAAAATAATTTATATTCTTATCTTTTTCTAGATAACTTGTTTAGAAAGGATAACGTCTTTAAGGAAAAGCAACCATAACATCCCCAAATATAGTTCCTTTCGATACATCCCCATATCGAATCCTCCCTATTACTCTTGTATATGTTTACAGTACAACCTTCACATAGTATAATAAGGCACTAGAATTATACAAACTTATCCTTTTGTTAGTCGATATCTAGTTACATTGAGTGTGAGAGTAGGGTCATGCACTCAATTTTTATTTTAATTAACTTCATTTTTATTTTCCTTCCTAAAAATTCACCTTTACATATAATTCTGCTTCTTTTTTTAGAAACTCATTAATTTCCTTTTTCAGCGAATCATCATGCCAATCATCCAATTCATTCTCTTCCTTCGCCTTAATGAATTGAATCATAATGAGTAAACAAATTGTCATTCCTACACAGTACCCAATAAAGAAGCTTAACCAAGTCACGCTATCACTTCCTTCGCACAATAAAATAAGACGCTAAACCGATAACGGCAGCGCCTACGATAATTACTATAAACTTAATCAAACTCATTTATCCTCACATTATTTATTTCTCTGTTTCCATACCCCATTCTCTTTACGATAAGTGTTCTTGCCATTCATAAAGTCAGTTGTATTGCCAGGAATGCTATATTTCTTATTCTTTTTCTTATCCTTCTTCTTCAACCGCTTCTCTTCTTGAACAGCTTGTAAATCCGCCTTCCATCGCTTTAACAAAACCTTTTCTTTTCGCATCGAATTTATACTCCTTTTTATCATCACTAATTTATATTACTTTTTCTATACAAATCAATATAAAAAATATTCATAACATATTTCATTTTGCAAAAACAAAACTTTTGGTTCTGGTGCAAAAATAAAAGAGAATAAAGCGCATATACTCCTAGCGGAATCATATCTTATACTGCAAGCCCAAACAATTGATGGATAACTTCTTTTTGATTTTGGGCAGACTGATCCCGTAAATCAATCTGTTCTTTTTTGATCATATGCATGGCTTCTACTCCCCAAAGAATGGATGTAGCTGTATTGAACCCTAACATAGGAAGGACTCGCCTCTTAATGAATCGATGATCCTGTTCCACAATGTTGTTAAGATATTTCACTTGCCTTATTTGGATGCCTTCTGACATCTTTTTTTCTTCTTTTAACTTCTCAACTGCTGCTGGATAAGTTGGATTCTTATCTACAGTAATGACACGAGGATTGGATACGTGTGAAAAAGACAAGGCTTTTTTGAAAAAGCGCTTGACTGATTTGGCATTTCTATTTTTACTTAAGTAAAAATCAATGGTATTCCTTTTTGAATCGACTACACGATACAAATACATCCATTGCGCTTTTACTTTTATGTATGTTTCATCTACTCTCCACGAGTCATTGCTCTGCTTGAGATGACGCCAGATTCTCTTATCTAACTCAGGACCATATTGATGAACCCATCGTATAATTGTTGTGTGAGCTATCGATAGGCCTCGTTCTTCCATTATTTCCACCAAATCATGAAAACTTAAGTTGTACCGTAAGTACCATCTTACCGTTAATAAGATAACATCAGGCTGATAATGTTTCCATTTGAACAAATTTTGGTTTCCCATACTGATTATGCCCCTTTTTTAGAGTAGTAGTATCAGTATGTTCAAGTTTAAGATATTTTTTGCACCAGAACCGTATGAAATTTACTTAGCTATCGAGCCTGTCTCTTGCTCTATATATGATTCTACTAACATAATCGCTCTCCTTGCTGGATGTTGATAGAGGCGTTCCAGTCCTTGTCTGCCAAAAAAATGCACTCACATTAGAGTGAGTGCTCTGAAAAAAGTTGAGACTCCTCCATGGGGCACAATCTTTATAAGGAGAGTCTTCTACTAGAAACATATCTTTAATTTATAATGAATACTACAAAATCTAATCAAAAAGAACATGATTTTACAAAAAAAATATAAAGTATTAGAAAATTCATTTTATTCCAAAATCTCAAGATAACTGCATTGAATCTCTCAACTTCGAATATACTGACACTATCACTCTGAAAATAATATGTAATTAGTATAGAAAAGAATGAATTAACAATAAAAATATTGACTACATATAAATTAACAGGTTCTGGTGCAAAAAACGAATTTTGTAATGTATCATTTTTTTGCACCAGAACCGATTAAATCCTAACTCAAAGATTTACAACAAAAAAGAACCACTAAAAAGTGATTCTTTTTTGTTAAAGGCATAGTTCGAATGGTTCTGTTGCGAAGTTTTGTTAAGGTTAAGTGGTGCTAACAAAAAGTTGTACATTTTATGCGATTGTTAGTAGCTCCTGTAATTCATTGTATGTCGAAAAACCGAAGTCTGAGCCAAGACTTCGGTTTCGTTTATATAAAGCATGAATGGTTTCGATGCCTTTCAAGGTACGGGAAGCGTGGCGAAGATTTTGAAATCCTGCGGATTTGGAAAAACGTCGCTTCACATGCCTATGGTCCTGTTCAATGAGATTGTTCAAATGCTTGATTGTACAATGAGTTGTATTTATATAAAAGCCTTGTTCTCTTAATTTGTTAAATGCGCAAAGTAATGCTGGTGCTTTGTCTGTAGTGAGAACCGCTGGTTCTCCAAACGTTTTGACCAATCTTTTCATAAAGGCATAGGCAGCCTGATGATCCCGTTTTTTACGAAGTTGAATATCCAATGTGCCCGTCTTTATCAATTGCACGATATAAATAACACCATTTTCCTTTGACTTTTATATAGGTTTCATCTAGTTTCTAAGATAATGGAACGTTTTTATTTTTCTTCTTCCAAATTTGATAGATAAGGTTTCCATATTCATGAACCCAGCTCATGATGGTTGTTGGGTGAACCGAAACACCACGCTCTTTCAAGATTTCAGATACATCACGATAGCTTAAAGAAAAGCTTAAAGAAAAACGACAATAGTAGCCGACGGCTACCAAAATAATATCCTTTTTAAACTGTTTTCCATTAAAATACCTCATATATCATTCTCCTGCTCACACTTTTTCTACAGGTTATCTCAGTTTAGAAATCTTTGCAACAGAACCAACGACATAGTTACATGAGATGACACATCAAGGACAGTTACCACACAGGTGGTGTTCAAGTAGTTGTAGATACTGACTTTATGGATTCAACATCTGCAATGGGATACTAGAGATGCCCTATTTATTAAAAAATTCCAAAATACGATCATTTATATATTGAGGATTCTCCATGGACATTAAATGTCCTACATCTTTCACCAATTCTACAGTTAGATTGGGTGATGAATGTTCAGCACATTTGAAAGCTTCTATTGGGTTATACATTACTTCCTTCTCTCCTAACATTAACAGCATAGGCGTTTGAATTTCGGCTAACTCTTGGTTCGTAAAAATATATGGAAATCCCTGTTCTGTTGGAGTTTCATTTTTCACTGAATTATTCCACATCATTCCTGCTACCAATTGTTCTTGAATAAAAGGATGAATAGTGTATCGATTATCAAAAATCCACTCTAAAAATTTCTCGACCCCTTCCCTACTATTCATCATTCCTGAAGCATAGGAAAAAAACAAAGGATGAAAAGGAATATACGTTGCTGCAGGACTCATTATTACAGCCTTATTTACCTTCTCTGGAAAAAATGTCAAGAAGTTAACAGTATGCAAAGCACCATATGACAATCCTACAATGTTCGTGCTATTAATTTCTAATGTATGTAATACTTCTTTTAACCATAGTGCGTAACTTAAGCGATCTGTAAAGCCTTTTTTGGGAACACTTTTATTTTTATCTCCTAAAATATCAATACACATTATTCTAAATTGTTTACTCCAGTGTAAAATATTTGAATACCACATTGTCGAACTCATTTTTGCTCCATGGAGTAATACGAGAGGTTGTGCTAATTTATTACCACTTTCAATAATATGAGTCTTCCCTTGAGATGTTTCTACAAAGTAAGATGAAAAACTAATTGGCCATAATTTTAGACTTTTCTCATAAGATTGTAGATAGTTAGTTTCTTGATGTTTTTTTTCTAAATGCTTCATTTTAGTTCCCTCCATTTAACTCATTTTCATAGTTCACTTTTAAAGTCACAGTATTTTTGCCTTACTTAATACCCATTTTAAATTTAAAGGTTTCAATTTCATCGACTGCCTTGTTATATCCTCCAGCATTTTTTAAAGATTTTCCAATTCTATGGCTATTTTTTGTATAAATATCATTTGATAACACATGCATTGCTGTATTACGTAATATTTCCGAAGTAAGCAAATTACGATTTAACTGGACCCTGGCTTCTAATGCTTCTATTCTTTGAGCAACTATAGGCTGATCTCCCATAACTGGAATAACTAGCATAGGAACACAAAAATATAAGCTTTCACTGGAACTATTCATTCCCCCATGTGTAATAAATAGATCAGTATGTTGTAGAATATCTAATTGAGGAACGTAATTATATAGCTTAAAATTAGAAGGAATATTTTCTAATTGACTAATATCATTTTGTTCCCCTACAGCTAATATGACAGTAACCAGGCTATCTCGAAATGCTTCAAAACATGTGTGATAAAAGTCGGGTTGCTGGTTAAATACTGTTCCCATAGAAATAAAATTAACTTGTTTCCCTTTTCCTGCTCTAAGGAAAAAGAATTTACATCATTACGCTGTGCAATAGAAGTCCCGACAAATATATAAGAATCATCAAATTCCTCTACATTTGGTTGATACAATTTTGATGTATATACAATTGTAATATCCCCTGGGCATGTCATCACATTCTATTTTTCATTAAGGGTAATGCCATAAATATCTTCCCGTTTTTTAAAAATACACATGACTTCCTGATATAAAGGGGATTTTTTATTTTCTTCTCCATGCTTTTTCATAAGAGTAGAGGCTATCTTTTTAGTAATGGAAAATGTTGTACATGAAGAAATTACCTGCCTTTAAAGCGGGAAAAACATTAAAAGAAGCTGTAAAAGCGGAATAATATTCATTTCACAGTAGCATGAAATCATTAGGATTCATGCTACTGTTTTATTTTATAATCGTACAGTCGTCATTTTCACCCTAATTCTTAAGTTTTGGCAACTATATCTGTTCACATACCCCACTGTGTAAGAAAGTTAAATTCCTCTTTTCCACAGTCTATCTCTACGTTCTCTATATATTTTAAACCGTTTCTGATTTACCTTAGTAAATAACTCATCCACCTCACTCTGTGTAATATCTTCTGTTACTTCTAAGGCTCTTTTAAACGTTCTCTTCCACAATTTTTTTAATACATTAAGCTGTTGTGTAGAAACTGGAGTTAAGGATGGTGCATCTTCCTGCTGTTTCTTCATATTCTCCACCTCCATCAATCTCTTTTTCATATATAAAAAATCATTTGGAATATCCTCATGTAATCTTAAATCATGTAATAAACTGTGAAAATAATTCCAATGATGCAATGTAGACTTTCTTTTTCTCATAGATTTTTCAATCAACTGTAATAACTCGTACATCTCACCAAGAGAAATCTCCACGTCTATCCATTTCTGGAGAAAATGTTTCTTCTCTAGATACTCAAATACTCGCTGAACAAAATCATCTGTAATAAAAGATACATCTTCCTCTACAACAACATAGTTCATATCCCCAAGAAGATTACGAACATTCTTACGTAGATCAGACAGATAACTCCGCTGTACAGGAGACGATAAATCTGTAAATAACATCAAACATACAATCCTTTCTAACAACCCACAGTCCAAATAATATAAAAGCTTTAGGCTGAAACACTAGTGCTTGCTTTTTTTAGCTTACTCTATTCTGTTAACGAAAATAACAAATGGCTTTAAAAAGTAGTAATCGTTGCCGTATGCCCTTTATAGCATACAATCATTTTTTAGGTTCTGTTGCAAAGTTTGAAAAAACATAAACAGGTTGGTAAATGAGGAGCAATGTTTAAGAAGTAGCTAATAATTGTTGAAGTTCATTGTACGTTGAAAGGGCGGAGTCTCTTTGAAGACTTCGACTTTGTTTATATAGAGCATGAATGGTTTCAATACCTTTTATCGTACGTGAAGCATGACGAAGATTTTGAAATCCTGCAGATTTGGCAAAACGTCTCTTTACATGCCTATGATTCTGTTCCATGAGATTATTCAAATATTTGATTGTACAATGGATTGTAGTTTGATAAAATCCTTGTTCTCTTAATTTGTTAAATGCACAAAGTAATGCTGGTACTTTGTCTGTAGTGAGAACCGCTGGTTCTCCAAACGTTTTGACCAATCTTTTCATAAAAGCATAGGCAGCCTGATGATCCCGTTTTTTACGAAGTTGAATATCCAATGTGTGCCCATCTTTATCAATTGCACGATATAAATAACACCATTTTCCTTTGACTTTTATATAGGTTTCATCTAGTTTCCAAGATAATTGAACGTTTTTATTTTTCTTCTTCCAAATTTGATAGATAAGGTTTCCATATTCATGAACCCAGCGCATGATGGTTGTTGGGTGAACCGAAACACCACGCTCTTTCAAGATTTCAGATACATCACGATAGCTTAAAGAAAAACGACAATAGTAGCCGACGGCTACCAAAATAATATCCTTTTTAAACTGTTTTCCTTTAAAATACCCCATATATCATTCTCCTGCTCACACTTTTTCTACAGGTTATCTCAGCTTAGAAATCTTGGCAACAGAACCCTAACCGAAATTCATCTTCCACTTTCACTGGCGCACCTTCACGTTTAAAAGTGGAAGACTACTTTCGGATAAAAGTTAAGGCGTTATAATAGCAGCACATCTTTAATTTATAATCAATACTACAGAATCTAATCAAAAAAATACAAGATTTCACAAAAAAATTTAAGTATTAGTAAGGTCCTGGTGCTTTTCGCATTTAACAAATTAAGAGAACAAGGCTTTTATGCACGTACTATTCATTATACGAGCAAGTATTTGAACGATCGTATCGAACAAGATCATAGACATATAAAGCGACGCTTTGCCAAATCCGCAGGATTTCAAAATCTTCGCCACGCTTCCCGTACCTTGAAAGGCATCGAAACCATTCATGCTTTATATAAACGAAACCGAAGCCTTGGCTCAGACTTCGGTTTTTCGATATACAATGAATTACAGGAGCTACTAACAATCGCATAAAATGCACAACTTTTTGTTGGTACCACTTAACCTTAATAAAACTTCGCAACAGAACCGTAACGGTACTGTAGTAATTGTCCCTGCTAATGTATTAGATATACCCAGACTATCACGAATAGAAGATAATAGTGGACCTACTGATGTTATTGGGGCTCTGAGATTTGCTCCAATTAAAATAACTCCTGCAATAAGTAATCCTCTTTTAATCTTTATATCCATTTTTTGTTTTTCTATTTGATGTAAAATCCTCATGATAGATATAGCCCCTCCATATTGTTTAGTAATGGTATCCGCAAGCAGAAAGAATAATTGAATTATTTTTTCTGCTTGGCGATTACCTTAGGATTCTTTCATTAAAATGAGTAAATCCGTGAAATAGTATTATTACCGAATAGGAGAACGACAAGTACCTACTTTTATGCCCAGAGAATTGTAGTGATTCTTAATGTTTATAACAGCTTGACCACTTGTAACCTTATTAATTAATTCGTTTATTTTTCGAATGTCCACTGGTTTATTTGTTAATAAGTCACTGGAAATTTGTTGAATTTCTTTTGGATAAACATTTCCTACCATACTAGAAAGTCCATTACAACCATTCATTATCTTTTCTATAAGGTTTACATCTCCCCCAGCGAACATGA
Organism: Bacillus sp. Xin1; assembly: GCF_013314535.1. GTDB lineage: Bacteria > Bacillota > Bacilli > Bacillales > Bacillaceae_G > Bacillus_A. The sequence continues at coordinate 2,671 of NZ_JABUAE010000036.1, read as the reverse complement.
TAAATTCATCTGGTAAAGTTGTATTTTCATGACGTTTAACATCACTCTCTTCTTTCATGCCTACCAGATTGGGGTACTTCTGATTAATAAGAGTACTCAATGATTCAGCACTTAGCTCAAAACCTGTTCGAAAAGGATTGTTATAAAGTACAACATTTTTTGTGGTATGCTGCAATAACTCATTAATATAAGAAACAGCCTGTTCTTGCGTCGGCTGAATGTATGGAGGGAACTGAATTAGAATGGAATCGAAAACAGAATCCTCAAGTTTTTTAATCAATCTTATTGCATTTTTTGTTGTTGTAGCTGATACACCAAACATAAGTTCAACATGTTTAAAATTTTGTTGGTTAAAATAATCGATAATTTGGATTCGCTCTTCAATACTCATTGAATTTTGTTCACCTGTAGTAGCAGATACAAGAAGAGACTCTATTCCGTTACCTGTTAAGTACTCAACAATGGAATTAAAGCCCTCTAAATACAAACTTTCATCTTCTTGAAAGGGGGTTGGAATAGCTACATTTAAATTTTTCATCTGTTTTATCCTCCGGTATTTATATAAATAATTAATTTTACGTGAGATCAAATATAAAAAGTACTAGTTAATACCTTCTATTTTTTCTCTGTCTGTACATTTTGCTTTAAGACGTGGCGGGGAGTACTCCCTATGGGTTCTTCTAAAAACCATGTGCCCATTGAAGTAAGGACCGGAACATCCTGAAAAGTGAAAAAAATCGCATCCTCTGTTTCTGAAGTGTTGCAATGCTCATGAGCAGACCATGGAGGAGCTAGGAATAAATCACCTTTTTCCCATTCAATCTTCTCTCCATCTACAATACTAAAACCCTCTCCCTGAAATACTAGGTTTAAAGCCACATTCGTATGACGATGAGCCTTATTATGCTCACCTGGTTTGAAAATTTGTACTACTACATTCATTGTTGAGGAAGTACCATACGCATCTCCAGTATCCTTATGAATGAGGGATAAAGTTCCACGTCCACTTTCAAGAAAATCTTCTGATACAGATTCATTAAGCAAGGGATAAATATCTTTCCATTTCCAAGAACATGCTCGAATGGCAGGCTTCCTACTCTTTTTTAGAAATTCGCTATAATTGACAATATCTGTTCTTTGATTACTCATCCTATTAACCTCCTCAAAATTTTACACAGTTTAAGTGTTTTAAGTTTCGAAATCATTAATTTTAATAAGATTAGCCTTCTGTGTAAATAATAGTCTAAGATACTTCGATTAATAGAACAATCTAATTATTTATATAATAATTATAGCTTTAACCTATGATATAATTTGTATTATCTTAAGTTGCTGTAGAATTCATGTAGAAGCTAACCATAATAAATGAGATCCTTGAGGCTTTACATAACATCAATTCATTAACTATCATCACTTGAACTAGGAGGCTTCAGAATGGAATTAAGACAACTGGAGTATTTTTATGCTGTGTGCCAAGAACTTCATTTTACAAGAGCTGCAGAAAAAGTTGGAATTTCCCAACCATCTTTAAGTCAACAAATCAGATTATTAGAACATGAAATTGGAACGCCTTTATTTGATCGAATCGGTAAGAAGACAGCTCTTACTGAATCGGGAAAACTACTCTTAAAGTATACTCGCAATATTTTTCACGAATTAGAACAGGCAAAAACTTCAATAAATGAATTAAATGGACTTCAAAGAGGCTCAATTTCGATTGGTACATTGTTAACAGTAGAAAATTATCTTATTCCACCCGCATTAATTAAATTTCACAAGCTATACCCAGCTGTTAAGATTTCTGTGCTAGGTCTACGTACTGGGGATATTCAAAAACACTTGTTAGAAAATAAGGTGGACTTAGGAATCGTTTTTTTACCTATAAAAGGCGATGAATTTGAAACACTTTCTTTATATACTGAAGAAATGGCTTTTGCAGTACCTGTTGAACATCCATTAGCACATCAGGATATGTTAGAGTTAGAAGTATTAGAGACGACTCCTTCTATTTTACTTCCTGAACAATATTTTATAAGACAACTTATAAATAAAAATTGCAAAGACTTGGGTTTTCTTCCGAGTCCTATTTTTGAAATTACAACTATGCAATCATTAATTAATATGGTAGCAGACGGTATAGGAATCACTATATTACCTGGCCCTTACCTAGAGTATCTTAAGCAACCTAATATAAAAATCATTCCTATACGAAATTCTAATCTTGCTCGAAATGTGGGAATTGTCTATAGGAAGGATAAATATCTAGGTGCAGCTACACATATTTTCATTGATACGTTAAAAGAAATTTCGTTTAGTTTAGACTATGGTAATACGGAAGGAAATAATTGAAGTCTGTATACATGTTGTTAAATTTCAGTTATATAGTTGTAACAATATAAATAAAATCTCCGTACTGGATAAAAAAGCTATGAATCTTCAGGTTCATAGCTTTCTGCTATATAATTTCTAAAAAGAATGTGTATTCAATCATTCTTTGAATATATCCTTATAATTATATGTTTTATGAATGATGTTAGTCCACACTATCTGTTCCAAAAACGACCGTTTTTGAGATTGAATGCTTTGCTTAGGGTAATAAAATCAACGTTTTTTAATGTCGAAAATTGCTTAGCGTATATTTTCGTTAAAATGTGGGCGGTACGCCATTTAA